>CAYYLE010000007.1:53451-55996 GCA_964472375.1 uncultured Rickettsiales bacterium
GCCAAGCAAACCACCAAGGAAGAGAAAGACAATTCTTCCAAGTGATGATGCTTAAAAGTTAAATAAAAAAGCCCAAAAGTTAATTATTTTGGGCTTTTTTATAGCTTGATGGTAGTTTCTGTAAAGCTATGTAGATAAAACACTGCAAATAACATAAGTAATTTTATTCTTATATATTTTTGCAATTGCAGAAAAACTTTCATTTCAAGTAACTGGTTTTTAAACCACAACATTTCCTGCTATAAAAGGCGGGTTTAAATAGTCTTTTTTTCCATACTTTAGTTCTTTTTTATCTTCTGTGTACAAAAAGCCACCACTTGCATTTAAAACAGCATGAGCAGCAGCAGTATCCCATTCCATTGTTTGCCCTAGTCTTGGGTAAAGGTCAAGCTCTCCGCTTGCTATGTGGCAAATTTTTAACGAGCTACCAAGCTCTACTATTTTTTCTGCATTAATATTATTTTCTTTTAAAAAACTTTTAATTTTATCTCTGTTGCCATGGCTTTTGCTTATAGCAATAGCAAGCTTGTTTTTATCTTTAGGGGGCTTTGTGTGAATTTTTTCATTGTTGCAAAATGCTTTATTTTCATATGCTTTGTAAAGCTTATTTAAGCAAGGGCTATAAACTATTCCCAAACTAGGTTTATTATTTTCTATTAGTGCAATATTAAGAGTAAATTGTCCATTTTTATTTATAAACTCTTTGGTGCCATCAAGTGGGTCAACAAGCCAAAATATATTGCTTATTTTATCAGGGCTAAGGTTTTTGCTTTCTTCAGATACAATATCAAAACCGCTATTTAGTTGCCTTATAGCCTCTATAATGATTTGGTTTGCTATTTGATCTGCAATTGTAACGGGCGAGCCATCTTGCTTGTATTCTGTTTGTAGTGGTTTTGTGCTTTGGTATATTTTTAAAATTTCTTCACCAGCAAAGCGTATTTTAGATTCTAAAAAATCTACAACTTCTTTTTTATTTAATATGCTCATATTTACAACCAAAAACATTGTTTATAGTTAAATTTTAATGCATTTTTACACATTTTAGTTATTTATTGTTATCAAAAGTTGTGCGTAAAGCTTGGGCTAAAATTATAAAATATCTTTTTAAGAAACATTGTAAAAAGAGAGTAAAAAAAGGGAAGACATATGCAGTTTTTTGGAACAGACGGAATAAGAGGTGTAGCAGGGCAAGGTGCTATAAAAATTGATTTTTGCATGCAGTTGGTAGAAAGTGTATGTGGCTTTTTGCAAGAAAATAACAAAATTAAGCATAAAAGAATCGCCATAGCAAAAGATACAAGACAATCGTGTGATTTTTTAGAGCATGCTATTTCTGCATGTTTTGCCCAAAATGGTTTTAATGTAGATTTAACTTCAACAATTCCTAGCCCTGCACTTTCTTTGGTTGCAAAATTAGGTGATTATGATTTAGGTGTTGTGATTTCAGCATCTCATAACCCTTCTCAATACAATGGTATTAAGTTTTTTGATACCAATGGAAGCAAGCTAACAATTGAAGATGAAGAAGCGATAGAAAAAAAGATTCTAGAAAAATATAAGTTTGAAAATAAAACAGCTGAATTTGGTTTTATTAAAAATATTGAAGAGCAAGCAAGAAAAACTTATGCAGATTATGTTTTAAAAGAGTTTAACTCACTAAATTGGGCTTCTTTTCCTTTTAAAGTAATTTTAGATATGGCAAATGGGGCATCTTACCAAGTTGCAGACGCTATTTTTAGCAATTTATTTGGTAAAGATAACATTGTTAAAATAGGCAATAATCCTGATGGTTTAAATATTAACAAAGGTTGTGGCTCTACCGATTTAAGCCTTTTAAGAAAACATATAAAAGAGCATGAAAATGCAATTGGTATAGCATTTGATGGTGATGCAGATAGAGTGATTATGGTAGACCAAGAAGGTAATGAGATTAATGGCGATATATTAATCGGTATAATTGGCGAATCGTTACATAAAAGCAACAGATTAAACAAAGACACTATTATTTTGACACAAATGACTAATTTAGGAGTTATAGAAAGCTTAAACGAAAGAAATATAAAAGTTGAAATAGTAGATGTAGGCGACCGCAACATAAGTAACAAGATGCATACAGATGGTTTAAACTTTGGTGGTGAGCAATCAGGGCATATTATAGTTAAAGACTTTACACCAAGTGGAGATGGGATTGTGAGCTCTCTTTTTGTATTAAAAGAGATTCTATTGCAAAACAAAGCTATAAATGAGTTTAAAAAAGATTACCAAGAATACTTTCAAAGCCTTACAGGAATTAGAGTTACAGAAGAAGAGAAGAGAAAAATAGACCTAGAAAAGCCCCAAAAACTCGGCAATGAGATTCTAAAAAACAAGGGTAGAGTAGTTCTAAGAAAATCAGGAACAGAGCCTTTAATAAGAATATTAATTGAGGCTAAAACCCTTGCTGATGTTGATTTTGCAAGAGGAGAGGTAGAAAAAGCAATAGAAAAATAATCAAATACCAATTGACAAACTCAAATATAGGGAGTAATCTAGGTACTGTTGG
>CAYYLE010000008.1:0-25651 GCA_964472375.1 uncultured Rickettsiales bacterium
TAAGCTATCTTCAAGCTCATTTTGAAACAAAGAAAGTATTGATTGCTTTGCCACGATTTCCTCTTGATAATGGGGGTTTTAATATGTTTTTAAAAATTTAACTTTAATTATACATTAAATACACCTAACCTTAAATGCAAATAAACTCTAAGGAAAAAATAAAGATTTTTATCTTATAAAAAAGCCCCCTTAAACAGATGGTTTTCTTGAAAAACAAAGGCTAAAACCTTTAAATATAGCTTTATATTTTGAATATGATTTTTTAAAATGTTGTTTTTAAAGCTCATGGTTAAATGCTAATTGTTATAATTAAATACCAATTGACTTGTACCATGAATAGAATGGTACCCTCAAAGAGACTTGAACTCTTACTCTTAAAAAGAAGTAGATTTTGAGTCTACCGCGTCTACCAATTCCGCCATGAGGGCTTTTAAAATCACACATTTACAGTATAGCATAAAAAAGTAAAATTTAAAAAAATAGCTAAAGCTTAACAACATCAATATCTTTTAAAAATGGTTCTAAAATAGAGCTTTCAGTTGTTGTTATAAATATTTGAGTTTTAAAAGCAATAAGCTCTTGTATAACTGCATGCCTGTTTTTTTCATCTAAATGTGTTAATGCTTCATCTAGTAGCATTATAGGAACCTTGTTTTTTTCACTTTTTATAAGGTTTGCATGAGCAACAGCAATTGCAAGCAAAATAAACTTTTGTTCTCCTGTTGAGTTAAAAGAACACTCAACAGATTTTTGTAAATCTAAAATAACTATTTCACTTCGGTGAGGCTTTAAAGAGGTAGTTTGCAGTATAAAATCTTTATAGCGAGAAGATTCGTAAAGCTTTTTTAAAGTTTCTTCACACTCAAGTGCTGATTTTTCTTGCAACATTAATGCAAGTTTGTCTTGTAGCTCTATTTTTACACTAGGGTAAATTGCAAGGTTGTTGCTTAAGCTTTTATTTAGTTTTTCTATATATTCAATACGAGAAGCCACCAAAGCAACAGCAATGCTTGCAAGCTGTGCCTCTATTGCTTTGTACCAAACATTGTCTTTAATGCCTTTTTTTAAAAGATTATTTCTTTCTTTTAAGAGTTTTTCATAATGAGAAAGTCTTTTTAAATGATTTTCATCTAAGTTAAAAATCAATCTATCAAAAAATTTACGACGAGATGAAGAGCCTGATATAAAAATATTGCTCATTTGTGGGGTAACCCAATTAAGATTAAAATAGCTAAGCAAATTTGTTTGAGGTATAGTTTTATCTTCTAAGCTTATGGTTTTTTTAAACTTATTATTTTCATACCCGCCTGCAATTTTAATAGCAAAATCACCCTTGTTAAATGAATTAATATAAGAACTTATTTGCCATGATGATGTTTTATTAAACTGCCCACTTGAGTTTGTTTCACGGTAGCAAATATCATCTAAAACAGCCCCTCTTAAGCCCTTACCTGGGCTTAAAAATGATACTGCTTCTAAAAGATTTGTTTTGCCTATGCCATTTTCACCAACTATTGCAACAAGAGAGCTTGAAAATTCTGCCTCAAACAAGCGATAATTACGAAAATTATAAAGCACTAGTTTTTTTACATAATCAGACTGTAAATCTGCCATTGCCATATTTTATTATTTAAACTTGTGTTACAAAAGAAAAAACCTGCGTAGCTTTATTGCTTTACAACACAGGTCTTTTTAAAAAATTAAATTACCAAATTCTCATTGGCATAATAATATGCAATGATGAATTATCATCTTTTTGCTTAACAATTGCAGGTGTTGCATTGTCTTTTAATAAAACCGATAAAGTTTCACCATCAATACTGCTTAAAACATCAAGCAAGTATTTGTAGTTAAAACCAATTTCCATATCTTCTAGCTCACCTTCAACTTGCAATTTAATTTCAGCATTATTGTCGCCTTCAGTTTGCGAGCTAATTGTTAAATGGTCATCTGTTAAGCTTAGTTTTATCAGGCCTGCATTCCTACCTGCTACACTGTTGGTAAATAATTTAGAAACAGCTTCAACTGCATTGCTAAAGTCAGCTTTATTGATATTTACAACAACAGGATTATTTTCAGGAATTACTTTTTTATAATCAGGAAAATTGCCCTCAACAAGTTTTGATGTAAATATAGTGTTATCAAAACTAAAGCTAATTTTAGTATCGCCAATGCCTATTACAACATCACCTTCATGTTTATCTAAAACTTTGCTAAACTCATTTACTGTTTTTCTAGGAATAATAACAGACCTTATTCTTCCCATTCCTTCTGGTTTTTCACAATAAGAGCTTGACATTCTATGCCCATCAGTTGCAACACATTTTACAACTTCTTCACCTTCTTCGCTATCAATGTGTAAAAATATACCATTAATATAATAACGGCTTTCATCTGTTGACATTGCTGATTTAGTTTTATCAAAAAGATTTGTTAAAACACTAACAGGCACTTGAAAGCTATCTTCTTTTATATCATCATGTTTAATAATTGGGAAATCTTCATAAGAAAGCAATGCAAGTTTAAAGCGAGACCTTCCTGATTTTAGTATTACAAACTCTGGGTCGCTTGCATCAAAGCTTACTATATCTTCATCTTTAAATGTTTTAATGATTTCATGCAATACAGAAGCATTAATTGCAATAATGCCTTCTTTTTCTACTTCTGTTTCAATGCTTTCTACTATATCTAGGTCTAAATCTGTTGCATTACAAGTAATTTTACCTTCTTTTGCTTCTATTCTTACAGCTGAAAGAATAGGACTTAAGTGCCTTTTGCCAACAACACCTTGGCAATGATTAAGAACTTTTGAGATTAAAGATTTCTTAATTGAAAATTTCATGTTATTACCTTAAGTTATTACTTTTTTATATAGCTAAATAAGCATAGACAGATAGTATTTTACAACATAACTTTAATATATACTATTGATAATTTTAATGATTAGATTGATTTCAGTATCTATTGCTTTGTCTTTTATTATATCAAGCTTTACCTTTTTTACAGAGTGCATAATAGTGCTATGGTCTCTTCCTCCAAAAAGCCTACCAATTTCATGATATGAAAGCCCTGTTAAACAATGTGTTATATATATCGCAACTTGTCTTGGCTTTAAGTATATGCGAGAGCGTTTAGATGAACTTAAATCTGATATTTTTACATTGTAATACTCTGCAACCTTTTTTTGTATAAGGTCTGGTGATACAGCTGTATGCTGTCTTTTTAAAATATCTCTAAGGCTTTCATGTGCCATTTCTAGAGTTATCTCTGTATTTAAGAGGTCAGCTGTTGTAATTAGGCGTTTTAATGCACCATCAAGGTCTCTAGTGTTTGATGTTATAGTATGTGCTAAATAATCTACAATTTCTTTATCAATTACTTTATTGTAAAGCTTTGCCTTAGATTCAACAATTCCATACCTTAATTCATAAGTGCTTTTTAGTATATTTACCACAAGACCGTTTCTTAAGCGAGAAGACATGCGGTCATTCATTCCTTCAAGTTCTGATGGGTCGCGGTCGGCAGAGATTATTATTTGTTTATTAGCTGATTTTAAAGAATTAAAAGTGTGAAAGAATTCTTCCTGTGTTTGTTCTTTACCTAAAATAAATTGAAAATCATCAATCATTAAAAAATCAGCAGAGCGGAAAAGATTCTTAAAATCTGTTGTTGTTTTGTTTTTTAAAGAATCTATATACAAATTAACAAAAATTTCAGATGATAAATAAAGAATTTTTTTGCTAGGGTCTTGCCTTTTCACTTCCCTTACTATGCTATTCATTAAGTGGGTTTTACCAAGCCCCACCCCACCATAAAAAAACAATGGGTTTGGTTTATCTTTAGCACTGTAACTAAGGTCTGCAATTCTTTGTGCAGCAGCAAAAGCAAGCTCATTTGGCTTACCAACTACAAAACTATCAAATGTATACTCACTTACAAGGGGTAAACTTGTTTTTGTGTAAATATCATCCTGCTCTATATTTTGATTTATTTCAAAACTTTGTGAAGAATTGTGCGAATCACCACTACCTGTGTTTGCATCTTCTAAAGGAGCAGAAGAAACAACTACTGATATACTTAAAGCTGTTTTAAGCTGTGCCTGAATAGTCTTTAAAATAACATCTTTATAATGTCTTAAAACATAGTCTTTTAAAAAAGGGCTAGGGGCAGAAAGTGTAACAGATATTTTGTTATTTTCTTTATAAGATATTGGTGCAATCCAAGCATCGTACTCTTCTGCATCAATACTTTTTTGTAGCCCTTTTTTTACTAAATTCCAATCTAAACCATCAGACATAAATTTATTGAAAAAACTAAGCTAATTTTGCAAGTTTTTTGCTAAGTCTTGAGATTTTTCTTGCTATTGTATTTTTATGGAAAATACCTTTTTTGCTAGCTTTTGCTAAAGAACCTTGCACTTTATTAAAAGCAAGAACGCTTGAATCTTTGTCTTGTTTCGCTAAAGCATCTTCAAAAGAACGTGTAAAAGTTCTTACTCTTTCTTTTAATACTTTGTTTCTTTCAGTTCTTACTTTAGTTTGTAAAGCTCTTTTTTTAGCAGATTTTATATTAGCCATGTATTTATATATACCTTTTAATCGTACAATTTAAAATTTAATAACATTTTTTAAAGCAAAAAACCCTCAATAAAAAGGCTTTGTTGCAAGTATAACAAAGTATTTTATTACTTTACAAAAAAAATATCAACAAAATATAATTATCTTTGCTTTATTTTACAATAATAAGTTGCTCTTTGATTTTGCACAATTCTTAAAATACCACTATCACAATTGCAATTTGGGCATTTTTCTTTTCCATAAACATTTAAATGATTTTGAAAATACCCCATCTTGCCATCTGTGTTTTTGTGGTCTTTAATTGTAGAGCCACCTAACTCTATTGCTTTTTTAAGTATTTCTTTAGTGTAAAAAATAATACTTTCTAGCTGCTTTTCACCAATATTGCAAGCTTGTGTTAAAGGAGATATAGAAGCTTTGAATAAAATCTCACTAGCATAAATATTGCCTATTCCCACTACAATTTCTTGGTTTAAAAGTGCTTGCTTTATCACTATTTTTTTATTCTTAAACTTTTCTTTTAAATATAAAACATCAAGCTTTTCAGAAAATGGCTCTAAACCTAGCTTATTTAAATAACCTAAGTTTTCAAACTCCTCCTTATTGTAAATAAGACAAAAACCAAACCTTCTTGGGTCGTTATAAATTACAAAAAAACCGTTTTCCATCTCAAAAACTATGTGGTCATGTTTTTTTAGTTCTTTGTTTTGCAAAACTTTAAAACTACCTGACATACCTGCATGCATAACAATATAGGCATTACTTTCTAGCTCTAAAATTAAGTATTTTGCCCTTCTTGTAATGCTCTTAACTTTTAAACCACTTAATTTTTTTGCTTTTTCTGCCTCAAGCTCATATCTTAGCTTTTTAGCATTAAAATCTACTTTTTTTATCTTAAAGCCAACCATGGCTTTTGTTAAGCCTTTTTTCATGGTTTCTACTTCTGGTAATTCTGGCATTTTTTTGTTTTAAATAATGTTGTTTATTAAAACGCCTATATTAATATATAATTGCTTGATAGAAAACTTAAAAACATGAAAAATAAAAGTTAATGAAAAAATTTAGATTAAATCCAAAAATTTTTGAAAAACAATTTAAACAAGAAAAAGTTAAAGATGTTTTTGATAGTGTAGCCTCTAAATACGATATTATGAACGACCTAATGAGCGTGGGCATACACCGTAAATGGAAAAAACAACTAATAGACCAAATTACCAAAAGGTCTTTAGGAAACCTGATAGATGTAGGTGCAGGAACTTGCGATATTTCCATAAACTACCTAAAAAAAGGTGGTAAGCATGCTTTTGCTATTGATATTAATGAAAGTATGCTAAATGAAGGCAAAAATAACGCCTTAGATAAGGGTTTAGTAGATAATATAGATTTTAAAGTTGCAAGTGCCGAAGAGCTACCTTTTGAAGATAATACTTTTGATGCCTATGTAACATCTTTTTGTATTCGCAATGTAACAAATATGGAAAATGCAATAAAAGAAGCTTTTAGGGTTTTAAAGCCAAATGGTTATTTTTATTGTCTTGAGTTTTCACACATTAACCCGTTGCTTGCAAAACCTTATGACCTATGGTCTTACAAGGTAATTCCTGAAATTGGAGAGAAAATAACTAAAAACAGAGAAGCCTATGAATATTTAGTTGAAAGTATTCGCCGTTTTCCTAAGCAAGATGACTTTGTAAAAATGATAGAAAACCAAGGATTTGTAGATGTTAGCTACAATAATTTATCTTTTGGAATTGCATGCATACACAAAGCAAGGAAGATATAGATGAAAATTGTTTTTAGGCTTTTAAAAATAATTTTGCTTATTTTTAAACACAGAGCTTATTTTGTTTTTTCTTATTTAAAAATACCTTTTGTTTCTTCTTTTCAAAAAGAACTTAGCAAAGCACAGGCTAAAAAAGTTGTTAAAATTTTTGAAGATTTAGGTCCTGTTTATATTAAACTTGGTCAGTTTTTAAGCTCACGAAGTGATATTTTAGGCAAGTCTCTTGCAAGTGAGCTAAAACAACTGCAAGACAAAGTTACAAAAGAGCAAAAAATTAATATTAAAAACTATTTAGAAGAAGAATTTAATATAGTTTTTGAAAACCACTTTAAAGATATAAGCAAAACCCCTATTGCATCTGCATCTGTTGCTTGTGTTTATAAAGCTACAACAATTGACAATAAAACCCTTGCTATAAAGGTTTTAAACAAAGATTTACACAAAACTATAAAAAAAGATTTACCTTTACTAAAGTTTATTTTAAACCTTGTGTTAAGTAAAAAAAATATAACCAAAAGCCGTTTGCAAGAGGTTGTAAAATTTGTTGAAAAGCACTTTATATTTGAAAGCGACCTTAGATTTGAAGCTGCCTGCATAGAAGAATTTAACGAACTTTATAAAAACACACCTAATCTTGTTTTACCTAATATTGTTTGGGATTTTTCATCTTGCAATGTTTTAACAACAAACTTTATAGAAGGATATAAGGTTAATGAACTACCTGAAAGTTTTAACAAAAGACAAATAGCAAACAACTTTGTAAAAATATTTATTCTGCAAATGCTTGAAAATGGTATTTTTCATGGCGATATGCATGAGGGTAATATTTTAATTGATAAAAATAGCAACATATGTTTAATAGACTTTGGTATTGTAGGCAGACTTGATGAAAGGTCAAAATACTACTTAGGGAGAATTTTTAACGGCTTGCTAAACAAAAACTACAAAGATGCTGCAAAAGCCCATATTGAAGCAGGATATGTTAGCAAAGAACACAATGTTGATGAATTTGCCCTAGCATGCAGAGCTATTGCAAGCAGGCTTTTTGAACAAAAACAAGAAGATATATCAATAAGCTTACTTCTTACACAGCTTTTTGACATTACAAAAATGTTTGAAATGAAAGTACAGACACAATTAATATTACTACAAAAAAATATGATACTTGTAGAAGCTTTTGTAAAAACTCTTTACCCTAAAGGTAACTTATGGATTATTGCAAGAGAACATGTTGCAAATGCATTTGAAGCCCAAAGCAAAACAGACAAAAAACTACAAGCAAGCTATATTGCAGGTAAAGAAATTATAACTAAAATAGACAAACTAAATGACAATATAACAAATATAAGCAATGCTTTATTGCAAAACAGCCAACAAAACAAACTTAATAAGATTGTAAAACTTACCTTGTTAACTGTTTTTTTAATATTTTTATATCACAATTTTGTAAAGTAAAATGTTTTGTAAAGGCATAAAAACATGAACAACAGAAAAAGCTTTAAGATTTCATTAAATGGTTTTTTTACAAACCTTTTAATTATTATTTTGCGTTTTACCTTTCCTTCATTTTACAAAACTAGAGTTTATAATTTTATTATTGCAGGGCTTAACAGAAAGGTTAAAAAACTTCTTCCAATATCAAACCTGCCTAACTATGGCAATATAGAAAAAGGTCAGCTTGTTTTACATGGTGAGGTTTTTACCAAAGATAATTTTATTAGATTTAAAAGCTTTGCGGGAGCTGATATTAACAGCAAACACCAAAAAGATATACACGACTTTAGATGGCTTTCAGACCTTCGTGCAGTAAACACAATACCAGCCCAAGAAAGAGCTATATTTTTAATAGAAAGCTGGATTGCAAAACACGGCAACAAAATAGACAACATAGCATGGGACCCTTATGTAAGCTCAAAAAGGCTTTTTAACATTGCTTATAATTATGATTTTATTGCAAATCTTGATAGCATATCTTTTCATAAAGCTTTATTTAACTCTATTGCTAAACAGGTTAACCACTTATATGCATGTAGCTATAAAGTAAAAAATCACAGAAAGTTTATTTTTTTAGTTAACCTTGCTATAATCAACCGCTTTACTGAAAATAAACCCTTATTTGATAAAACCATAGAGCTAATTAAAAAGTACATAGACCAAGACCTTTTGCCCGATGGTTTTTTTCCTAATCGCAATATTGTTCGTTCGCTTGATGCACTATATAGCCTAATAATGCTAGAAGAAGTTTACACTGTTTCTTCTTTGCAATTTCCTAAAGAGCTTCGTTCGGCTATTGATAAAATAGCCCTTACAATTAAGTCTGTAAGGCACCCTGATGGCAACCTACCCTTATTTAACGGCTCTTATGAAGTTGATAAAAGAAAAATTGATATTTCTCTTTTAAAAAGTGCCACAAGTGGGTTACATGAAGTTTCTAATATTAGATATGGCGGTTATGCAACAATTTTAACCGATAGTGTTTTTATAATAACCGACACTGGCTCGCAAAGTAAAATACAGAAAAACAAATTCAATTCTTTGCTTTCAAGTGAGATTTCAGTAAATAAATATCGCCTAATTGTTAACAGAGGCTATTTAGTTGACAAAAAAAGGCAACAGTTTGACCAAAGTGCCTATTTAAGAGATATTCATTCAGGTGTTTATTTTTATGACAAAAAAGGCAAAGAAATACATTTAAGTCTTGCAAACCCTCACGAGATTAAAACCAAGGTTTACAATAATAACAATAAGCCTTCAATTAACTGCAATTATACTGGGCTTTGCAAAAAGCACGGCATAACTTACAACCGAGAAATAACCACAGAAACCTCTGAAAGCATACTTTTTGAAGAGCTTATAAGCACAAAAGATGCTAAAAAAATATCTGCTTTTGGTATAAAAATTAACCTACATCCTAGTGTGAACATACTAGACCACAAAAACAATGAAGTTTTACTACAAACACCCGATGAAAGCACACTGGTTTTAAAATCAAGTAGCAAATTTGAAATTGGCACAACAGAATTTTATGGTGATTATAATAGGGTCTTAAAAACTAACTTTATTAATATTCCTTTAGAGTTTAAAAACAATACTGCAACTTTGCTTTGGGGTATAAAATTTGTAAAACAAGATTCTTTAATTAAATAAAGATTTTTATGTATTTTTTTATATACAAAAACTTTTTTCTTTTGTTTATACTTTTATAAGTAGTAGATTTAACTTAAACCATTAAAACTATTTTTAAAATAAACTTAAAGTTTTTAACTTAAAAAAAGAAAGAGTTAATGAAAAACAATGAACCAACATAACCTTCTTAAGCAAGCAATTGCTTCTTACCTTTTTCAGACAAACAACAGCATTGTTAAAAAAACAACTTTAAAAATTATGCAAGACCATAGCTGTCTTTTAGATGCTTTTGTTGAAAAATTTTCACCTGAAAGTAACCAAACAGTTAAACTAAAAGAAGCGGAAGAAAAGCTAAAAAGCCTAGAAGCAGAAGAAAAGGAATACTTTAAAAGAGTTTTAAACTTTATTAACTGCACTTTAAGAACAAGCTATTTTCAAGATTTAGAAGATAGAATATCTTTTAAAATTGATGTACCAAATATTACAGATTCTTCACAATATATTAAATCAAAGTATGAGATTTTTGTATTTTCTGAAAATGTTGAAGGCTCTCACCTACGCACAAGTAAAGTTGCAAGGGGTGGTATTAGATGGTCTAGCTTAAAAGACCGTTATAGATTTGAAGTTTTGCAACTTGTTGCATCTCAATATCTTAAAAATGCAATAATTGTACCAGATGGTGCAAAAGGTTGTTTTTATATTAAAGAAGACCTAAGTAAATATGAAGCAGAAGAAAAAAACCAAAGAGTAATAGAAAATTACAAAACCTTTATAAAAGGCTTGCTTGATGTTACTGATAATATTGTAGATGGCAAAACAATAAGCCCTAAAAATACAAAAATATTTGATGATAACGACCCTTACCTAGTTGTAGCAGCTGACAAAGGGACTGCAAGGTTTTCTAATATTGCAAATGAAGTTGCAAATAGCTACAACTTTTGGCTGAAAGATGCTTTCGCATCAGGCGGTAAACATGGCTATGACCATAAAGAAATGGGCATAACAGCAAAAGGCGCTTGGCAAGTTGCAAACCACCACCTATCTATTGCAGGAATTGATGTTGCAAAAGATGAAATCAAAACCGTTGGCGTTGGCGATATGAGTGGAGATGTTTTTGGTAATGGCATGCTTGAGCATAAAACCATTAAACTAATTGCTGCTTTTAACCACAAGCATATTTTTATAGACCCTAACCCAGAAAATTTAGAAAAAAGCTACAGCGAAAGATTAAGGCTTTATGAAAATGCTCTAGATTGGGATAGCTATGATAAATCTTTAATCTCTCAAGGTGGCGGTGTGTTTTCTCGCTCTTGTAATGAAATAACTCTATCTGCTGAAATTCAAGAAATTTTAGACCTTAAAGAAAGTAAAGTTTGTGCTAATACTTTAATTAAAAGTATTTTAAAAGCAAATGTTGACCTTTTATGGTTTGGTGGTATTGGTACTTATATTTTATCATCATCTGAAGACAATGAAGCAAATACAGATAAAGCCAACAAAGATGTAAGGGTAAGAGGCAATGAGATTAGAGCTAAAGTTGTAGGTGAAGGTGCCAACCTTGGTGCTACAACAAAAGCAAGGCACGAAATGAACAACCAAAATGTGTTGGGTTGTGGTGATATTATTGATAACTCATGCGGTGTTTTTGCATCTGATAAAGAAGTAAATATAAAAATAGTTTTAGACGTTGCACGCCAAAAAGGTCTTTTAGACTTTGACCAAAGAAACAAAATGCTTGAAAGCTTAAAAGATGAAGTTGCAAGTAGAATTTTGTACAGCAATTATCAGCAAGCTTTAATAGTTTCTATTGAGCAAGAAATAAAGCATGATGAAAAAGCCTATGATGTTTTTTTCCACATACTTGCTAAAGAGCTATCTTTTAGTAAAGAAGATGCAATTTATACTCAAGATGGTAAGCCTTACACAAAATCAGAGCTTTCTTTATTATTGCTTTGCAGTAAACTGATTTTAAAAAAGATGATTAGTGAAAATACCGCTATTTTAGAAGATGAAAGCTATTTGCATTATGCTTATGATTACTTCCCTACCCTTATTAGAAAAAAATACAAAGATATAATTGAAAATGATTTTCCTTTAAAAGATAGTATTGTATCTATGATGCTAGCAAACAAAATTGCAAACCATTACGGCATTGCTTTTATATTTAAGTTTTTACCAAACTATAGCTTAGAGCATATTATAAGCACTTTATTTGCTATTGAGTATAGCTTTAACATTAGTAAATTATTTAAAGAAAAAGACTGTAATACTTGCAAAAAAGAGCTTTATAAAAACCATATAGAGATTATAAACAAGGTTGAAGCTTTACTTAACAAGCTTTTAGCTGAAGGTAAAAACCAAAGCTTTGCAAAACAGTGTGAGTTTATAAAACAAAATAAATACACATTATAATTCCAATCAGCAAACTTTTTATAATTTTTATAAACTTACCAAGACTTTATTAGTAAGTGTTTTGGTAAGTTTTTTATATTTTTCTTTTAATAAAGTTAGTGGATTTTTATTTGTAAAAAGAATTTACCTTCCTTGTACTTTTTTAAATTTATATAGTGAGTTAATAGTTTTTAACACTTAAACTATTGATTTTACACAAAGCTAAAGAGGCTTATCTATTTTACATACATTTGCTGTCAATATTGCCCTTAAAAGCAATATTAACCTTGTGCTTTAAGGATTTTTAAGTAATGTAAGATTAACTTTTTTATTTTATTATTTAAAAGTTCTTGCATTTATAAAAAAACAACTCTATAATATTTCATTGTATGGTGGTTAAATACTTCATGCGGGTGTAGCTCAGGGGTAGAGCGCAACCTTGCCAAGGTTGATGTCGAGAGTTCGAATCTCTTCACCCGCTCCAGTTTTTCCTATTAACTTTATTGTTTTGTTGATAGTCTTTTTAATATTTAGGTTTGTTTAGTATCTTAGTTATGAAAAACATTAAGCTATTTTTAAAATGGGCGGGTGGTAAAACCCAACTAGCAAATAAAATTTAGGAAAACTTTCTTAAAAAATATAATATCTTATTGTACCTGTATTTAACTATTAGAGAAACCCTATTCACTACAGAAGTTAAATTCCAAAGCGTAGCTAGATAAGTAAATAAAAAATCACAAACTTGCGATTTTAAAAGAAAACAATATCAAAAACTAGTAAAAAACATAGGCTTAAAAGTAGAATATGTTTATGTACTAAATAACTGGTTTAAAAACTGCTACTTTATCAGCAATACTCTTTAATTAGCTCTCTTCTGCATCAATATTTAAATTAAAATACCTACAAAATAATCTTTTACCAAAAATAGCTTTGCAGTTGCCAAACCAATACCTGATGCACCGCCTGTAATTAATACTGATTTTTCATTTTAGGTTTTTCTTCTATTGTTATTTTAATCATGCTATTTATTGTGCATAACAAACCCCACAATTGCACTACAACATTTATAAAATTGCTAATTTGCAATATAATCTATATATCTGCATCAAAATCAATTAAAATTGTTTACTTTTAAAAAACATTTAGTTGATAGAAATAAGGTTATAGGTTTGTTAAAGTCAATAAAGGTCGCTATTTTTTTAAACACCTTCTTACTTTTTTCCCTATCTTTACCTTCTTTTTCTTCAAGTATTTATAGTTACAATAAAGAACAAGAAACACTACAAAAGCCTACTGAAAACCTAACTCTAGAAGAATTAAAACAAAAAGTTTTGCAAGAAGAACAAGAGCAACGCAAAAAAGTTAGCTTAACTATTTTGCAACAAATAATTCAAGAAGATAAAACAACAGCTCTTAACCAAGAAAAAACCAAGCAAACCTACGGAAGTACCTGCTTTTTGTTTAATGATATAATAATTGAGGGCAATACTTTATTTTCTGCCCGAAAAATGCAAAAAACTACCCAAAAATACCTAGGGCAATGCCTTAATGTTGACTATATATACAGCGTTGTTGCTAAAGATATCTTATTACAATATCGCCAAAAAAGTTATTTTCTTGCAAGTTTAGAAATCGCTGAAGAAAGCTTTGAAACAGGAAAACTAAAAATAATAGTTTATGAAAAGCTTTTAGAAAAAGTTGTTTATAATAAAAACATAATAAACCCTGTAAGCGTAAACCGTGAGTTTGCAAACTTAGTAAACAAACCAATTAATATTAAAAGAGTAAAACAAACCCTACAAAGCATAACTACAAAAGGCACAAACACCCGCCTTAGCTATAGCAAAGGAAGTAATAAAAAATATGCTGTTTTGCATATACTTTCTGATAAAGTTGCAGTAGATGAAAAGCTTGATATTAGCGTAAGTAATGATTACTCAAGCACATATTATGATAAATACAATAATACTTCTTTAGATATAGATGTAAACTATTATAATAAAAAGCTTTTATTTACCAATGATAGCTATAGGTTATTTACAAACACTTATATAGGTGAAAATATATCAAGCTACCAAAACCTAAAACTTGGTTTTATTTATGTTGTTCCTGTTAATTATTATCAAATAAAAGTTTACAACAATACAAGTGCTTACCGAAACCAAGCAAGCACTGTTAACTCTTCTTATTTTTTAAGTAGTTTGTATTCTACATCTTACCTTGAGCTAAGTAAAACAATTGTTGAAACCAGAAAATTTAGTTTTAAAGCATTTACTAAAATCAACCAAGATTTAGATACAAACTTTAGTAAAGCTCTTGATAAAAGTATTTATTACCATACCGATATAGGGTTTGACACCAAATACTCTAGCGGAGCTTATGATGTTTCTACAAAGTTTTCATACACATACGACCCATACAGCATTGAAAAAGAAATTCTAACTATTGGGTTTAAATTACTACTGCAACAATGGTAAAAAAAAATTAAATAAACAAAAGCAATAAAGCAAAAAGAGCTAAGCGATAAACCACAAAAATTGTAAAGCTGTTGTTTCTTACATAGTTCATTAAAAAAGATATAACAACCAAGCCAAATATAAAAGACAAGACAATACCTAAAGCAAAGTTTGTAAAATCAAATAAATGACTTGTTTCTTTAATATCTAAAGCAAGCAATAATGTTGCCCCCAAAACACCAGGAATAGATATTAACATACCATATCTTGCACTACTTGCTCTGTCAAACTTCATAAATCTTAGTGCTGTCATAGTAATGCCTGACCTACTAACCCCAGGGCAAAGTGCTATTGTTTGTGCTAGCCCTGTAAACAAAGCTTGCTTTTTGGTTAAATCTTCAACTTTTAGGTTATTTTCTTTGTTTTTGCCACCATATCTATCGCCAATAAATAGCAAAATAGCAAAAAATGCAAGGTTAAAAAGCACAAAGCCGTTACTTCTTATTGCATATATAATTCCTGTTTTAACTAAAATAAACCCAACTATTGCAATAGGAACAGAGCTTATAATTACATTTAGTGCAAATTTACTTTCTTCTGTTTTTTTAAACCCAATTAAATTAAACCCGCCTTTTATTAAAAGCAAAACATCTTTATAAAAATAACAGATTACTGCTAAAACCGTGCCAAGGTGCAAGGAAACATCAAAAAATAAATTATCAACTCCTTCTTGAAAAAGCTCCCCTATAAAAAACAAATGCCCTGATGAACTAATAGGCAAAAATTCTGTTGCTGCCTGCACTAAAGATGCTAAAAATACATAATAAATTGTCATAATTTTCACAAAAGATTTTATTTAGTTGGTTTTAAGAAAGATAATAAACAAAGTAAACTTAAAAGTAAAATTTTTATACATTTACAATTTTGAACTTAATATTGCAATAAATTGTTTTGCAATCCTTTTAATGCTAGAATTATTATGTTTTAGAGTAAAAAAACTGTACAAAAAAAGAGACTAATCATGACCAAATATGTAGTTCAGAATAAAACAGGTTTGCATGCAAGACCTATTCAAAAAATAATCGCTATTTTAAAAACAAACGGCTGTGCTGGTAAAGTTAGCAATGAAACTAAAGGAATATTAGACCTTAACGCACTTTCTATGGTTTCTTTTCTTAAACTTGCAGGTACAAGCTTTGATGAAATAAAATTTACTTTTGAAGGCAAAGGCAATATAGAGCAAGCAAAAAAAGAACTACAAGAGCTTTTTGACAGTGCATTTGGCGAAGATAGAGCAAGCGAAAAAGCCCCAACAACTAAAATCAAAGAAGAAACAAACGCATCAAGCAACAACACTAAAACAAAAAAAGTGATGCAACCAGAAGGTGAAGATGGCTTTTTAGCAGGAATTGGTGTTGCACCTGGCTTTGGTTTAGGTAAAAAATACATTTTAAAATCTGTTGACTATAATAAACTAGCTGAAAAAGGCAAAAGCATTCAAGAAGAGGAAAAAACCTTTAAAGACACTAAAGAAAAAGCCTTTACCCAGCTAAATGATATTGCTAAAAACCTAAATGCAAAAGGCAAAAGCAAAGAAAGTATTATTTTTAAAGCCCACATAGAGCTTTTAGAAGACCCCGAGCTAGAAAACGACATAAACAAGATGATACAACAAGGATATAGTGCAGAATATAGCATATACAAAGTTGTAGAAAAAGAAGCAAAAGCCCAAGAAAAAACAGGCAATCAGTTGCTTGCATTAAGAGCAGCCGACCTTAGAGATGTAGGTTCTCGCCTTATTAAAAACATAAACAATATAAATACTGACCTTGTATTTAAAGAAGATGAAAAAATAGTTCTTTTAGCAAAAGATGTAGAGCCTTCTTTAATTGCTACAATAGACACTAAAAATGTTATTGGTATTATTACAACTGAAGGTGGTAGTACATCTCACAGTGCTATTTTAGCAAAATCGCTTGGTATACCTTATATTGTTGGGTGCTCTGCTTTTATTTTAGAAAACACTCATTTAGAAAAATCTGAAAATATTATCATGAACGGCACAACAGGTGAAGTTTATGTATATCCAACAAAAGAAACTGAAGAAAAAACAGCTATTTTAATAAAAGAAGAAGTTGTTGTTAAAAAAGAAGCTGAAAAAAACAAAGACCTACCTGCAGTTACAACAGACGGCAAAAGAATTGAGGTTTGTGCAAACATTGCAAGCGTTAGCCAATCTAAAAACGTTTTAGAAAGCGGCGCTGAAGGCGTTGGTCTTTTACGCACAGAATTTGTTTTTATGTCTGAAAGCTCTGAACCAAGCCTAGAACAACAAACTAAAATGTATAAAGATATTGCAATAAACCTTAATGGCAATACTTTAGTTGTAAGAACACTTGATATAGGTGGCGATAAACCTATTGAATACTTTGATATGGACCACGAGCTAAACCCTTATTTAGGTGTACGTGGTGTTAGGTTTACAAATGAACGCAAAGACGTTGCTAAAAGGCAATTTACCGCTCTTTTAAAAACAGCTAAAGACCACCCTTTACATATTATGTTCCCTATGATTTCTGATATTGATGAGTTTTTAGAAACAAAAGCATTTTTAGAAGAACTAAACAAAGATATTAAAGCAGAATATAAAATAGGCACAATGATAGAAGTTCCTTCTGCTGTATTTATGGCTGATGAACTTGCAAAGCATTTAGACTTTTTCTCAATTGGCTCTAATGATTTAACCCAATATCTTTTAGCAATGGATAGAACAAACATTAAACTAATTAGGCAAATAGACTCACTTCACCCTTCTATGCTAAGAGCTTTAAAGCACGTTATAGATTCATCTCACAAGCATGGTAAGTGGACAGGCGTTTGCGGTGAAATGGCATCTGACCCTGTTGCAGCTATTATATTAATTGGCTTAGGTGTTGACGAACTAAGTGTTTCTTTACCTAGAGTTTCTTTAGTTAAACAATCTGTTAGAAATGTTTCTTTCAAAAAGTGCCAAGAGCTTGCAGAAAAAGCCTTAAAGCTTACAAGCACTAAAGAAATAAGAAACCTTGTAATAGAAAACCTTAACAACCTTGCTTAAATAAAGCAAATTACCAAAGCAAATATATTTTGTTTTTAAAAAGCAATCAAGTGACTTAAAATAGTTACTTGATTGCTTAATTTTTTAAATAGGAATAATTAAATGTTTAATTTTAATCTTGAAAACAATAGTAAATCTGCAATTTTGCACTTTTTATTAGTTGGTGTATTTTTTGCTTTTTTAAGCGTTACAGTACTTAGCTACCAAACTGACAATGTTTACATATCTACTATTATAGGCTCTTTGTTAGCTGTTTATGAAGCTGTGTTTTTACAATTTGCCCTTATTGTTGTATCTATTTTTATATTTGTAGAAAAATACGGCACAACAAAAGGTATTGTACTTGGTGTTGTTTATGGTGTTTTAAGCTCTATATTACAAGTTGGTATTTATCTTTTTATGATAGGTTTTTTTGCTCTTAGCTTTTTAATAGACTTTTATAACAAAAAAGCAAAATCAGAAGAAGAAAACAACTCAAACTTAAAGTTGCAGTACTTAATTTATGTACTTTTAATTACATTTTCATTTTTTGCACTTTCTTACCTTAATCAGTTTGTTTCTTACAAAATAGGTGATTATATATATAAAAACCCTAATGAGTTTTTATCTAACATCTTTGCTGTTTTTGCTTATATTTTTGGCTTTTTAGGTACGCTAAACTTAATAATAAAAACCATTGCCTTCCAAACAGGCATTGATGCTATATACTTGCAAACATCAATTATATTGGTTAATTTAACTATTTTCTTTAGCCTTTTAAGCAAAGTTGTTTTAGCAAAAAAAGAACTTTCTTATGAAGCAAAAAGAACAATGACAATAGCAAGTGTTGCTACATTATTGTTTTATCACTTTGCATATGTTTTAGTTATATTACAAAAACCATGGAACTTTTTAATCACTTCTTTCCTTGCAAGTGCATTGGCAGTAGCTTTGCTTTATGCAGTAAGCTTTATGGGGCTTGACCTTAATGTATTAAAATCAAGCTTTGCCACAGGCGGTCCTTTAAGCATGCTACACTTTTTATTTAATATTAACCATATTCTTATAAGTATTGTGTTAATTGTTATTTCACTTGTTAGCTCTTTAGCTGTAGGTTTTGTTAGCTGTTTTGCTTATGCAAAATTTTGCAAACAGAAAAAAGAAGAAACAGAGAAAGTAGAAGACTAAAATAAAAGCATTTTACTAACATCGTGTTTTGGGTCTGCTATAATATCTTTTAGCAGGCCTTTTTCTACTATCTGACCATTTTCTATAACTAAAAGTTTATTACAAAAACTTTTTACCATATCCATATTGTGAGATATAAAAACAAAAGCCATTTTTTCTTCTTTTTGCATTTTTCTTAAAACTTGCATAACTTTCATTTCTGATATTTTATCAAGGGCACTTGTTGGCTCATCTAAAACTAATATTTTTGGCTTCATTGCCAAGGCTCTTATAATAGCCACTCTTTGTTTTTGCCCACCTGAAAGCTCAGTTGAGTACCTTAAAAGTAAGTTTCTACCTAGCTCCATTTCATCAAATAAACTTAAAATGATTCTAGATTTCTCTTGTTTGCTTAAATCTTTTTTGTGTATGTTAAGACCTTCATACACAAGGTCTTTAACCAAAGCTCTTGGGTTTAAAGAACTACTAGGATTTTGAAAAACAAGCTGTAAGTTTTTTCTTAAAAAAGCCTTATTTTGTGGTTGTGCTATGTCTTTGCCGCTTAAATATATAGCTCCTTCATAGCTATATAGTTGCAAAATTGCATTAATAATAGAGCTTTTTCCTGTGCCACTTCTCCCTATTAGCCCTACACTATCTTGCTCTTTAACTGTAAAATTAATATCTTTTAAAAAATCCCTATATTTATTTTTAAAAATTAAATTATTTTTTACAATATATCTTGTGTTTATGTTTTTAACCTCTAAAATATTTTGCAGATTTTCATCTTCTTTTAGCTCTTTTAGGTATTCTATTTTTCCTGTTAAAAGCTTTGTAATATTATGCTTTGGGTTTGAAAACACACTTTGCAGTTGCCCTTTTTCTACAACTACACCAGAGTCTAAAACATATACCCTATTTGCTAAATCTTTAACTGCTTTTAAATCGTGAGATATAACAAGAACAGAAAGCTCAAGCTTAATTGCAAGCTCTGAAAGTAGCTTAATAACCTTTGCCCCGCTTATTTTATCAAGTGCTGTTGTTGGTTCATCAGCTATTAAAAATTTTGGTTTGTTTATAATTGCCATTGCTATCATAAGGCGTTGCAACTGACCCCCTGAAAACTGATGCGGGTAGTTGTTTAGCCTTTGGTAACAATCTTGCAAGTCAACTAACTCTAAAACCTCTTTTACTCTTTCTTCTATCTCTTGTTTGGAAATACCACCGCAGTGTATTATTAAAGGCTCTATTAGTTGTTTAAAAACTTTTTTTAATGGGTTGAAAGCAAGTAAAGGGTTTTGGAACACAAAGCCAATATTTTTACCTCTTATTTTTTCCATTTCTTTTTCTTTTAGATTGGTAAAGTCTACACCATCAAAAATAACCTGACCTGAAAGCTGTTTAATTCCATCTGGCAATAGCTTAACTGTTGAAAGTGCTGTTAAAGACTTACCTGAACCACTTGCTCCTATAATTGCCACAACTTCTTTTTTATGCACTTTTAAGCTTATATTATCTAAAAGCAAGCGAGAAGAAAGCAAAGAACTTTTTTGCAAACCAAGTTTCAAATTTTTTATCTCAAGCACTACTTCTTTATGCTCTTTGTCGTTTTCCATAGTTTTTTACCTTCTTGTTGGTTTAAAAACCTCTCTTATACCCTCGCCTATTAAAATAAGCAAAAGCACTATAACAGCAAGTGTTGCAAAGGCTGATATTCCTATCCATGGTGAGTCTAAATTATCTTGCCCTTGGTAAATTATCTGCCCCAAAGAAGGCGACCCATAAGGCAAGCCTATGCCTAGAAAATCAAGCGCTGAAAGCAAAGTAATAGACCCGCTTGCAATAAAGGGCAATAATGTTAGTGAAGATGTTAAAGTATTTGGCAAAATAACTTTTAATATAATGTGTTTTCTGCTTACCCCTAAAATAACAGCTGATTTTACAAAATCCATGTTTCTTACTCGTAAAAATTCAGCTCTTACAAGCTCTACTAGTGCTGTCCACCTAAAAAATGACATTGCTATTAAAAGCAAAGTAAAGTTAAAAGATATTAAGCTAGAAAGTGCCACTAAAACATACAAAGAAGGAATGGTTGACCAAACTTCATACACCCTTTGCATAAAAATATCAAGCCCCCCACCTACATAGCCTTGTAAAGCACCAAAAAGCACCCCAATAAATGAACTTACAAAAGCAAGAGTAATGCCAAAAAATAAAGAAACTCTAGCACCGTAAATAATATTTGCTAAAATATCTTTACTAACATCATCAGTGCCTAAAAGATGACTAAAAGAAGGGCTTGCAGGAGCTGTTGTTTCAAGGTCAAAATCTAAGCTTCTGTACGAATGCTTTATTAAAGGCCAAATTATAAAACCATGCTTTTCTATTTCTTCCATTACTGCTTTATTTTTATAATAAGGAGAGTTATCAAGGTTTAACCCAAACTCTTTTGCTGAATACTCTTGCAAAACAGGAAAGTAAAAGTTCCCTTTGTAAGAAACCATAAGTGGTTTATCATTTGCTATAAACTCTGCAAAAACTGTTGTAAGTAAAATTAAAGCAAAAATAATGCTAGCGTAGTAAGATTTTTTGTTACTTTTAAACTTTTTAAGCTTGTATATAGTGTTTAATGAAAACTTACTATAAAACCTTATTTTTAAACGACTTAAAAAACTCATTACTTTTGTGCCTTATCAAAGTTAATACGAGGGTC
Source organism: uncultured Rickettsiales bacterium (assembly GCA_964472375.1). Lineage (GTDB taxonomy): Bacteria > Pseudomonadota > Alphaproteobacteria > WRAU01 > CAYYLE01 > CAYYLE01. The sequence continues at coordinate 21,290 of CAYYLE010000008.1, forward strand.
TACAACATGATATAAGATATCACTTACTATTCTTGCTAACAAACCTAAAACTGAAAGTATATAAAGCAAGCCTAAAATCACCGGATAATCTTTATTAAGTGCCGAGTTATAAGCAAGCAAACCTAAACCATCTAAAGAAAATAATATTTCTATCATTAATGATGATGTAAACAAAATAGCAAGCAATGTTTGTGGTAAATCAGCAATTATTATAATAAGAGCATTTCTAAATACATGAAAATAAAGCACTCTTTTTTGCGATGCTCCTTTGCTATAAGCGGTAATAACGTATTGTTTATTCAATTCTTCTATAAACGAATTTTTTATTAAAAATGTAATTCCTGCAAGGCTTGTAGCCACCATAGAAAGCACAGGCAAAAACATGTGCCATAAATAATCAAACATTTTTCCTATTAAGGATAAATCTTCAAAGTTGTTGGAAACCATACCCCTTAAAGGAAAAATCTGCACAAAGTTATCAGATGCAAACAAAATAAGCAAAATAGTTGCAACAACAAAAGATGGTATGCCATCAAGCACTGCTAGTATTATTGTTGTGGTTTTATCAAATGTTTTACCTGATTGTATTGCTTTTTTTATACCTAAAGGTATAACTGTTGCATATATTATAAGCATCGTCCAAAGCCCTAAAGATAAGGAGACAGGCATTTTAGAAAGTATTAAATCAAAAACCTTTGCATTGTTAAAATAGCTTGTACCTAAATCAAAGTTTAAGTAGTTTTTTACCATAATAACAAAGCGTTCTATTAAAGGTTTATCTAACTGAAACTGAACCGTTAGCTCTTCCATTAGCTGTTTATCTAGGTCATTTTCATAATTTTGATTAGATTGTGTAATAGCAGTTTGGTTTTGGTTGCCTAGGTTTTGCAACTTAGCTCTTAGGCTGTCAAGCGGGCCTCCTGGTGCAAGCTGCAATACAAAAAAGTTAATAAGCAAAATACCAAGCAAAGTTGGCACTACTAAAAATAAACGCTTGGCTATATAATGCAACATATTACTTCACCCACCATAAAAATATATCTACCCCATAGTCGGGTGTTTTGCTTGGAATACCAAATTTATCATACCACAAAACCCTATCAGAATCTGAATAAACCTGTGGAATATTAATGTATTCTAGCCTTAAAACTCTATCTAAAGCCCTTGCATGTGCAACTAGCTCTTCTTCGGTTGTTGATGATATAAGCCCATTTACAATATTATCCACTGCTTTATTATCAATACCTGAAAGGTTTCTGCCACCTTCTTTATTTACCGTAGTACTAGACCAATAAGAATAATGCTCTGCTGCTGGGTTGGTACTTGAGTACCAAGCTTTTATTACCATATCATAATCATATTTATTTAGCATGTGTATATAGTTTGATATATTAACAACTCTAATACTTGCTTTTATACCTAGCATGCTTAGTTTTCTTACAAAAGGGGTGGTAAGCCTTGCTATGTTTTTGCTTATTACTAGAATTTCAAACTCTAGTTGTTTTCCAGTATCTTTATGCACTCTTTTGTTGTTTACTACAATATATCCTGCTTCTTTTAGTAGTTTGTCGGCTTTTTCTAGCCTTTCTTGTACGCTTTTTTCTCCTTCGTTTAAGCTTTCAAGCTCTTTTGTAAAAACATCTTGCCTTAAATATTTTTTATTTTTGGTTAAAAGCTCAAGCTCTTTACCTTCTGGCAAGCCTTTTGCTTGATAGATGCTATCTTGAAACAAGCTTTCTAATTTTTTATACTGCCCGTGCAACAAAGCCCTGTTTAACCAATAAAAATCAAACATTTCATAAATAGCTTTTCTTACTCTAAGGTCTTGAAATTTTTCTTTTCTTAAATTAAAAACAAAAGATTGATAAGGCGCAATGCGGCTATTTGCAAATGCCTGCTTCATTACTTCTTGGTTTGCTATTTTATTGCTTTGCCAATAGTTTGCCCAATGCTTTGCACTGTATTCAAAAACTATGTCTAATATTCCTGCTTTAAAAGACTCCCTTACAACGCTTCTATCTCTTATATATTCGTATTTTATTTTATCAAAATTGTAATATCCTTTTAAAGTAGGTAAATCTTCTGCCCAGTGGTTTTTTACTCTTTCAAAAATAGTGTATTTTCCAAACTCATAGCTTTCTAAAAAATAAAGCCCGCTACCTATTGGTGCTACTATAAGGTCGGTTTTAAAGTCTACATTTTTCCAAAAAAATTCAGGTAGTATTGGTAAATCAGCAAGTGATGCTAAGGTTTTTTTAATATTACCTTCTTGAAAAGTTATAACAAAGGTTTTATCATCTATTATTTCTATATCCTGTATAGTACTAAAAACCGCCCTGTAATAAGAACCCGAATTATTAGCAAGAGTTTTTGCGGTAAACTCTACATCTTTTGCTGTTATAGGCTCTCCATTTTGCCAAACCGCTTCTTCTCTTAAATAAATTTTTACCTTATTACCTTTTATGGAAAATTCTTTAGCAAGCACACTATATATTGTGCTATCAATATCTGATGAAAGTGTAAATAAAGGTAAATAAAGCAAGCGAGAGATGTCTTTAGGTGCAACCCCAAAAACACTAAAAGGGTTTAGTGTATCAAAATTTTCATACCCGTATAAAACAACAAACCCACCTTTTGGGGCATTTGGGTTTGCATAAGGAAAGTGACCGTCTACAAGCTCTCTTGGCTCTTTATACACTGCAAATTTATCAATCTTTACTTCTTTAGCCAAGCTTAAGCTAGCTAAAACAATACAAAGTAAAGTTAATAAAAGGCTTTTTTTAAAAAACATATTGTAAACTAATCTAAAATTTTTACACAAAAATACGCTATCATATAAACTATATAGTAAATGTTTAAACTAAGTATTAATTTATGGATAAAAAAATGAAAAATAAAATAATTATTATTCCATCTAGGCTTAGCTCAACAAGGCTAAAAAATAAACCCCTTGCACAAATTGGCAATAAAACAATGGTAGAACATGTAATTAGCCGTGCAAAAGAAAGCAGTATAAAAAATATACTACTTGCAATATGCGATAGTGAAATTGAAACTATTGTAAAACAAACAGGTACAAACTATGTAATGACCGATAAAGACCTACCATCGGGAACCGACCGCATAAACCAAGCTCTAAGCATATACGACAGTGAAAAAAAGTTTGATATTATTATAAATCTACAAGGCGACCTACCAGATATTGACCCTAAATATATTGATATTTGTGCAAATTTACTTGAAGAAAATGAAGATGCAGATATTGCAACACTTTGTTTTAAAATTGAAAATGAAGAAGACTTAGAAGCTAAAAATGTTGTAAAAGCGGTACTTTCTGAAAGAAAAGACCACTATAAAGCTCTTTATTTTTCTCGCTCTCATGTTCCTTATGGGGGTGATTGCTATGGTCATATTGGTATTTATGCCTATACAAGAAAATCCCTTGAAAAATTTGTAAAACTAGAAGCAAGCCCTTTAGAAAAAGCTGAAAAACTAGAGCAGCTAAGAGCCTTAGAAGCTGATATGAAAATAATTGCCAAGGTAGTAGACAACGAGCCAATATCTATTGATGTACAAAAAGACCTTGAGCAAATAAGAAAAGTATTTTTATCAAAAGAATGCCAACTAAAAAAATAAGATGCTTTGCAAATAAAGAAGGGCAAGAGCTTTATAAAAAATATCACGATGAGGAATGGGGTGTTCCTTTATTTGATGATAATAAACTTTTTGAAGCTCTTGTGCTTGAAAACCTACAATCTGGTTTATGTTTTGAAACAGTGCTTAAAAAACGAGAATCTTACAACAAGCATTTTTACAATTTTGATGTGCAAAAAGTTGCAAAAATAAATGAAGATGAAATACAAAGCATTTTAACCATAAAAGAATTAATTAAACACGAAGGAAAAACAAGAGCAATTATAAATAACGCTTTAATTTTTATAAAAATTCAGCAAGAGTTTGGCTCTTTTAAAAACTATATTTGGCAATATGTAAACTTTAAGCAAGTTGTAAATAACTACACAAGTATTTTAGAAATACCAAGCGAAAATACAACAAGCAAAGTACTAGCTAAAGACCTAAAACAAAGAGGCATGAAATATATAGGTAGTAAAACAGCTTACGCATACATGCAAGCAATTGGGCTTTTTAACGACCATCTTAAAAATTGTTTTACTATTTTAAAAGATTAGAAAATCTTTTACTTTGCATTTAAAATAATATAAAAACTTTTTTTAAAAAATACAAAATAATTCTAATATCACCCCTTTAACCTTATCTTTTTCAAAAGCTTGGCGGTTTTAAGTGGTTTTCTTTAAAAATATTTGCCAATAAATTATGCTTGTTGTATTTTTTTAAAATACC
>CAYYLE010000008.1:25751-42453 GCA_964472375.1 uncultured Rickettsiales bacterium
TTTCTTTAAAAATATTTGCCAATAAATTATGCTTGTTGTATTTTTTTAAAATACCTAGAAAAATACTCTCTGTTTGCTTTGTTTTGCAATAGGAAAACTAAAAAAGCCTTGTTTAGTTCCCTGCTTAGCTTTTGGTTTATAAAAACTCTTTGGGGGGTGATTTTTTTAAAACCCCTTTTAAAATTGTTTTTAGTTAAGTTTTTTTGCAATGCTTTTTAAGATTATAAATTTACTAAAACCGCTCTAAAGAAAAAATATTTTGCTATTTATTTACCTTCTAAAAAGCCTTATATAAAAAACTAAATATTTTTCACTAAATTTATTAACTAAACTTTATTTAACAAAAAGGCTTTTGTGTATAAGTATTTATTTTATAAACAAAAGCCCTATTTTATCAAAAAAGAGTAAAAGCAACACTTTGATATGGCTTTAAGCTTACTTTTTGCCCTGTTATTTTATTATTTTTATAGTTAGATAATAAAACCTTGGCATTTTCTAAACTATAAGAGCCTTCAATTTCAAACTCTTTTTCTTCATTAGTAAAGTTTGCTAAAACCAAAATTGTTTTACCATCTAATATGCGTGCATAAAAAAAGCTTTCTTTGTTTTCAAGGTCAATAGCTTTAAAGTTGCCATATGTTAAAATATCTTGTACAGTTCCTTTATTTTTACGAAGCTCTATTAGTTTTTTATAAAAATAAAACACCGATGAAGGGTCTTTTAAAGCATTTTCTACATTAATTTCTTTGTAGTTTTTGTTTACTTTTATCCAAGGCTTAGAGCTTGAAAACCCAGCATTTTCAGAGGCATTCCACTGCATAGGGGTGCGAGAGTGGTCACGGCAATATCTTTTAGTAATGCTTACAAACTCATCTTTTGGCATTATTTTTCTTTCTAGCACAAGGTCTTTGTAGGCTTGCTTGGTGTTAATATCATCAATTTCATCAAACTCAAGCTCTGTGTTTGTCATTCCTATTTCTTCACCTTGGTAAATAAAAGGTGTGCCTTGCATAAAGTGCAAAATTAAAGCAAGCATTTTAGCACCTTCTACTCTAAAGTTTTTATCATCAATAAAGCGAGAAACAGCACGAGGTTGGTCGTGATTGTTTAAATATAAAGCATTCCACCCTCTTTCAAATAGGTTTTCTTGCCAGCTTGCCAAAGTTTTTTTAAACCCTACTAAGTCAAAAACACCATGGTTAAAGTTTCCTCTTTCTTTGCTGTTTTTTCTATCACAATCCATATGGTCAAAAGTAAAAATCATATCAAGCTCTTTTCTTTCTGGGTTTACAAAAAGGTGGGCTTCCTCATGTGGAATTAAATTTGCTTCACCAATTGCAATACTATTTTCATATTTGCTTAATACTTTTTCATGCATTTCTTGAAAATATTTGTGTATATTTACACCATTTCCATGCATTTTGCCCATTACATATTTTTCATCACTTTCATAATTTGTAGGTTTTAAGGGCTTGCAAATATGTGATATTGCATCAAGGCGAAAGCCATCAACCCCTAAATCCATCCAATATTGCATAATTTTATAAATTTCTTTTCTTACTTTTTCATTGTGCCAGTTTAAATCTGGCTGCTCTTTGGTAAACAAACGCATGTAGTGTTCTTTTCTCTCTTCGTTAAAAGACCACGCACTACCGCCAAAAAAACTAGCCCAATTGGTTGGGGTTTTGCTCCATAAGTAATAATCATCATATGGTTTTTCTTTTTTGCAAGATTTTATAAACCACTCATGTTGTTCTGAACTATGGTTGGCAACCATATCCATAATTATTTTTATATCTCTTTCATGTGCTTTTGCAATAAGCTCTTTTACATCTTCTAAGCTACCAAAGTCTTTTTGCACTTTTAAGTAATCTGATATATCATAGCCATTGTCAACATTTGGCGATGCAAAAATTGGGCAAATCCACAATGCACCTACCCCTAAATTTTGCAAATAGTCTAGCTTTTCTATTATCCCTTTAAGGTCGCCTTCACCACTTCCATTGGTATCTAAAAAGCTTTTTGGGTAAATTTGATAAATACAGCTTGTATTAAACCACTTATTAGCATAGTTTTTTTTATTTTCCATTTTTTAAAACCTTTTTTATTTAAAAAATTTGATAAAAAAAGAGGCTTAAAAAGCCCCTCTTTAAATTGCTTTATAAAGAAAAAAGCTTCCTACCACCACTCAATTTGAGCACCAAAAGAAACATGATTTCTATCATCAGTTGCAACATTGCCTAAGCTATCTTCAATTTTTTCATGGAAGTAAGTGGCAAAAACTCTTAATGCAGGGCGACCCCAAATGCTATTGCCTGCTTGTATTTGCTGTGCTAATGTTGTTTTAAATAATTGGTTATTAGCATTTTCAAGGTTATCACCTAAGCTTGTGCTATCGTAACCAATTTCTACTAAAGTACTGTGCATATCATTCCACTTGTACATTGGTCTTATACCAATACTAAACCAATCATCTTTATAGCTTTTTGTATCATAGCTTGTGCTTTGGTAAAGTGCCACATACATCATTTCTACACTAGAGCCAAAAGAAACAGCACCATGGTTAATAAAGCGGTAGCTATCACCATCTTTCATGGTTCCTGTGTATATTGTTTCTCCATCTGTACTTGTGGCTCCTACAAACTCATAAACATAAGAGCCATCTGCTTTACCAGAGCCACCCATTAAAGAGTTAGTACCATATTGCACTACAAACTTGTTAAACCCGCCAAGTAAAGATTGTGTATACTCAAGGGTTGCAAAGTAGCCATCGCCTGCATTGTCTATTGTGTCTTGGCTTGGCATTGTGTAGGTTTCATCAGTTATTGTTACTAAACCAAGGTCTTTATCATCACTTTTACCATATGCAAACCCAAGCTCTATTGTGCTACCTTCTAAAACTTGTTTTACTAGCCTTGCATCAATAGTATCAGAGCGATACATATCATTTTCATTTCTTGTTACAGCAAAAGAAAGTGTGCCTAAAGCACCTGCGTTTATGTTTTCTATCCCTGCACCTGGTCCTGAAATATCCCAATAATAAAAGTCTATCATGTGTACATCATGCCTTTGGTAAAATCTTTTACCTGCCCAAACAGTTGCACCTGGTAAAAAAGATATAACATTTTTAGCCTGAATGTTAAACTCTCTTACAGCAGCGTTAGAAACTTCCCAATCGGTAGATTGCGGAATAGAAAAAGCTGTGTTGGTATCTAGATAAAATGTAGCAGCGTTTTCACCCTCACCGCTTCTATAAAGCTCTTTGCCTAGTTTTAGCTCGCCATAGGTTTCGCACTCGTTACCTAGCCTATACTTTGCACCTGCACCTTCTGCTTGCTTACAAATTTGCCCGCCATCGCTTGAGCTATTGCCCCAGCCAATGCCCGACCTACCATAACCTGTAAAATCTATTGAACTTGCAACAAGTGAGCTTGAAAATAAAACACCTGCTACTGTATATTTAGTTAATAATTTCATTCAATTAATTCCTCCGTATAAATTAAAAAGTTTGTTTTTTAAAGCAAACAAACCAAAAAACAAGCCTGTGTTTTTTCACACAAACCTTATTTAAAACATTTTATCTAACTTTTTTTAGTGTTTTTATCTAACTTTGTTATATTTTTATTTATTTAGCTTTGCTAATATTTCTCTCTTGTGGTCAATATTTAATTTAGTGCAACCTTGCTAAGGTTTTTTGCAAAAAGCATCACTAACAATATTTTTGTTAACTATCACCAAAATACTATTTACAATCCTCTTTCTGCATATTATTTTGTCTAGCTATGCTAGTGTTATTTATATATCTCTACCTTATACCTACAAAGCACTTTTACCGCTTTTGTTGTTTGGCTCTAAAAAACATTTTTTAACCATTTTCTAGCGTTTTTTACTAAAATCTACCGCTATGCTCTTTTGCAAAACCTTAAAAACCTTGCTTTAAATACTTTTCACTCTTGGTTAAGGCTTTTATTTTTTACTACAAAAACCTTAACTTTTTTTCTTCCCTTAGCCTTTTACCCCGCCTAGTGTTAAGCCACCTACTAAATACTTAGAAACTAGCATAAACATTATCATAGCAGGAAAAGCAGTAATAAAAGCTGCTGCTGAATACACGCCCCAATCAGGAGAAAAATCACCTGCTAAAGAGATTAAACCAATAGGTAGAGTTATTGAATCTGGGTTTACTAAAATAATGTTGGCAACTATAAACTCGCTCCATGCTGTCATGAATGAAAATAAAGCAGTAATAGCAAGTGCAGGTGCTGAAAGTGGCAATATTATAACTACAAGGGTTTTTAAAACCGATGCACCATCTATATAGGCACTTTCTTCTAATGATTTTGGAATAGTGTCAAAATACCCTTTTAGCATCCAAACACAAAAAGGCACTGCCAAAGCAGTATAAGGCACTAAAAGACCAAAAAAGCTATCTATTAGGTTTAGTTTGCTTATAAGTATAAACATTGGCAAAAGCAACATAGGTGCAGGGAACATTTGGGTTATTAAAAAAGTCATAAGCCCAACTTTTTTGCCCCAAAATCTAAAACGAGAAAATGCATAAGCAGCACTAACTGAAACCACAACACCAAAAATTGCTGTTAAAACTGAAACAATTAGTGAATTTTTTAACCAAATTAAAAGGTCTGTATCTATAAAGGCTCTTTTAAAGTTATCTAATGTTGGCTCTTGTGGTAGTACTGAAAGCTCCATTGAGTAAATCATGCTACCTTCTGATAACGCACTTTTTAAAATATTTAAAAAAGGATAAACAGTAATAACCGACATACATATTAATACAAGATAGAAAAAACCTATTTTCTTCCACGAGTAGTTTCTGTCAAAGTATCTGTTTTTTATTTTGTTTAAGTTCATTTTTATTTATCCTCTGACCCAAATACATTAGCTTTTTTAATAAACAAAACAACAAAAGAAAATAATATAAAGAATATTAAAACACTATAAGCAGCAGCATAAGCATACCTATAAAAAGAAAATGAAAGCCTATAAACTTCTGTTACAAGTATTTGTGTGCCTTCTTTGCCGTGGTTACCTGTTAAAACCACAATTACATTTACCATGTTAAAAGTCCACACTGTTCCTAAAACAACAGCAGGAACTAAAACAGGCTTTAACAATGGTAGTGTTATATTTTTAAACTTAGCAAACGAGCTTGCTCCGTCAATATCTGCTGCTTCATAAATTGATTTTGGAATAGACTGCAAACCGCCTAAGCATATCATCATCATAAATGGAAAACCAAGCCAAATATTTGTGATAATACTTGAAACAAAAGCCATGTTGGCATCAGATAGCCAATTAACAGAAGGTAACCCAAACTTTCCTAGTATTAAATTAAAAGCACCAAATTGAGTGTTAAACATACCTTTAAAGGTTAAAACAGCTACATACTGTGGCAAAGCCCAAGGGATGATTAAAAGTATTCTAAACAATGCACTGCCTGGCATTTTTGCATTTAAAATAAGTGCTAAACCAAGCCCAATACTAACATGGGCAAAAATATTAACACTAGTCCAGATAATGGTTCTTAAAAAAGTTTTAAAAATTACACCTTCTTTTATGATATCAACATAGTTTGATAAACCAATAAATGAAGGGTTTTGAAAGTTGCTTAAACTTAAGTTTGTAGTAGATAAATAAAACCCGTATAAAAGAGGGTAAAAAACCATAACAAGCAAAACAAGTATACTTGGCAAAATAAAAAGATAAATAGCCTTTTTTGATACATGGTTTGAAGCTAAAACATTATTAGACAATTTTAAGCCTCCTTTATAAAGTTAGGTTTTCTTCTGTTTCACCATCAAAAATACAGCATTTTTCCATGTTTAAGTAAAATGTTATATCATCACCAAGCTCAATATTTGCAACTTCTTCTGTTTTTACCTTTGCTACAATATTTGTATTGTTAACATTAAAGTGTACAAAAGTTTGCGACCCTGTTTTTTCAATCAACAATGCAAGCCCTTGTATTTCTTCTTTATGGTCATCTTTTTGTTTTAGGCGTATTTGTGATGGTCTTATACCAAAAAATACCTTTTTACCAACGGCTTTTTTAATATTTTCGTGCTTACTAGCAGGAATTTTTATTTTTGCACCAAAGGTTTTAAAGTAAATATCAGACCCTTCTTGTAAAAGCTCGCCTTCTATTGTGTTCATAGCTGGTGAACCCATAAAGGTTGCTACAAAAAGGTTTGCAGGGTTTTCGTAAAGGTCTAAAGGTGCGCCTAACTGCATTATTCTACCTTCTTTAAGCACACAAATTTTGTTACCCATTGTCATAGCTTCAACTTGGTCGTGGGTTACATAAACCATTGTTGTACCTAGCTCTCTGTGTAGCTCGCTTATTTTTGCCCTTGTGTGTACCCTTAGTTTTGCATCAAGGTTAGAAAGTGGCTCGTCTAGTAAAAACACCTTAGGGTTTTTAATTAAAGCTCTTGCAAGTGCAACCCTTTGCCTTTGCCCACCTGAAAGCTCTTTTGGTTTGCGGTCTAAAAGGTGCTGTATTTCAAGATTTATTGCTACTTTTTGCACTTCTGCTTCTATTTTTTCTTTGCTTACTTTTTTAAGCTTAAGCCCAAAAGATATATTATCGTAGATACTTAAGTGAGGGTATAAGGCATAGTCTTGAAACACCATGGCTATATCTCTGTCTTTTGGTAGTACATCATTTACAATTTCACCATCTATAATAACTTGCCCATCTGTAACATCTTCAAGCCCTGCTATCATTCGTAAAATTGTAGACTTTGCACAACCAGAAGGACCTACTAAAACCAAAAAATCACCTTCTTCAATTTCAATATTTACTTCATGCACAGCCTTAAAGCCATTGTTGTATTTTTTAGATAAATCTTTTAATCTAAGATAAGACATATTAAGCTTTAACCCTCCCTATTGTATTTTGTTAATTTAATATAGTTTTTACTAATCTTTCTGCATCTCTTTGCATTCTTTCAGCTGCTTGTTTTGGCTCTAGTTTGCCTTCTAGTACAGCTTCTAGACTTGGTCTTATACCATCCCATACTGCTCTCATCTCTGGTGCATTTGGCATAGGTGTTGTATAGCTTAGTGCATCTTTACCCATTTTTGTTAGTTTTGCACTATTAACTTTTGCAGACTGCCTTAAAGAATTAGTAGTTGGTATAATTCCTTGCTTCATTACATAGTTTTCATACTGTTTATTGTCAAACACATATTGCATAAACTTTTCTATATGTTCTTTTTTATCTAGACTTGCTTGCTTATTTGAAAACAAGAAGGTTTTTGTAGATGAATAAAATGTAGCATTTTTGCCATTTTCAAGTGGTAGATATGTTACACCAAAGTCAATTCCTGCTTTTTCATACTCACCCCAAGCCCAAGAGCCTTGCAATATATAAGCTGATTTACCTTGGCTAAATAGCTGATGAGCTATATTGTAATCCATTCCTCTAACGCCTAGGTTATGCTTTTTTTCAATATCTCTTACAAAGGTTAATGCGTTTACCATTGCATTGTTGTTAAGGTCCACCTTTCCTTGCTTATTAAACACTGAACCACCAAAACCATTGTAAAAACCCACAAACCAAAATGGTTCTTTAATATTAAAAACTAAACCATAAGTACTTTGACTTCTGCTTTTTGCTATTACTTGGTGTGTTTTAGCACTTTCTATAAAATCGTTAAAATCTTTAGGTGCATTTTTTACAAACTTTTTATTGTATAAAAGTGCAATATGGTTGCCCTGCATATCTGGCAAGCCATATGTTTTGCCTTTATAGCTTGTTGAGTTTAGTGCATTTTTATAAAATGTTTTTTCATAAAACTTACTAGGAAAAACTTGGTCAATTGGTGCTAAAAGCCCTGCTGTAACAAAAAGACCCACCATATCATCAGGACCATATACAATATCAGGACCACTATTTGCTAAAGATGCTGTTTGAAAGTTTGTTCTTAAATCTTCTGTTGAATAGTGTTTTAAAATAACCTTGTTTTTAGGGTTTTCTTTATTGTATTGAGAAACTATTTTTCTAAACTCTTGCAGTGCATTTGGTTCCATTTGCTCCCAAATTATAATTTGCGATGCATTTAATGAAAATGCAGAAAAAAAGCCCAAGAAAACAGCTAATTTAAGTAAGTGCTTCATTTTTGTTTATTCTCCCTATTTTTTGGCTTATTGTGTAATGTTTTCTTCTACAAAGGGATTGCAAAAGAAAAATTAAACAATATTTTTTAAAGAAATCAATATTTAACTAATTAAATATGGTACATACAAAATATTGTACACAAAATCATATTATATTGCAAATGCACTAAATGACTTGTATTAAAACAAAAAAGTTTACTTTTTTAGCAAAAATACTACTTGTAAATACTTAATTTAAAAGGGAAAATAGTTTTTTAGCACTTTGCTTTTTTTGCTTTGCAGGTTTTAGTGCTTTTTGTTTTGCTTTTTGCTTGGTGTTGCCTTGCTTTTAAGTGCATTTGCAGGTGCTTTTTTAGATGATTTTATGCTTAAAAATATAAATTACATTACATTGCATATCAAAAAGTAAAAATTGTATGTAAGTCAGTTAAAACCTGCCATATTTAAACAAATCAAGTTTGCTTGTAATTAGTGTGTTGCAAAAAAAACAAACAGAAAGGTTACTTTCTTACATTGCTACTTATTAAAAAACAATAGCCTTTATGAGGCTTTAGTATTTTTTATGGTTGGCATGTGCTTATGGTTTTTGCTAAGTTATGGTCTATTTTAAACAACTATAACTTTTACAAGATTATAGTATTGTGCAAATCTTACTTTAAAAAACGCTACTGCTTTAACCAAAAATCATCTTGATAGTTTAAAATGCTGTTTCTTACATCTTTATCAAAATAGCTTAGTGCTGTTCTTTTATCAACTTTTAAAAGCTGACCTGCTTTTAAATCGCCAAGTTTAAAAGCACCAAAAGAAGTACGAATTAAACGATTAACCTGTATATTAAAATGCTCTAAAACTCTTCTAATCTCACGGTTTTTGCCTTCAAATAAGGTTAAGTCTAGCCAAATGTTGCTTGCGTTTTTTCTTATAACTTCGCATATCATTGGTTTGTAAAGCACGCCTTTTACGGTAACACCATTTGAAAGGCTTTCAACTAAATTATCTGAAACCCTACCAAAACCCCTTACACTATAACTGCGTGGAATTTTATTTTCAGGGTCTTCTAGTGCTTTGCTTAAAGCTCTGTTGTTGGTTAAAATTAAAAGCCCTTCCGAGTTAATATCAAGCCTACCTGCACTTACAAGGTAGTTAAACTCTTTTGGTAAAGATTCAAAAACAGTTTTACGCCCTCTTTCATCGCTATGGGTTGTTACAAGACCTTTAGGTTTATAATAAATGTAGCATTTAAAATCATCTTTTAATTTTAAAGGGGTATTGTCAATTTCTATACTATCGTGTTGCACAACATTTAAAGCAGGCGAGTTTATAGCTTTGCCGTTTAGTTTTACCCTTCCTTGGGTTATTATTTTTTCAGCATCTCTGCGAGAACAGTTATAAAACCTAGCAATAACCTTGGCAATACGATGCGAAGTATAGTTTTTTTCTTTCATTTTTCTTTAAAACTTTTTATAAAAAATTTATTTGCAATAAGCTAATTATAATAACATGCTTTTTAATAAAGCCTTTGTTTTATTCTTTGCAAGCATTTACAAAACTTTGCAAAAGCAAAGTGTCTGCACTGCTTATTTCAAACTCTGGGTGGTATTGCACTGCTAGGCAAAATTTTAGTTTTTCATGCTCTATTGCTTCTATAATTCCATCTTCTGCATATGCACTTGCTTTTATATCTTGCCCTAGGGTTGAAACAGCTTGATGATGGGCACTGTTTACCTCTGCTTTTTCTTCCTTTATTATATTAAAAAGCTTGGTGTTTTTTTCTACCTTAATACTATGCCCTGCTTCATTTCTTGGGTTAGGTTGCTCGTGTTTAATATCTGTTTTTATACAATCATCTATATGTTGCATTAAAGTACCTTTAAAAAATACATTAATTAACTGCATACCCCCGCATATTCCTAGTATTGGTATATCTCTTTTTACTGCATGGGTTAGAATTTCAAACTCGTTTTCTGTTCTTTTTAAATTCAATGATGTTTTTTCGTGCTTACTACTTTGCCCATAAAACTCTGGAGATATATCAAAATCACCACCTGTAACTATTAAACCATCTAAACTATTTACAGTTTCTTCAACAAAATCTTTACTTTCATAATGTAAAGGCACAACCATTGCCCCTTGTTTAGTAATAGAGCTTATATAATTTTCACGCAGTGCATACCAAGGAAACTTAGAGTATGTTTGCTTTGTGCTATAATCACAAGTTACGCCAATTAAAGGTAGTTTTTTCATGATTTTTACCCTCTTTTTTTTAAAGCTAAATAGTTAATTTAAAAAAAATAATAACTAAAAATGTTAAAATTAATCTTAATTAATTTATAAAAATTTAAAAAAATATGCTTAAAAATGAATTTATGCTAGAAGCTATAAAACAAGCTTTAATAGCAAAAAATGAAGGTGAAATACCTATTGGCTGCGTGATTATAAACCAAAAAACTAAGCAAATAGTTACCAAAGCATACAATAAAACCAAGCAAAACCCCCTATTGCATGCTGAAATTATTGCCCTAAACAAAGCACTTGAAACCCAAAACACTAACCAACTGAAAAACCACGCCCTTTATGTAACTTTAGAGCCTTGTTTAATGTGCTATGGTGCACTCGCAAATGCAGGAATACAAACAGTGTACTATGGGTTGCCTTGCTCAAAAACAGGAGCAATAGATAGCAACAGCTTAATAGACAATGCAAAATGTGCCACAGTAGAAAGCTATGGGCATTTTTATGAAAATAAAATAAAAGAACTAATGCAGGGTTTTTTTGCAAAAAAACGCTAGGGTTTAATCAACCTTTACAACATTAGCATTTGATGTAAAAAACAAATAACAATGTACATTGTGGCTAGGAAATACACTTAAAAACCTTTGCTTATAAAAAAGCAATTGCTCTTTGTATACTTTGCTTACACTTTCATTGTTTTTTGATGTTTTATAATCAATAATATAAATATTTTTACCATCAATATAAAAAGCATCTACCCTATTTAAGCTAAGCTTGTTGCTAAAAAGCCCTGCTATGCTAGCTTCTGTATATATTTTATGCTTAAGCATATTGTTGTAAAAATCACTTTCAATTACATTTAAAACATGAGTTTTTACTTTTTGTTTGTCTTCAGCTTCTATCTCTTGGGTTTGTAGGTAGTTTTCTAGCATTGTTACAGCTTCATCTTGAGAAAAATTCGCTACAAGGTCTAAAATATCATGCACAAGCGTACCAATCTCTGTGGCTTTATCGTCTGTAAAGTTTGCTTTTTCTTCTTCGCTTTCTTGGGCTTTTTCTGTTTTAGCTGTTATTTGCAGGTTTACCCAATCAAGATTGTGTGCTTCTTGCTCTTGTGTTGTCTCTTTTGTTTCTTCTGTTATCTCTTCTTGTTTTTGTGTTTTTTTACTTACTTCTACATTATTTTTATAAGTAAGCAAAACATCTGATACAAAACCATCTTTTATTGCAAACCCGCCATTTTCTTTTACAAAACCAAAATCTAAAAGCTCTTGCTGTGTAATATCGTTTAGTGTATCTACCTCGTCAATTTTTGCCGATAGTGCATAGTTACAAACAAAAAGCCCGTTTATAGCCCTTGTTATAGCTACATAATTTTTGCGTTTTGTTTCGTCTTCTTCATACGCTTGGTGTTCTAAAAATACTTCTTCAAGTTTTTTGTTTTTTGCTATCATGTTTTTATCATATGCATAAACAAAGCTTTCATTTTCTTTATTAACAAAATAAAAGCTATCTTTGTTGCCTCTTGCGTTTATTTGGTCTATTAAAAACACATATTTTGCTTCTAAGCCTTTAAAATAGTGAATTGTTGAAATTATAACTTGGTTAGATTTTTCACTTTCTTCTTGTTTAATATCAACTTGCAAGTAATCTTCTAAAGCCTCTAAAAATAAATCTAGCGAATACGAGCCTGATTTTTCTTCAAAATCAAGGCAGATGTCTAAAAATATTTCAATATCTTCAACGCAAGCTTGCCCCAAACGAGAAACATAATTATTTAAAACTTTTTGCTTATAAAGTAAATGAGAAAATATATGATAAGGTGAAAAAACATCAACTTCTTTTAAAAGTGCAAGTAAAGATGTTGTAACTTCTTGGTATTTTAGGTTGTTTTGTAGGTTTTGCCACAGGCTGTTGTGTTTATTATTTGCCTGAAGGTCAAAAATATCTTGGTTGCTTAATGCAAAAATTGGGCTTTTTAAAACCCCTGCAAGGCTGTAACTGTCATAAACTTGCGATAAAAAAGAGGTAAGAGCAACCATATCTTGCACAAAAACACTTTTAGAAAGCTTTATTCTATCACTTGCTTTGTATGGTATTTTTCTTTGTGCTAAAAACCTGCGTAAATGCTTATAAACAGGGTTATTCCCCTCTTCTTTTCTTCTATCTGAAAGCACTATAATATCAGCTGGGTTTATGCCTTCTTTTCTTACTAAATCTTGAATTTTGTCAGCTATTTTTCTTGCTAGTACAACTGCAATTTCTTCTTTCTCTTCTGTTATTTCTTGGTCTTTTTTATCTAGTTTTTTTAACAAAGGCCATATTTGCACAAAGCCTTGTTCATCTGTTTTGTGGCAATTGTGGGTAAAATCTTCTTTTTCATAATATGGTATTTGTTTATCAAACACTTTGTTACAAAAAAACTGTGTAAAAGATGTAACAGCAGAAGACGACCTAAAAGAAGTATTTAACGATAAAAACAAAAGCTTTTTGTTTATGTTTTGAAAACTTTCTGCAAAATAATTAAACATTTTATTAAAGTACAAAGGGCTTGCCCCCTGAAAGCTGTAAATAGATTGCTTAATATCGCCAACTACAAACAAAGTATTGTTATTGCTTGCATTTACAAAAAAGTTTGAGCTTAAATATTTAATTATTTGCCACTGAATGGGGTTAGTGTCTTGGGCTTCGTCAACCATAATGTGCGAAATAAAACTATCAAGCTTGTAAAAAACCCAAGGCATAATATCATCTGATTTTTTAAACAAAGCAAGGGTTTTGTATAAAATATCATCATAATCTAGCAAGGCTTTTTCTTGTTTTAGCTCTTCATAAGTTTGGTTTACTAAAAATGCAAGATTGATTTTTGCATGTATGTTGTAATAATAGCTATATTTTAACAAGGCTTCTTCTTGGTCTATTAGCTCATTTGCTAGCTCTTGCAAAAGTGGGGCTAGACCTGTTTTTTCTGTATCTTTTTTAGTTATAATTGTTGAACTAATTCGCAAGCCTTCATCTTTTGATGCAGTAAGCAAGGTTTTGCAAAGCAGGGTTTTAGAGCTTTTTTTATCATCATCACTTTTACTTAAAAACAACTTAACATTTGCTAAGTATTTTTTTAAATTTGAACCTGTTACACTTTCTTCATGCTCTTTTAGTTGTTGCAGTTTTTCCTTTAGCTCTTGCGAGGTTAAAAAATTGCCATAGCTTGCTTTAATATCATCAAGAGTTTTTTTGCCATCAATTAAAAGCACATCTTTTAAATTTTGCAAAACACTTTGGCAAAGCTCTTTGCTTTTAAAGATATCTTTTAAAGTTGCTTGTTTTAAAACTGTGCCAAGGTTTTGGCTACTACTTAAAGGATTTATAAAAGATGCAATGTTTTCTATATTATCTGCATAACTTTGCACTTCTTTTTTTAGCTTGTTATCTTCTAGCACCTTAATTAAAGCTTGTTGCAAAAGTTTTGCACTTTCCTCGCTTTGGCTAAAGTTTAGTGGAACTTCTGCCTCTAACGGAAATTGTGATAAAAGATTGGTACAAAATGCATGAATGGTTTGAATTTTAATGTAAGACATATCATTTAAGCAGGTTTCAAACAAGGTTTGTGCTAGTTTTACCTTCCCTTGCAAAAGCTCATCATCTTTTTCTCCTAAGTTTAGTAGCTCTTGCTTTAGCTCTTTTTCTTGCAGTAGCGACCACGCTTTTAGGTGTTTAAAAACCCTTTCTTTCATTTCATTTGCTGCGGCTTTTGTGTAGGTTAAGCATAAAATTGAGCTTATTTTATTCCCTGCTAACAATAACCTTAGAAACCTAATAATTAACACATGGGTTTTGCCTGTTCCTGCTGATGCACTTAACCATATGGAATTTTTTGGGTTGCTTGCTTTTTCTTGAACTCTTGTTAATTGCATGGATTAAACCTTTTTGGTTATTGTTTTGTTTTATTACTATGCAAATATTTTTACAATGTTGTTTTATAGTATTTTTGTCTACATTACCTTTGTAAAACTTGGTGATTATTGCAAAAAAATGACACCCACTTTTTTTAAATTACTTCAATTCATTTACTTTATTACTTTGCAAAAAAGCTGTTAAACCCTATATTTTTTCAAACTAAAGCCTGTAAATTTGCTATTTTCATCTTTTATATTGCATGGTTTTTAGTCATTTTTTTACTGTTTTCATATCTTATTTTTTGCTTTTTCATTGCTTTGCAGATGTGTATTTTTTTGCTTAGCGTTTGTTTTGCTTGTCTTTTTGCAATACTTTTTGTGGTTTTACCCCAACTTTTAAAAGTTATTACAATATTGCTTTTTCAACTACGGCACTAAGATTCTTTCTTTAGCCCTTACAACAAAATTATAACAGCTTTACATTGCAAGCCCCTTAAAAAATATTCTTTCATCTACTCTTTTTATTGCTTTTTGTTTGCAAACTGTTTATAAAAATAGTTTTTTAAACCAAACCTATAAACTTCCTTAATGTTTGACAACGATATTTTTTACAACCGCCTTTCATAAAGTGCATAATAGTTTCAAAACCGCCCCTTTTATCTTCTAAAAGTGCTTTGCAAACATGAAAAAACCTAACCCAAATAGCCTGCAATGAGTGGGTTTGCTTTGTATCTTCTGCCAAAAAAGATGAAACCAAGCAAAAACGTCTTAATCAAGCACTTGAAAACTTAAGCGAAGATAAAAACGCCCTTGTTGTTTCCCTGGTTGCCCCATTGCAACCTTAACGCTAGTAAGTGGTTTAAATAATAATGATTTAAATAACAAAACCAACTAGCTTAGAGCAAACAAGTCATTAAAATAGCAATAATTACATTGGTGTAGAAAATCTTCTGCAAAATTGTGTAGACAAGACAATATCAAGCTATATACCTGAAGTAGGTAGATTTACATGTTATAAAAAAGACGATATTTTAATTGGAAATATACGACCATATTTAAAAAAGATATGACAATCAAACCAAAAAAGGTGGCCTAAATGGAAATATTTTAGTTATACGAATAAAGCAATGATAATGAAATTCCAAATCCCATTCCCGATTACTACACAAGAAAAGACAGTAAGAGTGTTAGATAAGTTTGATAAGTTAGTAAATAGCATTAGTAAAGGATTACCAGTAGAAATAAAAGCAAGAAGAAAAGTAGAAACAGGAAGTGAAAGAGAAAGATAAGTAAAAACATAATAGAAAACAGAAAAAGAAATAAAGAAGACAAAAGTAAAAAGTAAAGAAATAGAAGAAGATAAAAGAAGAACAACAAACTAACAATAAAGATAGTTGACTAGAAAAGATAAGAAAAAAACAGCAGAGGCTTTTACTTATAAAAGTAAAAAAGCATGCTGTTTGAAGTCTTTGGAAAAAACAGTTGAAAAAATCAACATATAGAAAGATAAATAGATAGAACTAAGAAAGCCTAAGCACTAACTTTGTTGCGTTTGCCAAAAGAAGGCTTAGTTCCAAACTTACCACGTGCCTTATCACCAAAAGGTTTTTTGCCATCACCTTGCTTAAAGCTTGGTTTACCTTTGATTTTACCAAAGCTGTCAAAGGTTTTGCCGTTGCTGTCTCTGTGGTTTCTGTCGTTGCTTTTAGCTTTAAAGCCACCACGACCATTGTTTTCACGCCTACTAAAGCCATCACCTTTGTTGTTAAACCCATCATAGATTTTGCCATCTTCGTGCCTAGGTTTGCCCCTGCTAAAGCTTTTGCCAAAACCACCATTGCTAGTTTTACCAAAGCCCCCGCGTTTGCCAGCAAAATCACCACCACGGTTAGAGCCTTCATAGCCTTTGGTGTTACCATCAAAAGTGCTAGCTTCATGCTTAGGCTTTCCTTTGCCAAACATTTTACCAAGGCGTTTACCAAATCCCTCACCAAAAGCACCTTTTTTGCCACTTTTGTTAAAGTCGCGTTTATGGTTGCTATCAAAAGCTTCACGGCTGTTACTGTCTCTGGTGTCAAAATCACGCTTGCCATAAAAACTAGAAGACTTGTTAAAAGAGCCTCTGCTTTCTAGGTTGTCGCCTCTGCTACCTCGGGTAAAGCCACCATCACGCTTGTTAAAGCCACGCTTTTCAAAACCATCACGGTTAGAGCTGTCATAACCCTTGGTGTTACCATAGTTATCAGCTCTGTTGCTTTCGCGCTTGCCTTTGCTAAAAGCACCGCCTCTTCTGCTGCTTTCTCCACGAGTGTTGGTGTTTTCCGCTCCATAAAAAGCAGTGTTGTTGTTTTCGCTACTGTGCTTAGGTTTGCTGTTAGAAAACCCACCACCTCTTCTACTTCTAGAAGCATTAGGCTTGCCACGGCTATTG
>CAYYLE010000009.1:0-41743 GCA_964472375.1 uncultured Rickettsiales bacterium
TTCCTTTTTAATTTAGTTACAGTTTACACTGTCTTCATTTCTTTTTGTTTTTTATAGCTTTTGTTCTAATCTTTTTTTTATTATCCTTTGTTTTGTTTCTATTTCCTATTTGGTTTAAGTGTATTTATGTTTAATTTACTTATCTTGTAAGTTGTTTTTAATGTACAACTTGAGTTATTAAACGATAATATCCTACGCTATAAATAAAGGCATTTTATCTTAACTTTTTAACTTCCAAAACAAAGCAATTCTTTAAAAACATCTGTATATCAAGTAATTTAGTACTTATTTTTATACAATGCACTCTTATAGCTACAACATTGTATTAGCAAGATAATTGTATTTATATCAATAACAAGAAATTTTATAGGCATTAATTTTAATTAAGGTATAGATTTCCATAAAAGAAACATTGTTTTTATTTGTTGATACTTTTTACTACTAAGGATATTATTTAAACATTTGCAGCAAGTGTTAGCTATTAAATACAAGCATTAATGATTAATGTATTTTATTGTCATATCTTTTTATGTTACCAAAGCAGTTAAAAGTGATTTTGTGTGCAATATAGTACTTTAATGCATTGCAAGATGTTTAGAGTTAGCTTATCTATTTTTTTTTAATTTCAACTCTTTTAACAATATAGGATGCCAATGAAGAATTAACCCTACAATAGAATTATATCTATAAGCTTTAGTATTTAAGCACTAAGGTAAGATTGCTTACAAAGAAAATAAGTCTATTATTTTTTCAGCGTATAGCTTATTACTCATATTTTCTTTTACCCATTTAGAGGGCGAAAATTGCTGTAAAAAAGCTTTCTTATTATCTTTGTAGTTTTTTAGTATTGTTTCTAGCTCAAAACTATTTTTAAAAAGCAAACCATTTTTTTTATGTATATAAGGGCATGTTTTGTAGTAGTTTATATCCCTTTTTATTCCATTTCCTATAATTGCAACGGGTGTTTTTTTATCATATACTATTGTTGGTTTGCCACTAGCCCAGCTTTCTGCAAATGCAATACCTTGTGTTTCACTTTGGTTTATAAAAATTACTAACTCACATTTACTTAAAGCATCTTTATATTCATCTTCTTTGTATTTTCCATAAATTATATGCTTATAGTCAATATTTAATTGGTCTAAAAGTTTTATCGTTTCTTGCTCTTGCTTTTTTGTATCTTCATATTTATCTGTATTTTTTGTATAAAGCAATACTCTGTTATCAATAGCTTTGTTTTTAATATCAAAATAGCTTGGGTTTACTCCAGCAGGTATTGCAATAGTCTTTTGCTTTACTTTTTCATTTAGTGAGCTAATGTATTTTATCATCCACTCAGATGCAACTACAACATGGTCAATACAATCATGCTCGACTATATTATTGCGAGAATCTGGGTGTATTATTCCAAGCGGTCCAACAATTACTTTTTTAACTATCCCTTCTTTTTTTAAGCGATATAAAACCTCAATTTCTTTGTAAGACCGCACAGCAGGTATATAAACATAACTTGTTAATTGTTTTTTGTTTTTTGGGTTTATTGTTACCTTCACTCCGCTTTTTCTAAACCCTTGTAAAAGTGAATCTACAAGTGCTTTTGCTCCTTTTTTTGGGCTTTTGTCTTTTATTTTAAGGTATAAGTTAAAAGCTAATTTTTCCAAACTATTGCGGTAGTATGTTGCTTCTTTGCTTGTTATAAGCGTTATTGTGTCTTTTTTTCTATCAAACATTTCTTAAGATTATTTATTTAGGGCTTCATTTAGTCTATTATTGTTTTCTAAAAGCTTGTTTGCAGCTGTTTCAACAGTTAGGTTTTTCTTTAGCATTATTATTGCTATTTTTGCATTGCCTTTTGCTTCTTGTAATGTTTTTTCAGCTTCTTCTTGTGTGCAGTTTGTTGTTTCTACAATCATAGAGCTTACTCTTTGCACTAGTTTTTGGTTAAGAGGCCTAACATCAATCATTAGGTTTTGGTATACTTTGCCCACTTTTATCATAATTCCTGTTGATATCATGTTAAGCACAAGTTTTTGAGATGTCCCTGCTTTCATTCTTGTAGAGCCTGTTATCGCTTCAGCTCCTGTTATCACATTAATTGCTAGGTTCACCAAAGGCACTATTTTTGCTTGTTTATTGTTAGATACACTAATTGTTTTAGCGCCTATCTTATTTGCATAGTCAACCGCACCAAGTGCATAAGGAGTATTGCCGCTTGCTGTTAGGGCTATTATAGTGTCATTTTTATTTAGGTTTACGTTTTGCAGGTCTTTTTGTCCATTTTCATAACTATCTTCAGCTCCTTCAGCTGACCCTGTTATAGCTTCATTACCACCTGCCATAATTGCAAGTATCCTATCTTTTTCAATACCATATGTTGCTGGGCAGTCGTAGGCGTCTAAAACCCCTATTCTTCCGCTTGTGCCTGCTCCTGTGTATATTATTCTACCACCTTGCAAAAAGCTATCTGTTGCCATATCAACAGCTTTTGCAATGTTTTCTAGCTCTTTTTCAACAGCAAGTGCAACTTCTTTGTCTTCATTGTTGATTTTTTGCATCATTTCAAGTGTTGAAACGCTATCTATATTAAGTGTATTTTGATTTCTTGTTTCGGTAGATTGTTTTTTAATATCTATCATAATAGCCAAGCCCTTGATATTGTTTTAATAATATTAGTATAATTTTAATATAAAATTCATAAATAAAAACCAATAAAAGGAATATAAGTATGGAAAACTTTAAAGCTATAGAACCAAAAGAACTGCATGAAAAATTACAAGAAGGCAGTGTGATTTTAATAGATGTACGAGAAGAAGACGAATACAATATAAGATATATTGAAGGCTCTGTAAATATTCCAATGTCTACTTTTAGTCTTTCTAAGCTACCAAAAAGTGAAGGCAAAGCTTTTGTTTTTCAGTGTTTAAGTGGCAAAAGGTCAGAAGTTGTTTACAAAGCTTGCTTAGAAGAAAACAAGAATGCAACTGAAGAGCTTATAATTTATAACCTAAAAGGTGGAATTAAAAAGTGGGTTGCAGATGGATATGATTCAGTAACCATATAAGAAAATCTTTAATAAAAAAGAGACCTTAAAAAGTCTCTTTTCTTTATCTTATTAAGGTAAGAAATTATCTTGGCCAAATATATTTAATAAAATCACCTCTATAAACACCTATTAAATAGTATGTTAGTGTATTTTGTTTAGAATCGTAAACCTCCATTAAAGCACCATACTGATTGGGAAAGTTAGGCGATATATTTTGTATTTTTGCTACAACAGATTTTCTTGTGGCATTAATAAAACTTTCAGCATCTGGGTATTTTACAGTTTTATACATTGTATTGCCTTCTTCTTTTGCTCTATCTCTAGCATCTACATAATTTTGGTAAATAGAATCACTGTTTTGTGTTTGAGTTGCTGTTGCTTCTCCGCTATCTGTTTCTTGTGGAGCACCTTCGTTTTCTTTTTTGTCGTTGCCTGCTACTCTAACCACTGATTGATAAAAAAGTGCATCAATATTTTTTATATTTGTGTTAACAATTGAATCATTGCTTCTTATTATTGTATTAGCACCTACTAAAAATCCATATAAAATTCTTGCCTTATTAGAGTACACAACAGGGCTACGAGCAGTAACAGGGTATTGGTCTCTATTGTTGTAAGTACTTAAAACAATAGCTTTTTTTTCAGTTTCTTGCGATGTAAATATTTGTTCATCTAACTTATTAAGCTGAGCACTCATACTTGGGTTTAAAAATACATATTTATAATCTAAAAATATAGTTACCCTTCTTGTAGAAGGAGAACCAGCTGATTTTAAAAGCTCGCTTATTACTTCATATCTTAAGTCATCTGTTTCTATAAAGCCACCTGCATTTTTTTCTACAGGCATAAGCACAAGAGACATATTATTTATTGAAATTTTTCTAAAGTTTATAGCATTTAGATTTATAGCTACAAAAACTAACAAAAGAGTTAAGCTACTAAAAAACTTTGTCATTTTTATTTTACTACCTTGTTTAAAAAATGGTGGAGCCAAGGGGAGTCGAACCCCTGACCTCTACAATGCCATTGTAGCGCTCTACCAACTGAGCTATGACCCCGTCTTTTGGTTTTTATTGATAAAAGTAATACCAACAAAACAATTATAGAATATAGAATATATTTTATAAACCATAGAATTAACATTTATCAATTTTTATTAGCATGAATAGTGATTTTTTATTATCAAAACAAAGTAAAAATCTTAAAGGCAGTGTAAGAATACCTGCTGATAAGTCTATGTCTCACAGGGCTTTGTTGCTTGCAAGCATTGCGTTAGGTGAAACTAAAATATTTAACCTGCTAGAAAGCTATGATGTTTTAGCAACAAAAGAAGCGGTAAAAACATTAGGGATTAAGGTTTTAAAAAATCAAGATGGGTCATATTCGGTTTTTGGTAAAGGTCTTTACGGGTTAAAACAACCAAAAGAAGCAATAGATTGCCAAAATGCAGGCACACTTGCAAGGTTGATTCTTGGGTTGCTTTCGGTACAAAACTTTAACTCTACCTTAATTGGCGATGCTTCGCTTTCTAAAAGACCAATGAAAAGAGTAATAAAGCCACTAAGCATGATGGGGGCTAACTTTAGCAAACAATTAGGTAATGATGAGATAACGCTACCTTTAAGTGTTTTGCCATCAAAAGAATTAAATCCTTTATCTTATGTTTTAGAGCAAGCGTCAGCACAAGTAAAAAGTGCTTTGCTTTTAGCAGGGCTTTATTGCAAAGGAAAAACAGAAATAATAGAAAGTGCAAAAACAAGAGACCATAGTGAAAATATGCTTAAGTATCTTGGTTTTGATATATCTTCACAAAATTGTGAAGAGGGCAATAAAATTATTTTAAAAAGTGATGCAAAAGACTTTATTGCCAAAGATTTTTACATTAGTGCTGATTTTTCATCATCAGCTTTTTTTATTGTAGCTTGCTTGATTGCAAATGATTCTAGTTTATCTTTACACGATATAAACATAAACCCTTTGCGTTCGGGTTTGTTAAATACACTGCTAAAAATGGGTGCAGATATAAAAATAGAAAAAAACCAAAACAATAGTTTTATTGAAGATGTAGCAAATATTTATATAAAAAGCTCAGAACTAAAAGCAGTAGAGGTTAATAAAAACCAAATACCTTTAATGATAGATGAAATACCAATACTTTGCATTGCAGCAGCTTTTGCAGAAGGTGTTACAAAAATAAACGGTATAGCAGAGCTAAGAGTTAAAGAAAGCAACAGGGTAGAAAGCACAGTAAAAGGATTAAGAGAACTTGGTATTAATGCATATGAAGAGCAAGATAGCATTATTGTACATGGAAACAATGGGCAAGAACTTGAAAAAAATGCAGTAATAGACTCTTTTAATGACCATAGAATAGCAATGTCTTTTTTAGTGGCAGGGTTAAAAAATAAACTAGTAACTAAAGTTTTAAATACAAAAGAGATAGCCACTAGTTTTCCTGGCTTTGTAGAGAAAGCAAATGAAATTGGACTAAAGATAGCAAAAAATTAAAAAGCTTTTATTAAAGCAAGGTTTTTATTTAACTAAAAGTTAAAAACTATTTAATTTAGCTTGATTTTATTGCTTTTAACTAATATCATACTTTATTGTAAAACAGTATCTTTTTGAGATAATGTTTATTTAGTTCAACCATATAAGTGATAAAGCACAAAAGTGCTTAGGGGATATAGATTAAAATGTCTTTTGATAATGAAAATTTTGTAGAAATGTTTAAACATGGTGTTAGTGGTCTTGATTCTTTCCAAGGCAAAACTTTAAAAGGCTATGTTGTTGGGGTAGACAAAGATTATGCAGTGATTGATGTAGGTTTAAAATCAGAAGGTAGAGTTGCTCTTTCTCAATTTAAAAACAATCAAGGTGATTTAGAAGAAGTTGAAGTTGGACAAGAAGTAGATATCTATGTAGAAAGATATGAAGATGTAAACGGTGTTATTGTTTTAAGCAGAGACAAAGCAAGAAAAGAAGCACTATGGCGTGACCTTTATGATACTTACCTAAGAAAAGAACATGTAGAAGGTACAGTATTAAGGAGAGTAAAAGGTGGCTTTATTGTTAATATACGTGAGTTACAAGCATTTTTACCAGGTAGCCAGCTTGATATTCGTACAATTAAAGATATTAACTCTTTAGTTGGAACAGTTCAAAAGCTAGAAATTATTAAAATGGATAGCGAAAAGTACAGCATTGTTGTTTCAAGAAAAGCTGTAATAGAAAAAGAAAACCCATTACTTGCAGAGCCTTACAAAGAGTTTGAAGAAGGTCAAGTACTTGAAGGTATTGTTAAAAATATCACAGGTTATGGTGTATTTGTAAGCTTAGGTGTTATAGATGGTCTTGTACATATTACAGATATTTCATGGACAAAAATAAGCCACCCTTCAGAAGTTGTAAATGTTGGTGATGCTATTAAAGTTAAGGTTATTAAAATTGACCAACAAACTAAGCGTTTATCTCTTGGTATTAAGCAACTTGAAGAAGACCCATGGTTAAAAGTTGCAAATAACAACCCGGTTGGTAGTGTTGTTAAGGTTGCTGTAACCAATGTTACAGATTATGGTGCGTTTGTTGAGATTGAAGACGGTGTTGAAGGTTTAATTCACTTATCTGAAATGTCTTGGTCTCGTCGTAGTGCTGCACCATCAAGCTTTTTAACACAAGGTCAGGAGCTTGAAGCTACTGTAATTGAAGTAGACCCTAAAAAGCGTCGTATTAACCTAAGCCTTAAAAGAAATACAGACAACCCATGGGATGCTTTTGCTAAAGCAAACAAAATTAATGACATTTTAAATGTAGAAGTTGTTAAAGTTACAGGCAATCTTTTAATTGTTAGATTTGAAGGTTATGAAGGTGTAGAAGCTATTATTAGATCTCATAACATTGGTTGGGATAAGTTTGGAGCAGAAGCACTAGAAGACTACAAACAAGGTGATAAAGTTGAAGCTTGTATAATTAATATAGATGCTGATAACCAAGCAATTGAATTAAGCATCAAACATTGTACTGAAAATGAATTCTTAGCTTTGGTTGCGGCTTATAAAAAAGGCGATAAAGTTACAGGTACTGTAAAAGAAGTTAAAGAAGACGGTGTTATTGTTGAAGTAACAGATTCTATTGAAGGGTTTATCAAAAAATATGATGCAGGTTCAGAGGAAGTGAAAGTAGGTGATACTATTGAAGCTGAATTTGTAAAAATTTCTGATAAGAGACGCCAAGTTGTTCTTTCAATTAAAGCTTTAGAGGCAAGCCATGCTAAAGAAGCAATGCAAGACAAAGCTGTTAAGTCAACTCTTGGTGATGTGTTTGGTAAAATTCTTAAAAGATAGTTTTTAAGAAGAAAATATAATAATGCTTTCAGCAGAAGATTTAGTAAAAGCATTAGAAAAGAAAAACAAAAGCTTCTTGCATGCAGATACTTGTATGCTTGTAAGCTTTGTTTTTGATTATATTTCAAAAGAGCTTGCAAAAGGCAATAAAGTAGAGCTTAGAAACTTTGGTGTTTTTTATACTTCTTTATACAAAGCAAGAAAAGTTTTAAGTCCTGAAACAAAAAGGGTTTATAATTTACCTGATAGGTTACTGCCAAAATTTAAGCCATCAAAAAAGCTAATAAAACAGGAGATAAAATGAAGAAAGCAATTTACCTGCTACTGTTTTTATTTTTGGTGCAGTTTGGCTATTTCAATCGTGATTTTGTAGAGGTCTCTATTTTGCCCTTTACGAGTAAGTACGAGATGCCTTTAATTGTTTTTGCATTTTGCATTTTTGTAATTGCTATGATTATTTCTTGGTTTATTCATTTTTTTTCTGTAAGAAAACTCAAAAAGCAATTGAAAAATTAACTTAAAAAGGTGACTTCATGAAGAGTTGGTTTCAAAAGGTTGTTAAAAACAAAATTACTCCAGCAGGTGCAAAAGGTGTACCAGATAATATGTGGACTATATGCAAAAAGTGTGGTGTTACTAACTTTAATAAAACTTTAAAAAATAATCTTTATGTTTGCCCTACTTGTGATCATCATGATTTTTTAAAAACTAAGAATCGTGTAACAATGATTTTTGACCACGATGCTTATACAAAAGTAGAGGTTAAAGAAGAATTAAAGCCAGACCCTTTACACTTTAAGGGTAAAGATAAGTACATAGATAGATTAAAAGCTTATCGTAAAAAAACCGGTGAAGATGATTGTATTAGTATTTATTATGGTTCTGTAAATGGTAACTATATAGTAGGTGCTTTTTTTGATTTCCAGTTTATGGGTGGTTCTATGGGTCGTGAAGCTGGTCAGTATTTAATTAAAGCTTTACAAGAGGCTATTGATAGAAATGTTCCTTGTGTTATATTTACCGCTTCAGGTGGTGCTCGTATGCAAGAAGGTATACTTTCTTTAATGCAAATGGCTCGTGTAACATCTATGATTAATCAGCTTAAGTCTAAAGCTCTTCCTTATATTGTTGTTCATATGAATCCAACAATGGGTGGTGTAAGTGCATCTTTTGCAATGATTGGGGATATACATATTGCAGAACAAGGTGCTATTATTGGTTTTGCTGGTGCTAGAGTTATTGAGCAAACTATTAAAAAGACTTTACCAGATGGCTTTCAAACAGCAGAATATTTACTAGACCATGGCATGGTTGATATTGTTGTGCATAGAAAAGATTTAAAAGATACACTTTCTAACACTGTATCTTTACTTTGCAATAAAAATACTAAGTAAATATTTGCCAAGTAGTAAAGTTAACAATTTTATTTCTAGAGTTGAGCCTTTGTATGATTTTAAGAAGAATCATCTAAGTGGCGTTGTGCATATTGTAGGCACAAATGGCAAGGGCTCTACTTTGCACTTTTTAGGTAAGATATTAAGCTATCATAGCTTTTCAGTAAATACCTTTACCTCTCCTCATCTTTTACAAATAAACGAACGAATAAAAATAAATTTAAAAGATATTGAAAGCTCTTATTTGCAAGAGCTTGATAGTGTTTTATACAGGAATATAGAAAGAGGCAGCCTTACTTTTTTTGAAGATATATTTACAAAATCTTTACTTGCTTTTAGGGAAAATAAGGCTGATTTTAACCTTATTGAAGCAGGAATTGGTGCAAAGTATGATATTACCAACATACTAGATAAAAAGCTTTCTATAATGACCAAAATAGGGTATGACCATCAAAACATATTAGGAGAAGACCTTGAAAGCATTGCTAAAGATAAAGCGGCAACAATGCAAGAAAATACCCCTTGTGTAGTTGGATTGCAAAAGCAAGAGGTTTATAAATATTTACAAAGCAGTGCGTTTGCAAAAAATACCCCTATTTTTATACATGGTAAAGATTTTAAAATAAATAAAGAAAAACACTGTATTGAGTTTGACAATAAGGTTTTTAACCTTCCTTTGGTTTTTAAAAATTCCTACCAAATACAAAATATTGCAAATGCAATATACTCTGCTTATTTGCTAATAAAAGATAAACTTGAGCCAAATATTGTCTTTAAGGCGTTAAGTGATAGCTACTTACACAATGGGCGTTTGCAAGAGCTTAAAAATGATTTTTTATTAAATGATTTAAATTCTTATTGTTTGCTAGATTGTGCACATAACCATGATGGTTTTAAAGAACTTGTGTTTTATATTAAAAATAGGTTTAAAGGTTATAAGCTTCATGTTGTGCTTGCTTTGCAAAAATCTAAAGATTTACATAGTTTTTTTACTCAGTTTAAAGATATAGCAAAAGATATTTACTTTATTGAAATTGATGATGATTTTTATTCACAAAAAGATGTTGAAATCTTAAGCTATTACAACATTAATACAAGCTTTTGCAATGATTACAAATCTCTTATTAATAAACTGCAAATAAAAATAAACCCCAAAGATAAAAACCTTATATTATTTACAGGTTCTTTTTATTTGCTTAATCACCTTGTAAGGTCTGGTTTTAAATATTTATAGCAGTTATTTACACTGCATTTCGATTCTAAATAATGTATTTATATATTTAATATAAACAATTTTATGCTAAAATCTATCCAGATTGGAAAGCAAAAAATAAGTCCTAACTAGGAGTAGAAAATGGCTAAAGTAATAGAGATTTGTGCACCTTTTGCAGCGGATATTAAAACACTGGCAGATGTTCCAGACCCTGTATTTGCTGAAAAAATGATGGGAGAAGGGCTTGCATTAGAGCCTAAAGAAACCAAAGAAGAAACCATAAGAGCGATTTGCGATGGTGAAATTACTATTTTTCACACCAAGCATGCAGTAACATTTGCAAACCAAGGGGTAGAAGTTTTATTGCACTTTGGTATTGATACGGTTAAGCTAGATGGCGAGCACTTTACCACTTTAACAGAAGATACAAAAGTTAAAAAAGGTCAAGAAATAATTAAGGTTAATGTAGAGCTTGTGAAAAAACAGGTACCTTCAGTTATTACACCTATTGTTGTTCCTGATGATAGTGAAATTGAAAAAATAGAATTTTCAGAAGGTAGTGTAAAAGCAGGCGATGTTATAATGAAGCTACATTTAAAATAATATCAATTAAGATACTCTAACTTTTTGCTTTTTAATAAAAGGTAGGCTGTTAGAGTATTTTTCCTATTGCCTTTTCAAGGTTAGGCGAGCTTTTTAGGCTTATTACATAATTGACTTCAATAGAATATGAAGCAAAGCTATTGGTTGCTATATCACCTTGATAATTTATAGGGTTTTCTAGTGTATTAGAGTGCAAAGTTGTATTTATATAACCTTTTAGTTTTCCTGTTTCTATTTTGGTTGATATATTAATGTAGTTGGCAGGTCTTACAAGGATATTTGCACCAGCTCCAAAGTTAAAGATTGGACCTTTTAGGTTGTATTTGTAGTTTGTTGCAACTGTATCATTAAAAATTCTATAACTACTTTCATAGTTTTCTTTAGCAACTCCAAAGTTTATATAAAAACTAGTTTTATCATCAATCTTCTTAATAAAAGCAAGGTGTAGGCTATGTGAAGCAAAGCTGTGTTTTTCCCCATCAATTTCATAAAAGAACTCTCTGCTTGTTGTACTATCTTGCAAATTACTACTTTTTGCTTGAGATGTTGTCTTAAAACCATATGATATTGCTAAAAATTCATTAAACAATAAGCCAGCTTCATAGCCATAAGGATTAAAATCTTTATTTGCAATAAGGTCTATTTTGTTTTTATTGCTTGTGGTTGTAGGGCTTTTTGCAATAGGAGGAGGCGGCATTATATCAGTTCCATCATCACCATTGTTGCTTTCTGTTAGTTCTGTAAGGGTATATTGGGCACTATATTCAACTTTTTTCAGTTGAGTAAAAGGTGCGCTAAAGCTAAAAAATGGATTGATGCTGATTTTATCAGCAATACTTAGTGTATAAGAATAACAAGGGGTTGCACTAAGTATCAACATAGCAAGGAAAGGCTTTATAATATAGTTTTGTTTAAGATTCATTGTAATCTAGGATTTTTTCTAATAACACTAGATTATAAGCATCTGTTTGCATAAAACAACTAAAATAGATTGAAAAGCAACTTTAAAAAACTAAAGTTTTGTTTCAATAAAATATTTGTAACTAATAATAATAGAAGTAGAGCTAATATAAGAGTCTACATTGTTATAATATCTTTGGTAATCATTTCCATCAGTGCTTTGCACGGTGTTGATATCAAAAGAATTAAACAGACCAAATTGAGTAGAAAGTTTAATACCTATATTGTGGTTGCGATAAAAGGCATATTCATAGCCTAGGTTAAGTTCTAAAAGCAAACCACCGCCGTTTATTCTTACTTGATTAAAGTAGAGTTTATCAGATATTGCAATATTTTCAGCAGAAGTTGCAGAGTATTTATTGTAAATACCATGGTAGCCTAATGCACCACCTACCAAAAACTTATGTTTACGGCTTAGTATATTATTTTGGTATACAAACTTTGTTGCAAAGTTATCATAATAATCAAATCCAACTACAACATATGGTCTTAATAAAGTGTCTTTCTGGTTGCTTCCTTGTCCAGCACCTAAGCCCGCTTTAGAATATACAAAAAAATCTCTATTTAGTATTTCGGTAAAAATACCTGTACCAAGCACTATATTTTGTAAACTTGATGTGCTTAACCTTAAATTATCTGATTGTGTAAGTGCAGAACCTCCATAATCAAAGAAAATAATTGATTTATAGTTAGATACTTTTTCGTTTGAAAACGCTTTTTGCGATATCATTGCGAATATTAAAAATAAAAAAATCTTTTTGTAAAGCATAAAAATAAAGTGTTTTTGCAATTGTTTAATCAAATTTTAATAAAAACTTTGCGATAATCAAAATTAATAATTATGTGTTTTTAAAAGCAAAGCTTATAATTATTTTTTAGGGTGCTATGTATAAAAAGCTCTTGTGCATGTTGCACCTTAGCGTAGTAATGTGTTATCATTCACTTCGTAGTGTAATTGATTCAAATTGAAGGACCTAAGGTAGAAATAGTATGTTTGAAAAAGTAAACTTCTTTCCTGTTCAATATATAGTAACAATATTAGGCCTTGTTGTAGGCATAACAGTGTTTAGAGAAATGATATATTCGTTCTTTTCTTCTAACCCTACAATCAACGGTATAATTGTATTCTTGTTCTTTTTTAATATTTTTTGGCTAACTGGTGTTTTGGCTTACTTTAGTAGAAGTAGTAAAACAGTTTACAGTATTGCCTTAATAGACCAAAACAGAAGGTCTGTTAACAGAACAAGTGGTGAAAGTGGCGATATTGAAGTAGGAAGATTGAATGTTCCTATAGTTGGTACAGTAATAGATACCCCTGCAATGTCTAATGCTATTGCAAGGTTAGATAGGCGTTCTAAACTTGAAATATCAAAAGAAGAATATAACATGGTTATGGCTACTGCTAACGAAAACATAAACAAAGCATTAGCGTTTAGTAGGTTCTTAGGTGGTATTTTCACCATGCTTGGTTTGTTTGGTACATTCGTTGGTCTACTACAAACAATTACTGGTGTGGGTAATGCGTTCGCAGGTTTGGCACAAGGCGGTGTTCAAGTTGGTGACCTTATTCTTTCACTTGCAGAACCATTACAAGGTATGGCAACAGCTTTCAGTACATCGCTATTTGGTCTTGTTGCTTCTTTGTTTTCGGGTTATTTAATTTATATCGCTGGTCAAAGAGCAAAAGCTTTTACTTCAAGACTTTCAAACTATTTAACTTCAAGAATCCCAATTAGAAACTATGGTCTTTCTGATTTAAGTAGTACAAGTAGCATGGAAACACTAATAGAAATTCTAGAAACAGGTTTTTCAAGCTTATTAGGTGGCGAAGGAAAAAGTCTTTCAGGTTATGGTGGCGATGCAGTAGAAAGCAGTTCTGCAGGCGGTGTTTCTGGCATGCGTAATATAACACCTGGTTTAGGTGGTAGTGCAGGAGGAGGTAGTAGCCTTGGAAGTTATGGTGGTTCTTCAGCCCCTGGCGGACTTGGTGGTGGCATGGGCGGTGCTGGTGCTTTAGACTACAATAGCCCTATGGCAATGCAACAACCACAATACCCTAGCTTAGGTAATGTTGCAGGTGGTCAGGATTCTAGTGTAAGAATGGAGCTATTAGTTGTACCATTACAGAATCTTTCTCGTTCAATTGATGTGATGAATGCTTCTATTTACAGATTCTTATCTGATACAAACTCTTTATTCTCGGAAGCGTTATCAGGAATCACAGAATTGCAATCTTACTCTCTTGATGTGTATACAAAAATGCTTGACTCAATGTCGGCAATTGAGCAAGGTTTAAGAGATATAACAGCAGATGTTCCAAGAGCAGAAGTTGCTAAATCATTAGCTCGTTTAGATAATGGTTTAAGAAGTGTTTATGATGTTCAAGCATTTGTTGCAAATAAAACATCTGATTTGTTATCTATATCAGAACAATATTTACCAGTTGTTGCACAAAATACATCAAGCACTGTTGAAGGTCTTGCTTATGTTTCAGACCAAATAACTAGTAACTTTAATGCAACTATGGGATATATGGATTCTACTAGTTCGGCATTAAATCAATTAATTGGTTACAACAACTACATTGCAGAAAGCCTTGATAATGCAAACTCTGCACTTAGCACAATTTATGATGGCTTAGGTTCTATGTTCGGTTCTTTAGAAAATATTTTAGGAACATTAGGGCAAACAAATAATCTTATTAATGTTAATAATGATAAGTTACAAGCAACAATTGAGCTTATAGATGGTGTTGGAAGTGTTCTAATGCAAGTTTCTAGCTCTCTTAATAACTTAGAAAATATTACAACAACCGGCTTTGATACTTTAAATAATACTGTAATAGCTGGCGTTAATCATATTTCAACTGATTTAGCTAGAGTTACACAAAATATTTACAGTGTACAAAATGAGATAAGTAATGGCTTCCAAACTATGAAAGAGGGCTTTGAAGCTTCTTTAACTGGCTTAAGTTTTATACATTCTCAAATTATAGCTGGAAACAAAAACGATAATAAATTTTATGCTTTAATGGAAAGCACAAGTGCAAGCATTGATAAAGCAACATCAGCTTGTGCTTATATCCTTAATAATATATATAGCAACACTGCTGAAAATGTTGAATTACTAACCAATATACTAGGCACATCGCGTGATATATCTTCAAAAGTTGCAACTAATGAAGACATCATAAGAGTTCAAGGTTTAGTGGCTTCTTTTGCTTCTCAAACTTTGGAAACTAGCATGGCTATTAATAATACTATTAAGAGTGTTACAGGGGCTTTACATGAAAAGCTACACAACATTTTAGAAGTTGACCAAGGTATTTTAACAGGAAGCATTAATGCTGTTGAAGAACATAACGACTTAATGAGAGCATTAGGTGTAATGTTTAAAGGTTCTCAAGAGCGTTTAAGTAAGCTAACTGAAATGCATACAACTTTAGAAGAAGCTAACTCTTTATCAAGAGGTGCTATAAACGGTCTTGCAGAATCTGCACAGTCTTTAAGTACTGCTATTGATAATATTTCAGAAGAAGTTGCTGATATGTCTAGCATTGTTAGAAACTCTCTTAACTACGAATCTATTTTAGATAACCTAGTTGAAAATGTAGGCGACTTAGGTAGATACATTGGTGATTTAGGTTCTGATATTGTTGCTCTTTCTCAATCTTTTGATGCTAAAGAAGATATGACTGAAGCAATTATTGAAGCTATGGGTTCTGTAAGAGATTTAGAAGGTGGTCTTTCTGATTTTGCATCTGGTGTAACAGATATGGCTGACTTACTTGCACAGGCTATACCTATGCTAGGTTCAATAGCAGATGCAGGTGATTACGCTTCAGATATCAGAAACCTTGTAGAAGGCCTGGTAACTGACATGGATTCGCTTTTAAGCGGTTTCTCTGGTATTGCCAATGATATGTTTGAAATTGCTAATAATGTTGAAAGAGGCGTTGAAAATATGTCTTTTGAAACCTCAGAAGCTTATATTATTGATATGTCAGAGGCGCTTTCTCATGTTAGTAAAATGATGGAAGATGCACTTGGATTATTACCTGAAATAAATGACACTATATTAAACAATGTTGATTACAGAGACCTTCTTGAAGTTATGAGGGAAGAAATAAGCGACCTTGCTCAGTCTGTATCTTCATTAACAGATTCTATTGAAGATTCTGTTGCAGATGTTTCAGAGTTCTTTGGCGATGGAATGTCAGACACTGTTCGTTTAATTGAAGAAAATGTTGCAGATTTAGCAACTGCTGTGGAAGAAATGGCAAATGTTGTTCTTTCAGGGGCTGATTTAGAATCGGGCTTAGGTAATGTAACAGATACAATGTCAGTGGTTGGTGATTTAATTGAAGACTTAATTAATACTTTAGCAGATGTTCAGCATACAGCTGTTGCAGCACTTGAAACACAACAAGATAATGTTGCCTTACTAGATTCTCTAGACCAAGTAAATAGCAACTTAGAAGATGTTTCAAGAGGTCTTTATGATAACTCTGTAAGAGAAGAAGTTGAAGAAGTTATTGATTTAGCTAATGCTATGAACAGAAGCCTTCAAGAAGTTTCAGAGTCTATTAGAGAAAATAGCAGTCTTTCAGCAGAGTCAGCAACTGTAATGCTTCCTTTAATTGAAACAGTAGTAGGAAGCGTTGTAGAGCTAAATGATAAATTAAACGAAGCAACACAAGTTTTAGGTGCAGATACTGGTTTGGTTGCAAGCATGATGGAGCAAATGGGTGGTTTGGTTCAGGAAGTTGCGGTTAGTATGAGAGAAATGGGTAATACTATTAAAAATACTGATGTTGACTCGTTGCAAGATTTAGTTGAAGGCATTAGAGATATGATGGCTTCAGTTGACCAACTAACAGAAAACCTAACAAGGTCTGTTTCTGTTAATATAGCTGGTGCACAAAACAGTGAAGTTATGATTGAGTTGCTTTCTGAAATTAGAGCTGAAATTATGCGTGGTAGCTCAAATGATAACTTAGGTGCTATGCTTCAGGCTAATTTAGATAACATTGTAAGAGAGCTTACAGGTGCTGTTAAGTCTATAAAATCAAGCGGTGGTAATGATAGAGGAGCCGAAAGAGTTTTAAGGTCAATAGACAACCTTAGAGAAGTTTACAATGAAGGTAATGCAAGAATGGATGTTGTAGCAAATGCTCTTGATGCTGTTATTACAGAGATGCTTAATTCAAGAGAAATTACAGAATCTATTTTAAGGTCAATAAATAGATAATAGGTGTCTCTTACAAGAGGTTTATTGTTTAAAATGCACTGCCTAGTAAAATAGGTAGTGTATAATTAATTAACTAGGAGAATTGCTTTTTATGAGTGGTGCAGCAGAAGAACATGATGATGATTTGCAGGCGTCAACCTGGCCCAGTTTCGTGGATGTTTTAGCATCTATGATGCTTGTTTTAGCTTTTGCGATACTTTTACTTGTTATTGTGATAAGCTTGCAGTCTGTTACAAAGTCGTTAAACTCTTCATCAGACCCCGCTTCTTTATCTCAAAGGAAGATTGAGTCTGATATTGTGAGTGAATACAAGGCTGAGTTCCAAAAACTTGCTTTGATAGCCAACCCAGCGTTGAGAGAAAATTCAGAGTCAAGTAGAAGACTGCCAGTTGTTGATGACAATAAAACTATACCTCAATACAATCCAGAGACTGCTATTGAAAGCATGAATCCTGAAAAGGTTGTAATAGGAACAGATACCACACAGGTTATAGGTGAAGTAGAAAAAAGAATAGATACAAATTCTGTTCAGGTTCTTCAAGAGCTTGTTATTGTTCAAAAAGATGTTATAGAGCAACAAAGAAAAGTTATTGAGCAGCTTGACCAAGAAATTCAAGATGCAACAGTAGAGTATCAAAGTTTGCTTTCTATAAAATCTGACGACATGGAAGTTGAAGATGTAAGACAGAAGATAGAACCTAGGAATGATATTGCTTTCTTCAGAGACCCTGAAATAGAAGGCGAACAGCTTTCAGGTCCTTCTTTTGACTCTGCTGGTCAGTCAGCTTACTTTTTGACTCCTCCTAACTCTCCTATTAAGGCGGTTAATGTTGTTAGAGATACAAGTTCAGTAGATGCAGAGGTTGTTATAGAATATCGTGATGATTCGTCTGTTTTAAAACAAGAAGATTATGATAAAATAGTAAAGTCACTTTCAGATAATATTGATAGATATATAGAAGGTGGTGTTACAATAGATTCTAAGAGCACAGATTATTCTGTTTCAGGCTCTTTACGCCAAAGAATAGCTGTAGAAAGAGTTTTAATAGTAAGGTCTATTCTTTTAGATTTAGGCGTTTCTGCTGATATGATTAGATTAAACCCTGTAACCAATAGGTCAGGAGTTGATGATGGACAAGATTATGGTTGGGTTTCAGTTAAGGTTCGTTAGTTACATGAGAAAATTTTTAAAAAGTTTTATATATACATTAGTTCTTCTAGTTTTTATTGGTAAGACAAATTCTTTTGCAATTTCTTTTGAGGAGGCATTAGATGAGATAGTGTTAAATAACCCTGAAATTAGGCTTATTATAGAAAGTAGAGAGCAGGTTTTGCGTGATTATAACATTGCAAAAACTTCTTACTCTCCTAGTTTGTATGTAACCCTTTCTCGCATATATGAGAAAGACCAGCCTCTTTTAGACCCTTCGGTAAGTGATTGGGCAAGTACCAATAAGTTTGAGGCATTCTTTGAGCAAAGATTGTTTGATGCAAATGTTTTAGGGCAAATTAAAAGATACAAGCAATTGATGTATACTGAAGAATACCAAAACCAAAAGATATTAGAGCAACTTATACTAACTGCTATAATTTCTTACTATGATATAATTCAGGCAGAATATACAGTTTCTATAATGAGAGACTACCTACGTCAGATTAAAGAAGTAGAGAGAGTTGTTATTGCTATGTATAAAAATGGTGATGCTACTCTTGGTGATGTTAACTTTACTCAATCGCGTGTTGCGAACTCAAGTAGTAGCTATATTGCTGCATATGCAAACTTAGATAAAACAAAAGTAAGACTTGCTTACCTTCTTGGTTTAGTAGATCCTGAAAATGAAGTAGACCCTAAGCAGGTTTTACCTGACCTTTCAAGTACAGATTTCTTCCAGTTAGCGGACCAAATGATGAGTTATATTCCTTTAACTCTTGACGAGCTAAACGATGAAATCTTAAAAAATAACCCTGATATGAAAATTGTTAGGTCTAATATTTGTGCTGCTGCTTACGAAGTAGATAGTAACAGAGGTTCTTACCTTCCTACCGTTAAGTTCTTAGCAG
Organism: uncultured Rickettsiales bacterium; assembly: GCA_964472375.1. Classification (GTDB taxonomy): domain Bacteria; phylum Pseudomonadota; class Alphaproteobacteria; order WRAU01; family CAYYLE01; genus CAYYLE01. The sequence continues at coordinate 18,865 of CAYYLE010000009.1, forward strand.
AGCTTAATAATGAAGAGCAAGAATCGGGTACTGGCTATACAAGATTTGGTAAGTTTACCCTTGAAGCTAGATATGATATTTTAGATGGTGGTTATAGAAAAGAAACAGTTAAGAAAACTCAAAGTATTATGAGAGAGCTAGAAAATACATATGCTGTATTAGCTCGTGATACAAGAGACACTGCTTTTTCTTTATACACAGAGATTAAGTCTCTAGAAAGAAGAAGGGTTGCTATACTAAAAGAAATTGAAGCAACTGAAGAAGTAGATAAGGTTTATAGCTTACAGTTTAAGTTTGCAACTAGAAACCTTACAGATAGACTAGATAACTTAGAGCGTATGGTTAATGCTAAAATTAGCTTAGTTTCTTTAGATTATGATACGCTTGTTACTCGTATATCTATATTGCAAGCTTCGGGCAACCTTGTTAATTTCTTTGGGTTTGATGAGCTTATAGAGTATAGAGACGGTGGTCTTTGTTAGCTTATTAACCTTATAAAATCTTAAAAAGCAGGCTTACTTTTTCAAGTAGCTTGCTTTTTTTTATATTTTCTTTATTATTTATTAGTAGTACTTTAGTATTATCTTTTTTAAAAGCGGGTGTAGCTCAATGGTAGAGCAGAAGCCTTCCAAGCTTAAGACGAGAGTTCGATTCTCTTCACCCGCTCCATTTTTATTTTTTCACATTGCATTTTTTTTCGTTATCACCTGTTTTATTGTTTTCAAAATTCAAAAATAATCCCTTGTATTCGCATCAGTATATTATTGAAATAAGATTGCTTAGAGTGATTAAAAATTTACATAAAAAAGTACTTGTATTGTAGTCTATTACTATCAAGAAACGATTTAGTTATATTTTTAATTTACATAGTTAAAAGGCTTTAAAAAATATGTCTGTAGAGTACAACGATAATTCAATATATATAACCCCACCGGCATCAGCTCAAGAGCAAGAGCTTGCTTATGTTCGCCCTGGTGATATAGTTAACCTAGAGTTTTCAGTTGAAAATGCAAAACTAGAAATTTCAAATGGTGATTTAGTATTTAGTTTGGCAGATGGTGGAAGGGTTGTTCTTGTTTCTCTTGTAGAGATGTCTTTTGCAGAGAATCCGCCTACAATCACAGATTCTAGTGGTGCTACTTATTCAGTAAGTGATTTAGTAACTTCTTTAGAAGTTGTTCGTCAGTCAGAAGCTGTTTTAATTATTACTCAAGTTGAAGATACAGATAAAAACGCAGAAGAAAAGCCTTCTCAAGTTATTTCAGCATCAGAGCAAGATGGCTCTGATATTTCAGGTAGCCCATCAGGTGGTGATGGTAACATTGCTTATCAAACTGAAGGTTCTCCTACTGATAAAGTAAATCCTCTTGGTGTTGTTCCTGGTACTGTTCCTTTTGCTGGTTTAGGTGTTTATCCTGCAACTCCTAACAAAGACAATGCAGTAGGTAGCAGTGATTCAGATAGTACTTTACCTGGTGATATCAACTATGAAGCACAAAACTCTTTAAATATTACCTACTATTATGGTGATACTGTTATAGATTCGGGTACTACAAACATTGGTGGAACAAACTACAATACAATCATTATTGAAAGTGGTAGCTCAATTAGAAATGAAGATCCGCAAATGCAGATTTTACCTAGTGATATTAATGCACAGTTAGGTGAATTTTTAGGTACTTCAGCTTCTTACTTTGTCAATGCAAGATACAAAAATGACAAAATCATAAGAGCAGTTTCTGTGGATTATGAAGGATTTAAACCTGTTTCTATCACTTTATCAAATATTCCTTCAGATGTTACTATTGAAAGTACATCAAGTGCTGTTATCAGACAAAATACAGATGGTACTTATTCAATTTCGCAAATTCCTCCAGGGGGTGATTTAACTTTTAATATTATCTACGATTCAGGTAGATCTGATGAAGCATTTAATATGGAATATGGTGTTCTTTATTATGATGAATATGGTGAAGCTGTAACATTTACCTACAATCAAAACATTAAATTTAGGTCTGTTTCAGATGCATCAGTATTTGAAGGTTCTGATATTATCTTTTCAACAGATGCAGGTGGTATTCAGGTTACTACTTCAGCAGGTAATTTTAGTGATATTATAGTTGGTGGTGGTGCACAAAACATTGTAACTACACACGGTGGTAATGACTATTACTTCAGTGGTGCAGGGCAAGATTATGTAAACCTTGGTGATGGCGATGATATTTACTATGGTAATACAGGGCTTGATATTGTAACAGGTGGTGCAGGTATAGATACCATAAGGTTTGACAATGCTGATGCAGGTTTAGCAAACTTTGATAATACTTTATATAATACCTATACTGCTTCACAAGGTATTAGCTTTTACATGGGTGCTACCAAAGCAGATGTTGGTAGCATGGCTTCTATATCAACAGAAGTAAAATCAAAATTTGTAGATGGCGATGCACTTATTGGTACTTCAGATGGTCAGGTAATTAAAGGTTTTGAAGTTTTCTATGGTACACATTACAGTGATACTTTCTATATAGGTTCTGTTGGCTTATCAACAAATATTGAAATTTATGCAGTTGATGGTGCAGGTACAGACACTCTTTCTTTTGACTTATGGAACACAGGAATTAGTCTTGATATTACTAGCCAATCATTTACAGTAGGTTCTGGTAGTTATACATTCCATGATTTTGATGTTTATGTAGGTTCAGAAAATAATGATACTTTTACATCATCTGTAACCATAGACCTTAATGGCATAATAGTAGACGGTGGCGATGGCGATGATGTAATGTCTTATGAAGCTAGGTCAGAAGCTTTAATTTTTGATGCTTTTACAAATACAGTTTACGATTCTAGTGAAACATATACTAATGTAATCAAAAACTTTGAAGTTTTAATTGGCTCTTCATCAGATGATATTTTTAAAGGTAGTACCAACACTCATTTATTCTATAAAGGTGGTGCAGGTAATGATGAACTTACATATCTTACTGCAAAATCAGGTATTTCTTTTGATGTTATGTCAAACAGAATATATAAAGTTGCAAATGAAAGTTTTTTATACGATGAGCTAGGAACTAAAGCAGCTTTTGATGAGTTTGATAATAGTATTGAAAGCTTGGTATTTACAAAATCAGCTGATATATTTTACTTTTCAGATTCTGTTGTAAGTGCAACCCCTGTATTTACTACCATTGATGGTGTAGAGGGCTTAGATGCTATCAACTTAGTTGATGTTGCTGATGCTACTATAACCTTAAACTGGGATTCTGCAGCGGGGTTAGATGGCTTAAACTACACTCACGGTGGTAGCAGTACATTTACTTTCTTTAATGTAGAAAGAATAAGATTTGGTGATGGTGATGATACATTTACCATCAACAGCATGAACACAGGGCAATCTTACTATGTATCAGGTGGCGATGGTGTAGATACCATTGATTTTGGTGCTTTAACATTAGATAAAAGTGTAGCTTTTGACCTTAGCTCTGGCGTTGCAACAGTTACAGGCGGTAGTACAGGTAACATTCAATTTTCAGACCTTGAAAGATTTTTAGGTTCTCAGGGTGATGATATTTATTATGTGTCTGATTCTTTATTAGATGGTAGTGTAGATGCTGCAACATACGAGCTAAATGGTAATGATGGCTTTGACTCAATAAGCTTTAGAAAGCTACAAGTTATTGAAGGTGGTGCATTAATATTTGATGCAACTACAGGAACTGGCAACCCTACCATTGAATACGGTGGCGAGGTTATTGAATTTAACTTAGTTAGCATTGAAGGCATTGAAGGCACAGCATATGATGATATTTTTAAAATTAACTACAATAGTGATTTAGATACTCAAAGCACTTCAATAAGCGGTAGTGATGGTAATGATACATTAGAACTTGTTGTGGCAGCTGGCGACAGTGTTGTATTAAATCTTTATGAAGGCAAAGTTGGTGGTGATAGAATCTCTGGCATTGAGATTTTTACAAACTTAAGTGATTTAGACGATACTGTTATAATGACAAGTGGCAACTATCAAATAGATGCTGGTACAGGTAATGATACAGTTGATTTTTCTCATCTTACAACTTATGTTGTGTTTGACTTTAAAGAAGATGGTAGATTTTTAGCAACTGTTGGAGGTAGCTTATCAGAAAGTGTTTTAAGTAATTTTGAAACCATTGTAGGCACAAGAAGTGATGATACATTTAAGCTTGCTGCGGAAAATACTTCTGGTGCAGATATAACATATAGCATAGATGGTGGGCTTGGTAACAATAGAATAAGCTTTGAAAGTTCTTCTGTTGCTATTACTGGGTTTTCTTTAAATGATACAGGTAACCATACTTTTTCAGGTACCAACAGCACAACATATAATTGGCAAAACATTACAAGCTTTACATTTACAGATTTAAATGATGAAATCATAAGTAACCAAGAAGATAAATCTTTTACTGTTGTAGGTGGTGATGGCATAGATAAAATAATTTACTCTTCATTAACCACAGGTATTACTTACCAAATGGCTCAAGGTTGGGTTATTAAAGGTTCAGGCGTTGATAGAATTAGCTCTATTGAACATATAGTAGCTACTGATTATAATGATACATTTATACTTACAGCAAGTGATGGCATTACAATAGATGCTGGTTCAGGTACTGATGTTGTAAACCTTTCAGCTATCCAAGGTGATAAAGTTATAATATCTTTTGATGGTTCTAAACATGGCATAACAGTAGAAGATTCTTCTTCAAGCATTAGCATGGAGCTTATAGGTGTTGAAAGCATATTTTCTTCAAGTGCTGATGAAACTTATTATGTTTTTGAAGATACAAAAGTATCAGATACATATTCGGGCGTTTATACATTCCAATCAAATAACCTTGATGCAGAAAGTTATGTAGATTTTTCTAACATTTCAGGTGCTATAACATACAACCTTGCAGATTTTAGTATTACTGGCAACACTCTTTTTGCTTCAGATTTTAGAATGGTTTTAAACACTATTACAGGCATAATTTTAACAGATGGTAATGATACTATAATAGGTTCTGCAAACATAAGTATTGTAATAGATGGTGGTGCAGGCACTGATACGATAGACTATTCAGGTCTTTCAACTGCTATTAATTTTGATTTAGGAACAGGTAAGTTTTTAAAAATAAACAATAACTTAAGTGATACAGTTTCAAATGTTGAAGTTATAATAGCAACAGGTAGTAATGATGTGTTTTCATTTGGTACTGATTCTTCTGCAATTGGTAGCCTTGGTATTACAAGTATAGACGGCGGTGCGGGTACTGACAGCATAAGCTTTGCTGACATTAAAGGTGATTTTCTTATTTATACATCTACTTCAAATTATACAGAGGTTATTGTTGGTTCATCTTCTTTAGATAGCTTTGGAAGAATAGACAATGTAGAGTCAATAATAGGCACTGCACAAAATGATGTCTTTGTAATTCAGGGTATTAATACTAGTGATGTATTCTCGCCATCTAATATTAGTTTTTTTGATGGCAGTAGTGGCATTGATATAGTTAATTTAACAAGCTATACAACAAACAACACCATAACATTTAACTCAAGTAGTGTAGGTACAATTAATTTATCTGGTATCACTATTTCATTCCAAAATATGGAAATATTTAAATTAGGTTCAGGGGATGACACCATAGTAGCTGGTTTAAGTGGTAGTATACATTTTGACCTAGGTGCTGGTGATAATGTTTTAGATTATTCAAGCCTTCCTGTTGGTATAGTTGTTGACTTTGATGCAAAGCAAATAACTAAAGCAGGAACAAATGTTGATAGCTTTGAAGACCTAGGGCAGATTGCAGAGTTTAAAGGTACTGATTATAGTGATACATTTAGAGTTTCAGATATTTCTTTAATAGCGTCTGTAAATATTGACGGCGGTGGTGTTGATTCAAGTGGCTATTCTACTGATACAGATATTTTAGAAATTACAAGCAATAGCGGAACAACAGTAGATTTAACTTCAGGTAGTATAGGCGTTATATCTAACATTGAAAGAATTAAAACAGGTTCAGGTAACGATACCTTTATTTTAGGTGGTGCTCATTTATTCCAAACCAATGCAGGCTACTTTGTAACTGTTGATGGTGGTGATGGCACTGACACAGCTGATTATTCATCTTCTAGTAATGCCATAACATTTGATATGACAAGAGGAATTGTTACAAGAACATTTGGTGGTAACTCAATTACAGATACTTTAATTTCAATAGAAGCTATTGTAGGCTCAACAGCTAACGATGTATTTAATGCTTATACAGGTACTATGTCAATAGACGGTGGTGCAGGTACAGATGTTCTTAACTTTGGTGGTCTTGGCTTTAACTCTATTGATATTGATATTACAAGCAAGCAGGTTTCATTTAAAAACCTAGAAGGCAATGATGCAGCTGGCTTAGTTTCTTTTGACAATATTGAAAACATTGTAGGTACAAGATATAACGATAGAATAGATGTTTCTAATGTTCCTTCAGGTGGTTTTACTGAAACCATAGTAATAGATGGTGGTGCAGGCGATGATAGTGTTTCTTTCTACAACAAAACAAGTGCACATACGCTTGACCTTTCTTCAGGTACAGGTGTTAACCTAGGTAATGTTACTTTAGTTTCTTTTGAAAGTATTCAGCTTACAACATTTGGCGATACTGTAATAATGAGTGATACTGACGAAAGTAGTATAGACGGCGGTGAAGGCACTGACTTTATTGATTATAGCTCTTCTACAGATTCTGTTTCAGTGAGTTTTATTGCTGGCTACCTTACAAAGTCTGTGGGTTCTGATGTTTACAGTAACTCGTTTGAAAATTTTGAGCAAGTTACAACAGGCTCTGGTAATGATAGATTTGTCTTAAGCTCTGATTTATTAAATAATTCATCTTCAGGGTCAATAATTTTAGATGCTGGTGCTGGTAATGATATTATAGATTTAACAAATGTTTCTGATATCAGCTTTAAAGATACTGCAAAAAGTACACTTAGTTCTTCAGGTGAGCTAACATTTAACTATGTAAAAGACGGTGGCTCTGATGCAACTGCAACATTTAAAAACTTTGAAACATACTCATTTGATGTAGTAGGTACTTTTAATCTAGAAATACAACAAGCAAACAGAACAGGTGATATTTCTTTTGTTTCTGCAAGCTCTTCTGACAAAGTTAATGTTACATTTGGTGGTTCAACATCTTATGATGTTGTTTTTAATGCTTCTTCATCTCTTGTAACTTCAGGTTCAGGTGGTAATTATAGAATATTAGGGGCTTCTTCAATTTCTGCAACAGGCAATGTTGGGCTTACCTATGTTTCAAGTGTTGTTAATAACTATGATGTTGGTTTTGTAGGCACTTCTGCTACATCAACTGCTGATTATTCAGGTGTTCAGTTTGCAAGTTCTTTCAAGGTTACATCTATAAACTCAAGCGGTATGACATTTGGTGTTGTAAAAGGCGATACAGATGCAATTGATAGCAGTACAACAGTAGATGAAACACTAACAAATGCAACAAAAATAATTGGTACAGCTAACGCAGATAGATTTGACCTTTATGAAAACACCACAGGTATGGTATTTGATATTGACCTAGGTGGCGGTAATGCAATTAACACATTGCTTATTAACTCTTCTACTGCTGTTAATGTAATGATAGATGCAACAGGTTCATTTGCTATTACAGGTTACAATGTTACAAATGGTTACTATATTGCAGGTTTAACAGATTTAGGAGATACTATAACACTTACTGCAAACCCTGTTAGTGCACTAGAGTTCGCAGGTGGTGGCGGAACAGATAAAATAGATTATTCTGCATTAACAGGTGTTGATTTGCAGGTTGTTATTTCATCAGATGGTATTAATGTTTTAAGAGGTGCAGGCGGTAATGTTTTAGAAGATAAACTAGGCGAGTTTGAAAGTATTATTGGTTCTTCTACTAACTCACAAAATGTGTTCATTGTTTCCTCTATTTCTTCTGGTTCTGCAGTAAGTTATATAGATGGCGGTGTGTCTGATACAAATAGTAGTTATTATGATTCACTAATATTAACAGGTTATTCAAATGCTACTACAGAGGCTCTTACACTAGATGTGCAAGCAGGAAGCATTAGCATAGGTTCTTCATCTTTAACACAAATTATTGATTTTAAAAACATTGAAAATATTACTCTTGGTGCTCAAGATGATATTATTAAACTTTACTACGATTCAGCTTCTTCAGTTGGGAGCATAAAAACTATTGCAGGGCTTGGTGGTACTGATACAGTGCAAATTAAAGAAGGCTCTGCTGTTGATTTATCTTCAGGCTTGTTTACTATTGCAGATGGTTCAGGGTCAACTACTAATACTTATGTAACAAATGTTGAAGTTATTGATGTTGTATCAGCAGCTTCTGGTGCTTTAACTACAATTTATGTATCTACTGCAATAAGTGATACTGGCTATTATAAGTTTAAAAGTACAGGAACTGGTTTAACAGGTAAAGTAGATATTAACTATTATAATTATTCTACTGCTATTACTGTGCAAGATATAGCATCAGGTGCTATTGAAATTAGCACATCTGTTGGTATGGGTAAAGATGCGATAGATGCAGATTTAGCTGAAAGAGCAATTATAACAGGCACAACATATGATGATACATTTAATATATCTAATTTCCAAAATGCATCAGGTGATGTTATTTCAAGAACATTTGTAGGTGGTGATGGTAATGATTTAATAAATCTTGATTTTACTTCAGCCAGTGCAATAACCTCTGTTGACATTACAATTGGTTCTTCTACTTCAATTGTTACTAATACATCTTCAAGTGCTATTTCTCAAACAATTAGTGAGTTTGAGCAAATGGTAGTTGATGCAGGTGGTAAAGACGTATCAGTGGTGTTTGATCCTTTAGATATTGCACCATCGGATGTTGCAGTGGTAAACAGTAATAACTTTGAGGTTGATTTGTCAAAGCTAGACACATCACACGATACTGCAATTTCATTAAGTGCAGATGGGTCTGATTTACGGTATGGCTTTAATGTATATTCAGGTATTATAGGTTCAAACCTAGATTATACATTCTATAATGTAAATACTATTTTATATGGTGGTAAAGATTCTGGCTTTAATTACAACTGGGTTGTTGATGATAGCTACTTAAACTTAGTACAAACTTCAGCAAGTGGTGGGGCCTCTTTAAATCATGTTTCAGGTACTACTTTTAGTACTTTATCATTTGTTAACCTAAGAAATATTGCCATTACAGTGGGTGATAACTTTGATGCAACAATACTTTCTTATACAGATAGCTCAAATGTTGACCATGATATTTCAGCAAATGATGTTGCCTTTACACAAGGTATTTATGAGCTTACACTTACATCAGGAGATGATGTATTAAAAGGTAGAACAATTGCAATAGATGCAACAGCAGTTTACGACCTTGGCTTTGGCGTAAATACAGTTGAAGTTAACTTCGGAACATTTGGCGATGCAACTAATACAATATCAGTTAACTACATTCTAACTGGTGGTGCTATTTATGCAGCGCACAAAGACAACACAGGTGGTGATTTTACTACATACCTAGGTGCTTCTTACCTAACTTCAGATGTTGGTAGAGATACTTTAACACTAAGAAATAATGATAAAGTAAACCTTACTTATAACTCTGGTGATACAACCACAATGGAAGATAATAAAACATCTTCTGCAAATATTGGTAAAGATGAGTTTATTTACACTCACACAACTGCAACAGGTGGTCAAAGCCTAGGTAGCTCTGTATTTAGTTTACAGTTTGAAACAACCCATACAACCCCTTACTTCAACTCTGTTAAAGATTGGGGTATAGACAATAATAGTGGCGTATTGCTTAACCACTTAGGGTCTACTATTAACTTTACAGATGTTTATGGTGTTAATAGCTATGTACTTGATTCAAGCACAGGTGCATACACAATAGATAACACACTAAGGTTTAATACCAGTATTAACTCAATGCACTATCTAAAATATGGCAATTCTTGGAACAATTACAGAGTTGACACATCATCTTGGCGTAGTAAAATGGCAGAGTATGGCACTGCATCTGATAATAGCTATAAAGATAACCCATATATTATGTATGCAGAGTTTGAAATTGGTGGCGGTACTAATGTTATAGACTTTGACACAGGGGTATGGATTGGTAGTGATTATACTTGGAACAATGACACAGAAATACATTTAGTTACAGGGTCTGATGGTAGACTTTTAATAAACATTACCGTAACATCTGATGACAGGTTATCAGGCAATAAGTTTGAGTCTACAGGCAGTGGTGCAAATGCTTACCTTATTGATTCAGATGCAGATATGGCACAAACAGCATACAATACAGGTAACTTATTTACAATACATGCAGATACAATCCAAACTATAACAGGTCCTGGTGGAGGTAGATTTGACTTTAGGGCTGATTTTGACACCTATACAGCGGCTAACCCTATTGTATCATCAGGTGATATTAGGACAGGCTTAAGTAGTGATGGAGCTGCATACAGTTGGGATACTGCTGCACTTTATGATATTGGTGATAAGTATTTACACTTTAGTTATAATGGTACATCTGATGGTCTTAGCTTTAGCTATGGTGACGGTGGCGATAGTATACTAAATGTTGACTATTCAACATCATATTTCTTTGATGGTATTCTTACCATTCAGTTAGATAATTCTGCAGATACAATGGTTAGGGTCTCTATTAATTCCCAAATGCCATCCACAGGCGGTGCTCAGAGATATACAGCTGTTGCTTTAAATACTTTCTCTCAAGAAAGTATAGTAGATTTTTCAGGCTATTCTTACAATGCAGCTAGCACAGGTAATGGTATTATCTATGTTAGAGGTGGTCACACCAGTAAGTTTGGTACAGACCAAATAGCAATATCTGCAACTAACAACCCAACATCTGGTTCTGGAGAATGGGCAGGGGGGCTTAACTTTGGTTCGGTTCTTTTACCAACTGCTTATACCAACTTTACTATTGACTTTGCAAATGATGGTAAGGTAAATAAAGGTATTCATTTCTATAGCCCTGAAATGAGCCCTGCTACTAATATCACAATTGCTTATTCAAGTAGTGCAAACTATGATATCAATGTTACTAATATAGGTGGTAGTTCAGGCACTAGTTATACACAGGTTGAAAGAACATACAACGGAACTGCTTATGCAACAGATATATACTATTTTGATACAAGTTCAGGTTCTGTAACAGGAAGGTCAGGGAATCATGTAGTTGACAATAGCTTCTTTGATGTTAGTGTTTCAGGTGTTTACACAGTAGGTTATGCTGGTGTTTCTGTTATTAACAATGAAGTTGATTATATATTTGAAGACCAAAGCAATAATATTTTGAAAATCCAAAGTATTTCAGTAGGTTCAACATACGACCTTGGCAATGGAGGCAACAACCTTGTTATTAACAGTGGGATAGACACCTTATACATTGGTGAAAATTCTGGTTACTTCCAAGAAAGTGGCAACAGTGCTGTTTCTTTTGGTAACGGTAGCGAAAGCTTCTTTATTGGTGGTGCTGATTACATTCAAGCAGGTATGGATACAAACTATATGCTTTCAAGCTATGCTGATATTAATATAATATCAACAGGCTATAATGAAACCATAACAGTGCTTGACCTTGGTGCAAACTACCAAGTATTTGGTGACTATACAATAGAAAGCCTAGATTATAGCAACCTTGACAATGGTTTCTCGTTTAGCCTAAATGACAGCAATAGTTCTGGCAACTATGTAAGTGACAACTACGATGGTTCGCACTCTGCAAAAATTGGTCAGGTGCAAGATATTAAAGGCTCATTAGGAGATGATAACTTCTCTGTTGATGGCGATATTTCTAGCTTTAGTATTGATGGGTCTGATGGTCTTGATATTGTAAGTATTGCAAATATTGATAACAATACAACAGCACAAGATTTAGCAGAATCAATGGACAACATTGAGATTTTAGAGCTTTCTAATATTGAGCAAGATGTATTTGAAATTACTGTTGAAGATATAATAAATATGACAGATGAAAATAATAACCTTGTAATTAAAAATAGTGATAATGACACTATATTGCAGATTATTTCTTCAAATTCAGATTATATTCTTTCAACAAGCCAAGATGCAAATGGTAACGATGTATATAGTATATATTCATCTTCAGACCCTTCAAGTCAGATTGGTGAAGTTACAGTAATTAAAGATAATAGTAATAACAATAATATTTAATTTTGTTAAAGCAGGCGTAGTTTGTAGAGGGTGGTTTTTTCATCCTTTACAATATTGCCTGTTTTGATATAATGTTCTAATGTATTGTAGTTTTTATGCAAGGAGTTTTATTATATGAGAAGAGTTAGAAGAGGCGCTCCAAGAAGAGGTCCTCGTAGAAGTTATTTAGCCAATGTTAACCCTAGCTCTATTAGTATTGGAAATGTTTCTAGAAACATAAGAAGCAAGCTAAAAGAAATTAAAAGTTATCAGGTTCCTAGGTTTAATACTCAAGGTGCTGGTTATTCTACTCCTTATAATGAAGACGAAAATACAAGAGATTTTGATCAACAGACTTCTTATAGCAACCCTGCTCGTGAGCAAAACCCACAGCAAGGTGCTAGATATGGTTCTTACAATAGAGACCAAAGAGAAGAACAAGAATCACAATCAAAACCTTATTACGACCAAGCTCCTTATGGTGCAAAACAAGGTAGTGATTACCGTCAAGAAGTTGTTGTTCCAGCTTATGTTGCAAGACCTCAAGGGCATGAAGAAGGCCAACGCATTGTAAGAGAGCAACGTGATGTTCCTGATTATTCAGACAATCATTTTTCAAAAGTTGTACACTTAGAGCCAGATGAAGAGTATATTCTTTCAACATCAGGAAATAGCAGAAAAGTAACAACATTAGAAAAACGCGTACAACACTCACCTAGTGCTTGTGTTCAGCATATAAATCCTTCTTATCATGAAAGACAAGATGGTTGCTATTGTAGTAAAGAATCAGGTATGAATGTTTATCAGGTAAATGCAGATTATTACGATAGCCCTTGTACTTGTAACTGCTCTGATGTAAGGTTTGTACTAGAAGCTCCTGTTGTTGCTTCTAGACCTGTTATGCATGCACCAGAAAGAGCAGACTGTCATTATTGTTCTTCTCAACCAGTTGCTGAAAGAGAATATGGTTATGTTGTTCGTCCTTCTTGTGATGATAGAAGGGAGAAAAGACCAAGAACATATAATATATACATACATTAAACTTATTAGGGATTTAATAGGTGAGAAAGAGTTTTTTAGCGGAAGTTAACCCAGATTCTATTGATATTAGAAGTGTTTCAAGCAGAGTGAAAAACAAGCTTGAGCAAATAAAGTCTTACAATTCATCTTTAAAACAAGGCAAAGATGGTGTGCAAGCTCCTTCTAAAAAGGTAGAAAAAAAAGATAATGCTTTAACAAGAACTTCTGCTAAGCAGTTTGTAAGAGAGCCAAGAGCAAAAGATAATGCTTTTAACAGACAAGTTAATGAGCAATTAGGTAAGCTTAAAACAAGAAAATCTTCAGTACTTGGTAAAAATGGCAGGCTTGATTTACAAGGTATTTTAGATAAAGTTAACGGTTATCGCAATTCTATTGCAGAGCTTAAAACCGCCAAACCTTCTGAAAGCTCTCCTTTTGCAGGTGATAAAATAGGTGTAAAGCCAAAGCCTGCTTTACGCACTGCTTTTAAAACTACAAGCCAAGAACCTAAGTCTAAACCTTCTTTGGTTAGCAGAGAGCAACCAACTAGAGAAAGACCAGCAAGAATTTCTTCTTATAAAAATAAATATCAAAAGCTTTCTTCTCGTAAAAGCACTGGTTTAAGAGAAGGCGATTCTCTTAACGTAAGAGGTGCTGAAAGAAGAAAAGCAAGAAGCTTAAATAAAAGCTCTAATCGTGCCTATAAAAGAGCAGGTTTTTCAAGGTCTAAAGATGCAGGTTTTGATAATCTTTCTTCTGTAAGCAAGCAAGAGATTAAAGAAAGACTTATTAAAGGACTTAACTCAAAAGCTGATTTTTTAGAGTCTTTACCAAATTCTTATGGCTCTTTGTTGCAGTCTCGTGCTGCAAAACAAGAGCCTAGACAACAAATAGAAAGCAGTAAGCCAGACAGTTTACACACTAAAGCTTCTTTACCTGAAAGCAACAAAGAAAACAACGCAATTGCAAGGCTTGAAGAAAAAGTGCAGTTGCTTATTGATTCTCAAGGTGAAAGCAAAAAAGATATTCCTTTAGAGGAAAACTTATCTACTAAGTTATCTACTAAGAAGGAAGTAGAGACACCAAAGCAAGCTTTAACAAGTGGCAAAAAATCTAATTACTACGACCGTGTAGCAAGCCTTTTAAGTGAAAAAGGTGTTAATTACCAAAAGCCTTACGAGGCACATTTTTATAAAAATGATGCAAGTAGTAAGCTTGCAAAACCTTTAGAAAGCAACAAAACACGCAAGTCAGAGTCTTTTAATAGACAATCTTCTGATAGTTTAGCATCTTCTTTTGTAGATAATGCTTATAAAGCTAACAAGCAAGAGCCTGCAAAAGCTAAGTTTAATACTTCTGAAAATAGCTTTAGAAACGACCACAAAGCTCAACCTTATGCTGAAAGATACGAAAAAGAACCAAAAAACATTAGATTTGATAAGCAAGCTTATGTTAATTATGACGAGCCTTTTGATGAAAAATATTTGGCACAAAATATAGATATTAACAATACTCCAGTTGTGGAAGATGATATAAGTAAAGATGTTTTACTTACTATGCTTCAATCTATGCTTGCTAATAAAGACAATGGCTCTAAAGATAACAAAGATAATAGAAATATAGAAATGTTAATGCAACAATTGATTAATACACTACAAAATCAAAACAATAAAAAAGATCCTTTGCAAGATGTATTAGTTGCTCAAATGATTGCACAAGTGAACAATAATTCTAACTCTAACTCTTCACAAGTTAGTAATACAGATGTTTTGCTAGGTAGACTTATTGATAAAATAGACAATGGTGCAAGTAGCAAAAGCACTGATATGGTTCTTGCTAAGCTTTTAGAAAGTTCTTTAAACAACAATAGCAATAACAATAATAATTCAAACAACGATAGCAACAACTTAATTTTAAGTAAGCTTTTAGACAATGCATTGTCAGGTGCTAACAATAAGCAAGGTTCTTCAAATACTGATTTACTACTTACTAGCATGCTTGCTAAGTTAAATGATGTTTCAAGTGCAAAAAATACAGCACCTGTTGATAACTCTGTAAATGTTGAAATTGCTAAAATATCTTCTCATTTAGAAAATGATAGATATAACCAAAACCAAAGATATTTACAAGATATACTACATGAAGTAAAATCAACTAAAAATCAACCTGTTCAGGCTAAAGAAAGTGTTACGGTAGATGATATAAAGCTGCATTGCAACAGAATTGAAAAATCTAACTCTAACTATATTGCAGACTTAGAGCAAAAGGTTAATTCTGTAAAAACCTCTTTAGAGCAAAAATTATCTGATTTACAAAAAGGTTTTAATGTAGATGGAATTAAAGCATCTTTAGTTAACCTTGAAAAAAATATAAGCAGTGGCATTGTAGAAAAAGTTGAAAATATTATTGATGAAAAAATAGAGAACTTTGGTAGCAATATCAAGTCTTTACAGTCTAATATTGAAGAACAAAAAGTTCTTACAAAAGAAGATGTGGATGCTAAACTTGAAAGTATTGAAAGTTACATAAACGGCAAGCTTACAAACTCAGAAGTTAAAATAGATGAAACCTTAGAAGGCAATAAAAAGCTTATTGAAAAGCAAGAAGAAATGGTTGCAAAGGTTTTAGACAATGAAACTTCTTTTATAGAGAATCTTCAGCTTATTTTAGAAAAACTAAGCACAAAAGTAGACGAAAATAATATTTCTAGCCAAAAAGCTTATGAAAGTGCATTAGCTTTAGCAGAGCAAGTAAGTAAGAAAGAAGAAGGCAAAAAAGTAGAATCTTTTGAAAATTTTTCAGAAGTAGAAAGTTTAGAAAGTAAAAGCCTTAAAGAAGAAGCAAGTGAAGTAGCTTTTTCACCAGATGCAAGAAAAGAAAGCAAAGAGACCTTAGCTGAAAATACAACAAATGTTAAAGTTAAAGAAACTCAAAAAGAATTGCTTGATAATTTAGTAAAGATTTCTGAAGTTTCAAAACACTTAGAAAAAATTAGGCAAGAGCAAGAAGAACAATCAGTTGTTGTTTCAGAAACTCCTTCAGAACCAAAGAAGGAAGAGAAAAAAGAAGAACCGCAACAAAAGCAAGAAGAAGATAAGCCTTTAGATAGTAATATAGAAAATGTTGCAGTTGCTACTAATAAGCTTTTTACTTTTAATAAAAATAAACAAGAGCAAAAAGTAGAGAAAGTAGAAGCAAAAGAAGTTACTACTGAAACTGCTCCTGTTTTAGTTGAAAAAACTGTGGAAGAAGCTAAAGCAGAAGTTTTAGAAGCACCTTCTTTGCAAGAAGATAAAGAAAAAACGGATACTAAAGAAGATAAGCCTTCTTACAACACAAAAGATGTTTTTAGTTTTTTAAACAAACCTTCTTCTGAAATTAAAAAAGAAGAAAGCAAAGAAGAGATTAAAACTGAAGCTAAAAAAGAGCAAGAAGAAGCAGTAATAAAAGGTGATGTTTTAGTTCCTGAATATATCCCTTTAGGTAGCAAAGACTCTGACGGGAAAGGCAAAACCATTAAGGCTGTTTGGTCTGATGAAAATGTTGAAGAAGAGCTAAAAAACAAGTGGAATAACGATAAAAGTAACAGCTAATTACTATTTAGCTGTTGCCTTGTTTTGTAGGGATTTTTAATCTTTTTATTGTTGTAAGTTTACTTAGTGTTTTTTATTTATTTGTTTTTGTATTAAACTTTCTTAGTAGTCTATTTTAGAAGGTTGTTATATGGCAGAAGATAAAAACTCAAAAACTAATAATAAGCACCCTTATCGAAGTAAGAAAGTTGATTTATCTAAAACATCGCAAGCTGTTGCAGATTTACAAAAGACTTTAGATAGCTTAAAGTCTTATAATGAAAATCGCATTAAAGACCAAAACCTTGCAGATAAAGAAAAACCAATAACTGCTTCTTCTGTTAAGTCAGGTGTTTCTCCTAATACCTCTAGTACTTTGCAAAAAAATAAGGCTAAGCAAGAAGAGAGCGAACCTTCTACATCTCCTTTGCTTAATGTAAGCTCGCCTAAAGATAAAGTAAATACACCTCAAGAAAAACATCAAGATGTAAAGCCTATTGCTAGCAAGCCTAGTGTAGACAGTGCTGAACAAGAAAGCAACAACACAGACAAAGCACCTGAAAAAGGCTTTAACTTACTTGGTAAGTTTTCAAAAAGCAAAACAGATGGCAACAGTGTAGGTAAAAACCAAGAGCCTTTAAGCAAGGAAGAAAACAAAATCACGCCAAATATTGCAGAAAGTGAAGCTGTAAAAGAAAATACAAACCAAACATCCAAACCTTCTGAAAATGAAAAAGGTGAGGAAAAACCAAAGAAAAACATACTTTTTAACAAACTTAGTGGGAATAAAGACGAGGCTAAAAAAGAAGAGCTAAAAGACCACACAAGTGAAGGCAATGAGCAAGCTCCTGTTATTGCTTTAGGTCAGGAAGCCTTAGGGCAAGAAGTAAGCAAAGAAGAAACAACAAACCAAGAAGAGACAAAAGAAGAAAAAGTACAAAGCTCTGCTGCACTTGGTAGTATTTTTGACCACGCACAAGAAAGTACAGAGCTTTCAGAAAGCCTTGAAGATGATGAAAAAATAAACTTAAAGGTAATGCGAACAAGTGGGCTTCATCATGATGAAAACTTTATAAAAAGTGTTTCTTCTTCTGTAAAGGGTGAAATTGAAGAACTTGACCAAATTGTTGACAGAGAAGGCAATGTATTAAGCGAAGAAACTAAAAAAAGAGACAACTCTAGGTATTTAAAAGTTAGCTTTGCCAAAGTTGTTGATATGTTTCAAGTAAGTGTTGACCAAGATGTTTTATTTGCCAATATCAGTGAAGCAAAAAATAATATTATTAACACTGCTTTTCTTGCAGAAGCAGGAAAAAGAGCTGATATAAGGGTTGAAATTAACAGAATTAACCTAGTTGATATTAAAGTAAACAACTGTATATTGCTTTTAAAAAATGGTAAAAACCTTGTAGTAGTAGATGAAGAAACAGTATACGACCCAGAGCAAGATGCTTACTTAGAGTTTGATAGGCAAGAGGTTAGCCGTCATTATATTGGCTATGCAATGTTTTTTCATAACCAAGAATTTTCAGTTACCGAATTTTTAAAAAAGAGTACAATATTTTCAGGTTATGTTAAGTCTAATATTCCTATGTTTTTAGAAATCTTAGTGCTTTCTTTCCTTATTAATATGTTTGTTATTGTAACGCCTTTTTACACTATTAATATTTATGATAGAGTTATTCCCAACAACGCAATTGAAACCTTAATAGTGCTTTCAACAGGTATGGCACTTGTTTATATTTTTGACTTTGTATTTAAAGTAGTGCGAAGTTACATAACCGATTATGTTTCATCAGATATAGGAAACAGTGTTGACAAAACCCTAATGGAAAAAATGCTAGGAGCTAAGTCTTCTGGTATTACAATGTCAAACGGTGGTAAAATCAACCTGTTTAAAGAACTACAAAGCATCAGAGAGTTCTATTTCTCTCGCTTTATTCCGTCTTTAATAGATATGCCTTTTGTGGTGCTTTTTTTGTTTGTGCTTTTTATTATTTCGCCTGTTATGTCGCTTGTGCCTTTAGTGGGGGTGTTTATTATCTTTATAGTTAATATTTTATTCCAAGTGCCTTTACAAAGCTCATATGGTGATATTGTAAGAACAGACCAATCTCGTGTAGCATTTTTAAGTGAAACCGTGCATTCTGTTGATACCATAAAGCTATTTAATGCATCTGGCAAACGCCTAACGGGATGGACAAGGTCTTTAGCTAATTATTATAAGTCTTCTTTTAAATACAGCTTTACTATTAATACAGCAGCCCATTTATCACTAATGATAATGAACCTTTTAACAATAGCTATTTTAATTGTAGGTGTTATAGAAATTACAAACCTTGCAATTACTGTTGGGGCATTGATTGCTGCTAATACTTTAGGTACTCGTATAGTAACCCCAATGGTTACATTTTCAGGGCTTGTGGTAAGGTATCGTTCTATTCAGCAAACTTTACTTTATGTGCAAAAGTTTATGGACCAACCAGCCGAAGATTATGGGTTGAACAACTCTAGCAAAAAAGGACCTTTTAAAGGTGGGGTGCAGTTTGATAAAGTAGGCTTTATTTACCCTAATAATAAGCTACCTATTTTAAGTAAATGTAGTTTTGATATAAAGCCAAAAGAAAAGGTTGGCATTATAGGCAGAACAGGGGCAGGAAAAAGCACCATTACAAGGCTTTTAACAGGGCTTGACTTCCCTAATGAAGGCGTTATAAAAATAGATGGCATGGAGCTTGAAAATATCAACATTGTAGAGCTTAGAAAAAGCATTGGTTTTTTACCACAAAAATCACAATTCTTTCAGGCTTCTATAAGAGACAATATATTGCTTTCTAGCAAAAATGTAACTAAAGAGCAATACGATAGAGCCTGTGCATTATCAGGTGTTGATATGCTTAAAGAGCTTTCAGGCCGAGGTGATGATATGATTATTCAAGAAGGTGGAACAAATATATCAGGCGGTCAGCAACAGATTATTGCACTTGCAAGAGCAATAATAAACGACCCACCAATAATAATTATGGATGAACCAACAAATGGTATGGATACAACATTAGAAGCCAAGTTTATGGAAAATGTTGCAAAGTATGTGAAAGATAAAACATTTATACTTATTACCCACAGAGCCACACAGCTTTCGTTAGTAAACAGATTAATACTACTTGAAAGAGGTAATGTAGTAATAGATGATGATAAAGATAAAGTGCTTAGCAAACTAACAAAAAGCAAGTAAGAACAAAGAGCTAAAAGATTAAAATGAACTTTTCTAAATTTAACTATCAAATTGTTGCTTTTCCTATTATTTTAATGGTAGTGATTTTTTTGCTATGGTCTTCTTTAATGAAGATAGGTGAGTTTGTAAGAGGCTCTGGCAAGATTATTCCTGCAAGTGATACCCAAAAAATACAGCACTTAGAAGGTGGTATTATTGCTGATATTTTAATTAAAGAAGGGCAGGTAATTAATAAAGGTGATATTATTTACCGCATAAGCAACGAGTTTGCACGCTCGGAATTAGGCGACTTGCAACTACAACACAATGCTATATTGGCAAAAGAAGCAAGATTAAACGCAGAGCTTGTAAATGCAGAATATATTCAGTTTTCTAATGCACTTTATGAAACAGTGCCTGATATTGTTTATGCAGAGCAACAACTTTTTGACCAAAGAAAAGTAAGCTACCAGAAAGAAGTAGAAGTTGCAGAAAATAAGGTAGAAGTTGCAAGGCTTGAGTTAACAGAAAGCAGAAATAAGCTTAAAAATTTAATTATTGAAAGAGAATACGCCAAAGAGCATAGTGAAATTTCACAAAAGCTATCTAACACTGGTGCAGGGTCAAAAGTTGAGTATTTAAGAGCATTAAGAGATTACCAAAGGCTTGTTACAGAAGTTGATTCACTTGAAAATAGATTACCTACTTTAGAAAGAACTATTTATGAATCAGAGGCAATTCTTGAAGGTTATAAAAGTGATAGAAGTGCTAAAATTCAAGCAGAGCTTTCAGATATACTATTACAAAAACAAAGATTAAAAGAAAACATAGGTGCAAACCTAGATAGAGTGGAAAGAACTGATATTGTTTCTACTGTTGATGGTGTTGTGCAAACAATGTATTTTAAAACCATAGGTGGAATTGTAAGACCAGGTGAAGTGATTGCAGAAATTATTCCTATGGATGAAAACCTTGTTATTGAGGCTAAAATAAGACCAGAAGATAGGTCAAAAATTTGGGTAGGGCAAGAGGTTTTAATAAAAATAACAGCTTATGATTCAGCTATTTTTGGTAAAATTGCAGGTAAGGTTGACGAAATAAGCGCAGATACATTTGTAGAAGATTACACAAGAAGAGAATACTATATTGTAAAAGTAAGCTCTAGTGAAGATTTTGGTGTTGATAGACCTTTGTTTCCTGGTATGACTGCCGAGGTTAATATTGTAACTGGTAAAAAAACAATACTATCTTACATAGCAAAACCTATTAGAAGGGTGTTTGCAAACTCACTTATTGAGCCGTAGGGAATAAGCAATAGGCAAAAATATTTTTTAGAATTTAGGTACTTAAATAAAACATTGGTGCAAGCCTAGGTAAAGTTAAAGCGGCAATTATTGTTTTGTTGCTTTGCTGATATGAGTGGTTTTACTCTCTTTGCGGAGCTTTTAGTTTTTGTATAGCTAACTAATGTAACCTTAATTGCTTGCAACATTGATTGGTAGTACTTGCAAAACAATGTTTGTTACTTGGGTTTATAAATATAAAATCATCTTTAGCTATTTTGTGCTTTTAAAATATTGCTCCCATTAGCTTTAGGGAGTGTTTACTAATTTAATGGATTAGCAGGAGCATAAAAAGTTATTTGTTATCTTATTAATTGTTTTTAGTTGTTTTGCTTTATATTGCTCTTTGTTTGCAAAGGGCAAATAGCTATTGCCTATTTTTTATAAAGTGTTTTATAGAGGGTTGTTATTAAAAAGACAATAATTTATTGTATTTGCTTAAATAAAAATATGTAAAATACTAATTTAGATGTTTACACAAATGGTATTGCAAATACTTTTAAGCTTTACTATAAACTATTTCTTTTTTGAAGAAGTAAAAAATCAGCAAGTATAAAGTTAACCATTGCTTTAGCAATAGGTATAGATCTTATGCCAACGCAAGGGTCGTGCCTTCCTTTTATTGAAAGATTTTGTATATTATTGTTGTTAGAGTCTATTGTGTTAGTTGGGGTAGCGATAGAGCTTGTAGGCTTTACTACATATCTTATTATAATATCTTCACCGTTTGATATTCCTCCTAAAATACCACCGCTTTTATTGGTTTTATAAAGTATTTTGTTGTCTTTATATTCCATTTCATCTCGTGATAAAGAACCTTTTAGGTTTACAAAATCAAAACCTTTGCCAATTTCAAAACCTTTTACAGCAGGAATGCTTATTATAGCTTTTGCTAGTTCTGCATCTAGTTTGTCAAAAACTGGTTCACCTAAACCTATTGGGGGGTTTTTTATAGTTATTTCACATATAGCACCAAGTGAATCACCGCTGTTTAGGGCATTTTTAATAAGGTTTTGCCACTTTGCTACTGTTTGGTTGCAAGAGCAATAAAAATTGTCTATATTAAGCCCCTCTGTTGCATTATCATCAGGTGCTTTTATGTTATATATTTGTTTTACTTTACCTATAACTTTAGTTTCTTTAGGAAGCAATGTGCTTGCAATGGTACCGCCTACAACCCTTGCAATAGTCTCTCTTGCACTTGCTCTTCCTCCACCTTTGTGGTCGTATATACCAAACTTTTTATGCCATGTATAGTCAGCATGACCAGGGCGGTAGATATTTTCTACATTTTTATAATCTTTACTATTTTGGTTATTGTTTTGTACCAAAAAAGCAATAGGTGTACCTAGTGTTATATTGTTTAATAAACCAGACTGTATGATGATAGTATCATCTTCTTTTCGCGGGCTTACAAAAGAGTTTTGCCCGGGTTTTCTTTCGTTTAAAAAAGACTGTATGA
>CAYYLE010000010.1:0-40586 GCA_964472375.1 uncultured Rickettsiales bacterium
GTGCGGTCATTTAAAAGGTTATGCTTTAACAACAAAAGGTAAAGTATTAGAAGATAGTTTTAGAGATATGGATTATGCCATAAATACAAAAACAGGCATTGTAACAAATACAAACAATCCTAATCTTAGATACACCGTTTTACATATTAATAAAAGTACAAATAGTATTGTTTTTTATGGTAATAATTTTGGTAGAAGTCAGCTTATTCAATACAATATTTATGAAAAAACCTTGACAGCTACTTTTATAAATAACAAAAAAGGCGATTTAGGTAATGATGAAATACTCAGTTATCAAGTAGCTAATACAAAGTGTAAACATCAATTTAAATAAGGAAACCAAAAAATGAAAACTAAACTTTTACTAATCATATCAGCTATATTTTTAGCTTTTTTCATAAACCAAATGCAGGCACAAGAACCTGCAAAGTGGCATAATGGGGTTTATTTTGGTTTTGGTTTAGATGTAAATGCAAGTGATGGCTACTATATTGATGATAGTAGCCTATCTATTAAAAACCCTAAATACAATAAAAACTCTGTAATGTTTTTAGCTGGTTATGGTTTTAAGCATTTTGATATTGAGCTTGGTTATAAAAATGGTCTTGGTGATTTTACACAAACTTTTTATGAAACAACCCCAGCAATTGGTGATGTTTCAAATAGAGCATTGCATAATGATATTAACACAATATCATTTGCTTTAAAACCCAAGTTTAAACTAGCTGAAAAACACACAATATTAGCTATAATAGGTGCTGATTTTACAGAATTTACAACTGTTTTAGATGGTGCAATAATTACTAACTATATACCTGATGTGATACTAGAAAAAGAAAGCTTTACAGACTTTAAAGACAAAACAAGGTCTTATTATGTTAATTTAGGCTTAGGTTATGAATATAGATTATTTCAACTAGAAAACGAAGATGGCGACAATGGTAGCTTTTTACTAGGTGTTAGTTATAGCTATAATATAGCTGTTAAAACAAGCAATAGTGCTAGCAATATATTTATAACAAATGAAACTAGCAAAACTAATAATTATAGTAATGCTAGTTTGTATTTTAAGATACACTTATAGTTTAACTAGATATCTTATATATTTAGTATGGGGTTTAACTCTATCGCCAATTTGTAATTTGTCTTCATCCGCAGATTCTGTTGCTGTTACTCTGTAAGCATTAGTTAAGTTAGACACAGGATACAGGGCACCACCAATGCCAGCACCTGATTGACTAGTATTACCCACAGGGTGCGTATGCTCAGGCAACATACTTATCTCTTCCTTGCCAACTTCAGAGGTTATTATTTTATCACTATCTGGGTCATTAGGGTCTGAAAGGGTTAGCTGTGGTTGGTGTGAAGCTAAATAAGGGTAATCACCAACATTACCATAATCAGGGTAATTGTATGCTAAATCTATGTAGCCAGCAGGCGTATAGCCATAGTCTTTAGCTATTGTTATTATCTCACCTTGTTGCTTGTCGTCCTTGGTAACCCAAGCTGTTTGTATCTATTGCCCACTGCTTGAATTTTACTTGCTGCTGTTCTATCTAGGTTTATATCTTTATAGGCTTTTTTAGCAGTAGTGTCAGATGCTATTTTTCTATTAATACCTTTTGCTTGTATTCCTTCTGCAATTTTCAGCTACTTCTTGCAAACCTTTTATCATTAAAGACCTTTCAGGATAAGGATGAGAAACAATAATAAGTGCCTTAATACTAGTACTATGCTCTTTTGCAAATACTGCGCTTAATGTTTAGTAAAGTTGAAAAAGGTACAATAATTGCCAGTTTAATTATTGCAGAATATATGTTTTTTCATTAACATAGGTTCTTTTCTGTATAAAAGTTATTTTTCATAAATTATAAGTAATTTTATACTAGCACTTATGTGCTTAATTATAAACTTACTTAAAGTGCAAAAAAAATACGCTCAAAAAGATTCTTTTTTAAAACAAAAAATAAATACCTAAAACTGAAAAAACACTAATTTTATTCTTTTTTATAAAATTTTTAAAAAAATAATCATAGTTACTTAACTCAAACTAAAGCCTACTTTTTAAAGCAAGAAACCCTGTAAATTACCTATCTTTAAAAAATAAACTTATATTTTTATTTGACAAATGTTTTTTATCAAGTCTATACTTGGTCAATTTGAATACATTGCGACTGTATTCAAAAAAATTAAGAAAAAAGGATAAAAAAATTATGACTTTAAAAAACAATTGTACCGATTTTGATGTCTACAATCAAGACCTAATTATTGATTCAGTTAAATATTCTAAGACCGTATCCCTTTTAAGGGATTTTTTTTTAAAAAAAGGTTTTGTAGAAGCACCTACACAATCAAGGCTTAGTATTCTTGCAGCATGCGAAGACCCTTCAACAGTGCAAACGTATAATTTTAGAGATACAATCTGGCCTCTTCCACAAACTGGTCAGATGTGGCTAGAGTATGAAATACTAAAAAACCCTAATGTACCTGGTTATTTTTGTATTTCAACATCATACAGAGAAGAAAAAAACCCAATAGAAGGACGTCATAAACAAATCTTCCCTATGTTTGAGTTTGAAACAAAAGGCGACCTTGAAGTTTTAAAAAATCTAGAAAAAGAACTAATAGCTTTCTTAGGTATCATGAAGTTAGAAGATATTAAGGATGTAAAATACTCTGAAATGGCAACCAAATATAATGTTAAAACAATAGAAGATGAACAAGAAGGTAAGCTTTGCAAAGACTATGGTGATGCTGTTTTACTAACCCACTTCCCTTTTTATACAAGCCCTTTCTGGAATATGAAAAAAGATGGCGATGTTGCTAAAAAGATTGATGTTATTATACACGGTCAAGAAACTATCGGCAGTGCAGAAAGAGCAACAAGCAGAGATGAAATGAGAGAGCTTTTTCATACAATCTCAAATGGTGGCTATGCAGAACTTTTATTTAACAAGTTTGGTGAAAAAAGAGTTCTAAGAGAGCTTGATGATTACCTATCTTTTGATTTTTTTGAAAGATGTGGCGGTGGCATTGGTGTTACTAGACTAATGAGAGCTTTAGAACTTTCTAAAAAGATATAATTTAAGCTCTTTTTTCTTAAGGTTTAAGTGTAGCAAAAGCTTTAAAATTGCTACACTTTAAGCTTTTTGAGATTTTTGAATAATAAATACTAGGTATAAAAATTGTCTTTAATACTTTCTTTAGATACAAAAAACAAAGAACTTGCCAAGCAAATAATACAAGATACAGTAAAACATGTAGATTGTATTAAAGTTGGGCATATTCTAAGCCCTTATCTATCATACAATGATATAAATAAAGAACTTTGCAATAAAGATATCTTCTTAGATTTTAAATTATTTGATATACCAAACACAGTTTTTGAAGGCATAAAATCTTATGAAGAAAAAATCAAAAACCTTAAATATATTACAATACACGGCACAGCAGAAGATGAAATGATACTAAAATCATTAGAGGCCACTAAAAAAACTACAATCCTTTCTGTAATATCTTTAACAAGTAGCACTTTAGATAAAAGCTTATTTTTAAAGCACGCTGAAAGAAATATAAAACTAGGTATTAAAGGCTTTATTTGCCCTGTTAGTATGTTGCAAGATATGCGAAAACACTTTGGTGAAAATATAGAGTTAATCTCACCTGGGATAAGAAACCAAAGCGATAACAACGACCATAAGGAGTTTGCAAGCTCAAGCTTTGCATATTCTCAAGGTGCTAGCCATATAGTTGTGGGGCGACCTATAATAAATGCAAAAGACCCGAAAACCGAAGTTTTAAAATATTTAAAATAAAAAATAGTGAGTTGGCGAAAATGGAAGATAATTTATTTATTAAAAAAAGATTTAAAATGAAATCAGGCGGAATGTCAGATTTTAAAATAGAATGCGATGCACTAAAAGAAGAAGACTACGATACTATTGCCTTTTTAATCTCACGAAAAGTTAAATACAAAAAAGCCTATGGTGTTCCTAGAGGTGGGCTTGTTTTTGCTGAAAAACTAAACAAATATGCAAGCAATGAGTCTGACCTTATACTAATAGCAGAAGATGTTGTTACAACAGGTAAATCTATGGAAGATTTTAAAGAAAAACTAATGCAAGAAAATAGCTCTTATAAAAATATATTAGGTATTACGGCTTTTAGTCGTGGCCCTTTACCTATGTGGATAAAAAGCGTAATGCACTTAGATAGTTTATTTTGGCAAAACGATTAATTAAAAAGATTTATAAAATGGAAAATATTTCAAAAATAATTTTATCCCCTCCTGTTGGCAGTAGGCTTTTTGTTAAAAATGTATCTTCTGTACTTGGCTCTTACACCTTGCACAAAAGAAAAGGACTTTTTTTACAAATTGTCAAAACCATAAGGTTAACCAAAAAAGGCTGGGTTAATAAAATAGGGCTAAGAAACAAAGGAGTTGAAAACATAAAAGTAAGAAGAAAAATAGATATTATATCTATATCTTCTTTGCAAGAAAATGATTTTGAAAATATATTAGAAATATTACTAAAACATAAAGCAAACAAAACTATAAAAACCAACACCATAGAAATAAACATTAGTTGCCCTAATGAAAATGTTTTTAATATAAAAGAAGATGTTTTACAAAAATACTTGCAAAACTTTCAGATTATTGTAAAAACATCACCCTGTATTAAAGAAAATACCTACGCTAAACTTATAAAACTTGGTGTTAAAAACTTCCATATAAGCAATACTTTACCATCTGAAAGAGGTGGTCTTTCTGGTAAAATCCTTAAACCTATGAACATAGAAACCATAAAAACACTAAGAAGAAAATACAAAGAAAGCATTTATATTATAGCAGGCGGTGGCATATATAGCTATAAAGACCTTTTAGATTATAAAAATGCTGGTGCTGATAGTTTTTCTTTATCTACTTTGTTTTTCAACCCTTTTAAAACCTTGTTTTTTTTAATAAGTTGCTATAAAAATGGTGTTTAAATAGTATTAAAAGTAAAAAACACATCAAGAAAAACTTAAAAAAATTATAATGCAAAACATTGCAGAAGATAAAATATTTATAGGTATCTAATTTTTAAATCTATTTAAAAAAACAACCCCTGTTGTTTTACTTTTTAACAAAATGTTTTTATTTATTGGTTTGCTTTAAAGTCTGTTTATTTTATAAATCTTTTTAAAAAGATAAAGTACTTAAACCTTTACGCCCACAACAGACAGCTACTAAAACACCAATCATAATAAAATATCAGTGAAATAAATAGCCTACTATGTAAGTATTTACCCTTATGCAGAATCCACAAAATTAAAGACTTTTGGTATTTTTGGCTAGGCGTGTGTTCTAGGTGTTGTATAGCACATCAACCAAAGGTGCTATCTAGCTTGTAAAAAACAACCAACAAAAACAAAAACAAACTATGTTTTAAAATACACTTTATTTATTAAGTCCTTCTTAAGGTATCTTACTTAAAAAAGAAGTTCCATGATTAATTCCATCTTTAAGATTGAAATAATCAGCTACAGTTTTAGCAACATCAGCAAGAGTTTGCCTTTCACCAATTGTTGATGCATTTTTTTGCTTGTTTTGTTTTGTAAAAACTAAAAGCGGAACTTTCTCTCGTGTATGTTGGCTATGACCAATTAAAGGGTCGTTGCCATGGTCGGCCATTATAAGTAAAACATCTTCTTTTTGCATATTATCTATTATCTGCTTTATGCCATTGTCTGCTTTTTGTAGTATATTGTAGTACTCTAGTGCATCTTCTTTATGCCCTGCTAAGTCGGTTTCTTGTACATTTAAGCAAATAAAAGCTTTTTTGTTTTCAAGGCTTTGTAAAGACTTTATAGTATTTTCAAAAACCTTTAAGGTATCAACAGCCGGAACGCTTAAACCACTTGGGTTATATACAATATCAGCCACTTTACCAATTAAATGCACATCAATATTATTCTTACTTAAGCAATAAGGTAGTTGCTTTTTGTAATCAACACCATAACCTAAATGCACAACATTGTAACCATTGTTGTAAATACCACTTTTAGGCGTATTTATACCAAAGCTACCTTGTTTATATTCTCTTGCATCTAAAACATCATTAATTGTTACCTTAGTGCCACCAAAACATATAACACGAGTAACTTCTGTTACACTTCTAACTTTTTTGCCAATTTCTAACACTTTGTTAAAGTCTATATAATCTAAACATGCACTAACATTATAAGCAAGACCCTTTTGTGCCTCAATATTGTCAGCTATTGTTAATGCATTTTCTACCACAAGCAAGCTTTTTCCAAAGTCTTGGAATCTTTCTACTTTATAGCCTTCTTTTAACAAAGTATTTTCAACAGTATCTATATCTTGGTCAAATGTTTTATAGCTAGGCTTAAAAGGTGTAGAGCCCATAATTTCCTGATGACCTTGAAAAGTATCTGCACCATAGTGCATAAGGTTAGATTGCCCATAAATACAAGATTGTGATTTTTTCATAAAATCAGTTTCAAAGCCTGCTGAGTTCATAAGCCCTAGACTTTCAAGCGTTTTTAGTTTAAAACTTGGCACTTTTTTTATTATACTTTTTATAGTATTTGAGCCTACATCTTCTTGCTTTGTTATTTTAGTATCTTCCATGTAACCTATGCCAAATCCATCTAAAACAACAACTATAAACCTACTTTTATTCATAATAAAAAAACACTTTTTTAAAAGATTTTATTTTATTCTTTCGCCTAAAGCAGTATAAACCGCTTTTACAATTGGCTTGCCTGTGCTTATTTTATCTACAAGCACAACCTTAGCCCTTGTAGTAAATATTTGAGTTCTAAAGCAAGCTATTACAGGAGTTTCTATTTTTAGTTTAGATTTTAACCCAATGTGATAATCAATACTTTCACTATCTTGCTTGCAAACTTTGTGGGTTTTGTAATCACTTGTCAAAACATTTGCAAGATGCGACCTTCTATAATAACCACCGCCATAAATACAGCTTTTGTCTTTTAAACTATGAGAAACTGAAGAGTAATAAAGCAAAGATTGTTTTTCTTCTTGCTTGTTATTTTCCAATGCATGCAAAGGTGTTGTACCTGTTGCCCCGTTGCCAACTTCGGCATAGTTGCCACCTTGTTTTTTCACAAGGTTTATAGTGCTTTTACATGCAACTGAAGGTAAGTTTATTTGGTTAACATTAACATCGTGTGCTTTTAAAATAGCATTTGCTTTATGTATAGTTTTAATGTTATTTGTCACTGCAACACTATTATTTTCTCTATCAAACAAAAAACAAGGAAAAGAAGTAATCCCATTTATTTTTACATATTCTAGCTTTTTAACTTCTTTTACAAAATTTTCAAATAAATCAAGCTCTACCCCGCTTTCTTGCTGTGGGTATATAGTATCTTTTGTTGCATCTAAGGGTTTTAACATTATATCTTGCACAATACCTAGCTTTTTAGCGGTTTCGTTAATTGCTTGGGCTTTTTCTAACGAATATACTGTAATAATACCAACGCCTTTTTGCATAAAGCCTTCAAGCATTTTATTAGGGCATTGCACTAAATGACCCAAGTGAGCTATTTTTACATCATTTTTATGCATAACTTGGGCTTCTACAAAGTCTACTGGCATAATACCTTTAAAGCCAAACTCTACTGCTTTTTGGGCTAAAAATGGGTTAAATCCTATATGTTTTGGCACAAAAAATAAATTAACACCATGTTTTTCTGCTTCTTTTACAATGCTTTGCATATTTTTGTATGTTGTTTCTAAATCAATAACATACGAATTAGGCTCAATTAAATTTTGTTTAGCTAGATAAAAAGTAGCATCTATAAAACTTTTATTACTTTTAACAAGGTTATTTAAAAACATGTTTAGCTTATATAATCCATAGTTTTATTTAAAATATTTACAACAGTAAAGGCACTTGCCCGCATTGGGTTAACCCTTATAAAATAATCTTTCATTTTTGGGTTATCTTTTTGAAAAGTCCCTGAAACATTATAAACCATAGGGGCAATTTCATATTTTGACTCTGCACCAACAGGGTAAGAAACCGCCCCAAACAATACAGCATTTTCAACCACTTTGCTAGCAATAGGGCTTTCAAGCTCTATTATTGCAACTTTTGACTGTGCATTTGCTACAAAAGCTTTTTTTAAGCCTTTGATTTTTGTGCTGTTTATAGTATTTACAAGGTTTTCAACCTCTTTTGCCTGTATTGCAAGGGCAACAGGTGCATACACAAGCCCTCTTAGGCATTCTAACGCCTCATGCCCTTGTACTTTACTACCACCTGAATAATTAGCTTTACTTATAAAATCATAAAGTTCTTTTTTACAAACAATACAGCCAATGCCTTCTTTACCAAGCAATTTAAATAAAGAAAAACAAGAAACATCAGCCCCTAGCTCTACTCCTATTTTTTCAACTTTCATAACTGCATAGTTATCGTCTGTTATTATGTTTATATCTTTAAAATTTTCTTTAATGTGTTTTATAAAGTCTTTAGCACTGTAATAATCAGTAATTTTTTGCCTTGTTATTTGCAATAAAACAGTTTTTATATTATTTTCTTCAATGGTTTTACAAACACTTGCAAGGTTATGAAAATCTGCCTCAAAAATATTTGCCTGTAAATCTTGTAAGCTAGAAAGCGTTGTAGGGTAAACAGGTGCATTGTGTACTAAAATATTTTTATTTTCTTGCAAATAATACCTTAAAGCATAGTATATTGCCCCAGTGCCTGCATTACGCACAAGCTTTGCATGAGGAAAATTAAAAAAATCAGCTATTGTGTTTTCTGTTAGGCTTGTGTGTTTTGGCTGTAGCCCATCTTTAAAAATTCCAACTTGCCCAAGCTCTAAAATCTCATTATTTTTAAAATTTTTAGTTATTTTATCAACAAGTTGAAACTGTTTTTCTTGTGCTTGCTCTAAGGTTATTGATTTAAGAACATAACTTTCCATCTTTTTTTTAAACCTTTTTACAAATTAAAAATTCTTTTAGGATTTGTAACTAGTGTTTTGTGTAAGGTTTGCTCTAAAACACCATGTTTTAATGCATTTTTTACAAAGTTATCTAACAAATAGTTATAACCAATTCCACCTTTATCTTTTAAATGGCTATTGTAGGTCAAGTCAACCGACATTGTGATTTGGTTGGCAAAGCCTTGTTTTTCAACTTCTTTTAAAAGCTCTATTCTATTTTCATCAAGGTTGTATTTGGTTTTTCCTATGGTATCAAAGGCAATATTTACCCCTGTTTTTAAAATATCTATAACATAATTAGCATCTTTAGATAAATCCATATGCGATATTACAACAGTTTCAAGGTTAACTTTTTCTTGCTTAAATAGCTCAACCTGCTCTTTAGCAAGTGTAGCAAGTGTTGTGTGGGTTACAATAGGTATATTAAGCTTTTTAGCGACATATGAAGATGCTTTAAATAGCTTAATTTCAATATCGCTTAAAAAATCTCTTTTATCTGTTCCTATTTCACCTATCACCCTTGCTTTAATATTTGTGCCATCAATGCCTTGTGTTATTTCTTTTTCTATAAAATCAGCTATTTGTTCTTTGGTAAAAATATAGGCTTCTTCTGGTAAGTAGGGCTCTTTATAATACCCTGTTGATTGCAAAATATTTATACCTGTTTTTTCAGATATTTCTTGCACTTTTAAAGGGTTTCTGCCCATTCCTTTTGCTGTAACATCAACAATATAGTCAACACCTTTTTGCTTTAACTCTTTAAGCTCTTTTATTGTTTGGCTTGTATTGTCTATAAACCTATCTTGTTTATCTTCTGTGCGTAAATCTAAAACCATATGCTCGTGTGCATAAACCATATGTTTAAACATAACAAAACCTTTTTAAAAAAATTAAAACAAACTAGGTAAAGCCAGAATGTTTACTAAAATACCCGTAAAAATTGCTGCAACAGGTCCTATTACCATTTCAACAAGAGGTTTTTTAACTATTTTGTTAAATGTATACAAAGTAACTAAAACAAAAATACCAATATTAGGGTCAATTTGGTAGCAAGCCATTGCACCACCTGCAAGTAGTGATATTTCTAAAACTTTATTGGTTGCTGTTCTTATATAATCACCACATTTTCTTACCCCTGGTGATTTATCTAAAACAACTGCAATTTTGTTTAATAGCAAAACCTCGCAAGCTATTGCTACTGCACCTGCAAAAAATGCTAAAATTGGTTGGTCAATCAATAAAAGACCAACTACAAAAACTATTTTCATACCAGAAGGTGAATAAACCCCCGTTGCAATTGCTGTTGTAGCCACAAGAGGTATAAAGCCCAAAGCCCTTGCAAAAGATGCTAAAGTAGCCTCGCTATATTTACCATCGCTAAGTAAAGCTTGTGATATTGGACCTTCTGCCATAATAACAAGAGAAGAAGCAACAGCAACAAAGCCACCTGTAATTGCTAAAAGCAAAATGTTTGACTTTATGCGTTTAACTCTTTCAGAAAATATCTGCAAAAGCTGTTGGTTGCTGTTTTGGTTGTCTGTATTTTTTTCTCTTATTGCTATTGCAAGCATAACAACCATACCAAAAGCTAAAGACATTCCAATAGGCTCTAAAGTAACCTTATAAGATGCAACTTCAAAACTACCTAACATTTTTAAGCTCTGGTAAAATAAAGCTGTTGCAATTGCAAGTGCAAATCCCTTAAAAGAGCCATAAACACCACCAATAACCAAAGCAGGGAATACTGCAAAACCAATCATTACAGGTTTACCGATTAAAGCCATTGCAGGTAAAAAATCAATCGGTAGCAGGGCAAAAATATCAACAACTATTTCTAACCCTTTTAAAATAGCATAACCAAAAACACCACCTGTTACAAAAGATGCTAAAGACCCCTTATTGTTATTGGGAAAAAAAGTTCCTATAATATCTGTACCAAGCAAAATACTATGCACAAGCAATACTTTTGTTGCAATAGATATTGGTATACCAAAACCAATAAGTAACCCAAAACTCATTGCAAAAGATGTTGTAGCAAGGCTTGCTTTGTTTATTCTACCTTCTACAAACTCTGGAATTATCGGTCTTAAACCATCATTAAAAACTGCTATATTTTTGTTTGCAAGCAAGCTTGAAAAACTTGCCACTAATATTATTGCTATATAAGGTAACATGTTAAGACCTGTGTTTTTTTACAATGTATTATTAATCAGCCTTATAACAATAGGAACAATAAAATCACTTGACTGTGCTACAAAACCAAAAGCTTTTTTGCCTTCATTAAATACTTTTGTTATTTCTTCTTCATTCATTGTATTGCCAGGTGATGCAAGCGTTATACAGCTTTCTACACCAACAAGTGCAATAGGCATTGCCAAAGCACCGCCTCCGCCTGTCATACACGCACCTAGATAGTAATCAACCTCATTATTTTTTAGTGCCATTGCTCCTTCAAGGTCTGACATTACTTGAAACTCAATGCTAGAATGTGCATACTTTTTTGCTATTTCTAGCACTTTTTCTTTTTCTATCTGCCCTGCTATTGCTATTTTCATTAAGCTACTCCTTCATTTTCTAATACTAAAGATGAAAGGTATATTAAAACATACTCTTTCTCTCCTTTATCAAACTCTAAACCTATAACTTGCTCTACTTTTTTTAGCTCTTTTTCTGCTGTTTTTAGTGTTTTTTCATCAAGCTCTTGCAAAATATCTGCCACATCTAAAGTTTCTGCTTTGTTTTCTTTTATTCTTTGCAAAGCTTTTGCAAGGTGGATAAAAAACATAGACCCTGCACTTTCTTCTACCTTAAACCCTTGGTTTTTAAACATTTCTACTGTTTTTAAAACATCTTCAAAGGTCTTATCATCTATTTGGTTGCTATCTTTTAGAAGTGAAATCTTACCTTTTAAGTCTAAGTTCATTTATTTATCACCTACTTAATATTCAGGAATTATTTGACCACTAACAACCTTTTGCTGGTAAGCAATAACCTCTTTACTATCAATTGCCATTTTAAGTATTGTTTTTAATAAAGTATTATCCCTGTGAACAACAAGGGCTGCTTCTGTAAAGTCTGTATTGTATGTTATATCTTCAAGAATTATTTTATTTTCATCTATACCTGCAATTGCAGATTGCTGAAAACTCCAAACTGTTGCATCTATTGTAGAAGAACGCAATGAGTCTAGAATTTTGTAAGAGCTTAAGTTTTTGTATGTAATTTTTTTATCTTTAAAGCTATCATGCTCAGTAAGTTTAGCAACAAGTAGCTTATGGTCTTGCGACATAATATCAACACCCATTGTAATATTTTGTTTTTCAAGACAATCTTTATTATAAATAGCCATATGCTTTTGTACATAAGAGCCTTTACCAAAACTTTTAACAACTTCTAATTTACTTTCTTTATCACTTTTTAGGTAGGTATCTATTGCATGTTTAGATACTATTGTAAAGTCATATATTCTGTCTTCTGTTCGCAAAAGCCTGTTTAAAGCCCCTCTTGTATAAGCAAAAGATGCCCTTGTATAGTTGTGCAACATTGCAATTATAGAGCTTGCTAAACCTTCATAAAGCTTTGAGTAAGGCAAAGGCATAGAACCTAAAATATGGTTGATTTCTGCATATTCTAAAAGCTTACTATAGTCAATGGTATCTATAAATGTTCCTGTTTGCCCCTTAGAAACAAAAGAAACAACACCTTCTTGCTCTAGTAGTTTTATGGCTCTTTGAACAATTCCACGCGAACTACCTGCTAAAATGCAGTATTCATCTACTGTTTTTATTCTATCGTTTTGATTATAAATAAATAAGTCTTGTGCTATTTGCTTAACAACTTTTTGTGTTTTATTCATATCTCTTGTTTTTTTAGATAAAAGTATACAATATATTGTACATTATTATACAAATACCTCAAATAGCCAACTATTTTTTCATAAGTTTTACTAAAAGCTAAAAAGTCTTTACTTTCTCTTTTTGTGAAACTTACCTGACTTACTTGTTTTTTTAAATTGTTTTCCTCTTCCTTCTTTGCTTTTTCCTCTAAAAGAGTGACCTTTATTAGCATGCCTACTAAAAGGTACAAAATCAACAGCTGGGTAAAAAGCAATTAACCCTCTTAAAACATCAACTTCTGCTATTTTAACTTCAATTTTATCACCTAGTTCATACCTTTGCTTGGTGTGAGAGCCTTTTAAAACCCCTCTTCTACCGTCAAAGATAAAATCATCATGGTTTAAAAACCTCATTGGCACTAAACCTTTAACAAAATAATTATCTAAAAGCACAAAAATACCTGACTTTGTAACCGATGTTATTTTTGCAGTGTAGATTTTATTTTCTTTTACTTCTTTTTCAAAA
Organism: uncultured Rickettsiales bacterium; assembly: GCA_964472375.1. Classification (GTDB taxonomy): domain Bacteria; phylum Pseudomonadota; class Alphaproteobacteria; order WRAU01; family CAYYLE01; genus CAYYLE01. Next base: position 13,350 of record CAYYLE010000010.1, read on the forward strand.
TGCTTTGCTATTATTCTATCTATGCTGTTGTATTCTGCACTTGCAGCCCTACGCTCTTTTGCAGAAATATCTTTAGCAATATCAACAATATCTTTGTTTTTGGCAAAATCTTTTTTGGCTAAAATATCTTTAATAATTCGGTGAACAATAAGATCTGAATATCTTCTAATAGGAGAAGTAAAGTGTGCATAGTCTTTTAACGCTAGCCCAAAATGACCTATGTTTTCGTTTGAGTATTTAGCTTGCGATTGTGTTTGTAAAATTGACTTATAAACCAAATCTTTGTTTTCATTATGCTTAAAATCATCAATAATTTTATTAAAAAAACTACCATTAATCTTATTTTTAGTATCTAGTTTATATTTAAAGTGCTTTAAAGTCTCTTTTAATTGAATTATCTTAGCAAAATCAGGCTTTGCATGAATACGAAACACAGCATTATCAGTAAAACCATTTTCTTGAATAAACAAAGCAGCACAAACATTTGCCAAAACCATAAATTCTTCAATAATTTTATTGCTGGTTTTAGAATAAACCCTTTGTATTTGGGTTATATTCTCATTTTCATCCATTAATATTTTAGTTTCTGGTAGGTCAATTTTTAAAGCCCCACGCAAAATACTACTTTTGTGCAAAACCTTAAAACACTCATGCAAATTCGCTATAAGCTCTTGAATATTTTCATCTATGCCTTCCCTATTACCTTCTTCTATAAAAGATTGTACCTTTTTATAGGTTAAACGAGCATGAGACCTTATTAAAGCATTTGTAAAGTTGTATTTTAAAATATCACCTTTGCCGTTTATATAAATATGTAAAGCAATGGCTTTTCTTTCCTTATTAGGAACCAAAGAACATAGGTTGTTAGAAAGCAAAGGAGGAAGCATAGGCACAACCATATTAGGCAAATAAACTGAGTTTGCTCTTAATAGTGCTTCTTTATCTAGTGCTGAATTTTTCTTTACATAGTGTGCAACGTCTGCAATTGCTACAATAATATGAAAGCAATTTTTGTGGTTTTTATCTTCATAAGGCTTGCAATATACAGCATCGTCAAAGTCTTTTGAATCATCACCATCTATTGTTACAAGAGGGATATTTGTTAAATCTTCACGATTTTGTGTTGCATCATGTTCTTTTATTAAAGTTGTTTCTTTTAAAACATCTTCAGGGAACTCAATAGGTATGTGAAGCTCTTTTAAGCTTAAAAGGCTTAAAGATAGTAAATCATTTTCTTTATGCACAAGTTGTATAAAATCAGCTTGGCTATTTTCATGTAAGATACTATCTTCACTTAAAGGGTTGGTAAACTTTACAATATCGCCTTCTTTTACATACTCTGGCACAGAATAAACAGTAAAGCTTTTTCTAACCCCAAAAGTTATGCTTTTAACAAGGGCTTTATTTTCACCTTCAAGGCTTGTTACCCTACCTGTTATAACATTTTTGTTGTTAATATCATCAACTGTTATATCTTCAATTGCTTTTTTATTTAGCTTGTATTCTTCTAAAGGGCTTTGATTTTGCACTAGTTTTTTTAAAGTTGGTGCATTAACTATTATTTTACTACCTTCAACTTTAACAATTCTTACTACAAGGTCTTTGTTTAAATAGTCTTTAGAGTAGTTTTCAAGCACTATTTCAGCATCTTTAAAAACCTTACTAGCTTTTTTGGTAGTTATTTGGCAATAAGGCTTACCTTGTTTGTTTAAAAGCACCTTTACTTTAAGGTTTTTAGGCAAAGATTTTGTGCTGTTAAACTCAAGGTCATTAATTTGGTAAATTTTACCGATTTTAAATATACTTTTGTCTTTTACTAGTTTTTTAAGCTTTCTTCTTACATGGTGCTTTTGGCTTAACTCAATCTTAAAATTACTTAAAATAGCACTTAAAGTTGCCTGATTTTTATTGCTTTTAATAAAGTCTAAAATAGCTTTACTTTCAGGCAGGTTTTTGTTTTCTAGCTCACTCATAAGTGCCTTTCTTTTGTTTTTTAAGTTTTCTTAATCTTTTTATCAATCAAGGCAATAGCTTCTTCAAGGGTTATTTTAAAAGGGTCATATTCTTTTACAACTCTAATATTAACACCATCAAAAGGAATATAAGCACCAAAGCGACCAAACTTTATAGCAACATCTTTTCTTTTATACTTACCTAGCTTAATGCCTTCTTTTTTAATACGGTTTTGCTCTATTGCTTCTATTGCACTTTCTTTATTTACTGTAAAAATATCTTGCTTGTATGATACAAAATCACTACCGTGTTTTAAGTAAGGACCAAAGCGACCAATTGAAAGTGAAACATCTTTACCTTCATAATCTGTAACATGGTAAGGTAGCTTTAATAAAAAATAAACTTTAGAAGCATCTAAAGAGCCAACCTCAATACCATCTGGAATTGAAACCTTCTTCATTTTACCTTCGTGCATACCTTCTATATAGTATCCATAAGGTCCTTTTTTTACCTTTATATTATCGTCTAAACTATCGTTTATAGAAAGGCTATCTTCCCCTTGCTCATCACTATTTGTGTTAAAGCTAGAAACATAATTACAATCAGGGTAATTAGAGCAACCAATAAAACCACCAAACTTACTTGTTTTAATTACAAGGTTACCATCTTTACAAGTTGGGCAATTTCTATCTTCTCCTATTAAAAGGTCAGATAAACACTCTGTAAGCCTATCTGCAACAGCTAAAGGACTTAGTTCTTTTGCAGTTTCAACATTTTCATTAAATTCAGTCCAAAAGTCTTTAAGCATTTCAATTTGGCTTGCTTGCCCGTTTGATACACTATCAAGCCTATCCTCCATATCAGAGGTAAAAGTATATTCTACATATTTTGTAAAAAATGCCATTAAAAATTCAGATAACAAAATCCCTCTATCTTCTGGCACAAGCTGTTTATTGGTCAGCTTTACATACTCCCTTGCTTGCAATACAGCAATAATAGGAGCATAGGTTGATGGTCTTCCTATTCCTAGTTCTTCTAGTTTTTTAATCAAACTTGCTTCGTTGTATCTAGGTGGGGCTTGAGTAAAGTGCTTTGTTCCCTCAAAGTCAACTGATTTTAACTCTTGCCCAATTTCAAGCTCTGGTAATATATTTTCAACAAGGTTATCTTGACCATATAAAATACTAAAGCCTTTAAAAGCAATTGTAGAACCACTTTTATAAAATTCTATTTTAGAATCATCATTTGCAATATGTAACCCAACTAAGTTATATTTTATTGCACTCATTTGGCAAGCAAGTGTTCTATTCCAAATTAATGTATATAATTTTAGTTGCTCTGATGTTAGGTAGTTTTTTACCTTTTCAGGGCTGTTTTCCATAGAGGTTGGTCGTATTGCTTCGTGTGCCTCTTGTGCATTTTTTGTTTTTCTTTTGTATAAAACAGGCTTATCAGTTAAATATTCTTTGGTGTATTTTTTACCTATATAATCTCTTAAAGAGTGCAAAAAGCTACCTTCAAGGTCTGTTCCATCTGTTCTCATATAAGTTATTAAACCAACGGTTTCTTTCCCTAGTGATATCCCCTCATAAAGCTTTTGTGCAACTTGCATTGTTTGCCTTGTGCTAAAAGATAGCTTTCTTGCTGCATCTTGTTGCAAAGTTGAGGTTATATAAGGAGGGTAAGGTTTTCTTGAGCTTACTTTTTTAACAATATCTTTAACTTTAAACGATTGTTTTTTAATCTTGCTTAAAATATCGTTGCATTGTTTTTCGTTTTCAATATCAAGCTTTTGTAGTTTATTGCCATTAAATATTGTTAGGTCTGATAATATTTCTTCTTTTTTTGCTGTTTCAAAAGCACCTACAACTTGCCAATACTCTTGATTTACAAAGCTTTTAATTTCTTTTTCACGCTCTGTTATAAGCTTTAATGCAACTGATTGCACCCTACCAGCCGAGCGCGCACCTGGAAGCTTTCTCCATAAAACTGGTGATATTCCATAACCAACTAAATAATCAAGTGCTGTTCTGCCTAAATATGCATTTACAAGGTTATCGTTTAAATCTCTTGGGTTTTCAAAAGCTTTAAGAACGCTATCTTTAGTAATAGAAGTAAAAGTAACCCTTTTAACAGGTTTTTTAGCAAGTAATTTTTTATCTTTTAAATAATTAATAATATGCCAAGAAATAGCCTCTCCTTCCCTATCAGGGTCGGTTGCAAGTATTAATTCATCACATTTTTTAACCCACTCAACTATTGGTTTGGTGTGTTTTTTCCCCTGTGGAGTAAGCTCCCACTTCATTGCAAACTTATTTTCAACATCAATAGAGCCACTTTTAGAAACAAGCTTTCTAATATGCCCATAACTTGCAATCACCTTGTAATCTTTACCAAGGTACTTGTTAATAGTTTTTGACTTAGCAGGTGATTCAACTATTACTAACTTCATCTTGCTTCCTATTATAATACTTTTTCTTTCTCTTCTTGCACTAACAAGCTTACCTTGTTACCCAAGTAACGGGTTACAATACCACATAATTCCATTTCTAGCAAAATTGTAGAAACACTTTGGTAATCTAAACCGCTTTCTCTTACTATTAAATCAACCTCTAAAGGGTCATAAGAAAGTATGTTTTGTATTTTTTCTCTATCTTTGTTGCTTATTTTTCTATCTTCCTGCATTGCAAAAGCAATTGGCTTAGCTATTTCGTTACCATCTTCATTAAGCTCTAGTTTGTTAACAATATCTAAAACATCTTGGTAGCTTTGCACAAGGCTTGCACCTTTTTGTATTAAAATATTATTACCATTGCTTTGCTTGTTAAAAGGCGAGCAAGGAAGTGCCATAACAGCTCTTTTTTGTTTTTCTGCAAGGTTTGCTGTTATAAAAGCACCTGATTTTGCAGATGATTCTACAACCAAAACCCCCCGAGACATACCTGTAATAATACGGTTTCTCATAGGAAAAAACGAAGCTTGTGGCTTAGTATTGCATTTAAACTCTGATATTACTACACCTTTTTCTACTATTTCATCAAAAAGTTTTTGGTTTTCTTTAGGGTAAACAACATTCACACCACAACCAAGCACTGCACTTGTGCCTTTTTCAACCGCTGCAGTATGTGCAAAAGAGTCAATTCCTTTTGCAAGACCTGAAACAATATTAAACCCATTGCTTGATAAATGATAAGCAAAGTTTTCAGCTATTTGTTTACCATTAACCGAACTATTACGAGAGCCTACAATAGATATTGATTTTTTCTTAAGTAAGTTAACATTACCTTTTGCAAAAATAATTGGTGGTTTATCTTCAATTTTTGTAAGTAAAGATGGGTAGTTTTCACTAAAATAAGGAATAATATGCACATTGTCTTTATAACATTGCTCTATTTCTTTTAGTGCATCTTCTTTACTGCATAGTGTAAAAGGTTTAGTGTTTTTATAGCTAGCATCTTCTAGCATTTTTGGTATGTTTTCTACTGCATTTGTGGCTGTTTTAAACTTATTTATAAGCTTAAAAAAAGTTATGTTGCCTATGCGTGGTGTTCTTATAAGCCTTAATGTGTTTAAAATCTCATTATCAAGACCTTTTATCAAAGCGACCTTCCTCTTTATTTATAAGCCTTATAATGTTGCTTTTATGCATTGTTATTGATACTAAACTTATAGTATTAATAGCTAAAATAGTAATTAAATCTTCTACAATAAAAAAACTAGCAATTGAAATTGCTACAAAAGATGTTAAAGCAGCTAAAGAAGAATATCTAGTAAACTTAAAAACAACAACCCAAGTTACTAAAAATATTAGTGCAATTTCATAGCCGAAAATAAACATTGTGCCTATTGATGTTGCAACACCTTTACCACCTTTAAAACCAAGCCAAACAGGAAAAATATGCCCTAAAACAGCAAAAACACCAGCAACATATGCAAAATTATGCCCTAAAAAATGCTTTGCTAAAAGTGCTGCTATTAAACCTTTTAATAAATCCAATAAAAGTGTAATAACTGCGATTTTTTTAAAACCTGACCTGTAAACATTTGTTGCACCTATGTTTTTAGAGCCTACTTGCCTTAAGTCAACCCCTTTCAAAGTTTTAACAAGTACAAGACCATAAGGCACAGAACCTAAAAAATACCCTAACAATACTGCGTATAAATATTCCATTTTTCCTATCTTGGGTTAAACTCTATATAATATAAGCTAAAAAAATCGGTGTGTACATATTTTTTTTAAAACTACTTATAACAATAATGCTATCATGTATACATCTAAAAATAAAATTTTAGGAGAGCTAAAAACATGAAAACACAAGACCTTGTTAACCTTGCCTTAAAAACAAAAGAAACCGCCTATGCAAAATATTCTAATTTTAAGGTTGGTTGTGCTTTATTAGACGATAGAGACAAAGTTTTTACAGGAAGCAACATAGAAAATATATCATATGGTTTAACAATTTGTGCTGAAAGAAATGCAATTACAACTGCAGTTAGCGATGGTGCCAAATACCTTAAAAAAGTTGTAGTTTCGGCAGATAAAGACTTTACAACCCCTTGTGGTGCTTGCTTGCAAGTGATTTGTGAATTTGCAAATGAAGATACAATGGTAGTGCTTGTAAACAGTGAAGGCAAATATAAAGAAGTTGCTTTTAAAGACTTTTTACCTCTTGCATTTAACGATTTTTAAAAAACACAAGACTCGTTTTTATGGGTCTTTTTTTTAATTAATTGCTACAAAAAATAAAGCCATAAGCGCTAAAACCAAAAAAGAAGCTATGTTTAACACAAAACCATATCTTAATAAATACTTTGGCTTAATGTAAGAAGATGAAGCAAGTAAATTAGGTATTGTAGAAATAGGCAACATAAAAGCTAAGCTTGATGCCATAACTAAAAGAATTGTTAAATATTGAGGCTTAATTATTGTATTAATATCAGGTATTAAAGCAACAATAGGAAAAAACACAATTAAAGCACCTGATGCACTGCTAATTTCAGTAAATAATAGCAATAAAGCCAAAATAGCTATAAGTATTAATACAATACTAAACTGACCTACAAAAACATTAAGATAGCTTGTTATAATATCTTGCAAGCCCGAAACCTTAATAGCCCCTGCAAAAGAAAAAGAAGCCCCCATTACTAAAATAACCTGCCAAGGGAAGTTTTTAGCATCTTCATTCCACAAAAGTAGTGGTTTGTTTAAAGGTATTGTAAAAAGCAGTATTTTTGCAATTAAAAGTATATAAAAATAATCTACCTTAAAGTTTACAATGCTTGATATATAAGATGAAAAAAATGCCAATGAAAGTGAAATAATTGTTATAAAAACAACAAGTTTTTCCCTTGTTTTAAAATCAAAATTAAGATTTTTATAAATACCTTGATTGTTTATTTCTTTAATATTATATTGCAAAAGCTTTTTTTTGCTTATCCTTAAGCTAAAAAGCAAAACAATTGTAAGAGCAAAAACAACAGGCATTGCAAATAAAGACCATGTAGTAAAATCAATACTTAAATCAAAATATTGCTCAAGTAGTGCTAAGCCTAAAAAATTAACAGGTGAGCCAAAAACAGTGCCGATACCTCCAATACTTGAAGCAAAGCAAACAGCTAAAATGGTTCTATTTTTTATTAAATTAAAATAAGGTTCTTTACCATAAGCAGCATTAACAATAACATAAGACAAAGGCAACATTATAACCCCTGTAATTGTATTACTTATAAACATGCTTAAAAAACAACTTGCTAAAGTAAAAGAATACACAAAACCATTTACAGAAGAACCAAAACGAGAAAAAAAATAAAAAACAGTTGCTTTATGAAGATTGTATTTTGCAAATGCAAGCCCTATTGCAGAACTTGAAAGTATGACAATACTTATTTTACTAAAATAGTTTGCTATAACATCGTTTAACGAAAATAAACCAATAAAAGGAAAAAACAACAAAGGCAACAAAGCAACAATACCCATTGGCATTGCTTGGCTAACCCATAAAATATCTAAAACTAATATAAAAATAAAAACCTGAAAAGCAGGCAAAGAAAAAAAAGAAGGGTGCCAAAAGAAAGACACCCCTATAAGAAAAAAAGATAATAAAATTAAAAAACTATTTGCTCTAATCATACATACCTTTAATTATTGTTCAATAACAACTCTTGCTGAATCATAACCTAAGCCAACAATATGTCTTTTAGCTTTGTTAGCATCTTCAACACTTACAAAAGGACCTACTCTTACCCTTACAAGAGATGAATTAGCAAAATCTAATTTTTGAATAGTAATAACACCTACATCATCTAAACTAGAAACGATGTTTGGTATTTTACCCGAACTACTAAAAGCACCTACTTGAACAAAAACACCTTTAGGAACAGAAGAAGATACAAAAGCATTAGGCTCTAATATTCCAACAGGAACTTGTTGGCTTTCTCTTACTGAAATTAGCTTGTCAACTCTTCCATCAGTAGCCATAGAATCAATGTCTACTAAAGTATTAACAGCAGGTTCGCTGTTTACTGCTGTGCCATCTACTGGCTCACTTGAAACTTTAATATTAGAAATAGCTTCTTCTAAGACACCTTCACTTGCAACATTTGCAGGAGTTTCTATAGCTACTTTTGGCTCTTCTTTTGTTTCAATATCGCTTTTTGCATATTCTTTTAATTGGTCTTCCATTAGTTTTTGTGCAACTTCTTTACTAATGTCAGGAATTATTCTAACTCTTGCTTTAGTTGTTCCTTGATCTTGGAAGCCAAGCAACTCTGCTGCACGCTTAGAAACATCAATAAGTCTACCGCTTACAAAAGGACCTCTGTCATTTACTCTTAAAACAAGCTTTTTGCCGTTTTCTAGATTGGTAACTTCTACAAAACTAGGTAAAGGCAATGTAGGGTGAGCAGCTGTTAGCTCTGCCATATCAAAAACTTCACCATTTGAAGTTAAATTACCATGGAAATCTTTACCATACCAAGATGCAATACCAACTGCATCATATTCATAATCTTCTTTAGGTTCGTATTTAACACCCAAAACTTCGTATGGGTTCCCAACTTTAAAACTTGGGTTAGGTGAAACATTTACACTAGAATTGTCGGCTTTTACAACTGGTTTTGCAGGTGCTGCCAACAGTGTTACAGAAGAAGAAATCGCTACAAATAATAAAGGTGTTGCAACTGATTTAAAATTATATTTCATTACGGTCTCGCTATCTCGGTAATTACTACAAATTAATACATCAAATATATACGCTTGCTAGAGTATGTATTATTTTTGGTAAAAAAACAGTTAACAAAAGTAACTATTATTGTTTATTTTTATTTATAACCACTGTACGTTTTCTTTTTTAAGAACTCATCGTTCAGTATACCCACTGCAAGTGCATATAATGTAGACCTGTTCCATTTTCTTATAACTAAAAAGTTGTCATATACTAAAAAATAAACATCTTCTTTGTTATTTTCTTTTTCAATTTTAATTAAAGATGCTTTTTCAGACGCATTAACAAAACCATCTTTTCTATAATACTTTGGTTTAACGCCGTTTTCTTCCCAATATGATATTTTTTCTCTTGTCTCTAAGCCGATTTTATCATCAGGAATCTTTTTAGAAAGCACTACTTGAGTTCCCCAAGTTTCGCCATACTGCCAACCTAATGTTTTAATAAAATTACCCATGCTGTGGAATGTATCTGGGTAAGAATCCCAAAGGTCTATTTTTTTATCGCCATCTGCACTAACACCATAAGCTAAATAGTTACTAGGCATAAATTGCGGGTTGCCTAAAGCGCCAGCCCATGAAGACTTAACAGTCTTTGCATCAATATGACCATCTTCCATTAACTCAAGCAATGCAACTAGTTCTTTTTCAAAAAATTCTTTTCTTCTACCTTCATAAATAAGGTTTAAGAAAGAACCAACAGGGTTTACTCTCCCTGTAATTCGCCCGTAAGATGTTTCCATTCCCCAAAAAGAAATCATTAATTCTTTAGGAACTTTGTATTTATTTTCTACTTCGTCTAAAACTCTTTCATATTTGATTAAGTTTAGTCTACCTTTTGTTACCCTATATTTATTTATAAGGTTTTTTAGGTATTGGTCTGCTGTTAGCTTAAACTCTGATTGATTTCTGTCTAAATTAATAATAGATTCTTTGAATTTAATATCTTTAAAAACATCTGAAACAAAAGAACGGTCTAGTTTTCTGTATTTTAAAACAAGCTCTTTTTCGTAGTCAACAAGCCACTTGTCAAAATCTTCTTCACTTCCAAAACCATGAAGGAAAAAACTAAATAAAACAAAAATTAACGAATAAACAGATAAACTTAAATACTTTTTCATTATTCCCACTAACAACATAAATTCAATTTAGATACAAAATAAAAGTAAGCCGATTTTACAATATTAGCAAGAGGTTAGCAACCTACTTAACTGCTTTTTCACAAAGCATTGTAACAATCGGTAAAACTTATTATAAATCACTAACTATTAAATTTCTCTAAAACTAATTTATTTCTTTTTTTGCTAAAACAGTAGCAACAAGAGAGTTACCTGTTACATTAACCGATGTTCTTAGCATATCAAACAATCTATCAACATCTAAAATAAGTGCAATACCATCAACAGGAATATGCTTTGCATTAATATCATGGTTAACCCAACTGAAGGAACGCCAGCTGTACCAATTGATACTAAAACAGCTAAAGAAACAATGGATGCATAATCTATAATTGACATATCAACCGTATACATTAACTAAAACACGGTTGCTATACCTTGCATTATTGCAGTACCGTTCATGCTTATAGTTGCACCTAAAGGAAGAGCAAAACTAGAAATATCGTTAGAAACACCTAAAGGTGCAACTTTCATTATAATATCATTAAGCCCATTAAAAGTCTTTCTAAATGTTTAAAAAACCTTTAACAGCTCCTGCGTGTTCTTTTTCTATTTTTAAAACAACAATGTCAATAAGCAGCGTAATCACTATTAGTTGCAGCATATTTGAAGAAACCATAGGCGAAAGTGTATTACTAGGAACATATCTAAAAAAACACAGCTGTTGCTATTGCAAAAAAAACAATTGCAAGCGATATTGATGAAATCATAAAAACACTATTGTTTTAGCACATAAGCTTGCAAACCTTAAAATACTACCTACATTTATATACCAAGTGTTAAATAAGAAAATACAACAGGAACAGTAATAAGACTTATTAATTGGTTGTTTTTTTAAGTACAAAAAAACAGGCAAAATATTTTTATAAAAACTTTGCCTGCTTAAATAAAGTAATCTTTAAAGTAAAATATACTACAATAAATCACTTAAATTAGGTGTTACAGTGGTCCATAATATTTTAATAGTGTTGTCTCTTTGTAATGGTTTATCTTGGTTCATTACATAATGCTCGTAAGCAATACCCAACCTCATAGGTATTCCAAACGCAAAAAATGTTGTTTTAACACCAATACCAACAGGAAGGTCAAGTTTTTGCCCGCCTCTTGCATCATAGTTTATATCTACAATAGGAGACATATAAACTTGAAATCTTGGGTTAAAATCATAAGAAAGCATATATTGTAGCTGTGCCTGGTTATCCGTTGCACTATCTACTAAATCAAAAGTTTGGGTATAAATAAAACCTGCTACAAGACCTTTTTTTATATAAAGTGAAATAAGACCAAAACCAGCTTGCCAATTTTCTGATGTATACACTAAATCATTATGGAAAGGTGCTGCAACCATTGGCCCTGCTCCATAAATAAAACCTTCTGATTTATTGGGTCCAAGCATAGTAAGCCAACGAAAATCTGTTAGCTCTGTGTTGTATCTTCCATCTTCATAAGGTCCTACCCTGCCTATTGCTTTTTCATCTACTGTTAAAAAACCTAAAGTTGGTCTGTTAACCAAAACAAATTGGTCATCTTTACCAATTTTGGTTGGTAAAACAGGTTGAAACATGAAAAAATCACCTTTTACAGTCTCACCTGTTTGCTTATTTTCAAAGCCCATATAGTGGTTTTCTGTTGCAAAATACCAAAGATCTGATAATGGATTAGAAAGCTTTTTTGAAACAACACCAATGTCTTGGTGTTGGCCCTTAGCTTCATTAGCATGCACTACAACAGGTAGCAACAAAGCTATGAAAGCTAGTAAAAAATTAATCATTGTTAAACGCTCCTTTTTACTTATTATATAATTAATATAAGCTAATCAATTAAAGGTATAGTTAGCTTATGAAACCTCCGCCTAAAAGACGGTTGTTTTGGTATATTGCACAAAGTTGCCCAGGTGCAGGAGAAAATACACCTCCTTCAAAAACAACATGTGCCTTGTCATCTTCTAAAAAAGTAATTGTAGCATCTGCAAGGGTTTGTTTTGCACGAACTTTAGCCTGAAGCTTTAAAGTATTGCCAACTTTATAGTCACTTTCCTTGCCAAGCCAGTTAAATTCTGTTAATGTAAGCTCTTGTTTTTCAAGCTCATCTTTTGTGCCTACAACAACTTCTGATTTTTCTGCATTAATTGCAATAACATATAAAATATCATTGCTATCTTCTATGCCTATGCCTCTTCTTTGCCCAACAGTAAAGTTTACAATGCCTTTGTGCTTGCCTAAAACATCACCTTTTTTGTTTACAATATTGCCTTCTTTAAAAGAGCTTGGGCTTAAAAGCTTTACAGTTTCAGAATATTTACCATCTGCAACAAAGCAAAGGTCGTTGCTTGATGGTTTATCAGCAACTGAAAGATTAAACTTTCTTGCTATTTCTCTTACTTGGTTTTTGGTTAAATGCGCTAAAGGAAAGCGAATGTGTTTTAAACTTTGTTTTTTAACGCATGCTAAAAAATAACTTTGGTCTCTAATATCAACATCACCTTTTAATATAGAGCCACCTAGGTCTTTATCGTCTTTCCAAGTAATATAATGCCCTGTCACAAGGTAATCAGCCCCTATGTTAAAAGCCTCTTGCAACATTGCATCAAACTTAATTTCTCTATTGCATCTAATACAAGGGTTTGGGGTTCTACCTGCTGAATAATCATCTGCAAATGTAGAGATTATGTTTTGCATAAACTTTTCACTAAAATCAACCATGTTGTACTTAATGCCAAGTGTTTGTGCAACACTTTTAACATCAGGTTCAACTGTTGCATCTTTACATGCTAAACCTTTGTCTTTGGCAGTTTCATAAAGCTTTAAGGTTATACCTTCAACTTCATAGCCTGCATTTTTTAACAAAGCAGCAACTGTGCTACTGTCTACACCGCCTGACATTGCAACAGCTACTTTTGACCCTTTAGGAATATTAAAATCTATATCATGTCCAATATCTAGCATGTAAAAAACCTTTTTTAATTAGTTGTTGCGTGATGCAGAAGGAACTCTTACAACAATACCATCTAACTTACTAGTAATAGCAATTTGACAACCAAGCCTTGAAGTTGCTGTTAAACCAAAAGCCATATCTAACATATCTTCTTCATCTTCTGATGCTTCTTCAAGCTTTTCAAAAAATTCAGGCTCTACAATAACATGGCAAGTAGAACATGCTAAAGAACCTTCACAAGCACCTTCTAAAGGTATTTTATTAGAGTGTGCAGCTTCCAAAATTGTTGTTCCTTCTTCAACTTCTAGCTCTACTCTTTCTTCGTTTGGTAGTATAAAAGTAATCTTAGGCATATTTTTATTCTCCTATTTAATGTTAGTTTATTTTGCCTTATAATTATAGTAGATAATTAGAATATAGAAAATTTTTAAACTGTTTTTAGTTTATTTTTGCTATATCATCAACTTTTTTACCTGCAATTGCATCATGAATTGCACTGTTCATTCTTTTTTCTGCAAGCTTGTCTGTTGCTTTTTTAAGCCTTTCTAGACCAAGCTCAATGTCTTCTCTGTTTTGTTTTTTTACAAGGTTTTCAAGCTCATTACATGCTTTTACAATATCTTTAACATCACTTTCTTTAATTAAGTGGCTATCTTTTTGCAAAGCACTATAGGTTGCATCTAAAACCCTTCTTGCTTCAACTTTAGCAAGTGCTAAAAGTCTTTCTTGCATATCTTTTGCACCATTTGAAAGGCTATCAAAAACCATTTGCTTCATTTGGTCAAGGCTAATGCCCCAAGTTGGCTTTACTTCAATTTCTTGGCTAACACCAGTGCTTTGCTCTTTTGCACTTACTGTTAGTATTCCATCTGCATCTACTTGAAAAGCAACCTCAATGCGAGCCATAGAAGCAACCATTTTAGGTATACCACTTAAAGTAAATTGTGCTAAAGACCTACAATCTTTGGCAAACTCCCTTTCACCTTGCAAAACATGAATTTTAAGCTTTGTTTGTCCATCTTTGTATGTTGTAAAAACCTGTGCTTTTTTAATAGGTGTAGAGCTATTTCTAGGTATTATTTTTTCAACCACACCACCTGCAAGCTCAACCCCTAAAGATAAAGGAACAACATCTAGTAATAAATTACCCTTTTTAAGCTTTAAAAGACTTGCACATTGTTCGCCTGCACCTAGAGCTACACACTCTTGTGGGTTTAGGTTATCAAAAATATTTTCACAGTAGTTTTCTTTAACAATTTGCTTAACCATATCAATTTTGCTAGAGCCACCTACTAGAACCAAACCACTTAAATCTTTTTTACTTAATTTTGAATCTAGTAAAGCATTATTTACTATCTTAAATGTTTTGTTAATTATTGGTTTAATTACTTCTTCAAACTCTTGCAAGCTTACACTAAAAGCAAAATCTTCACCTTCTAGTGAAAGTTTTACATCTATTTTTTGCTCTTTATAAATTCTTTGCTTTATATCTTTTGCAAAAGTACTTAAATAGCTATGTAAATCACTATTTAAGTCTATATGTTTATTTATTTTATTTTTTAGTAAAAAATCTATTAAAGCATTGTCTATATCATCACCGCCTAAAGTAACATCACCAGCTGTTGCTAAAACCTTAAATATACCTTTTTGCATACTTAAAATGGTGCAATCAAATGTTCCACCACCAAAGTCATAAACAATATAAGAGCCTTTCATGTTTTCATCTAACCCATAGGCTAAAGCTGCTGCTGTTGGCTCGTTTATAAGCCTTAAAACCTTAAATCCTGCAAGCTCTGCTGCTTGCTTGGTTAGGTTTCTTGCATTGTCATCAAAATAAGCAGGAACTGTTATAACAGCTTTGTTTATATCGCTTTTAAGTTGCTCTTGTGATTGTTTTTTTAGGTGCGTTAGAATATCACTTGCTACATTTAAAGCGGTAATATTACGACCGTTTACATTAAAACTTACTTTGTTATCTTCTTCATTATTATAACTTAAAAAAGGGAGAGTTTTTTTAGCTTCCTCTAGGCTTTTGCCTAAAATTCTTTTACTAGAGCTTACTTTATTTACAGTATTTTCTTCTTTTAGTGCTTTTTTGCCAACTTTTACATCTTCTTTGCCATAATAAACAACAGAAGGTAAAAGAAAAGAACCGTCAAAATCTATAAATCCTTTTGTGCCATCTTTTTTGTAATAAGACACTAAAGAGTTTGTTGTGCCTAGGTCAATACCTATTGCAATATCGTCTTCTTGTTCTTCTTTAGCTTTAATACCCAAAGAATTGCCAAAGTTAACTA
The DNA here is from genome assembly GCA_964472375.1 of uncultured Rickettsiales bacterium. GTDB lineage: Bacteria > Pseudomonadota > Alphaproteobacteria > WRAU01 > CAYYLE01 > CAYYLE01. Next base: position 28,934 of record CAYYLE010000010.1, read on the forward strand.
AGGTCATTTAGTTCCTTTTCTTTAACATTTGCGATATTTATAAGCCTATTTGTGTATTTTAAGTAAGAGTAGTACTCTTTAATACGCTTTTTGTCTTTAGACTTAAAAGAAACGCTTAAATTATAGATTATATCTTCTAAACGCTTATCTATTTCTGCTCTTATATTGTTTAGCTCTCTAGAATTTTGCACACTATCAAGTTTTTCAAAAGCTTGTAAAAAATATTCATTACTTTTTGATCTTGAAAACACAACTTCAGAAACAATATCTTCATTAAAAAGGCTTTTAAACAAAACCTCTGCTCTTGTATCTGGTTGTTTTAGGTTATTGTATGCATTATTAAGTATTGCAGAGTGTAGCTGTGCTTTTTCTCTTTCGCTTTCTGCTTGGTTGTCTGGGTGTAGCACGGTAACAAGGTGCAAGTATTTATTTTCTAAGTAGTTTAGATCAATATCAAAAGAAAGGTCTAAACCAAAAACTATAAAATGATTTAAATCAACATTTGGTTCATTTAAAAAATTACAAAAATTACACACATAAGATTGTGCATCTATAAAGTGTAAGTTTTTAGAACATTTTGCACAAGTAAACATTTAAGTACCAAACACCTAAGTTTTTTATTTTTATTATAAAGTAAAAGATATGTAAAATAATTTACAATAATTTTACATAAGAATTAAGAAAATAAAAAGCTAAACATAAAAAGAATCTCCGCACCCGCACCTTCCTTGTTCATTGGGGTTTTTAAATACAAAACCTTCTTCTATATCTGTAACAGAGTAATCTATTGTTGTGCCAATGACAAATAAAACAGCTTTTGGGTCTACAAAAACTGTTAGTTTGTCATTAACTTTTAACTTCTCATCAAAACCATTATCTTCAAAGCAAAAATCAAGTTGCCAAGAAAGCCCCGAACAACCTTTAGTTGTAATAGCTATTCTTATACCAACTGCATCTTTTTTGCTATCTAATAAAGACTCTAGCTTTAAAATAGCAGATTCTGTTAACTCAACAAGTTGCAAAAAAAACCTCTCTTTATTCACCTTGTTTAGATTTATAATCTTCAATTGCTGCTTTTATAGCACTTTCTGCTAAAATAGAGCAGTGTATTTTCACAGGCGGTAGTTCAAGCTCATCAGAAATATCTGAATTTTTAATCTCTAAAGCTTCATCAATGCTTTTGCCCTTAATCCACTCTGTAGCAACAGAGCTTGAAGCAATAGCAGAACCACAACCAAATGTTTTAAACTTTGCATCTTCAATAACACCGCTATCGTTTACCTGAATTTGCAGCTGCATAACATCACCACAGGCAGGTGCCCCTATTAAAGATGTTCCTGTATTTTTAGCTTTTTTGTCTAAAGACCCTACATTCCTTGGGTTTGTGTAGTGATCTATTACCTTATCACTATATTTTGCTATACTCATAACTTTATACTCCCGCTGTCTTTTAACTTATTAAATGTTTTTAATGTTCATTCCACTCAACTTTATCAAGGTCTATTCCTTCTTCTAGCATATCCCAAATTGGACTCATTTCTCTTAGCTTAGAAATAATGTCTATTAAAGCATCTGCTGCCTTGTCTGCATCTTCTTTAACCGAAAAACGACCAAAACCAAACCTAATTGAAGTATGTGCTAAATCTTCTGTTACACCTAGTGCTTTAACAACATAAGAGCCTTCAAGCGAGTCTGAAGTACAAGCAGAGCCTGAAGAAACTGCAATTTTATCTAATAAGCCAAGCATAATACCTTCGCCTTCTACCCCTGCAAAGCTTATGTTTATATTGCCAGGTAATCTTTTTTCCATATCACCATTTACAAATATTTTTGGCAAAGCACTATCAACTTTATTATAAAAATAATCCCTTAACTCTTTAGCATGTTTGTAATCTTTTTCACGCTCATTTTGTGCAAGCTCTGCTGCTTTCCCAAACCCTGTACACAAAAATGGTGCTAAAGTTCCTGACCTCATTCCTCTTTCTTGCCCACCACCGTGCATTTGTGGTATTACTTTAACTCTTGGCTTTTTACCAATATATAAAGCACCAATGCCTTTTGGTCCATAAATTTTATGAGAAGACAAACTTAATAAGTCAACTTTACTTTCTTTAACATTAATTTCTACTTTACCAAGTGCTTGTGCTGCATCAGTATGAAGAAACACGCCTTTTTCACGGCAGATTTCACCAATTTTTGCAATATCTTGCACTACACCAATTTCATTGTTTGCCCACATAATAGAAACAAGAGCTGTGTTTTCTTTTATTGCATTTTTCACCGCTTCAGGGTTTATAAAACCTTTGTTGTCAACTTCTAAAATTGTTACTTCAAAACCTTTATCTTTTAAGTATTTAGCAGTAGATAAAATACACTTGTGTTCAACGTTAGATATAATAAGGTGGTTTTTTCCTAGTTGAGAATAAAACTCCATCACACCTTTTAAAGCAAGGTTATTAGATTCTGTTGCACCTGATGTAAAAATAACTTCAGATGGGGCTGCACCTATTGAATCTGCTACTTGTTTTCTTGCTTTTTCAACAGCATCACTTGCATTAATACCCCAAGTATGAGTTGATGAATGAGGATTACCATATTCGTGAAGAATATAAGGCATCATTTGTTCTGCAACTCTTGGATCAATTTCTGTTGTTGCTTGGTTATCTAAATAAATTGGTTTTTTATTACTCATTGTTTTCGCCTCTTTGTAATACATAAGTTGGGTACTTTCCATCTACAATATCTTGCAAAGTTATACCTGTTAAAAATTCTTTAATATAGTCGTTAAATCTATCCCACATACAGTGTGAATTGCAGCTTGTATGTGTACCATCTTCGGCTGCTAGGCAATGCTTACCTGCACCTTTGCAATGGCGAAAGTCTATATTTTCTTCAACCGCTAGCATAATATCTGCAATGTTAATTTGTGAAGCAGGCAAAGCAAGCACATAGCCACCTTTTCTACCTCTGTAGCTTTTTATAAGATTTGCAGATTTTATTTTTCTAAAAATTTGTTCTAAGTAAGAGTAAGATATCTGCTGGCTTTTTGAAATATCACTTATGTTATAAAGCTTATCATGTTTTGCAAGCTCAACCATAGACATTAAAGCATATCTTCCTCTAGTGCCTATTTTCATTTAAATAGCTCCTTTGAAAATGTCTTTTATTTTGTGCTGTTTTAATATAATGCAATAAAATCATAATTGCAAGTGCTTTGGTATGATTTTACAATATTAATTTAAAAATCACTTGATTAAAAGCCATGTTTTCTATACAATATCTTGTTATATGTAAAATCTATTTATATGCTTTAAAAAGCTTTTTTAACCTTAAGTTAGGTAGATTTCACATTAAATAAATTGTTTAAGTAAAACAAAAATCAAAAAGTTTAAACTAATGAAAGTTTCTATTAAAAGCTCTGGTGGCTATCTTGATGGTATTTTTTCTCCTTCAAAATCAGGTGATAACAAAAATTTAGCACTACTTTTACACCCTCACCCAGAATATGATGGCAATATGCACAGTAAAGTCGTTTACACAATGCACAAAGCATTTAAAGAGCAAGACTTTGCTACACTGCGTTTTAATTTTAGAGGTGTTGGTGCATCTGAAGGCAACTATGACGATGGCGTTGGTGAGCTAATAGATTCAACAAGCAGTATAGATTGGCTTGTTGAAAACTGCCGTGATTTTGACCGTATATGGGTTGCTGGCTTTTCTTTTGGTGCTTATATTGCATTACAACTTATGATGAGAAGGCTAGAAGTTAGTAGGTTTATATCAGTAGGCACACCTGTTACAATGTTTGATATTTACTTTGCTTACCCTGCAACTGTTGATGGTATATTTATCCATGGTGAAAAAGATGAAATAATAAGCCTTAAAAAAGCCGATAAGGCTATTAAGAAAATTATGCGTTCTAAAGACCGTGATATTAAGTACGAAATAATTCCTGATGCTTCTCATTTTTTTGATAATAAATTAGATGTTTTTGAAAAAACACTAAAAAAATATATAGTAGAAAGCCTTAAAAAAGAAAAAGAAGGTAAATAAAATGCAAGATATTATACAAAACTACAACCCTAAATCTTCATTTTTAAGAAAATTAAAAGAAAGAGGTTTTTTGTATCAATGCTCTAATGTAGAAGCCTTAGACAACAAACTACTTGAAGGCAACCAAAAGTGCTATATAGGATTTGACTGCACAGCAAAAAGCTTGCACATAGGTGGGCTAACTCAAATTATGATGCTAAAATACTTTCAGGAAGCTGGACATACCCCTTATATATTACTTGGTGCAGGCACTACAAAAATAGGCGACCCAACAGGTAAAGATAAAACCAGAAAAATGCTAAGTGATGCTGAAATAGAAGAGAACATGCAGGGCATTAAAAGTGTTTTTGGTAAATTTTTAGACCTTGATAAAGTTGTGTTTGTTAATAATAATGATTGGTTGAAAGAAATTCATTTTCTTGACATGCTAAGAGAGTACGGTCCTTACTTTACTATTAACCGCATGCTTACTTTTGATAGCGTTACTTCTCGTCTTGAAAGAGAAAACCCTTTAACTCTACTTGAGTTTAACTACATGGTTTTACAAGCAATGGATTTTGCTATTTTAAACCAAAAGCATGGCGTTTGTTTGCAGATGGGTGGGTCTGACCAATGGGGCAATATTATAAATGGCGTTGAACTTAATAAAAAAATGCACCAAACTGAAGTTTTTGGTTTAACTTCGCCTTTGCTTGTTAATGCAAACGGTGTAAAAATGGGCAAAACAGTAGATGGTGCTATGTGGTTAAGTGAAGACATGCTAAGCCCTTTTGATTATTTTCAATACTTTAGAAATGTTGACGATAAAGATGTAACAAAGCTTTTAAAACTATTTACTCTACTAAGCCTAGAAGAAATAGAAGAGCTTTCTAAACTTGAAGGCAAAGATATCAACAAAGCAAAAATCATTTTAGCAACAGAAGCAACAAAGCTTTGCCATGGTGAAAAAGCGGCACAAGAAGCTAAAGAACTTGCCGAAAATACATTTTTGCACAAAAAACTTGATGACAGCCTAAAAACTTTTGAAATTGCTAAAAAAGAGCTTGAAAACGGTAAAGAAATTATAGATATTTTAATTGAGCTTGAGCAAACACCTTCAAAAAGTCAAGCTAGAAGGTTGATTGACAATGGTGGTCTTCGTGTTAACGATGAAAAATGTGAAAACTATGATTTTAAATTAAGCTTAGACCACTTTAATGAAGATAGTATTGTAAAAATATCTCTTAGTAAGAAAAAGCATTTTTTAATAAAAGCAATCTAAAAAATCATCTTTTTATTTTAAATTTTGCCTCTATTTTAACTAGTTTGTTTATTTAGGGGCTTTTTACACCTAAATACTTGCTATTTTTAACAATAAATTAGTAAAAGCTATGTACAAAACGCAAATCAATCAATGAAAAGATAATTTTTAAGTTATTTTTTATCCAACGTCTAAGTCAACTATCATCTTACCTTAAAAATTTTTAGTCTTTTAAAACAAAGGTTAAAAACTATAACCTTTGTTTTTAAGTATTACTTTATGGCTTTATAAAATTTTTTGTATACATAGATTAAATGTAATAGATAAGCCACAAGATTAAAACCACTTAAAAAAATTAATTGTTTTTACACTTTTAAGGCTTTTTTAAACCAAAAAGACAAAGTTTATTAACTTAGTACAGCTTACTCTTGCAAAACAATGCAAAAAAACCTAAGATGCAAAAACTTTTTAATGTCTTGGGTAATAAAACTACAATCTAAAAAGATTATAAACATGGTTTAATTAATTGGATTGGATGTTGTTAAAAAATACTTAGTTGTTATGTAGATATATTAGCAAACCTATATACTATGCATTTATCACAAACTATCTATTGCTAAACGAAAAATTAGGGTCTTTTAAACTACCTTTAAGAGAGATAGGAATTTTTATTATGCCATCACCTAGTGGAAGATTTCTTACTATTGGCACAAGCGTAAACAAGCTTGATATATTAGCAACCGGTATAAGCTGACCTCGTAAATCAATATTGCTTTCTTTAATATTAACATCACCAGATGCCGTAATATTTAGTATATTGCCACGCAATGCTATTGATTGCATGTTTAAAATATTATCAAAGTACGTAAAATCTATTAAAGCATTAGAAAAAGGCACACCACTTAAAGAAAAAGATGATATTGATGTTATCCCTGCAACAGTAAAACCTTCTTTTGCTTGTTTTATAAAAATATTATCATTTATATAGCCATTTAAAATATTTTCATACAAACCAAATGCCTTGAACATAACGCCTGCATTGTCAATTTGCACATTTACGGTCTGCCCGTTGTTGCTTTCTTCTTGGTTTGCCAAAGCAATATTAAACCCTAATTGATTAGACCCTAAAATCCCTCTTGCACTTAGTTTATTAATTGCATTGTCTTTATATAAATATTCTAAATTAAAGTTTTTTACATTACCATGTCTACCTTGATGGTAAATCTTATTAATATTAGCTTTTATAAAGTATTCTGTGTTGTTTGCTTGTTCTTTTGTTGCTTTGCTTTTTGCCACTTGATTTTTGCTTTGTGGTGTTTTTCCATCTTCGCTAACTTTTATTAAAAAATCGCTTAATGACTTTAAACCAAAGCTATTTAAACTTTGCCCCTTAGCATTTAAACCAAAGCCTTTATCTTGCAAGTTTAACCTAAAGCTACCGCTATAAAAATCTTTTATATTTAAATTTTGTGCATATATATTTGTACCATTTACAAAATCAACAGCTAAAGACGCATCAACTCCATCGCCTTTTAATCTTATGTTATTGATTTCTTTCACATCGCCTTTGTTTATTGCAATATCAATATTTGCATTTAAGTTTTGCTTAGGTTGTTTGCTATAAATCCCTTCATAGTTTAAAGTATTTTCATTTAGGTTTAAATCAATGTTTAGGTTGTCAACATTATCTGCTTTATTGTCGGTGTATTTTATGGTTATTAAGGCATCACCTAAAATATTATTAACAAAGTATTTAGCAAAGCTATCAAACTCTTTATAGTTTCTTAGTATACCAACATTGGAACTTGTTTTAATGGTATATATCGCACTTTCTTGTGTGTTTTTATCTAAGTTTAAAATACCTTCAAAATCAAGAGGTAAAACATCATCAAACACACCATTTGCAGTTAGTGTAACACTTGTTTTGTCCATTTTTAGCTGTGTAGATTTTGCCACAAAGTCTTTACCTGCAAAAACATTTTTAGCAACAATATCAGATATCAAAGCCTGCGATTGCAAATTTGTTAGCTCTTCAGCTTGGTAGTTATAATCAATTTGTAAATCACCCACCACATAGCCTAAAAAATCTTCTGATTTTAGGTCTTCCGTATCAATGCCAAGTGCTTTATTAGATATTAAAGACATCAAGCTAGGTAGATTGCTTTCTAGTGTTGTATCAATTGAAACAGTATCAAACTTTTCAGGATCTTTTGCACCAAAAACCTTAACAAAACCATAGGCTAAAAAGATATCTTGTATATTACCTTCTCTGTATGAAACCAAAACATTTTTTTCATTAAACTCAAGCTCAACTTGCTTGGCAAAAAGCATCGGCATACTATCTATATAGTTATAGCGAACCGATTCAATATTACCTTTGCCTTTATATACCTGTTTGCCTGTTTTTAAGTTTTCTGTAAAGTCCATAGAAAACGACCCAACCAAAGGATTGTTTACAACTGCTTGGCTTAGATATTTTTGCAAGCCTTCTGTTGCAACATCAGGCCAATACCTTAGCACATTGTTAAACCTAATGTTTTTTGTATTTAGGTCAAAAGATATCTCTTGCTTATCAAACAGATAGCTAAAATTACCTTTTACAAGGTTGTTGCTTTGGGTTTTTATGTTTATATCTTGCAGTTTTATGTGTTTGTTAAAATCTAAACTTGCTTTTAGGTTGATTGATTGTGCATCCCAGTTGCCTTGTATGCTAGGTATTTTAATACTTCTGCCTTTTTCTAGCTCTATTTCTAGCTTATTTACACTTAGTAATGATTTTTCACCATCAAATACTAAAGAACCATCTAGCTTATTTAATATAATATCTTTAGTGAAAAAATCACCATAATTAAACCTACCATTTTGCATATTAATGTTTGCTGAAACATCTTTAAACTTTGCTTGTTTTATTTGATAAATGCCTGAAAACCTAGCTGAAGTTAAAATATTTGCTGCTTGAACCTTACTTACAACATCTTTGCTTAGTAAATTTTCAGGTATTAAATAAAGATAATCTTGCACATCGTTTATTGTAAGTTCGTCTAAAAAAAACTCAAAATCAATGTTGTCTTTATCATCTAAAGTTGCCTGTAATGAAAGTGGGGTTGTTACCCCACCAAGTGGAATATTTAAAGATGATCTTAAGACAATATCATCATCTTTTTTTTCAAGGTTTATATTCTCAAAGTCTATTGATATTATATTGTCTTTGTTTTTATAAGTTAAGTATTGCAAGTTAGAATCTGCAATCATAATTTGTTTGGTATTTTTAAGCAACTCAGAAGATTCTAAAAAAGTTTCAATAATGCTTTTTTTGTCTATATTTTCTTTATTAATCTCTCTACTAAGCTTATTTAACTTGGCTTTGTAATTATCATCTACTATTGTGTCACTTAAAATTCTGTTTTGCAATGATTCAACATCTCTTACAGTTCTACCCTCAAGTTGTGTAAAGCTATAAGATGGTGAAACTTCAGGAAGCGTGAAAACAATTTCTCCGTTTTCATACTCTTCTAAAAAGATTTGTAGCTCATAAATTGCCAAAAGGTCAAGGGTTAGCTTTTTGTTGGCAATGGTTTTAAATGCACTGATATTAATACCAATTCGTGAAAAATCAAGATGTAAAAAATCAGTGTCTCTATACTCTACATCTTCCAATAGCAAGACAATAGTTTTTTCTTTATTGTCCCAACCTAAATAAGCATCTTGAAGTTTTAAATTAGGTACAAAATAACCAAGTATTGGCTTAGCTATAAAAGATATTGAAGTATTAAAAAAAACAAGCAATATCACTAAGCTAGCAAATGAAGATAGTGTTACTAATATAGTTGCAAAAAAGTATCTTAAAATTTTCATATCTGTTAATTACAAGCAAATGTATTGTTTTTTTTACTATACTATCTATATTTTACACAATAAATAGCAATATTAGTTATCTTCTTCAAACCCAAGTAGAATTTCTAAATCTGTAACTTTAGCAGCCGAAAGAGTATAAAAAAGCTCCAAATCTTTAGCATAAACAAAAGTTTCTTTTCCTTCTTTTATTTTGCTTTTAAGACTTAAAGTGTGGTTTTTTTTGTTTAAAATATTTTGTGTTTGCTTGTCTACAATTGCTACAAAAAACTTAATTTCTTGTTTTACTCTGCTGTTTTTAAGACCTGTTATTTTAAACTTAATATCAAATTTAGTCTTATATTCCATTGTAGGAACATAGCTGTCTTTTTTACCTTGTAGTCTTCTTGTTTCTTCTTGTTTTAGTTTTTCAATATCATAAACAGCACGCCAGTTGCAATCACCTTTTATGCCCCACATTTCAAGGTCTGCTACTTTTTCGCTATCTTGCACTATTTCTCTTTTGTCAATATCTTTAATAAAAAGCGGCTTTATACAGCTGTATTTAATATCTATTTTTGCTGTTTTGCTGTTTCTATCAATTGCTTTGTTTAGCTCGTTATTGACATTAACAGCACTTTCTGGTCCATCTTCTGAATATGCATAAGGTTTTAGTAACAAAAAAGAAGACAATAATAATAAAGCAATAATTTTTAGTACAAATTTAGACATTTTAAAGAACTTTTGTTTTAAAACTAACAAGTGATATAATAACACTTTACCGTTATTAATATATAAAATTTATACTTATATGACAAAAAAAATAGTTAGCGTATTTACAGATGGAGCATGTTTAGGTAACCCTGGAAGTGGCGGATACGCAGGACTTATTAAATTTGTTGATAAACAAGGAAAAGAGCATATAAAAGAAATAAAAGGCTCTTGTGAAAATACCACAAATAACAAAATGGAGCTGCAAGCTGTTGTTTCTTCTTTAAAGGCTTTAAAAGAACCTTGCAATGTAAATATTACAACAGATAGCAAGTATGTAAAAGATGGTATGGAAAAATGGATTTTTAACTGGGTAAAAAACAACTGGAAAACAGCTAGCAACAAACCTGTAAAAAACCTAGAGCTTTGGCAAGAGCTTTATGCACTTTCTAAAAAACACAACCTTTCATGGAACTGGGTAAAAGGACACAACGGGCATGAAGAAAATGAAATTGTTGACAAACTAGCATCTAACGAGGCTAAAAAACTTAAGGAAGGCTTAAAATGATTCTTGGTAAAAAGCTAGACTTAAAAAAAGAAAACTTTAGTAATATTTGCTTAATTTCAACACCTTTGGTTGCATGCTCTTACTTTGGTAAAAGCATTGTTTATATATTTTCACACACTAAAGATAAAACCATAGGCTTTACCATAAACAAGCCAGTAAGCCCAAGGGTTGCAAACAACCTAAAAGAAAATACTATTTTAAACACTTTACCTAAAGATACGCCTATATATTGTGGTGGCCCTGTAAATGAAAACCTAATTACAATACTGCATAGCAACGAATATAAAACAAAAGGTACTTTAAATGTTGGCGGTAGTTTATCTTTAACTGAAAACCAAACCATAATAGAAGATATTGTAAACAACAAAGGCCCTGAATATTATATGATTTTACAAGGTTGCTCTACTTGGGTAAAAGGTCAGCTTGCCAAAGAGATAGAAAAAGACTCATGGATAGGGTTAGATTTCAACAAAGACTTTGTAACAAAAACAATCCCTGAACTTTGGAACAAGCTTTATTGCCAAAACAACTTACCTGCTTTAAGCCCTACTTTTGTTAGCCTGCCCAATAATAAAGAGCTAAATAGTTAGATACGCATTTGTAAAAAACTTATTTAGTAGAATTTTTTGCTTTATTGTGTTTATTTATTAACTTACAATGCATTTAAATGTGGTTATGTTTTGATTTTTAAGTATTGTGTTTTTTAAACCTTTTAATGCAAATAGTTTCTCTTATTTGAATCTGCTTAAAATTTAAAAGCCTTAATTATTTCACCTTAAATACTTTATCAACAGGACAGAAAGAGCCTCCCAAATCTAAAAAAATCATCTTATTACCTCTTAGCATCACTTTTTGATAAAAAGGCACAGGACAACCATAAGTTTTAATAATTAAAGCACCATCCATAGATTTATATAAACCATCCCCAATTTCTTCAACCATCAATATTATATCATTGTAAACTACTAAATCATTTTGACTGCTGTGCTTTTGGTTGCTGCGATTTGTAATGCCTTTTTTCATGGCAAAATAACCTGCTAACGCCCTAGATTTCTCTTCCTGTAATTTTTTCTGTAGTTGATATGCTCTATATTGTCTTTCAGAAGCACTTTCAGCCTTAATTAAAGAACAAAAACTAAGAAACACAATTAAACTGTATACATATATTCTCATTTCCTACTCTGCCTTAAATACCTTATCAATATCACAAAATTTTTCTGATTTTAAAAACACTATTTTATCATCATTGC
>CAYYLE010000011.1:0-4303 GCA_964472375.1 uncultured Rickettsiales bacterium
CGTGGCAAAGCAATCAATACTTTCTTTGTTTCAAAATGAGCTTGAAGATAGCTTAGTAAATGATTTAAATGAAAAAAAATTCCGTGCAAAGCAAATATGGCATTGGCTTTATACCAAAGGAGCGCGTGATTTTGAAATCATGACCACGCTAAACAAAGACCTAAGAAAAAAACTTGATAACCACTTTCAAATAAATAGACTTGAGGTTGTAGACAAGCAACAATCTGCAGATGGAACTATAAAATGGCTTTTAAAACTTTTTGATGGTAAAGAAGTAGAGACTGTTTACATTCCTGAAGAAGACAGGGCAACTGTTTGCATATCTTCCCAAGTTGGTTGCAATATGGCTTGCAAGTTCTGCTATACAGGCACACAAAGAATGGTAAGAAACTTAACAGCAGAAGAAATATTGCTACAATTTATGCATGTAAAAGATGAAATGAACGATTGGCAAGCAGACAAAGAAAGAAGGGTGACCAATATAGTTATGATGGGAATGGGTGAGCCTTTGCAAAACTATAAAGAAGTTAGCCGTGCTTTGCTTGTAGCAATGAATAATGAAGGCTTGGCTGTTTCTAAAAGAAAAGTTACCCTTTCTACTTGTGGCATACCTAAAATGATTACAAAGTGCGGGCAAGAACTAGAAGTCAATCTAGCTTTAAGCTTACATGCACCAAATAATGCAATAAGGTCGCAAATTATGCCAATTAATGACAAGTATGATATTGAAGAAGTTTTAGACGCGTGCAGTACCTACCAAAACCTTAGTAATTCTCGTCGTATAACTATTGAATATATTATGATTGAGGGCTTAAATGACAAAAAAGAGCATGCATTAGAGCTTATGCAGTTGCTTAAAAGGAAACAAATTCCTTCAAAAATTAACCTTATTCCTTTTAACCCTTGGCCAGGTAGTGATTTTAAACCATCTAGCAAAAAGGCAATTAGTGAATTTACTGATTTGCTTACCCAAAACGGCTTTATAGTTCCTGTGCGTAAAAAAAGAGGCGAAGATATTTTAGCGGCATGTGGGCAGTTAAAATCAAGCTCTAAACAGGTTTCTAAAAAGATGTTAAGTGATTAGTTATGCTTAGGCTTGCTTTTGCCAAAGTAGGGCTTGCCAAGGTTATTTTCTATAAGTGTTTGTGCTAGGTCTTTGTTGCCATCTTTATACACGCATATAAATCTAAAATATTTGTCTTTTACGCAGTTGCTTAGGGTTAGATTTTTAGCATTTTTCACAAAGTTTGTTGTAAAATTCTTACTTTTTAAGGCAAGCTCTTTGTTTACTTTGTCTTTTATTTCAGCTGTGTCAACACCATAAACTCTTATTCCTATAGGGTTTAAGTAGCTAGGAAAACCATCATCTAAAATATTAAACTTGCAAGTATCACCATCATAGCAGTTGATAAGCTCTAGTTTTTTAAAGCCAAATGAAAAGGCGTTATTAACAAAAAATAGCAACTTGATTAATGTGATGTAAATTATAAGTTTCATTATAGATTGTAAAAATAAACTAAATATATTCCGATATACAACTTTAAGTTTAATTTATATAAAAATCAAAAAGATTATTGTCGCAGCTTTTTTTACTTAAAAATAAATGCAATGAAAAACTAAAATTCTATCCATATTTTGTACAATATTTATTGTTTTGATAATGGCTTAATACAATTAATAGGGCGATTTTTATAAGTAGTTTAAGTAATTTTAAAAAACTATTTAAGATATTTTTTTTGCAATATCTAGCAAACATTATTACTAAAAAAGTTTTTACAGCCTATTTAGTTAGAAAAAAGTAAAACACTATTGTGAGTTTTAAAAAAATTAGTATTACAAGCATACTTCTGGGTTATTGATACTATTTAATGTGCGTGTGTTTTTAGGTTTTTAAAAGCCAATAATATGTTTTTTCATGTAAGGTGATTTTTACATTCTTGAAAAATATTGCTTTAAAGATAAATTTTTTCACAAAAAGAAGTAGAAGGGGGATGAAAAGTTGTTTCCTAACTAGGGTTTATTTCAAACTCTGTATTTTCAGTTAGGTTTTCTAGTATATTTAGCATATCTTGTAAAGATACTGCAACACAACCTTGGGTTTTTGTATAATTATCGCTTGCAAGGTGAAAGAAAACAGCACTTCCTTTGCCAACTTCAATAGGATTTGTGTTGTGGCTTAAAACAACTATTATATCGTATCTGTTATCTTCTCTTTTTAGGTTTTCGTGTGAAAACTCACAAGGCAGTTTGCAATATTGATTATAAAAAGGTGATTTTATATCATCACACCAGGCACAATTATTTGTGATTTCATGCCCTTTTAAAATAGTTTTTGGTTCTTTAATGCGGTCTTTTCTATAAAAATAATAAAGTATTTTATAGGTGCCAATTGGTGTTTTTAGGTCGCCTTCTTGCTTTATTTGTTTGTCAATAAAGCCATTTTCACCTACAACACATTTGTATTTTTTATTTTTAAATTTTAATGTATTTTCATCTAGTATTTTTATATTAGCCATTTTTATAAATCACTGTTTAAAAACAAAACCCAATCGTTATGACCTTGCATATTTTTTGATATTTTATAAAACATATATAAAACAAAAAACCTAAAAGTATACAAAACAGCAACAACATAAAATGTATAAGCAATGTTTGTGCTTAAAAGATGCAAAAGCATTAATGTCATTGCCATTGTTATTGTTTTTTTTAGTATTTTTATACCAAGAGGTCTTGTTACATCATTGTTGTATATATAACGACCTCTTGCAACATGGTATATAAAATTATTGTTAAGTAAAAAGCTTACTTTAAAAAGAAAAAAAGGCAAAATTGCATAAAAAACAGCCAAAGCAACTGCATAGTTTAGATTATTAAACCAAACAAAATAGGCTATTAAAATCTCTAACAAAATAGTTAAAGGGGTGTAAAAAGGGCTATAAAAACCGAGTTTATATTTTTTTAGCATTGTAAAAATAAGGTATTAAAATAATTAACATAGCAAAAATACTTAATAAAAAATTATGGCTTGCAATTTGCAAACCAAAAATAGTAGGAGATTCACTACAAGTTAGCAAAGTACTACTTGGTGTAAATGGAGAGTATGCACAAAAAGGGTCAGTCTCTTCTGTGTAGTGGTAATAAAGCTGAACCAAAGAAACAACAACACCTGATAAAAGCATTAAAATATTAATAACAATGCTTATTTTTGCAAGTTTTTTAAAGGTTATGGCAAAAGCACAAGAAAGTGCAATAACAGCCCAAAAAAACCTTTGTATTAGGCAATAAACACAACTTGTAGGAGAAATGACAACATCAAACAAAGATACAAAAAGCAAAGCAGAGCAAGAAATTATCAATAATATCTTTAAACTATTTTCTTTAGTTGTTAAAAAGTCAATAATATATTTTTTCATAAAATCCAGCCCCTTTATTGTTTGGTTTAGATGTAAAGTAGTGCAAAGCCAACAATTAATAGCAAAGAAAATGCTATTGTTAATTTTCCTAGGTGGTTTTCTGTAAAGGTTTTAGCATTTTCGCCATAGCGGTTAATTAAAAAAGCAATTAGGCAAAATCTTAATCCTCTTGCAATAAAAGAAACCGCAATAAAAAGAACTAAGTTAAGCTTTACAAAGCCACTTGTAATAGTAAATATTTTATAAGGAATAGGGCTAAAGCCTGCTACAAAAATTGCAATACTACCGTAGTTTGTAAAAAGCGACTGAACATAACTAAATTTATCTTGATAGTTATAGTATTCAATTAATTTTTGCCCAACTAGCTCAAAACCATACTGACCTATAAAATAACCAAAAATACCGCCTAAAACAGAAAACAAAGTGCAAACAAAAGCATAATAAAAAGCTTTGTTAGGTTTTGCAACTGCCATTGCTATTAATAAAACATCGGGCGGAACAAGAAAAAAAGAACTTTCGGTAAAAGATACAACAACAAGAGCAAGTAAAGCATATTTACTTTGGCTTGCTCTTATAGAAAAATCAAAAAGTTGGTGTAATTTTTGGTTAAAGTAAGAAACTACAAACATTGTTAATTTATTTAGTTAAAACCTTAACACCAGGTAATTCCTTACCTTCAATCCACTCTAAAAATGCACCACCTGCAGTAGAAAGATAAGTAAAGTCAGCACTTGCACCTGACCTTTGCAAGGCAGAAACAGTATCACCACCACCTGCAACAGATGTTAGCTTGCCTTGTTTTGTTAAATCGCCAACATGTTTAGCTAGCTCATTTGTAGCTTTGTTAAATGGAGGAACTTCAAAAACACCTAAAGGACCATTCCATAAAA
>CAYYLE010000011.1:4403-5828 GCA_964472375.1 uncultured Rickettsiales bacterium
AATGCAAGTTTAGTAGAAATTTTAGCACCGCCTACAATAGCAGCAGATGGTCTTTCTGGGTTGTTTGTAATTTTACTAAGTGCAGTTACTTCTTCTTCCATTAAAAGCCCCGCATAAGAGTCTAAAATGTGTGCAACACCTTCTGTTGATGCGTGTGCTCTGTGTGAAGTTGAAAAAGCATCAGAAACATAAACATCATATCCTTTTGCTAATTCTTTTACAAAGTCAGCATCATTTTTAGTTTCTTGTTTATAAAATCTTAAGTTTTCAAGCATTAAAACTTCATCATCTTTTATACTTTCTACTTTATTTACAACTTTTTCACCTATGCAATCATTTACAAAGTTAACTCTTTTACCTAGTTTTTCTTCTAAGTATTTTGCAACAGGCTCTAATGAAAATTCTTTTTCAAAGCCATCGCCTTTTGGTCTGCCTAAATGGGTTGCAATAGTAACTTTTGCACCTTGCTCCATCATGTACTTTACTGTTGGTAGAGTTCTTACAATTCTTTCATCATTGTCTACTTTACCATCTTTCATAGGAACATTTAAATCAGCCCTTAGTAGAACTTTTTTGCCTTTTAAATCACAATCTTTTAATGTTTTTAAGTTCATACTTTCTCCTTTGTGTTTTTCTTGGCTTTGCATTATTTTTTTTGCGAAAGCATATATATTTTACAATATTATTTACAAAAAGTGTTTTAAAAAATCCCCATTTTTTCTAGGAAAAAATCAGCAAGTTGTATTGCAGGCTCTTGTAAGGCTTACTTTTAAAATAATCTAAGAAAAAGCTTTATGAAGGCAACTAAGCAAGGCAAGTAGGGTAGTTGTTATTTTTAAGAAAAAGTTGGAAGTAAAAAAATGTATAAAAAAGGGCTTAAAAAAGCCCCTTGGTTTAAAAAATAAACAAATTATTTTTGCTTACTTGCTAGCTTGCTTAGTCTTTTCATCTGGGCATTAAGAATTAAGATAGAAACAAACTTACCTATGCCGTTAACAATGCAAGTTGTAAACTTATTTTTAGCTTGCATAGAGCCTTCAAAAGTGTATTTTAAAACACTTTCACGCTCACTTTTTGCAATTAGCTTATAGCTTACAATGCCTTTAAAGCTAGAGCCACTTACGGCTTCAAAGCTTAGTTTTAAAAACTCATTTTCTACAACTTCTAAAGTATCGCCGTAGTATTTGCCTACTTTATGACCTTCTTTAATATAAATGTAGCATTTACCATCGCCTAAATGCTCTACTTTTTCAAGCCCTTTCATCCATACTTTTTTAAGTTCATCATCAAATAGGCATTTGTAAACTTGCTTTACATTGCCATTCATATTAAAAGTTTTTTCTATATGCATGTTTTTCTTCTTTAGGCTCTTTCTGTAAGTTTTTTAAGGTTTGTAACTTGTTTTTTTATTATCATTTTAGAAAA
>CAYYLE010000011.1:5928-28386 GCA_964472375.1 uncultured Rickettsiales bacterium
TTTCTGTAAGTTTTTTAAGGTTTGTAACTTGTTTTTTTATTATCATTTTAGAAAACACACCGCTAAGTTTTGTTATTAAAAACTTAACAAGTTTTTTTTTCACATTTAATTTCTGTATACATGCTGTAATAAAGCTTGCAATAGTTTTGGTCAATTTCTTCAAGTTTATAAGATATTGCAAGAACCAAATTAACAGTTGCACCAAACATTTTGCTTGAGTTGTTGTAATAAACCTTTGATGATTTATTTTCTTCGTTTGTTATAGTGCCATTATATACAGCAACCTTAGAGCCTTCTTTTATATAAAAATTAGCTTGTTTTTTGCTTTCGTCTACAAATTCAATTTTTTGTAGGTGCACCATCTACTTTGGCATTAGCTTAACATCGGTTAAATGCTTGTAAATATTTTCTATACTTGAGTTTATAATTAAAATCTTTTCTTCCACTTGGCTTATTTCTTTTTTGTTAAGTTTAAAGATTGTCAATATTGTTTAAAGATGTAAATAGCCTTAAACCGTATTTTTTAGTTTTTCTTATATTTCCTCTTACAGATATGTAAGAGCCGACTTTAAAGTTGTGAGATTTTTTGTTAAAAACAACACTTAGGCTGTCTTCAAGAATTAAAATAACATCTTTTTTAGTGTATTTAATACTCGTTATTTTGCCTTCTATAACCTTAAAGTCGTTTATATGCTTAAAAGATTTTTTAGCATTTATTATTGTGTTTTCACTGTTTTGCCAAATACCAACTTTATTGTTTTTAGCAATATTTTCTTTTTCAATTAGTTTTGCTTTATCAAACCCGTAGCTTTCAAAGATATATTTAACAGCTAGCCCGTTTTCTAGCAAAAAACCTTCCACCCAAAGCTTATCACTTGCTCTATAAACTTTTGCTAATATTCGCCCGTATTTATCTCTTTTTCTAAAAGGATTAATTTCTAAATCAACCTTTTCATTTTTAAGCAATTTTGCAAGCTCTTTTTTAGCTTTACAAGCTAAAGAACTTTTTGCAGAAAGCTCTAAAGAGTTGATTCCTATTATGCGAACTCTTTCTTTTTTGTTGTTTAAAAGAACTGTTATAGTATCACCATCGGCAATTTTTAATAGCTTAACATTTTCTATTTTGCTTTTTAGTGCTGTATAGTTTTTTATGCTAGTTTTTTGTTTGTTGTAAAAATACAAACCCAAGCATAAAGATACAAATAAAACAATATAAATAATTTTGTTATCTACCATTTTTTTTAAATATTATTTTTCAGTCATTTTAGCAACAAAGTTTTCAAGGTCGTCTTTAAAGCTTATAATATTAGATTTTTTTTCACCATAGCACGAAGCTAAAATAGGAATTTTAAGCTCTTTTATAGCACGCAAAACACTACCGCCTTTTGCTTGACCATCAAGCTTTGTTAATACAATATGAGAGATGTTAACAACTTTACTAAAGTCTTCTGCTTGGGTAAAAAGGCTTTGCCCTATTGTTGAATCAAGTACTAAGATATTTTCTTGCTTGCAGGTAGGGCAGGCTTTTTTAACTACACTGTCAATTTTTACAAGCTCATTCATTAGGTTTTCTTGGTTATGCATACGCCCTGCGGTATCAACTATTATAATATCTTTGTTTAGTTTTATGCCTTCTTGTATGCCAGCGTAAGCAATTGCAGCGGGGTTTTTTATATTTTCATCATTAAAAATATCTAAGTTAAGCTCATTTGCCCATTTTTCAAGTTGTATTGTTGCACCAGCTCTAAAGCTATCACCTGCTACAAGATAAACGCTTTTATTATCATTTATATAATAATTTGCAAGTTTAGCAATACTTGTGGTTTTTCCGCTACCGTTTATACCGCAAACAACAATCACAAGGGGCTTTTTATAGATATCATTAAGGCTTTTAGCATAAGGCTCTAGCATGTTTTTTATGATATCTGCAAGCTCTTTTCTAATTCCTTCTTCATCAATATCTTTATTATATTTTTTAGAATATAATTTATCTAAAATCTCTTCAGTTGTTTTTATACCAAGGTCAGCAAGTAGTAAGTTTTCTTCTAAAATATCTCTTGTTTCATCATCAAGCTTTTTTTTATTAAAATTAAAAACACCTAGCATATTTTTAAAACTCTTATTTTTTTTAATTTGCTTTTAAAGAACTTCACCAATTAGGCTATCTTGATTGTAGCCTGTAATTTTAACCTTGCAAAAAGTACCTTTTTTAAAGCTATCTTCTATAATTACAGGGGCAAAATATTTAGAATAGCCTTTGTTGCTACCTTCAAACAATACATCTTCAATCTTACCAAGGCGAGATTGAAAGTAAATCTCTTTTAACTCATTGCCTTTTTTAATTAACTCTTTGGCCCTTTGTCTTCTTATATTAACATCAACTTTTTGCTTAAAGTTGTAAGCAACAGTACCTTGTCTTTCAGAATATGGGAAAACATGCAAGAAAGGAATAAATAAATCTTGCGTTGTTTGCAAGGTATCTTGAAAGTTTTCATCACTTTCACGAGGAAAACCAGTGATAAAATCAGCCCCAAAAACAACACTGCTATTTATTTTTTTAATACTATTAAGCCAATCACTTGCTTGCTCTTTACTGTGCCTTCTGCCCATGTTTTTAAGCACAGGGTTAGAAAGAGATTGCAAGCTAAAATGAAAGTGGGGCATTAGTCGTTCATCACTTTTTAAAAGGTCTAAAATATTTTCATCTCTTGCAGCAGGGTCTAAAGAACTTAAACGAAGCCTTTTTAAATTAGGAATATTATAAAGAATATCTTTACACAAAGAGCCTAATTTACTTTTTTGCTCAAATTTTTCTTCTCTTTGCCAAGATGATATATCAACACCTGTTAAAACAATTTCTTGATAGTTTTTAGAAACAAGATTTTGCACATGGTCTATTACCTCTTGCTTATCAAGAGAGATGCTTTTCCCCCTTGTTTGGGGGATAATACAAAAGCTACATTTGTGGTCGCAACCTTGTTGAATTTGCACAAAAGCCCTTGTTTTGTTGCCAAAATTTTCAAGCTTTGGAATTTCAAGTGTTTCTACATTATCTGTAAAGGGGTTACTTTTATAGTTTGTGTTTTCTAAGCTGTAAGGTTCTTGCTTTAGTTTATCGCTATTTTTAACAACTTTAAAAACCTCTTCCATTTTTATAAAGTCTTCATAGTTGTTTTCAACTGCACAACCTGTAACAATAATTTTTTTATCAGGGTTATTTTTTTTAGCTCTTCTTATTTCTTGTTTAGATTGCCTATGTGCATTTGCTGTTACTGTGCAAGTGTTTATTACAATAACATCATCAGAAATATTGGCTTTTTTAAGATTTTGTTTAATGGCTTCTGATTCAAATGTATTAAGTCTACAACCTAGCGTAACTACATTTTCAGTTTTTTTTGTGCTCATGCTTTACTTTTACTAATAAACTTTTTGCTTTTTAGCCTACTATTATAATAGTTAAATAAAGATTTTTTTAATTTAATTTAATTTCAAGTGTTTTTTAAAAAGTTTTTGCTAAAACTACCCTCAAAAACCTCCTTGCTTGGTCCTTTCATGATAACACTATTATTTAAAAGACTCATCTGTAAAACACCTGCTTTTAGTTGCATAGTACAGTTGTTTTCCACTTTGTTTAAAAGCCTGCAAATTGCAAAGCTAGCACAAGCAGCACTACCGCATGCAAGAGTTAGACCTGCACCGCGCTCCCAAGTTGTGATTTTTATATTCTTTCTATCTTTTATATAAACAAAAGATACATTTATTTTGTCAGGGAACTTTTGGTGGGTCTCAACTTCTTTGCCAAACTGTTTGGCATAACCTTGAGTGTTTTCATTATCTATAATAAAAACAGCATGGTCATTGGCTATATTTAATATATAAGGACTGTAATCAAGGTTTTTTATTTTAAGATTTTGAGTTGTTAAGCTACTTTCTAGGTTTTTAGTATTGTAGTTAGCATCTATATTGTGCATTTTTCTATCTTTTAGCAATAAGCTAACAAAACCCATATTAACAGATACTAAATCATCTTCAATTTTAGTTTCAAGGCTTCTATCTTTTACTTTAATTACTGCATTTTCTTCATTAAAGTGTTTTTTTAAATAGCTTGCAACACACCTTGTAGCGTTGCCACAGGCGTTTGCTTTGCTGCCGTCTTGGTTGAAAATAACCATATTGTAGTGGTTGTTTGTTTCTTTATAAAGAGCAATTAATTGGTCACACCCTACACCATAGTTGCGATGAGATATTTTTTTTATAAGGTTATTGGTAAGGATATTAAGATTTTCTTTTTTGTCAAAGTATATGATTACAAAGTCATTACCAAGACCATGCATTTTA
The DNA here is from genome assembly GCA_964472375.1 of uncultured Rickettsiales bacterium. Lineage (GTDB taxonomy): Bacteria > Pseudomonadota > Alphaproteobacteria > WRAU01 > CAYYLE01 > CAYYLE01. The sequence goes on from CAYYLE010000011.1 coordinate 10,267, forward strand.
GTAAATTTCATTAGCTTTTAGGGCTTTGTTATCTTTGTTTAAAATTTTAACAACAAAAATACTTAATAGCTAAATATAAAAGTTTAAAAATCTATTTATTGCTAACTATACTTTCTAAAGAAATATCTAAGTGATTGCAAAGCATTGCTACATCAGATATTTTAAAAGCTTTTTGACCGTTTAAAAGTTGGTTGGTTTTGTTTGTAGGTAGCTCTAAAATTGTAGCTAATTCTTTTTCACTTATACCTTTTTGTTGCAATATAGATAAGATTTTCAACCTTATTAAGTCATCGGTATTATTATTTTGTAAACCCATGTTATAGCTTTCCTTATATTAAAAATATACCTTGCTATATTAATTGTAGCACAAAATATTTTATGGTGCTGTACTTGTGTTGTAAAAATATACACAAATCAATTTTTAAGTACAATTAGTTTATATTTTTTCAACCAAAACTTGAAAATGAAGTACAAACAATACATTATTGCTATGGTTTGCAAAAGCGTATAAATTGCTCTAAAATTATGCTATTGCAAAATTATATTTAAGTTAACAAGGTGTGCTTATGTTTAAAAGGTTATCTGATAACCTTTCTTCAGTGTTTAGTAATTTGCGTAAAAATGCATATATAAGACAAGAAGATGTAGATAAAATAGCAAGAGAATTAAGGCTTGTAATGTTAGATGCTGACATTGCACTACCTGTTGTAAAAACATTTACTAACAACTTAAAAGAAAGCTTAGTTGGAATTGAAACTAAGGCTTCTGTATCGCCTGATAAATATGTATATAGCGCTATAAAAAAAGAACTTATAGCTACATTGCAAACAAACCAAGAAAACAAAAGAATAATTGCTAAAAACTCTTTAAAGCTATTGTTAGTTGGTTTGCAAGGGGTTGGTAAAACCACAACAGTTGCAAAGTTATCTAACTTGCTGAAAGATAAAGAAAACAAAAAGATTTTACTTGTTTCGCTTGATACCCAAAGGCATGCAGCTTATGAGCAATTAGAAACTCTTGCAAAGCAAGCAAAGGTAGATTTTTTTAGCTATGATAAAGACTTAAGTGCAGTAGATATTTGCAAAAATGTAGAAAGCTTTATAAAGCAAAATTCTTATGATGCAATAATATACGATAGTGCAGGTAGGCTTGATATTGATAAAGAACTAATGGAAGAGATTAAGGAAGTTGAAAATTTTGTAAAACCAAATGAAACATTGCTTGTAATTGATTCTATGATGGGGCAAGCATCTTTAAAAGTTGCACAAAACTTTAATGATAACCTTAAACTAAGCGGTGTTATTTTTACAAGAGTAGATGGCGAATCAAGAGGCGGTGCTTTATTTTCTATAAAGCATGTTTTGGGTCTTAATATTAGATTTTTATGCTCTGGTGAGGCACTTTCTGATATTAAAGAGTTTGATGCAGAATCTTTAATTGAATCTATTTTGGGTGAAGGTAGCTTAGCAGATGTTGTTAAAGAAGCATCTGATATTTTTAGCGAAGATGATACAAAAGACTTAGAAGCTAATATTTTAAAAGGTAAGCTAACATTTGTAGACCTAGAAAAGCAACTAACAATGCTTTTAAAAATGCAAGATTCTGGAATTATGTCAAAACTTATGGGTATGAAGTTAGGTTCGGCTTTACCTTCGCAAGATGTACAAAAAACTTTAATTAAAAAACAAGTTGCTATCATAAGGTCTATGACTAAAAAAGAAAAATTAAACCCTTCTATTTTAAATAGTTCACGAAAAATACGCATAGCAAAAGGTTCTGCCGTTAATGTTAGTGATATAAATAGGCTTTTAAAACAGTTTAAGCAGATTTCTTCAGTAGCTAAAAAGTTTAAGGGAATGAACAAAAAAGATATTGCAAAATTACAAAAAGGTAACGGTTTATTAAACAAAATGTTACCGCCTAGTTGATATTATTTTTTTTATGGTTATAATAGTGTGTTAAATTATTTCAAGGAGTATGAATAAGGTATGGCAGTTAAAATAAGATTAGCAAGATGGGGTTCAAAAGGTTCACCTTTCTATCATGTTGTTGTAGCAGACTCTAGGTCTCCTCGTGATGGTAAGTTTCTTGAAAAAATAGGAACTTATAATCCTATGCTTAGTTCAGACCATGAAGATAGAGTTGTATTAAAAGACGACAGAGTAAAATATTGGATTTCTGTTGGTGCACAACCTACTGATAGAGTGGAAAGAATTCTAAAAGCTAAGAATTTGCTAGAAGGTAAATACAAAATCAACGAGCAAACTAAACAGCATCAGCCTAAAGCAAAAGCTGTAGAAAGAGCAGCTGCAAAGCAAGAAAAACTTCAAGCAGTGCAAGAAGAGCAAGCAGCAGAAGCTTAAAAATTTAAGATAGTTGCTGTTTATCTATTATGCAAAATAACGCTATAAAGCTTGGTAAAATAACATCTGCAAAGGGGTTAAAAGGTGAGGTTAAAATTATTTCCTACACCCAAGACCCTTTTGCTATAAAAGACTATAAAGTTTTTGATGAAAAAGGAAAGAGCTATAATATAGTTTCTTTAAAAAGTGCTGGTAAGTACTTGGTTGCCAAGATTGAAGGCGTTGAAGATAGAAACTTGGCAGAAGAGCTTAAAAATACAGAGCTTTATACGCTAAGAGATAGTTTTTCAGAGCCTGAAGAAGATAGCTTTTATTATGTTGACCTAGAAGGATTGAAGGTTTTAAAAAGTGATGATTTAGTACATGTTGGAAATATCATTGCTGTTTATAATTTTGGGCAAGATGATATTTTAGAGTTTACTTTGTTAGAAGATGGCAAGGCTTTGCTTTTAACTTTTACTAAAGAGAATTTTCCTACTGTAAATGTAAAAGAAGGCTTCATAATAGTTGATTCTAAAGTTTTTTTAGAGCAAATAAGTAAATAGGGTTTTAAAGTGGCTTGGAACTGCACTGTTTTAACTGCATACCCTGATTATTTCCCAGGTCCTTTAGCAAGCTCTTTAAGTGGTAAAGCTCTTTTAAATAAGATATGGGCTTTAAATATTGTAAACATAAGAGACTATGGTTTAGGTAAGCATAAGAAAATAGACGATACAGTATACGGTGGCGGGTGTGGAATGCTCCTTCTACCAGAGGTTTTAGACAACTGCTTGCAAGATTCCTTTAAAAAAGGAGCAAGTAAAAAGTTAGTTTATTTAACCCCTAGAGGCAAACCTCTTTTGCAAAAAAAGGTTGTAGAATTTTCAGAAAGTGATGGTATAACTATTTTATGCGGTCATTTTGAAGGAATAGACCAGAGAATTTTAGACAAATACAAGCCCGAAGAAATATCTTTAGGTGATTATATATTGTCAGGTGGTGAAATTGCATCCTTTGTTTTAGTTGATAGTTGTGTTAGAATGTTGCCGGGTGTTTTAGGTAATTCCGATTCGTTTGTTGATGAGTCGTTTAATAATTATCTTTTAGAGCATTCTCAATATACAAAGCCACAAGATTGGCAGGGTTACAAGGTGCCTGATGTTTTACTTTCAGGTAACCATAAAGAAATAAACAATTGGCGTTTAGAGGAATCTATTAAGATAACAAAAGAAAGACGCCCTGAATTATATAAGTCTTATAAAGACAATAATAAGAGGAAGTAGTAATGGATATTTTATCAACTATAAATCAGTCTCAAGTTGAAAATTTAGTTGCAAACAAAGAAATGCCTGAAATTTTCCCAGGTGATACTGTAAGAGTAAAAGTAAAAGTTGGTGAGCGTAGCAGTTTTTTTGAAGGTCTTTGCATTGCAAAAAGAAACAGAGGTGTTAACTCTAGTTTTACTTTAAGAAAAGTATCTTATGGTGAAGGTGTTGAAAGAGTTTTCCCTTTATACTCTCCTAACTTACAAGAAATTAAAGTAGTTAAAAGAGGTAAAGTAAGAAGAGCAAAACTTTACTTTATTAGAAAATTACGTGGTAAAAAAGCAAGAATTGCAGAAAGCACAACTGGTTATAAAGCTAAAATATAAAAAAGTTGTAAAAAATGCAGTTTAAAGTTGCTGTTGTTGGTGCCACAGGCATGGTAGGAGAAGAAATGCTTAGCATATTGCATGAGCGTTCTTTTCCAATTGCAGAAATTTACGCACTTGCTTCTAGTAGGTCTTTGGGTTCTACTGTCAAATTTGGTGAAAAAGAAGTAATAGTAGATGACTTAGCAAACTTTGATTATAGTAAACCTGATATTGTTTTCTTTTCAGCAGGAGATGATGTTTCTAAAGAGTTTGCTCCAAAGTTTGCACAAGAAGGCGTTGTTGTTATAGACAATAGCCCTGCTTTTCGTAGAGAGCAAAATGTTCCTTTAGTAGTTCCAGAAGTTAATTCTTCTGCCTTGCATAGCTATAGAGATAGCAATATTATAGCAAACCCTAACTGCGCTGCTATTCAGGCTTTATTGCTTTTTGCTCCTTTACACAGGATTTCGGCTATTAGAAGAGTTGTAATGTGTTCTTTGCAGTCTGTTTCAGGTGCTGGTAAACTTGCAAGTAAGGAGCTTTTTGAACAAACTGAAGCTTTTTATTCTAATAAAGATATGGCTAGCTTTAAAAATAATTTTTCAAAACAAATTGCTTTTAACCTCATTCCTCAAATTGGTTCTTTTTTAGAAGATGGCTATACATCAGAAGAACAAAAAATCAAAGAAGAAGTAAGCAAAATACTAGATAGCAACATCCCTCTTACTGTTACATCGGTTCGTGTGCCTGTTTTCTTTTCTCATTCTCAACATATTAATATTGAGTTTGAAGATGAAATAAGCGAAGAAGATTTAAGGCAAGCCCTTACAGATGCAAGTGGTGTATCTTTAGTTGATTATAAAACTCAAGATGGTTTTGTAACTCCTGTTGAAGTAGCAGGTGAAGATAAAGTATACATAAGCAGAATAAGAAGAGACAAAACACTTCCTTGTGCATATGATTTTTGGGTTGTTTCAGATAATATCCGCAAAGGTGCTGCTTTAAACGCTGTGCAAATAGGCGAAGAGCTTGCCTATATTATGCAAAAAGTTTAAAAAATAAATATTTTTTTTAACCAAGTATTTTTGTTTAAATGCTTGGTTAATTTGCTTTTTACCATCTTTATTTAAATATTTACCCCCCAACCTTAGTTTGTTTAAATTATCTTAATATTTTTTTTAATTAATAACTATTTAGCATTTTGTGTTTATTTCAATGTAATTTTGCTTAAATATACAATATGTAATATAATTTCTTTACATAATTTATTAAATTTAGGTCAAAAAAATTAATGAAAAAGCGTAAAGTTCTTTCCCCTCATTTGCAAATATATGATATTTTTTCAAAAAGTATGACTTCATCAATCTCTATCTTAGATAGAATGTCTTTTTTGCTACTTTTGCCTTTTTTGTTAGGCTTAATGTTGGTTTTTATATTTTCATCATACAGCCCCGTGTTTTTTCAATCTTTGCTGGGTTTTATTCCTGTTAAGGTTTTTTACACAGTTTGTTTTGCAGGGCTTTTGTTGTTTTTTTATCACTTTTATGCAACTTTTAGGTTTGTTCTTATAGAGTTGGGTTTTCTTTCAACTTCAAAAAAAGCAATTGTGATAAGTGCTTATTTTATAATTTGCCTAAGTTTAGCCTCGGCTTTGTTGATTTTTAGTTTATTTTTAAGTTAAAGGAAGGAAAATATAAGCACAATGCACAAAAATAACAACATTAAAAAAGCCTCTTATTATAAACATTTTATACTAGAAAGATTTTTAGCCCTTATAAGCTTTACATCTATGCTAGTTTTGTTTTTTTGCTTATTAAGTATTAAAACTTTCGATTATTTAGGTATTGTTTTTTGGGTTTCTAACCCTTTAAATATGTCTGTTTTAATAATTGCAGTATTTTTTGCAATTTTATATTTGCTTGAAGGTTTAAAGGTTATATTTATAGATTATATACCAAGCAATTTGGCTCGTACTTTGCTTGTATACAGTGCATATAGTGTTGCTTTTATAGCTTTTGTATTTTTTATTGTTGGTTTATTGTTTTTAGGAGTTTAAGGTATTTTGTCTTTTAAGATTATAGAACATGAGCTTGATGTTTTGGTAATAGGTGCAGGGGGTTCTGCACTAAGAGCTGCTTTAGGTTCTGCCGAAAATGATTTAAAAGTTGCTTGTGTTAGCAAGGTTTACCCAACACGAAGCCATACAATAGCTGCACAAGGCGGTATTGCTGCATCTTTAGGTAGCCTTGATGAAGATAAATGGCAATGGCATATGTATGATACTGTAAAAGGGTCAGACTGGCTAGGCGACCAAGATGTAATTGAATACATGTGCAAAAACGCTAATAAAGCAGTTTATGAGCTTGAAAAATACGGCGTTCCATTTTCACGCACTAAAGATGGCAAAATTTACCAAAGACCATTTGGTGGGCATACTAAAAACAATGGTAAAGAGCCAGTAACAAGAGCATGTGCAGCTGCTGATATGACAGGGCATGCAATGCTGCACACTTTGTTTCAGCAGTGTTTAAAGCATAAAGTTAAGTTTTTTTCCGAGCATTATGTAACAGATTTATTATTTAACGAAGAAGATAAATGCGTAGGTGCTATAAGTTTAGAGCTTGACACAGGATATATTCATGTATTTAATAGCCACTTTGTTGTTTTAGCAACAGGTGGCGGTAACCGTGTTTATTTTTCAACCACTCAAGCACATACTTGCACAGGAGATGGCTATGCAATGGCTGCAAGGGCTGGTATTCCTTTACAAGATATGGAATTTGTACAGTTTCACCCAACAGGGCTTTATGGTTCTGGCTGTTTAATAACAGAAGGTGCAAGGGGTGAAGGTGCTTATTTTACAAACTCTAAAGGCGAGCGTTTTATGGAAAAATACGCCCCTTCAGTAAAAGATTTAGCATCTCGTGATGTTTGCTCTCGTGCAATTTCTATGGAGATTTTAGAAGGTAGAGGCTTAGGAGAGCATAAAGACCATATTTACTTAAACCTTCATCATATAGATAGCAAGTTATTGCATCAAAAATTACCTGGTATTATAGAAACATCAAAAGTTTTTGCAGGGGTTGATTTAACAAAAGAACCTGTGCCTATTATTCCTACTGCACATTACAATATGGGTGGTGTGCCTGCTAACTATAAGGGGCAGGTTGTAAAGCTTTCTCAAAGTGGTGCTGAAGTTGAAGTAGAGGGGTTAATGGCAGTTGGTGAAAATGCTTGCCTATCGGTGCATGGGGCAAACCGCCTTGGTGCAAACTCATTGCTTGAGCTTGTGGTTTTTGGTAAAGCAGTAGCTGACCATATTGCAAACTCATTAAAAAATAAAAAATCACTTTGTAAGGTACCTAAATCTGCTTTAGATAAAGCTTTAACAAGGTTAAATGATGTCATTAACCGTAAAGGTGATACTTCTGCAAAAGAGCTAAGAGAAAACATGCAAAGAACAATGCAAAAATGTGCATCTGTATTTAGAACTCAAGAGCTTTTAGAAGAAGGTGCTAACAAAATATCAAACTTACAAAAAGAGCTTTCAAGTGTAGAGCTAAAAGATAAAGACTTAATATGGAATACAAACCTTGTTGATATTTTAGAGCTTGAAAACCTACTAACAAGTGCAAGGTCTATTGTAACTTCAGCACTTTACAGAAGGGAAAGCAGAGGTGCACATAGTAGGGAAGACTATAAAGAAAGAGATGATGAAAATTATTTGTTTCATACCCTTGTGCATAATGCACACCTAGATAAAGAAGTAGAGTATGAAAAAAGACCTGTGCATACCTACACTTTAACAGATGAAATAGAATATATTAAACCACAAAAAAGAGTTTATTAAACTAATTAAAGCTAGCAAAAAAGGTTGAAAATGGCTCATTTTAAATTACCAAAAAATTCTAAAGTGGTAAAAGGAACATACTACAAAGCAAGTGAAGATGTTAAAGATTTAATTAAGTTGCATGTTTATAGATACAACCCAAATATAGATACAAACCCAAGTCTAGATACTTTTGAGATTCCTAAAGAAAATGGAAACATGGTGCTTGATTTTTTGCTTTATATAAAAGACAACATTGATGAAAGCTTTAGTTTTAGAAAATCATGCAGAGAAGGTATTTGTGGCTCTTGCGCTTGTAATATAAATGGTAAAAATGCCCTTGCTTGTGTTACAAATATTGAAGATTTAGGCAAAGATATTTATGTTTATCCTCTTCCTCATATGGAAGTTATGAAAGATTTAATAGTTGATTTAAAAACACCTTATAAACATTATGAAAGCATAAACCCTTGGCTTTGCACAAATCATGAGTATGAAGATGGAAAAGAGCAACTACAAAGCATAGAAGAGCGTGAAAAACTAGATGGTTTGTGGGAGTGTATTTTGTGTTTTGCTTGCTCAACATCTTGCCCTAGTTTTTGGTGGAATGGAGAAAACGGCTATTTAGGTCCATCTGCATTATTGCAACAATACAGATGGGTTGCAGATAGTAGAGATGATGCAACAGATGAAAGACTAGCAATGCTTGATAATGAAAGAAGCATGTTTTCTTGCCGTAATATATTAAATTGTAACGATGTTTGCCCGAAAGGTTTAAGACCTAATAAGGCTATTTCAGAGCTTAAAAAGTTGCTTATTAAGAGGGCTTAAAGTTGAGTAAAAAAGATATTTTAGAAATTAGTAATATTGATTATTTAGCAAGGGTTTATAAAGATTATAAAAATAATCTGCAAAGTGTTTCGCAAGAGTTAGAAGATTTTTTTACTAAAAACCAAAAAGAGCTAGATAACCACATAAGTTTAAATGATTTAGAAGATGCTAAAAACACAGAAACAAAAGATGTTTTAAGTGCAAACTTTAACCTTGGTGTGTTTTATAAAAATATTGCAAAAACAATAATAGAAAACCATATAAAATATGCACAGCATACCCACCAAAGCTCTTATGTTTTTAAAGAAGAAAAAAACAATATTGATGAGCTTTCACACTCTTTTTATGGGTTAGATGAAAAAACTCTAGAAAAAGAAGTTAACCTTAAAGGGTATTATGGTTTTAATGCTATAAGTTTTAAAAATCTTTTTAAAACATTGCAAAGTTTATTTTGTAAAGATGTAAATTATAGTATTTACCACCTAAGCGAAGAAGAAAAAGATTTTTTTGTTAAAAATATTAAAGCTGGCAATAGCACAAAGCTTGATGAAAGTGAAAAACTTGAAGTTTTTAAAGACCTTGTAAAAAGCCAACATTTTGAAAGTTTTTTAGCAACAAAGTTTGTTGGTGTTAAAAGGTTTGGTGCAGATGGTGTTGATAGCTTTATGGTGTTTTTGCAAGCTTTAACCAAGCATGCTAATAAAAATGGCGTTAAAGATATACTAACAGGTATGGCACATAGGGGGCGTTTAAACTGCCTTTACAACTTTAGTAAAAAACCATTGCAAGATATTTTTGCAGAATTTTCAGGCAATGTTGAGATTAATGATGATACTAAAACTAAAAGCTTTGATGTTAAATACCATATGGGCTATAAAGGGGTAAACAATGGTGTAAGTGTAGAGATTTTACCCAACCCTTCTCATCTTGAAGCTATAAACCCTGTTGTTTTAGGTAAACTAAAAGCACTGCAAGATGAAAGAAAAGAAGCAAAAAGCTCTTGTGCTTTGCTTGTTCATGGTGATAGTGCTTATTACACATTAGGTGTTAACCAAGAAACTTTTACCTTAAATGGTTTGCAAGGTTATGACACAAAAGGAACTTTACACCTTATTTTAAACAATGATTTAGGCTTTACAGCACAAGCAGGGATAGACTACCCTCAAGACCACAACGCTTGGGGTTATTTTTTAAAATGCCCAGTGTTACATGTGCATGCAGATAAAATAGAAGAACTTTACAAACTTGCTAATCTTGCCCTTGATTATAAAATAAAATTTAATAAAGATATTTTTATTAATATTATTGGTTATCGTAAGTTTGGGCATAATGAAGGTGATGAACCTAACTTTACCAACCCTTTATATTATAAAAACACTAAAAACTTTAATCTTTATGTGCAAAATTATAAAGAAAGCCTAGTAAAACAAGGTTTTGATGAAAATAAACTTGATGATTTTATAAAAGACAACCAAGCTTTTATGGAAGAAAAGCTAAAACAAGCACAAGAGACCAAAACAAGCCCTTTGCAGTTTAATAATGCTTGGCAAGGTTTTGATATTAAAAAACACGATGCTATGCAAGAAAATAACACAACTTGCAAGCAAGAAGATTTAACAAAACTACTACAAAACCTTAATAAAATTCCTGAAAATTTTGCTTTAAATAACAAAATTAAAAGGCAAATCACAAATAGAGCAGAGCTTGCAAAAGCAAACAAAATAGACTGGGCAACTGCTGAAAGCTTAGCCTATGCTAGCTTATTGCAACAAGGCTTTAATGTAAGGTTAAGTGGTGAAGATGCAAAAAGAGGAACATTTTCTCATCGCCATGCAGTATATATTGACCAAGAAAATGGTAAAGAATACAATGTATTGCAAAATTTACCTTCTAGTAAAGGTGATTTTAATGTTTACAATAGCACAATTTCAGAGTTTGGTGTTTTAGGTTTTGATTATGGTTATAGTTTGCAAAACCCTAATAACCTTACAATTTGGGAAGCACAGTTTGGCGATTTTGCAAATGGTGGGCAAGTAATTATTGACCAATTTATATCATCAGCAGAAAGTAAGTGGTTTATGCTTTCAAACCTTGTAATGTTATTGCCTCATGGTCTTGAAGGACAAGGCCCTGAACACTCATCGGCTCGTTTAGAAAGGTTTTTACAACTTTGTGCAAATAATAATATGCTTGTTGCATACCCTACAACACCTGCTAACCTCTTTCATTTACTAAGGGCACAAGTACTTGCAAGCTATAAAAAGCCACTTGTTGTAATGTCGCCTAAGTCTTTATTAAGGCACAAAGACGTAGTTTCAGATTTAAGTGACTTTACCTTAAAAGGTTTTGAAAAAATTATTGTAGATAGCGATAATAAAAAAGTAAAAAAAGTAGTGCTTTGCACAGGTAAGGTATACTATGATCTTAAAAAAGAAAAAGAAGAAAGAAATACGCAAGATATTTTAATAATTCGCTTAGAGTCTTTGCATCCTTTCCCTTATAATGAGCTTGAAGATGCTCTTAAAAATGTTGATTTTAATGATATTTTATGGGTGCAAGAAGAGCATGAAAATTCAGGTGCTTATTATTATGTTAAAGATAAAATAAATGAAATATTATTAAATTTAAATAAAACTAATAATATTTTGTATGCAGGAAGAAAGCCTTCTCCATCTCCTGCTTGTGGGTTTATGCTTTTACACAATGAGCAAAAGCAAGATTTTTTAACAAAAGTTTTTGATTTATAAAAAGGTTTATTATAGCTATGTCTTTAGAAATTAAAGTTCCCGAGCTTGGGGAGTCTATTAGCAGTGCAAGTGTTGCATCTTTAAAAGTTGCAAATGGTGATATTGTTAAACAAAATCAACTACTTTTTGAAATTGAAACTGATAAGGTGACACTAGAGGTTTTGGCTACACAAGATGGAAAAATAGAAAATATTTTAGTAAAAGAAGAAGATAGTGTGCAAACAGGGCAGGTTCTTTGCAACCTTGCTTTTTTAACAGAAAAAGAGCAACAAAGTATTGCCAAACAAAATAAACCTGAAGAAAAAAAACAAGAGAAAAAAACGCAAATAAAAGAAGAAACTAAACAAAAAGATAATTTGCCTAAAGTAGAAAAGCTAAGTAAAAAAACATCTGTAAAAGTTTTCAAAGATACAGTAGAGGTTTTTTTAGATAAGCAATTAAATAAAGTATCTCATAGCACTGAAAACTTAGGCTCTTACCCTCAAAACCCTGATAGAGAAGCAGTAGAAGGTGAAACAAAGGTTGAAATGAGTAGTATTAGAAAAAAAATAGCTTCTAATCTAAAGTTTTCACAAGAAAGTAGTGTATCTTTAACAACTTTTAATAGTGCGAATTTATCTAATTTGCTTAAAATAAGAAAAAGTTTAAACAATAGCAAGCAAGCAAATATAAAGCTTGGCATTACTAGCTTTTTTGTAAAAGCAGTTTCTAATGCTTTAAAGGAATATAAAGTTGTAAATGCTGAAATTGCAGGGCAGAGCATAATTTATAAAGATTATCATGATATTGGTGTTGCAGTAGGAACAGATTATGGCTTAGTTGTGCCAAATGTAAGAAACTGTGAAAGCAAAACATTAGCAGATATTGAGCAAGATATCACAAAATATGTTGAAAAAGCAAACAAAAGACAACTAAATATTGAAGATATTAAAAAAGGAAGTTTTACTATAAGCAATGGCGGTGTTTATGGGTCTTTACTTTCAACGCCTATCATAAACCCACCACAAGTTGCAATACTAGGGTTGCATGCAATTAAAAAAACACCAATTGTAGATGATAACAACAATATTGTAGTTGCAGATGTTATGCAACTAGCACTAACTTATGACCATAGAATAATAGACGGTAAAGAGGCGGTTTCTTTTTTAACTCTTGTTAAAGAGTATATAGAAAGCCCTGAAAGATTACTTTTTTAAAAGGTTTAATAAAAAAATGATAAAGTACGATTTAGCAATAATAGGGGCAGGGTCAGCGGGCTATGTCGCAGCCATAAGAGCAACCCAACTAGGTTTAAAAGTTGCATGTATTGAAAAATATAAAAAAGTGGGTGGAACATGCTTAAATGTTGGCTGTATACCATCTAAAAACTTATTAAATGTAGCCAATGATTTTTCAAAGCTTAAAAATTTTGAAAACCATGGTATAAAAATAAAAAGCTACGAGCTTGACCTTGCAAAAGTAATGCAGTCAAAAAATGATGCTGTTACCTCTTTAACTCAAGGTATAGAAGCACTTTTTATTAAAAACAAAGTAAAAAAATACCAAGGTGTAGCAAGCTTTGTAAGTGATAAAGAGCTAGAAATAAACCACGAAGATGGTACAAAAACAAACATAGAAGCAGAAAATATAATTATTGCAACAGGGTCAAAGCCTTTGCCTTTAAAAGGGTTTGGCTTTAATAACAAAAGCATAATTACATCTACTCAAGCACTTTCTTTAAGCTCTGTGCCTAAAAGTATGGCAGTAATAGGTGCAGGTGTTATAGGGCTTGAGCTTTCAAGTATATGGAATAACTTTGGTTCTAAAGTGAAAGTTTTTGAATATGGTAATAAAATACTGCCAAATGCAGACCATGATGCAAGTACACTTGTGCAAAAAAGCCTAAAAGAGCAAGGTATTGAAATTAAAACCAATCAAAAAGAGTTGAGTCTTGTAAAAGTAAGTGATAAAAATGTTATATTGCAATCAATTACAGATGAAAAAAAAGAACAATTTGAGTTTGAAAAACTTCTTATAAGTATAGGTAGAAAGCCAAATACAGAAGAATTAAAGCTTGAAAACATAAACCTTGAGCTTGATAATGAAGGATTTATAAAAGTAAATGAAGATTTTGAAACAAATGTAGAAAATGTGTATGCAATTGGCGATATAATAAAAGGACCAATGCTTGCACACAAAGCAAGTGAAGAGGCAGTTTGTGTTGTAGAGAAAATAGCAGGACACAAAAAAAATACTGTTGATTACAATATTATACCATCTGTAATTTACATAAAGCCAGAGTTTGCAAGTGTAGGATTTGCAGAGCATGAGGTAAAAGAAGCAGGCATAGACTATATTGCTTTTAAGTTTCCTTTTGTTGCAAACTCTAGAGCAAGAGCTGTTTTACAATCAGATGGTTTTGTTAAATTAATTTGCCATAAAGATTCACTAAGGGTTTTAGGGGCGCATATTTTAGGCTCTACTGCAGGAGAGCTTATTCAACAAGTTGTTATGTTAATGAGCCTTGGGCTTTCAGTAAAAGAAATAGCACACTTGCCGCACTCTCACCCTGGGTATTCAGAGGCTTTAAAAGAAGCTGCTTTAGGAATTTTAAACGAGGCAATTCATATTTAAATTAAAAACATTTTTTAAATAATTTAGCTAGTTAATTAAAAATATAGTTGTAGGGAAATATTTTAGTTATGGAAAAAAAAGAAAGTTTGTTTAAAAGGCACCCAATAGTTAAGCATTTAACTATTATTTTTGTTATTAAAGTTTCATTTGTATTTTTCTTATTTTTTGCGTTTTTTTCACCAAAACATCGTGAAACTCCAGACATACAAGGAAAAATTTATAACATTAAGCTAGATGATTAACGAAATAACTAAATTTTATTTATATTTTATAAAATATCTAAAATAGTTTATAATCTATAATGATTTTTATAAAAAGGGAGGGGATAAGAACTCTCTTTTTTTGTGTTTTTTTAATATTAATCGGAGTTAATAGATTATGGAAATGACAGCTTTGGAGCTTGCAAGGCTTCAGTTTGCGCTTACAGCTCTTTATCACTTTTTATTTGTTCCTTTAACACTTGGTTTAATTCTTATTATTGCAATAATGGAAACCATTTATGTTAAAACAGGTGATGAAATCTGGAAAAAAATGGTAAAGTTTTGGGGCTTGCTATTTGGTATTAATTTTGCAATGGGTGTTGCAACAGGTATTACAATGGAATTCCAGTTTGGTACTAACTGGTCTTACTATTCTCACTATGTGGGTGATATTTTCGGTGCACCACTTGCAATTGAAGGTTTAATGGCTTTCTTTTTAGAGGCAACATTTATTGGGCTTTTCTTCTTTGGTTGGGACAAACTAAGCAAGAAAAAACACTTAATGGTAACTTGGTTGGTTTTTTTAGGCTCTAACTTCTCTGCACTATGGATTTTAGTTGCAAATGGTTGGATGCAAGCACCACTTGGTTCAGTATTTAATGTTGAAACTATGAGAATGGAGCTTTCAAGCTTTTCAGAACTAGTGTTTAACCCTATGGCACAAACAAGATTTGCACATACTTTATTTGCATCTTATGTTTTAGGTGCTGTGTTTGTTGTAGCTATAAGTTCTTTATACCTACTTAAAAACAGAAATATTGCTTTTGCAAAACGCTCGGTATATGTTGCTGCTTTTGTTGGTCTTATAGCTTCAATTGGCGTTGCTTTCTTTGGTGATGAGCAAGGTTATTATTTAAACAAATATCAAAAAAGTAAAATGGCAGCTGCAGAAGCAATTTGGGAAACTGAAGAAGCTCCAGCACCTTTTATTTTATTTGCAATTCCTGACCAAGAAAATAAAAGAAACTTATTACAAGTTGAAATTCCTGCTATTTTAGGAATTATTGCAACAAGAACAACAACTGAAAAAGTTCTTGGTGTTAATGATGTTATAGCACAAAATGCAGAAAGAATTAGAAACGGTCAGAAAGCTTACTTAGCTCTTGAACAATATAAGCAAGACAGAAGCAACCAAGAAGCAAAATCTATTGTAGTAGAAAATGCAAAAGATTTAGGGTATGGTTTACTACTTAAAAAGTTTGTAAGCGATGTTTCTTTAGCTACTGATGAGCATGTTATGCAAGCAGCTGAATTTACAATTCCAAATGTTGCAACTTCTTTCTTCTCTTTAAGAATAATGGTTGGTATTGGGTTTTATTTAATATTCTTCCTTGGTTTAGTGTTCTACTTACAAGCAAGAGACAGATATACATCTAAAGCTCTTTATAAAGTTGCTTTATTTACACTTCCATTACCGTGGGTAGCAACAAGCTTAGGTTGGATGCTAGCAGAGGTTGGGCGTCAACCATGGACTATTTTTGATATACTTCCAACATTCTTAAGTGTTTCAAGTACTCCTGCTTCTCATGTTTTAACTAGTTTAGTGGGTTTTGTAGTGCTTTATACAACTTTATTGATTGTAGATATATTCTTACTTGTTAAGTATATTAAGTTAGGTCCTGATGGAACTGAAAAAAGTAATAAGGGAGAGTAAAGTATGTTAGAACTATTAAATTATGAGCTACTTAGATTAGTTTGGTGGCTACTTTTAGGTGTTTTACTTATTGGTTATGCAATAATGGACGGTTTTGACCTTGGTGTTGCAACTTTAATTCCTTTTATTGCGAAAACAGATACAGAAAAGCGTATTTTAATTAACACTGTTGGCCCTGTTTGGGAAGGTAACCAAGTTTGGTTGCTTTTAGGTGGAGGTGCAATTTTTGCAGCTTGGCCTATGGTTTATGCAGTTAGTTTTTCAGGTCTTTATTTAGCTATTATGCTTTTACTTGCAACTTTAATTTTAAGACCAGTTGCGTTTAAGTTTAGAAGCAAAGTTGAAGACAAAAGATGGAGAATGGTTTGGGATATATGCTTATTTGTAAGCGGTCTTGTGCCTGCTTTAGTTTGTGGTGTTGCTGTTGGTAATGCTGTTTTAGGTATTCCTTTCTATCTTGATGAAACAATGCTAAGCCATTACACAGGTAGCTTTTTTGCATTATTTAGCCCTTTTGCTTTATTAACTGGTTTAATGAGTGTGTTTATGATAATTTCTCACAGCACTGTTTACACAGCAATTAAAACAGAAGGTTCTTTGCAAGAAAGAGCATTAAAAATATTTAACGTATCAATTATAGTTACACTAGTTTTATATATTGTAGGTATGATTTTTGTTAAGTATTTTATAGAAGGTTATGTTATTACATCAACTGTTGATGGTTCTGGTCCTTCTGCACCTTTAAACAAAGAAGTTACTAAAGAGCTAGGTGTTTACTTTACAAACCTAGTAACAAGACCTTTAGCACTACTTTCTGCTGCATTGGTGTTTGCAGGGGCTTTATTTGCAAAAACTATGGTTGCTAAAAAAGCTTTTGGTAAAGCTTTTATTGGTACATCATTCATGATTGCAGGTATTGTTTCAACAGCTGGTAACATTATGTTCCCTTTCATACTGCCTTCAAGCCTTGACCCTGTTTCAAGCTTAACAGTATGGGATGCATCTTCAAGCCATATGACTTTACTTGTAATGCTTGTTGCTACTTTAATTTTCTTCCCTTTAATTGTTTTATATACTTCTTGGGTTTACTCTGTTTTAAGAGGGAAAGTTACAGAAAGCACAATAGAAAACGCAGAAGGCGATATGTATTAATTTAAAAAGAGGTATTTTATATTATGTTATATTTTACATGGGTAATTAGTATCGTTATTATCGCTTTTGTTGTTAGCTCTTTTGCTGCTAAAAAGTTTCAAGGTAACGATTAAGTTATAAAATAAGTTAATAGTAATAGGGGGAAGATATGAGACTTATAAGTTTATTTGTTAGTTTAGCTACAATAGCAATGCTTGTATTTTACCCCTATGCTGTTAATGAAATCGGTGGCGTAAGCCATATGTTTATTATGCTTTTAGTTATATCTTGCTGTTTTGCATTTATTTACGGCATAGGCTATAAAGCAGAGCTTTTAATTTTAAAAATAGTAACACACCCTGTTGTTACTCTTCCTTCAATTGCACTTTGCTACTATAAAATAATTTTGTAGTTTATTATTTTTAACAAAATCTTTAAATATTTATAAGTATTGTTTATAAAAATTCTTTCTTATACCTTTTTACTACCTTAGTACAGGCTGTAGATAGAAAACACCCTAGTACCTTAAATAGTGTTAGTTTTTATCTTTTGAAAGTATTTTACTTGTTGCTATAAAGTATTGTTTTGTATGGCATTTAAGGCGTAGAAATCTTGACACAAGAGAGTCTAAGTATTAAATATTTATAGTGATAAACTTTATATATTTGTATATCAATCAGCCTATAAAAATGATTATTATGTGTAAAAAGTATTAACACACATTATCAATTATAAACACTTTAAAAGCTTAGGTTTTATTAACTGTTTTGTTTAAAGCATAATAAAGCTGTAAATTAAGATTAGTTATTATATCTTTTAAGTTATAAGGTGTAGATTTATATTACAATAAAGAGCTAAAAATAAGCAAAATACATAATCTTGTTTACTACGTTTGCTTGACTGTAAACTTTACTGTAATGGTTTGGTTTATTTAAAATTTTTTAGCTGTTTTCACTAATGGTTTAAAAACCTTTCAACAACATAGGGTAGAATAAGCCATCGTATTTTTACAAAACAAGTGTTTAAAAAAATATCTGCTAGAGTAAAAAGGTTTTTTCTGATATTGTTTGTAAGGTGATA
>CAYYLE010000011.1:28486-36015 GCA_964472375.1 uncultured Rickettsiales bacterium
AAAAAATATCTGCTAGAGTAAAAAGGTTTTTTCTGATATTGTTTGTAAGGTGATATTTGCAAAAGATTTCATGTTTTTATTTTGCAAATATAAAAAGATAATTAAAAGGGTTTAAATGCCATTAAAACAACTTTTTAATAAGTTTAAAAAAATTAATTTTTATTATTTTCTTTGTTTGCTTTGCCCGTTTAGTAATAAAGGCAATAAAAAAGCTAGCACTTTAAATAAAAAGCACTAGCTTGATTTTAACTAAATTACCCTTAATTAAAGGGGTTTATAATTAAGCTTGGTTCTTTTTTAATAAAAGACCAATGTATAAAGCACTTGTTACAACAGAACCTATTGCAATACAAAGAGAATAAAGCATTATTTTATTAACTGCTAAAAATGCAAAAATACCACCGTGTGGAGCTTGCAAGGTAATGCCAAAAAACATAACCAAAGCACCTGTTAAAGCAGAGCCAACAATACAAGAAAGTAAAACTCTAAAAGGGTCTCTTGCTGCAAAAGGTATAGCACCTTCTGTTATAAAGGCTAAACCAAGCACACCAGCTGCTTTACCTGATTCAACTTCTTGCGATGTAAATTCTTTTTTATAAAGTTGTGTTACTAAAAATATAGCTATTGGCGGTGTCATACCTGCTGCCATTACAACAGCCATAGGTTGTAAAATACCTGATTCTAAAAAAGCTATTGCAGTAACATAAGATGCCTTATTGATAGGACCACCAAGGTCAGCTGCCATCATGCCACCCATTATTAAACCAAGTAATATAGCATTTGTTCCTTGTAAATTTGCTAAAAGACCTTCAAGGCTTGTTTTAATAATTGCAACAGGCCAACCAATTATATAATACATTGCCAACCCAACACCTAAAACACCTAAAACAGGTAAAAATAAAGTTGGTAGCAAGCTTATTAAAGAGCTAGGTAGCTTTATATTTTTGCTTAAAAAGTTTACAAAATAACCTGCCATAAAACCAGCAACAATACCCCCTAAAAATCCAGAGCCTGTGCTAACAGCTAAAAGACCACCAACAATACCAGGTGCAAGACCAGGGCGGTCAGCTATTGAAAAAGCAATATAACCAGATAGTATAGGCACCATCATTGCAAAAGAGTTACTAGCACCAATTTGGAATATAGCATTTAAAATATGTGGTACTGTAACTTCAAAACCAAACATAGAAAAGATAAGGTCGGCTTTTTCATAGGCTTTAATATCAAATGCAAATGCAAGTGCTATTAACAAACCACCTGCAACAACAAAAGGTAGCATAAAGCTTACGCCATTCATTAGGTGTTTATAAGCCCCTTTTCTTTCTTTGCTTGGGCTTTCTTGTTTATCTTCTGTTGTGTTGGCAGCTTGTGAAAAATCAAAATTCTCATGTTTTTTTATAGCTTTTGCAAAAACATCATCACTATTTTTTAATGCATCTTTAGTAGATGTTTTATAAATAGGTTTTGATTTAAACATATCAGTATTTACAGCAATATCAGCTGCTATTATTACAAGGTCGGCGTTTTTAATATCAGTTTTGGTTATTTTATTTTCAGCACCAACTGAACCCCTTGTTTCTACTTTTATATCATGCCCAAGTTCTTCTGCTTTTGTTTTTAGGGCTTCAGCTGCCATAAAAGTGTGGGCAACACCAGTGGGGCAGGCTGTTATAGCTAAAATTTTTAGTTTACTCATGTAAAACACTCCTTTCTTCTTATAAAAAAATTAAGCATAAATTTTAAGAAGATAATTAAAAAACTTATGCCTTAAAAATTAAAATTTTAATAGTTTGTTGTTTCTAGATTTTCTAGGTTTTGTTTAACTTTAGTATCAATTTCTTCTTGAGTTATTTCTACACCTCTTTTTGTTACTTTAAAAGCCGACATTGCAACTGCAAACTTTGCTGCATCTAAAAATGTTTTGTTATAAACAACAGATGCTAAAAAGCTAGCAACCATAGTATCACCAGCACCAACTGTGCTTAGGGCTTCTGTTTTTGGGGCTTTTACTTTAAAAACTTGTTTATTGTTTATAAATAAAGCACCTTTGCTTCCTAAAGAAACTATAATATTTTCAACCCCTTGGTTTACTATTCCTAAACCTGCTTTTATAATACTCTCAGTGCTTTCAAGCTTTTTATTGCAAATTTCTTCTAGCTCGTCAATATTTGGCTTTATTAAATATATATTACTATTTAAGCTAAGTTTTAAAGCATCTTTAGAGCTATCTAAAATTATTTTGTTATCTTTAGTTTTTAGTTTTTCAATCATTTTTGCGTAGGTATCTTTTGGCAATGATGCAGGCAAAGAGCCACCTAATACAATATATTTACTATTTTTTTGTTTAATTTTTTCGGTTATGTTTTCAATATCTTGCAGTGTGCAGTTAAGAGCAGGAAAATTAATATCAGTTGTTATATTGTCTTTGCTTTCAATTTTAATATTAAACCTTGTTTCACCCTCTATTTGAGTTAAGTCATTTGTAATATTTAGCTCTTTTAGTTTATTTGTAAAAACATCACTATTTTTTTTGCCTATTAGTCCGCAAACATTTGCACTTAAACCTAAGCTTTTTAAAACAATGGCAACATTAATTCCTTTTCCTCCTAGGCTTTCTTGGTAGCTTTCTACCGTGTTTACACTATCTAGTTTAAAGTTTTTGCAAATTGCAAATTTATCAATAGCTGGGTTTAGTGTGCAAGTTGTAATCATATTATTTAAGTTTTTATGTTTGCAATTTATTATTGCTAAAAGGTTTTAGCAATATATAATATATTATAAAACAATATTAAAAAAATACAAAATTAAGCCTGTTAACAAATAAACATGATTGATAAAAAAGATATATTATTTTATAAATCAAGCCTAAAAGATATTGCAAAATATGCAGAGGTATCTATAACAACAGCAAGTGCAGTGCTATCGGGCAAGGCTTTGCAATACCGAATATCTGAAAAAACAAGCAAAAAAGTTATAGATGTTGCAAAGAGCTTAAAGTATGTAAAAAACGCCAATGCAATGGCTTTAAAATCAGGTGTTAGTGGGTTAATAGCACTAATAATACCTGACCTTTTACACAAAGGCTTTGCAAATTTTGCCAATTATTTAGAGCAAATATGCCATAAAAATGGTAAACAGCTTATTGTAACTTGCACTAATGATAGTAAAGAAAAAGAATTATCTATTATTAATCATATGCTTTCTCATAGGGTTTTTGGTGTTATTGCTGTTTCGTCTTTTGCAAGTGATGAAAACTATAAAAAATTTATAGAAAGCAACACTCCGCTTGTGCTTGTAGATAGAAGCTTTAAAAACACAAGCTTACCTTATGTAATAGGAGATGATAAGCAAACAACAATTGATTTATTAAACTCTTTAAAAAATAAAGGCATAGAAAAACTTGCTTACTTTGGGGGTAAAAAGGGCTTAAGTACAACAAATATAAGAGATAATGCAGTAAAAGAGTGGGCTTTAAAAACAAAAGTAGATGTTTTAACATTTAATTTAGGTTATAAAGTTTTAGACGGTTACAACCTTGCCAAAGAGCTTGTGCAAAAACATAAAGATGTAGATAGCATACTATGTGGGTCTTTTAGTATTTTAGAAGGGGTTTTAATGTTTTTTAAAGAAAATAAAATTGATTACAATTCTTATAATATTGCAACTTTTGGGGATAACAGCTTGCTTGATATACTAAACACTAACATAATTTCAGCAAGGCAAGATTATTTAAAAATTGCACAAATAACCTTTGGTTTACTGCTTAATATAAAAGAAACAAACAATCAAATAATACTTAGTAGAGAGATAATAACAAGATAAATTTAATTAATAACAGAAAGGTAATAAGATTATGGTTTTTAATAAATTATTTGGTAAAAAGAAACAAAATGAGTTTAACCTAAGTGTTTTAGAAACTGATGTTTTACTTAACCAAGTTGCAAACGGTAAAGATGAAGTTTTTGCTATAATTTCAGATTTAATGGTAAAAAATAATTATGTTTCATCTTCTTATAAAGATGCTTTAAAAGGAAGAGAAGAGCAATCAAGCACATACTTGATGAATGGCATTGCAATTCCACATGGTAGAAGAGAAGATAAAAAACTTGTTAACAAAACAGGCGTTGTTATAGCACAGTTTAAAAATGGTGTAGATTGGAATGAAGAAGACAAGGTGTTTTTAGCAGTTGGTATTGCAGCAAAAAGTGATGAACATTTGCAAATTCTTGCTAAATTAACCCAAATTGTAATAAACAAAGACCTTGCCTTAAACCTTGGCACAAAAGCTGATTTGCAAACTATACTAAACACTTTTAACACAAAAGACCTTGCTAGCTTAAAAACAATAGTAAAAGAAGAAAGTGAAGATACAAACCAAGATGAAAATAGCCTTACATTGCAAGTAAAAGTTGTTGATAAACTTGGCTTTCATGCACGCCCTGCTACTAAAATATCAACACTTGCAAAAAGTTTTAAAGATGCAGAATTAGAGATGACCAATAAAAATAATAAAACAGTTAAAGCAAGCTCTACTGTTGGTATACTTTCTCTTGCTGTTAGGTTTGGTGAAACCGTAACACTTAAAGCAAGTGGTAAAGATGCAGAAAAAGCCCTTAATGCTTTAAAAGATGCAATAGAAAAAGGGTTTGATAATTAAAAGCGGTTATTAACTAGCTTTATAATTTGTATCTAAAATGTTGTATTTCTTTTTTATGCTTTTAAATATAAATTTAGCATTATAGCTAACTATATTTTTTGGTTTTTCTTTAAAGCAAACAATAACATTTGTTGTGCTTGGGGAAGATGTAGTGTAGGTGTTGCCACCGTATGATGTTGTTCTGGCATTTCCATAAGCATCAAAAGTTGTTTGGTGTGTTGTGGGTGTAGTGTAACTACTGCTATTTATACGGGTTTTGCTATCAACTATAATAAAGTAATTATAGTTATGTAAAAGCGTTAACTCTGCACTTCTTAGTAGGGTAAAATCTTCTGCCGTTTCAATGCTTGTAGCTTCATTGCCATTAAAAGATACTTTAAACATATTTTCATCTAGTTGCACTTCAGAGTAGCCACCATTGTACATATTATAGCTTTGGTATGGTGTTGCACAGCTTTGCATAAAGATTGCTAAAATTAACAACAAATATAGTTTTATATTTATAAAATGGTGTTTTTTAGGTACTTTAAGCATTGAAAATAAACTTTTATTAATAAACGGCTAATTAAGTTTAAATTACTTAAGTTTAGATAGCAATAAAGATGCTTTAAATTTTTAGGGAAAGAAAAAGCTTACACGAGCAATATAAAAAACCGCTCGTGTAAAAAGGGTAACTTTAAAAGAATTAAACTAGTTTGTTTACAAAATCCCAGTTTAATAAGTTATCAAAAAATGCTTCTAAGTATTTAGGTCTTGCATTTCTATAGTCTATATAATAGCTATGTTCCCAAACATCACAACCAATTAAAGGTTTTGCATTGTGTACTAATGGGTTATCAGCATTGCTATATTTACCAATTTTTAGCTCATTGTTTTCTAGGTAAACCCAAACCCAACCAGAACCAAAAACAGTAGCGCCTTGTTTTAAAAACTCTTCTCTAAAGCTTTCAAAAGAGCCAAAAGATTTTATAGCAAGCTCAATAAATTTATCACTTGGTTTTGTTTCTTGCGATGGTGATTTCATTAATTGCCAAAACATATTGTGGTTGTAAATTTGCCCAGCGTTGTTGTAAACACCTTGTAGCTCTTTATTGTTATAGCTTTTTAGTATTACTTCTTCAATACTTAGGTTTTTAAGGTCAGTATCTTTTGTTAGGTTATTAAGGTTAGTAACATAGGTATTGTGGTGTTTACCATGGTGAAAGTTTAAAGTTTCAGCAGACATATAAGGCTCTAAAGCATCTTTGCTATATGGTAGGTCAATAAGTTTAAAGGTCATGTTTATTCTCCTTTTTTAAAATTATTTTGTATAATTAGTATATCATAATAATTAATTCATACTATTATAATCTGTATTTTTGGTTAAATAATGTATAAAAACATAGAAAGAAAACTAGTTACAAGCCCTTATAAAAAAGAGCTACAAGACGATATTGAAAAAGTATTCAATTTTTATACATTGATTTCTGACCTTGCCCTAAAGACAGGAAACAGCCACGCACTGCAATTAAAACTAAAATGGTACTTGCTTGCAATAGAAGATTTATATAGCTTTAAAGATACTTTTAAACAAGAAGTTGATGCACTGCAAAGTATTGTGAAAAAATACAATCCACCAAAAAAGCTTTTTATAGATATGATAGAAGCAAGAACGCTTGATTGCGACCTTTACCCATTTAAAAACCTTGATAATGCAATAAACCATGCACAAAAAACATCAGGTGCTTTGTGGCAGGTTGTTGCTTATATTGCTTCTTGTGTAAAGGCAGACAATAAAGACCTTAAAAATATTGAAAAAGTAGGCACTTTGTTTGGTTTAGCAGGGCTTTTGCGTAATGCAAGATATTGCAAAGCACATGATAGATTTACCCTAAGCTTTAATGAAGAAAGCGATAACTACAAAAAAATTGCTGAAGATAATGCAAAGATTGTTTGTAACTATATAAAAAAAGAACTAAAAACAAGCTACAAACTACAAGATAAAAAACTAAAAAAACTTTTACTTTTAAATATTTTTACAAAAGATTACATAAATCAAGTTGAAAATGCAAACTACCAAGTTTTAACAAACGAGTTTAGAAAAGTAAGCAAACCATCACTTGTAAGATTTATGCTTGGGTTAGTTTTTGGTTAAAGACAGTATATTTTAAACCTTGGTAAAAACCAACTAGGGGCAAGATGCTTTATAAAAAAACTTATATCTGTTTTTTTATTATAATCAAATCTTTTTTATCAGCTATACAGGGAAGAACTTGTTATTTTTTTTATAAACAGAACAAGGTGAAATACTATTGCTTTGCTAGTTTTTAAGGTTCACTTAAGTTGTTTTTGTTACAAAATAGTGCAAGAAAGAACCTTTATAATTTGCAATTAGTTGGGTTTTTTAAAAGTCTATTTTTTCTTATCGTTTATCACTTTCATTTGTAAGGTTTTTAGTTTTATATATTTATAGCTATATTTGTGCTTATTGGTCTTTGACTTACCGATTAATTTTAGTTTTTTTATTGACTTTTAAGGCGGGGGGGGGGTAAAATTTATTAGAAGATAGGGAGATTTTTAGCATAGTTTGTTGTGCTTATTGGTTTTGCCTTGCCTTCTTTTAAAAATCAACTTTAATTACAGGTTTATATATGAAAAAAATAGTAATAGCTATGTTTGCAGTTGTGTTTGCATCTTTAACACTGCAAGCAAATGATAACAAAAGCGTTTTAAGTGGTGCTTATGTTGGGCTTGGCACAGGTTTTGGCTTTGGTCATAGCACTAGTTATAGTGTAGATGCAAGAACATACGATGGTATTCCAACTGATTTTTCAAAAGTTTCTAATACTTTAAATATTTTTGCAGGTTATAATATTCTTCCTTATTTAGCAAT
>CAYYLE010000012.1:0-2190 GCA_964472375.1 uncultured Rickettsiales bacterium
CATTTAGTTTAACAACTTGTTTAGCAGGTTTTTGACTGTATACAAAATCTTTACCATCTGTATGCACTTTAGATATTAAGGTAAAATCGTGCTTACTGCCTGACCCTGCTAGTATTGTTGTCATATTGTGGATTTGCATGGGGGTAACAAGCCACATACCCTGCCCAATAGATGCATTAATAGTGTTACCTGTATACCATTTTTCGTAAGACTTTCTTTTAGGTATGTTGCCTTTTCTTTCTTGGCTAAAAATATTATGAATGCAAGTTTCTTCAAAACCAAACCTACTTGCAATATCTGCTATGCCATCAATACCAAGCTCAAGTGCAATTTGATAGTAAAAAACATCACATGATTGTGCCAAAGACTTATAAATATCTGTCCTGTTATGCTTTGTCCAACAATGGAATCTATTGCCCCCAAAGTCAAGGTATCCTTCACAATTAAATGTTGTTTTATCGTCTATTATTCCTTTTTCTAAAGCGGCATAAGCAATAATTGGCTTTATTACAGAACCTGGAGGATAAAGACCTGAAATAGCTTTATTAACAAGTGGAGATGCGGGGTTATTTACTAGTTCATTCCAGTCTTTACTTGTTACGTTGCCACTTAGTCTGTTGCTATCAAAACTAGGGCTTGATGTTAGAGTTAAAAACTCACCTGTTGTAATATCTGTAATTATACAAGAAGCCCCAAACTTAGAGATTATTTCGTAAACTTCTTGTTGCAATTGTGCATTAATAGTTAGCTGAATACTGCCGCCTTCTTTAGGGTTAACAACACCTAAATGATTTACTATATTACCTTCAGCATCTTTTTGGAATTGTATTCTACCTCTTGTTCCATAGAAAATATCATTAAACCTTGATTCTAATGCAACTTCTCCATAATAATCTTGTAGGTCTCTTCTATATTTTACATAACCTATTATGCTAGAGCTTGAATATGGGTAGTTGTAAACTCTTTTATAAAAAGGAATTGTGTAAAAACCATCACTTTCTTTTAAAAAAACAGAAGCTTGCACCATTTCTGTTTCGCTTAAATCTAGCTTCACAACAACACTTCTACTTGTAGAAATTTTATGGTCTCTTATTCTTTCAATATCTGCTTGGCTTAGGTTTACAAACTGTGAAACTTGTTTAATAATCGCTTCAATATCCACTTTAGAGCGATTAAAAAGATAAAGCAATCTCCATTTTACGGTATATGTAACAATAGGGTTTTTATTTCTATCATATATGTTTCCCCTAGGTGGCGTAATAAAAACAGAACCTGCTGCGTTTCTTCTTGAAAGCCTAGAAAAATACTGATTATTATAAACCTGCAATGTAAAAAGCCTAGACAATATAACTATAAAGACTACCAATTTGGCAAACATTATAATAAAAAGTCTTCTTGTAAAACTATTCTTCGCCATATTGCCTATAACTTAAAATAATATTAGAAAAATAAAATAAAACCAGCAATAAAGGATAAAGCAATATAGAAACTAAATAAAGCTCAAACACGCTTTTAAAGATATAAAAACCATAGTCGCTTAACATTAAAGCTAAAACAGCTACAAAAAGCAAAGTAACAAGAGATGTTGGCAAGAAAAATAGGTAGTTAATAAATAAATTACTTTTTAAAAATACAAACTGATTATGAAACACACAAAGCAGGCTCATAACTATTAAAAACAAAGAACTAATACCAAGAGAAATACCAAAAAGAGAGTCTATAAAGATTCCTAAAAAGAATAAAATAAAGTTACTCAACTGCACCTGAAAAATAGTGCCTAAAGCATAGGTTACAAGCATAGGCAACAACAAGATAATATTGCTTAAAAGCATAGAATCAGGTATTGAAATTTCTGCCGCCAAAGCAAGTAAAATCAATACTATTAACAAGATATGTAGGTTTATTTTTTTAGTCAACTATTTGCCCTGCTTTGTCACTTAAAGAATTATTTTTACTATCTCTATTTACAATAATAATATCTCTAATACTTAAAACACTAGAAAATAATTCAACATTCCAAACATGGTCTTTATAAATAAGCTTACCAATAGGCACATTTTTATCAAACACCCCACCAATGCCAGATGTGTAAACATACTCACCTTCTATAAGGTTAACTGTATCTTCATAAGATTTAAAAACAGGGTACAAGCTACCTTTACCTTCTACAATACCATTTATTTTGCTTTT
>CAYYLE010000012.1:2290-16239 GCA_964472375.1 uncultured Rickettsiales bacterium
TTTTTTAGGGTCTCTATCTCGTACTTTAATTTTTGATTCTCTATTTTTAAAAGCGTGTTTTGATTCTGAACTAAAGAATATTTTTCAACTTGTTCTTCTAGATTTTTAATCGTTGCTTTACTTGTAAGTGCATTTTTATAAATATATGTTATGTTGCCATAAATTGCACCGTTTAATACATAAAGTAAATTGTAAAACTTTAAAGAAAGTCTATTGTTAAAACCAGTATTAAAATTATTGCTTGCAAGTAAAAAAACCGACAAAAATCCAAATGCTAAAAACGAAGCTAACCTAACTCCTTTAATTTGCAAACTGTTTTTTTTTCTACTTAAGTTCATTTATGTAATGCAAAAGCTTCTAATTTTTAATAATGTGTTAAAGCCGACTTAAACTGACTCATATTCTCAAGTGCAATACCAGTACCTAGTGCAACACACTCAAGTGCATTAGATGCAACAATAACAGGTAAAGAAGTAGCCTTCCTTGTTGCAATATCAAGCCTATTAAGTAAAGATCCACCTCCTGTGAAAACAATACCTTTTTCTACAATATCACCTGCAAGTTCTGGTGGAGTATTTTCTAAAGCCTCTTTACAAGCTTGTATAATACTACTTACAACGCCTGATAATGCTTCATTAATCTCTTGTTCGGTAACTTCAATTTCTTTTGGTATACCGCTTACAGTATCAACGCCTTTTATGCGTAGTGTTTTACCTTTACCTGAGGGTGGATAAACAGCCGAGCCTATTTTTTCTTTAATAAACTGTGCAGTGTTTTCACCTATTGCAAGATTGTTGTACCTTTTCATGTAAGAAGCAATAACGCTATTCATTTTATCACCACCTACTCTTATAGATTTAGAGTAAACAATACCACCTAAAGAAAGCACAGCAACTTCTGTTGTACCACCACCAATATCAACCACCATAGAGCCCACTGGATCCATAATTGGTAGGTGTGCACCTATTGCAGCTGCCATAGGTTCTTCTATTAAATAAACTTTAGAAGCACCTGCATTGTGTGCTGCTTCTTGTATCGCTCTTCTTTCAACCGGTGTAGAACCTGATGGAACGCATATTACTATTAAAGAACTCTTAAAAAAGTTATTGTTGTAAACCTTTTTAATAAAGTATTTAATCATCTTTTCTGCAATTTCAAAATCAGCAATCACGCCGTCTCTTAAAGGTCTTATTGCTTCTACATTATCTGGAGTTCTTCCAAGCATACTTTTAGCCTGGTGACCAACCGCAAGAACTTTGTTTTCAGAGCCTATTTTTTTAACAACTACAACAGAGGGTTCATTTAACACTATACCTTTATTTTTCAAATATATTAAGGTATTTGCTGTACCTAAATCTATTGCCATATCAGGAAAAAAAACATTAAATAGCTTTGAAATCATTTTGCGTTATTACCAAATAATTAAATAATTGAAATTAGTTTTTTATTATTATAAACAAAGATTAACATTAAAAAATGTTATGGCAAACTATTATTCCACAACACTATCTTAATACCTTGCAATAATTACACACTATGGTAGTATATTTTTTTATAAAAAACTAGATAAAATTAATAAAAATATATCTTATAATACGCGTTAGTTTTAAAATTAAAAATTATTATCAATACAGATAACTAAACCATATAAGCAAGAAAGGTTTTAATGTTTAAAGAAAAAATAATCTATCTCACTTTTGTGTTTATTGTTCTTTTGAGTACAACCCTACCTTCTAAACTAAAATCTTTTGATAACTTTGAAAGTTTTGAGTTAAAAAATGGTTTAACTGTTTATGTAATGGAAGATAAAAATATCCCTGTTGTTGTACATAGTATTTTTTACAAAGTAGGTGGTATTGACGAACCAAGCAATAAAACAGGCATAGCTCATTTATTAGAACATTTAATGTTTAAAGGTACTAAAAAATACTCAGGTGAAGAATTTTTAAAAACAATTAAAACATCAGGTGGCTCTTTTAATGCTTTTACAAGCTACGACTATACAGGTTATTATGAAATAATTCCTAAAAATGTTTTGCCAAAAATAATGGCAATGGAAGCTGACCGAATGACAAACCTTTCAATAACAAAAGAAATGGTTGAAAATGAAAAGAAAATTGTAAAAGAAGAAAAACTACTAAGAATAGATAGCAATGTAAATAGTAAATTTTTTCAAGACTACAGGTCTGTTTTTTTTAAATCAAGCCCTTATAGTCGCCCTGTTATAGGTTGGACTAATGACTTTGAAACCATAAATCTAAAAGATGTTTTAGATTTTTACAAAACTTACTATTCACCACAAAATGCAGTGGTTTTAATTGCAGGCAACATTAACTTGCAAGAAGTTAAAGCACTTGCATCTAAATATTATACTTCTGTGCCAGCTATTAACAAAGAAATATACAGAATTAGACCATTAGAAGAAAAACTTATTAACAGCAATGATTACATACACATTAATAAAGAGCTAAAACAACCAATCATGGTACGAAGCTACCTTGTAGATAGCTTAAACACTGCAACAGAAGAAGATAGCAAAAAACAAACCTTAAACTACGAAATTCTTGCCCATATGCTTTCTACAAAGTCAGGTAGGTTTTACAAACACTTAGTAAATGAAACTAAATTAGCTGTTAGTGTTAGTGTATCATACAACCCTTTCGCAAGAGGTAATTCTATGTTTAGCATTGTTATTGTTCCCAACCACAATGTTAAACTTAGTGCAATAGATAAAGAGCTTGATATACTTATAGAAAATATAAAGCAAGAAAAAATAGGCGAGCAAGAAATTGCCACCCAAGTAAATAAGCTTCATAATGAGTTTATATATTTGAAAGACAACCCTCAAGAGTATCTATTTTTTATGGCAGATTTAATTGTAAACGAAATTGATATAAAGCAAATAAGAATGTACCAAAACATTAGTGTGCATACCAATAAAGATTCTTTAAATAAGGCATTTAAAGATATTTTTAGCACCCCTTATTTAAATGGTTACTTATTGCAAAATAAAGAAGATTTATAAAAACAACTAACAAAAGTTTAAAAAAACATGAGATTGAAAAGCAAAAAAAATAAATTAAACCTTTATTCTGCACTTATTATAATAGGTGTTGTTATGTTTAGTATTATAATTTTTGAAAATCTAAAAGATATTAAAAATCAGCAAATTGGTGATATATCATCTACCTATAACTTTAATGTACAAGAGCTTGAAAGCGAAAATGGCAATAGATATTTACTTTACCGCAAAACAAACACCCCTATCATTGCCCTTAGCATAAGAATAGAAGGAGGAAGCGGGCTTGACCCTAGGGGGCTTTCTGGTCTTGGTTATGTTACAACAAAAATGATGCTAAACTCAACCAAAGACAAAACAAACGATGAAATAATAGACCTACTTGATAAGCACTCAATCTCTCTTTATTTTGATATACAAAGAGACTTCTTAGAAATCAGGCTTTCTACCCTTTCTATCAATAAAGATATCGCCCTTTCACTTCTTGTGGATATCTTAGAAAATAATAAATTTGATGAAAGCTATTTAGAAAAAATCAAAAATGAACAAAAAGCATCTTTAAGCCTTAGTTTACAATCACAAGACTATATTGCCTCTCGCACTATGGTTAGAAACACTTTTAACCAAAAACAAAATTGGCGACCTATTTTAGGAACAGTAGGTGAAGTTGAAAAAATAACTCCTCAAATTATAAAAAGGTATAAAGACCGCTATTTTGACAAAAATAAAGCCCATATATCTATAAGTGGAAACATAGGCTCAAGAGTGTCTGCAAAATATGTAGATGATATAATGCAAGCAATAAAGCCTTACAAAGGTAGTGCTAAAATTGAAAAAGAAGTTGACGTAGTTAAAGGAAACAAAACATTTAATATTGTAAGCAACGATAAAAATAAACAAGTTGTTGTAAAATTTGTATTCAACGCCCCTTCTTTTGCAAATAAAAAAGATTTATCAACTGCTATTGTGTTAAATAACCTTTTAGGAGGAAGTGGTCTTGACTCACTACTAATGACTGAAATAAGAGAAAAAAGCGGTCTTACATATGGTATTTATAGCAATATTATAGATACAAAATATGGAAGTATTTGGCAAATTAGTGCATCAACTACTAAAGAAAAACAAGAAGACTTAATAAACAAAGTACAAGAGATTATAGGAAACCTCGAAAATAGCTACAACAAAAACCTTGTTATGGAGGTAAAACAATGGTCAATTGGTAGTCGTGCCATGAGATTTATGTCTAACGAAAGTATTATAAAATTTATATCAAATGATTATTTTTACAACTATAACCAAATAGATATATCACGCTATCAAGAAGATATACAAAATGTTAGAAAACAAGATATTATAAAAATGGCTAACAAATATTTTGATATTAAAAATATGTATATAATAACAGTGCAATAACAAGGTAAAGAAATAATACCTTGTTATTTTAATGTGATGTTCTTGAACTCTTAAGGTTTGTTTACAAGTCCCACGGAAGGTATATCCACGCTTTTGGGTCAGTATGCTCTACATAGCCATGCAAATAGCTAGGCTTTTCTTTAATCTTAGAGTAAACCACATAGTTTTTACTTTCAGGCAAAATACTATTAACAAACTTTATAGTTGTGCCACCATCAAGCAATTCATCTATAACCACCCAATTTTTACCTTGCACTTTTATTGCTTTTTCTGGCAGTTGTATTACTTTAGGTTCTTTTTGCTCAAAATTGCTGTAGCTTTCAATAGAAAGCAAGTCAAAGTTTTTTATATTAAGCTCGTAAGATATAATACCAGCTGGAATTATACCGCCCCTTGAAACCATAATAATACCTTCTATATTAGACATATCTTGTTTAATTAGCTGACATAAAGCTTTTGTGTCATTATGGAATTTATCCCAACTTATGCTAACTTTTTTAATATTTTCTATATTTTCCATAACCAGATTAAAAACACCCCGTTTTTTTAATTAAAAAAAATAATATTATACACAATTAATAAAACATATACACAAATAATTATAACTTTATCGGTATGGTCAAACCATCATAACAAGGCATAATTTTTAGCCCTTTAAGCTCTTTTACCATAAAATCATAATCTTGCCTATTGTTTAAATGTGTTAGGTAAGCTTGTTTTGGTTTTAGTTTTTTAACAAGCTCTACTGTTTCGCTAAAGCAACTATGACAAGGATGCGGGTTTAGTGTACCGCTTGCAACTATCAGTGTGTCTAAATTTTCATAAAAATGATGATTACTTTCATCTAAAACCTTAAAATCGGTCAAATAAGCAAATTTTTTATTAAATACAAAACCAAGGCTTTTAGAATATCCATGACATTGCTCTGTTGCATAGATATCTAAATCATCTATTTTAAAGCTTTCATCTTTCTTTATTTGCCTAACATTTAACCAAGGGGCAAAAATACCGCGTTCTTTAACAAGTTCTTTTGTTAAACCAAAAGCATACGAAAAATTATGGGTAATAATATCTTGTGTGGTTTTGTCCATATAGCAATCTATTGGCTTTTTCATTATTCTATTAATTGCTCTTAGCTCGTCTATACCGCTTACATGGTCTTGGTGAGCGTGCGTATAGATTACATTTGTAATATTTTTAATAGAGTTTGTTAAAAGTTGCTGTCTTAAATCAGGGCCTGTATCTACTAATATATTAGTATTTTTGTGTTGTATGAAAATAGAGGTTCTTAACCTGTTATTATAAGGATTATTGCTATTGCAAGCACCGTATCCTGTTTCAACAGAAGGAACACCCTCGGAAGAGCCACAACCTAATATAGTTACTTTTGATTTTTCCATTGCTTTACAAAACCTTAATAAAAAACACTTTGGGTATATGATAACACTTTTTTTGAAAAAATATTTTATAAGGTATTTTTTGCAAGACTATTACGATTTTTGTAAACAAGATACAAAACAAACAAGCAACACAAAGCACCTGCAACAAAAGGTAAAGAAACATGGTAATAAGAAAGCAACCCGCCTAGCAAAGCAATAAGAACCTCTGCCAAAACAACTATTGCACGATAAATACCAAGAGCCTGACCTTGGTGATAATCAGGAGCATTGTCAGAAACTATTAAAGATGTTATAACTTGTAAAAAACTAATGCCAAAGCTTGCTAAAATAGCTGCAAATACAAGAAAAGTAAGATTGAAAGAAAAACCATACATTAAAAGCCCGAAAGAAAGCAAAAAGCAACCTAGTGATAGTTTACTTTTGTAGCTAATTTTTATTTTAGAAACAATAAGGCTAGAAATTATTAAAGGCACACTAAGTAAGGCACTTGCAATAGCAAGATTAACAACATTAAAACTAAACTGCTTTACTAAAAAAACAGTGTAGTATAAAAACATAGAATAAATTCCTATATTTGTTAAAAAGCTAATAAAATAAGGGAATTTAAGATTTTGATTTTTTAGCATGCTAAAGGATGTAATTTTAGAAGCTTGCTCTTGTTTTTGTTCTTTTAAAGGATTTTTCTTTCCACCTGGAATACAAAAAGCAACAATTATTAAGCACAAAATATAAGATAAAATAGCAAAAATAAAAGGCATAGAATAAGCAGAGCCAAAAGAAAAAACTTTAATAGTTGCAAAATATCCTCCTAATAAAGGACCTACAACAAAACCTAAATTTACAGCTATTGTTATATAAGCAAACCTTTTCTCTTTAAGTTGCTTGTTTTCAGAATCAGAAACTATTGCCTGTGCAATTGCAACATTACCTTCTGCTAAACCTGTAACAAATCTACCTATTATTATTGCATACACAGAGGCAAACAAAACACCTAAAGTAGTTGCTACAATGCCTAAAACAGCAATAATAAGTGTAATAATAAGAATTTTTTTACGACCAAGGATATCTGATAATTTACCCAATAAAGGTAGTGAAATCACCTGACCAACAGGAAAAACAGCAATAGCCAAGCCATATAAAACATACCTAACCATATCGCTTGTATTTTCAGTAAAAAGGTCATTGCTGTCTAAAAATAAAGGACTAAAAACAATATGAGGTACACTAAAACCGATAAAAGCAACTAATATAACAAAGAAAACAGCCACCATTACCTTACTGTCAGAAGATAAAGACCCTTGCAGAAAAGACATAAAAACCCTTTACAAATAAGCTACACTAAAGTTTTTTTAGAAAATAAAGAACCTTGCACCTAAGTTAAGGTCGGTAAAATTTACATTATGGCTTTGATCATAGCCTTGGGTGAAAGTTTGCATAGAAGACACATTAGCAGTGTATCTTAAATCACCATATAGTGTTGTGAAAGTGTTTAACCTCCAAGAAACACCTGCACCAAGTGTATAAGCAAACTGAATTTTATTAGTTTCTTTTTTACTAAGTGTTGTATAGGTATAACCTGCACCTAGTATTGAATAAACAGAAAAAGGAGAACTGTCTTTCATTCCTATCATATTAAAGTCTACTAAATCCCTTTTCCAAATAGCTAAACCACTAACCCACGAACGATAAAGCCTGTCATCACTTGCAGAAAAAACACTATCGCCTTTATAGTCCGCTGCTCTCATGTAAAATTTTGTGTACTCAAACTCAAGATAGCTTTTTCTACCGCTATAATATTTACCTACTGCAACACTAGTTTTTGCTGTCTGTGATGCATTAAAATCATCTGTTGAGTAAACAGGAACAAGGTTGTCATTTTCTTCATCTTCTGGGTCTTCTTCTTCCATAGAAAAGTAATCTGTAACAGACTTACCTTTCAAAAGAAGAGAATAACTTGCAGACATGTAGTAAGATTTACCTCTTAAAGATTTCTGCTCTGAAGCACGCTTTGAAGCTATCCTACTTTCTGGAGTTTCAATAACAACTTCTTCAACAGGAACAATAGGTTCTAATTCTTCACTAACATTTGTGTCTACAATTGGCTCTTGGGTAATTGTTTCTTGTGCAAAATCTCCCTCCTCGCCATCTTCTGAAAAGGCAAAATCCGACAAACCGCTATTTTCGTCCTCTTCATCATCTCCTTCACTAGATGAAGAACCAAAAAGACCAAACAAAAACGCAACTTTATCGTTATCTTGTTTAAAAGTATCTTCAGTTATTTTTATATCTCTTGCATATAGAAAAGAAGTGCTTAAAAAAAGAATTGATATAGTTAATAAGTTTCTTAATAGAACAAACATACCAGAACAAAAAACCCCATAAATGGCGGATAGAGTGGGATTCGAACCCACGATGAGCTTTTGTGCCCATACTCCCTTAGCAGGGGAGCGCCTTCAGCCACTCGGCCATCTATCCTAAAAACTGCTTTTGTAAAACAACAGCATAATTATAACACTAAAAATAACTATTACAAATAAAAATGTAAACTTAGTTTAAACTAAAGCATTTTTTTAATAATATCGCCTACTGCTTTAGGGTCTGCCTTGCCTTTACTTGCAGCCATAACCTGACCAACAAACCAACCTAAAAGCCTATCTTTACCTTGTTTTAACTCTTCAAACTTTTCGCTATTTTTTGCAACAACCTCTTTTGCAAGATTTTCTACAAAAGAATTATCTGTAATTTGAGTAAAGTCATTTTCTTTAACAATTTCAGCAGGCGTTTTTGATGGATTTGTTGACATAATCTCAAACACATCTTTTGCACTTCTGCGAGATATTGTTTTATTTTCAATAAGGTC
The DNA here is from genome assembly GCA_964472375.1 of uncultured Rickettsiales bacterium. Classification (GTDB taxonomy): domain Bacteria; phylum Pseudomonadota; class Alphaproteobacteria; order WRAU01; family CAYYLE01; genus CAYYLE01. Next base: position 10,983 of record CAYYLE010000012.1, read on the forward strand.
TACAAGCTCTGCTAAATGCTTTACTGATATTGGGTTATTTTCAAAAATAGAAGCATTTTTAGTTTTAATAACAGCAAACACACTATTAATAACCCAAGATGCAACTTCTTTAGCATTTCTTTTTTTACCGCCAAAAAGAACAGCATCTTCAAAATATTTAGCACTATTTATATCAGCACACAAAATACTAGCATCATATTCACCTAGTCCATATTCTTTTACAAATCTTTCAAATTTGTCATCAGGTAGTTCAGGCATTTTACTTTCAAGGTCTTTTATTCTTTCTTCGCTTAACCTTAAAGGCAAAAGGTCAGGGTCTGGAAAATACCTATAATCCGCTGCTTCTACTTTTTCTCTCATTGCTACTGTTTCGCCTGTTGATGAGTTAAAAAGCCTTGTTTCAGAAAGCACATTTCCACCTTCTTCCCAAACTTCTACTTGCCTTTGTGCTTCGTACTCAATTGCTTGGTAAATAAACTTTAATGAGTTAACATTCTTAACTTCAACCTTTTCATTAAACCCTGTATCACCTTCTTTACGAACAGATATATTAATATCACACCTTAAAGAACCTTCTTCCATATTGCCATCACAAGTATCTAGGTATCTTAAAATTGTTCTAACTTTAGAAACATAAGCAACAACATCTTTAGGGTGGAATAATTCAGGCTCTGACACAATTTCCATCAACCCAACACCTGCTCTGTTGTAGTCTAGATAGCTTTTTGTAGGGCTGTGGTCATGAACCATTTTACCAGCATCTTGCTCTATATGTAGTCTATTAATATTAATAGTTTTGCTTTCTTTAGAGCCTTCAGGGGTAATTGTAACGCTTCCTTTTTCCATTATAGGCTTATAAAGCTGTGTAATTTGGTAACCAAATGGTAAATCAGGGTAAAAATAATGCTTTCTATCAAAATAAGATACTCTGTTTATATTACCATTTAAAGCTAATGATGTTTTAATAGCTTGGTCTACACAAAAATCATTTAGCTGTGGTAAAGTGCCTGGAAATCCTAAATCTATAAAAGTAACATTCCTGTTAGGAAGCTGACCAAACTTTGCAGAAGAAGGAGAAAAAAGCTTAGACTCTGACTTTATTTGCGCGTGTATCTCAAGCCCTACAACTATTTCCCAACTACCTGTTTCACCTTTTACTATGTATTTCATTTTTACCTCTTTAAGTATTTATTTATCTATAAAACTTAGATATTTCTTAAAAAATCTGATTGCTCTTTAAATCCTAATTCTTTTTCTAGCTTATAAGCTAAGTTTAATAACTTATCATCACTTCTCATGTTGCCAAGTAACTGCACACCTAAAGGTAGTCCATTTTCATTTAAAGAAGTAGGAATACTTATAGCAGGCGCACCAACAAGATTTGAAGGCACTGTATAAATATCATTTAAATAAATCTGCACAGGGTCTGTTACTTTTTCATCTATTTTAAAAGCAGGCGTTGGTGTAGTTGGCGAAAGAATAAAGTCAACATCTTTAAACTTACTTATATAATCATCTGCAATTACTCTTCTTATTTTCGCCGCTCTTATGTAGCCATCTTCATAATGCTCTTTAGACAAGTTATAATTACCTATAACCATTCTACGCAATACTTCATTGCCCATGTGTTTTGCTCTGGTTTGCTTATAGATATCTTCTAAATTTGGGCTACTTACTCTATTACCATATCTTATACCATCATATCTTGCAAGGTTTGAACTTGCTTCAGCTGGTGCTATAACATAATAAACAGGCAATGCATATTGCATTTTTGACATATCAACTTCAGCAATTTCAACACCTATTTTCTTTAGGGTTTCAATTGCTTGCTCATAAGAAGCTAAAGCCTCTTTATCTAAGCCCTCTACATAACTTTGAGAAATACCAACTCTTAGACCTTTCACATCTTCTTCTAGTTTTGCTGTAAAGTCAACCTGCGGGAACTTAACCATAGTGCTATCTTTAGCGTCATAGCTTGCAATAGAGTTCATAACAAGTGCAGTATCTTTTACTGTTTTTGTAAGTGGACCTGCTTGGTCTAAAGACGATGCAAAAGCAACAATACCATAGCGAGAGCATGTTCCATAACTTGGCTTAAACCCTACTGTACCTGTAAAAGCAGCTGGTTGCCTAATAGACCCACCAGTATCTGACCCTAAAGCAAACAAAGAAGCAGAAGCAGCCACACAAGCAGCACTACCACCTGAACTACCGCCTGGAACATAGTCGCTATCATCTTTACCGCGCCACGGGCTTATAACATTTCCAAAAGAGCTATTTTTATTTGTAGAGCCCATTGCAAACTCATCCATGTTGAGTTTACCAAGCATTACAGAACCTGATTGGTTTAGGTTTTCTATTACAGTTGCATCATAAGTTGATGTAAAATCTTTAAGTATTTGCGATGCAGCTGTTGTTTTTATACCCTTTGTTAGGTAGTTATCTTTAGCTGAGTATGGAATACCATCTAATGCACCTATTCTTTGGTCTTTAGCTATTCTTTCGTCTGCTTGTTTTGCTTGCTCTTTTGCATTTTCGTATGTTTTAGTAATAAATATATTAAGGCTATCTGCCTTATCTGCAACTTTAATATGCTCATTTAAAAGCTCTGTTGCACTAATTTTTTTACTTTCTAAAGCCTTTGAAGCTTTTTCAATTGTTAAAGTTTTTATATCCATAAAAAAACCTTTTTGTAATTTTTTATATTTAAGTTTTACTTAACAACTTTAGGTAAAGTTATTACATCTTCTTCTTTTTCTGGTGCATTTAATAAAACCTCATCAAGGCTTGCATGTTTTTGCACTTTGTCTTCTCTTGTTTGTAAGCTTTCATCGCCATATACATAAAACATAGGCTCTACGCCTTCAATATCAATTTCTTGTAGCTTTTCAACCCAGTGCAAAACACTTTCAGCACCTTTTGCAACTTCGTCCATAAGCTCTTGAGAATACTCAATATTTGTAATATCAATATAGCGTCTAATTTTCATATCGCCCATTAGCAAAAACTCTCTTTGGTTTATTTAATATTTACATTTTTTTATTTTTCATTAGCTTTATGCAAAATGCAAAAAGCACAGAAGTAAGCAACAACACTAAAAACAATAAGAGTATTTAAAATTAATTGATGTTGTAAATTGCTTGCAATACATATATAATCTATATGTTATATCATAATTTATGGTATGTCTACAAGTAAAAGATGATGAGTAAATTGCAACACATTGCACACTTTACTAAAACACAAATTACAAACCATTTTAACAAAATCAAAAGAGTTTTTTATTGGTAACAAACTATATAAAAAACATAACTTATTTTTTTAAGTTGTTGGTTTGTATTAAAAACAAAAAGGAGGTTATAAATGGAAAGTATTTTAAACACTTTAATTTTTTTAGTTGATACTGCAAACAACTTACTATGGGGTCAAATTCTACTTTATACCCTACTTCCTGTTGCCATATACTATACTATCTCTGTTAAATTTATAAATATTACAATGTTACCGCATGCTATTAAATCACTTAAAAGTAGCAACAAGCACAAAGGTGATAGCTTAAGTTCCTTTCAGGCTCTTGCAACATCTTTAGCATCGGTAATTGGCACAGGCAACATTGCAGGTATTGCAATTGCAATTTATATAGGTGGTCCTGGCACAGTTTTTTGGATTTGGGTAATAAGCCTTTTTGGTATGGCTACAAGCATGGTAGAGCACACCCTTGCACAAATCTATAAAGAAAAAGCAAAAGACGGTAGGTTTGTAGGTGGCCCTGCTTACTATCTTTCAAGAGCATTAAAAAAACCAATAATTGGTATTATTTTTGCTGTTCTTATGATTTTTACATTCAGCTTTGCACTAAATGGGGTGCAATCAAACACTATTGCAAATGCATTCAATCAAGCTTGGAATATAGATGTTAGTACAACAGGTATTGCTTTAGCAGTGCTTACTGCTTTAATTATTGTAGGGGGAATTAAAAGAATTGCACAAGTAACAGAAAAAACTGTACCTTTCATGGCTATACTTTATATTGCAATTGCTTTACTTGTTATGGCACTAAACTACCAATACATACCAAAGATGTTTAGTATTATTATACAATCTGCCTTTGGTCAAAATGCAATATACGGTGGTGCTGGCTATACTGTGCTTACTGCCCTTAGAATTGGTATACAAAGAGCATTATTTGCAACAGAAGCAGGCTTAGGTAGTGCTACCAACATTACTGCATCTGCTGTTACCAAACACCCTGCAAAACAAGGTTTTTTAGGCATGTTTGGTGTTTTTGTTGTTGCATTTTTAACCTGTACTGCAACAGCTTTTATAGTTCTTGTAAGTGGTGTTTACCAACCAGGTAATGAGCTTATGGGTATTGCACTTGTTCAGGAATCTCTTGTTGTTAATATTGGGCACTTTGGTGATGATGTGCTAGCTTTTATCATCTTCTTACTTGCATTTAGCTCTATAATTGGTAACTATGCCTATGCAGAAAACAACCTATTATTTTTAACATCTAAAAAGTTTTATGCAAATTTAGTTAAAGCTGTAACTTTGGCATTTGTTTTATTGGGTTCAGTTGCTGATTTAAAACTAATTTGGGGCTTAGGTGATATGTTTATGGCACTTTTAGCAATAATAAATATTACAGCTCTACTTTTCTTAACCCCTATCGCTTTAAGGGTTATTAAAGACTACATAGGTCAATTAAAACAAGGGGTTAAACAACCTGTGTTTAAAAAAGAAGTTGTACCTTCTTTACTAAATGATGAAAAAAATGTTTGGTAAAGATATAGGGTTATGATTTTTGAAACCAAAAAGGATTTTTTAGCAAAGACCTCTGTAAACAGGTCTTTGCTTTGCCTTGATATTAGTAAAAATGTTTTTGGCATTGCATATTCTGACACTAGGCAAACTTTTGCTTTCCCTCATAGTATTATTGAAAGAAAAAACTTTGCAAAAGACCTAGAGACTATTTTTAAAACTTATAAAGAAAAAGAAGCGGCTGGTATTGTTATTGGCTTTCCTCTTGATAACTTAGGTAATAAAAACCCAAGCACCCAAAGAATTACTGATATTGCTAAAGATATACTAAAATACCAAGATATCCCTATTGTCTTTCAAGATGAAAGATATTCAACAATTGCTGTGAAAAACTTAGTAAATAGCAAAAACAAGAAAAACCTAGATAACCTTGCAGCTACTTGGATATTACAATCTTTTTTAGATAGAGTTATTTAAACAACCTAAGACCTAATTA
>CAYYLE010000012.1:16339-31253 GCA_964472375.1 uncultured Rickettsiales bacterium
TGGATATTACAATCTTTTTTAGATAGAGTTATTTAAACAACCTAAGACCTAATTATATATTATTAGAAATACTATAATACCCATCATGTATTATAATATTAATACTTTATATTCTTTGTTTTCAACCTCGCTACTTCCTCCCCACAATAAAGCATTTAAATTTTTATAGCATCTTTTTCTTTAGCAATACATGCAAAATATACTCTATCAATCTTTACACCAATATCAATTTTAAAAATAAAATCACTTTTTGCTATTAACTATTAAACCTGCATCATCATCTACTTAATATTGTTAAACACCTAAAATACTCCGCATAAAAAAAATAACTAATCATAGTGTTTTAACTATAATTAGTTATTTAAATAGCTTTAAGAGTGCTAGTTGTTACAAGGGTTTTTTAACTTAACTTAGTCTATTGCATTTACTACTTTTTTGTAAGCTTCTACTTCTTCTTTTGTTACCTTTCTTATAAATTTTGCAGGTACACCGCCCCAAAGCTCATAAGGTGGTACATCTTTGTTAACAAAAGAATTAGCGCCTATTATACTGCCTTCTCCTATTGTTACATTTTTTGATATACAGCAATTACACTTTATTTGCACATTGTCTTGAATTTCAATAGCTCCCAAGTCTACAGAAGTGTTTTGTAATATCATTATGTTTTTACCAAGCTTTGTAGTGTCCCAAAGCACCAAACCAATAGGATGAGGTATACGCAAGTTTTTTTCTTTTACAAGTTTTAAAATATCGATTTTGGGTGAAATATGACAACTGTATTCAATTCTTTGCATGAATTCTTTTTTAGAACATGAAGGGTTTCTGATATATAAAAAGGAATTTTCTTATTGCTTTCCTATTCTTTTGCGTTATGCCAAGAATGGATATTAACCTTATTATTAATTTAAACATTTTTTACAACTATTTCTTTTTTAAAAAATTATATTTTAAAATACTTATCTATCTCTTTGCTTGCCACAACAGATGTTGTTTTTTTACCTTCAATGATTTTAGAAGCAACTGCTTTAACATCTTGCAAGTTTACATTATTAACTTTATCAATAATTAAAGATACATCTTCAACCTTGCCTTGTTTTAAAACATCTTGGCAAACTTTTCTAAACCTAGATGATGTGGTTTCTAAAACTGATGCAAGGCTTGTTTTAATAGAATTTTTAACTCTACTTAGCTCTTCTTCTGTTGCATTTTCTACTACAATAGTTTTTAGCTCTTTATCAACACTTGTTATAACCTCATTAATTGTTTTTGCTTCAAAAGATGAATAAACAGCAAAAATGCCTTCGCTATCAAAAGCACTGTTAAAAGCATAAATACTATATGCAAGCCCTTTATTTTCACGAACATTTTGAAAAAGCCTAGAAGACATACCACTACCCAATATACCTGTAAAAATAGATGCATTATAATGGTTTTCATCTTCTCTTGCAAAGCTAGGATAACCAAGCATTAAGTAAGCATGACTTAAATCATCTTTATATTTTAAAGCAGAGCCACCTTCATAAATATTTGCACTTGTTTTAGAGCTTTCACCCTTTCTTTTCCAATCTTTTGTTGCTTCTTCAACTAGTTTAATAACCTCTTGCTCATCAAAATTCCCACTAATGCAAAAAACAGTGTTTTCAGGCACATAATTTTTCTGTGCATAGTTAATAAGGTCTTGCCTTGTAAGGTTTGCCAAAACTTCTTTTGTGCCTATTATTGGCCTACCTAGGTTTTGGTTGCCATAAGCTAGCTTAAAAAATTGTTCATATACAACATCATCTGGGTCGTCTTCATAGCTATTAATTTCCTGAAAAATAACATTTCTTTCTTTTTCAAGGTCTTGCTCTAAAAAACTATAATTTATTAAAATATCTGAAAGCACATCAATCCCTGTTGCAATATGCTCTTTTAAAATCTTACAAAACCATGTGGTTGCTTCTTTTGAGGTCCATGCATTAACATAAGCACCAACACCTTCAATTGTTTGGGCAATTTCTAGCGTACTTCTTTTTTTACTACTTTTAAAAGCCATATGCTCAATAAAGTGAGATATACCTTGGTTGTTTTCATCTTCAAAACGAGAGCCTATCTTACTTTGGTAGCCTAAGGTTGCAGTTTCTACACCTTCAATATAGTCAAGAGCCAAAGTTAAACCGTTTGGTAGTTTGTGTATTTTTACTTTCATCGTTTTGCCTTAAATTATTCTATATGTTTTTTTAATCAATATCCCATTCTAAAACAAAGCTTATTACTTTTCAATAAATTAGATTTTAAACCCCTAATTTAACTTTATTTTTTAGCTGTGTTTTAGCTTTAATTTTGTTAAAATTGTCTTCTAATTAAAAAATAAACAACCTTTTAAAAACACAAAATGAAAAAAAGAAGCGAATTATTACTTCCTGCGGGCAACTTAAGTAAACTAAAAACAGCAATGCTATATGGGGCTGATGCAGTATATGCAGGCACACCTAGTATGTCTTTAAGAACAAAATCAGGCTTTGGAGTTGACGACCTAAAAACAGGTGCTAAGCTACTTAAACAAAATGGAAAAAAGCTTTACCTTACCCTAAACCTTTTTGCACACAATAAAGATACTAGCAAACTACCTGAATTTGTAAAATCTATTAATGAAATCAACCCCGATGGTGTAATAGTTGCCGACCCTGGAATTTTTAGCTACCTTAAAAAGCATGTAAAATCAGAGCTTCATATATCAACTCAAGCTAATGTTTGCTCTTCTATGGCTGTTAATTTTTGGAAAGACCAAGGGGCTGACCTTTGCGTATTGGCTCGTGAAGTGCCTTTTAATGAAATTAAAGAGATTAAAGAAAATTGTAAAGATATTAAAATAGAAGCCTTCATACACGGTGCAATGTGTATGACTTACTCAGGCAGATGTTTACTTTCTAACTTTATGGCAGAGCGTGGTGCAAACCAAGGTAGCTGTGCCCATAGTTGCCGATGGAATTACAAACTAAAATGCAAAATAAATGAAGAAAGATTATTTGAAATTGGCTTAACTGATGAAAACAAAGAACTTTTTGACTTTGTATTAGAAGAAGAATTTAGAAAAGATGAGTACTATACAATAGAAGAAGATGAGTTAGGCTCTTATATTTTAAACTCAAAAGATTTATGCCTAATGCCAGTGCTTGATGATTACCTTAAAATAGGTGTAGATTCATTAAAAATTGAAGGTCGCAACAAAAGTGATTATTATGTTGCAATTACAAGCCGTGCCTACCGCATGGCTATTGATAGCTACTATAAAGACCCTGAAAACTTTAACTACCAAAACCACCTAGATGAGCTTTACACACTGCAAAACCGTGGCTATACTATGGGCTTTCATAAAGGGCGAGTAAGCGACCTTGCTTTTAACTATAACCGCACTAGAAGTTTATCAGACTATCTCTACTGCGGAATGATTAAAGAGCAGTTTAAAGACTATTTTATAATTGAGGTTAAAAACCAAATTAAAAAAGGTGATATTTTAGAAATTGTGCCTGCTTTTAGCATAGAACCTATAAGATTTAGAATTAATGAGCTTTACGACCCTGAAGGAACAGAGCTTTTGCAAGCTTCGCCTGGTGTTAAAAACAACTTTATTAAAGTTAATTTTAGCACCTTCCATAACGAAAGCCAAGATGTTATAAGGCATATTGCCCAACCAATGACAATTATAAGAAAAGAAGTAAGTAATAACGACTTTTTTGCTAACCACTTAAAAATTGACAAAACATCTTTTAAAGTTGAGCAAGAAAAAGCAAGCCAAACTGTTCTTGATAGCTTAAAAAATAAATCCGGTTCTCTAAAAGACTTAAATTCAAGAGGCCCTAAACTTGGCGATGCTTCTTGTTGCTCTCGTGGTTGTAACGGTTGCCTACCTTTTTGGAATGAAGATAAATACAAAACACTAAGAGAAAAACTAATAAACAACAAGAATGAACAACGCTTGCCAAAAGCTTTAATTAATCTATAAAACTGTTTTGTTTTTTAAAACTATGGAGGATTAGGGTTTTAGTTTAATAACCTTAATCCTTTTCCTATTTAGCTTGGATTTTATATTTTTAGTTTTTTAAATATTTAATTAATAAAAGTTGTAATTTTTTCATATTTTTTGCTCTTTTGATTGGTTTTTCAAGCAATATTTCATTCTCTAATTTATGCTTATTTTGCATACCTGTTATTGTATTAAATAAACAAAGATAGAGCTTTAAGGTTATAAACCTTATCTTTCTAATTTTCAATTCTTAAAAGGATTGCTATGATTTGCTTTTATAACAATTAAATCTTTCATATAAGCCTCTTTTATTGTTTTTTAAAACGACTTAAAAGCACTAAAGTTAAAAAATAAAAACCACCTAAAATAGAAGCTAAAGTACCTGCTGAAACCTGCATAGGGTAAAAAGCAAACCGCCCTATAAAATCAGCCCAAAGCATAATATTACCACCGACTAAACTAGCTACAAGCATTTGCTTTCTTACTGTTTTTGCACCAAGCATAGTGGCCATGTGCGGTGCAATTAGCCCCACAAAAGCAATAGGGCCTACCACGGCAGTTGCAAAAGCACATAATAAAGCTACTATTATAAGCAAATATAAGCTTACCGCACTATAATTCAACCCCCTAGAAACTGCAAAGCTTTTACCCAAAGCAATGATATTAAGCCAACGAGAAATAAAGGCTACAAAAATAAAAATAATACTTACAGCAAAGCAAAGCCAAATTGCATCATTAATCTTTACATTATATGTAGAGCCTGAAAGCCAAAGCAAAATACTATAACTGTCTTGCGTTCCTTTTGCTAATGCAAACTGCACCAATGATTGTATTAAAGCCGTTAGGGCAATTCCTGTTAAAATTAAGTTTGAAGGTGAGTACTTTTGCTTTTTGCTAATTATTACTAAAATAAACAAAACTATAATACTACCTAAAAAAGCAATGCTAAAACTACCTGCAATAAATGATGAACCAAAAAATAAACTTGAAAATACTAAAGCAAAAGTAGCTCCTGAAGAAACCCCTAAAATATCAGGGCTTGCAAGTGAGTTACGCACCAATCGTTGCAAGCAAAGCCCAGCTATTGCCAATCCAACCCCTGAAAATAAAGCTGAGAGAATGCGAGGCAAGCGAAGTTCTAGCTGAAATAAGCTTATTGCATTAAAAATAAATCTCTCTCCATTGTGTTGTAGAAAAAAACTAAACCCCAGAACCACAACAAATGTACAAGCTAATACAAACACACTCTTTTTGCTGTATTTTCTAGCTTGCTTTGTACTGTTATTGGTAAATAAAGAAGTATTGCCCACTAGGTTATTTTTTGTTTTAAGCTTACTACGACTAAACCATATTAAAGCAGGAGCCCCTACAATAGCTGCACTTACTCCGCTTGGTATTGCTTGATTAAATAATAAACTAAAAAACAATGCTAAAGTATCAGTAAACACAAGCACTAATGCACCTAGTAAAGCACTTGTATAAAGCTCTTGTTTTGGCGTTCTTGCCCCCATTACCCTTGCAAGGTTTGGTGATATTAACCCAATAAAACTAATAACACCAACTTTTGTAATAGATGCTGAAACAAGAAAAACCCCTAAAAGAATTAATAGAAAAAACACAGGTAAAACTAAAAGCCCGCGAGACTTTGCAACACCCTGACCTAAACGCAAAAGCATTAATACTCTAGGAGCAAAAAGCAATACTACAAAAGCAAAAAAAAGCTTTGGTAAAAGCCAAATAACTACACCCCAACCATTTTGGGTAAGGTCGCCCGCCCCCCAAATAAATATATTTTTTGCATATTGGTCGCTAAGTAATAAAATAGCAGCTGCTATTGCACCTAATAAAATATTAACAACCATACCAGCTATAACAAAAGGTAGGCTTGTCATATTCTTTATACCTGCAATAACAACTATCAAACCAAAAGCTGAAAGAGCCCCTAACATTGCAAACAAAGTTGCATAGCTACCTATTAAATTAGGGAAAAACACACTAACAATAACAAGAGCCAAAAAAGCCCCTGAAGATGTGCCTAATGTTAATGGCGAAGTTAAATTATTTTGGGTAAGTTGTTGCATTAAGCTACCAACCAAGCCAAGAGTAGCACCAACAAGCAAAGCCATAACAAGGCGTGGCAATTGTGAGTATAAAAAGTTAAAATCTGCAAAATCAACTGCTTTTAGGCTAAAAAGCAATTGTAATTGTCCTAAAAAGCTTAAATTGTTGTCAATTTGCAAGCTAATTATTGATATTGTAAATAAAGCTAAAAAAAGCCCTGCGTAAGATTTTATTGTCATTTAATTTTGTGCAATTTCTAGTAAGCTTTTTGTTATTTCTTGCCCTATGTATTTAATAGACATTGCACCACCGTAATTCCACACCGAAGTAACGGCAGAAACTTTGTTAAGCTTTACAAAAGGCATTTGTTGCCAAAGCATTGTTTTTTCTATCTCATTATAGTCAGGTGCTGGTAAAAAATAAAGCACATAGCTTTCTTTTACATTTTGCAAGTATGTTAATCTTTGTTGAACTATACCCCACTTTGCATTTTCTTGCACAAGCTCTTGCTTCAGCCCAAGCCTTGCAACCACGCTACTTGTAAGTGAGTTTTTACTATAAAGATAAATAGAGCTTTGGTTTGCAAACCTCATTACTGTAACGCTTGGGGCTTTTCCTTGAAACTTTTGTAATATCTTGTTTTTTAAGCTATCTAGCTCGCTTTCTAGCTCTTTTATTTTTTGGTTTGCAAGCTCTTGTTTTCCAAATAAAACCCCAAGAGTTTGAAAATGCTTTATTGCAATGCTATATGCATCATCATTTATTTCATGGTTAGAAAAATACAAAACAGGTGCTATTTTTTCAAGCTTTGCAATAAGCTCTTTTTGAGGGCCTGCAACTATTATAACATCAGGCTTTAATTGTGCTATTTTTTCTATATTTGGCTCAAACCTTGTGCCAATATCCACAATGCCTTGTGGTAAGCTTGGAGTTCTAACCCATTGATTGTATGCTTTTAAATTTGGTGCGCCAACAGGAGTTATATTTAATTCAACTATACTTTCTAGTAAATCCCAATTCAGTACTACAACTCTTTCAGGAATTTTTGCAAGAGTTTTTTTGCCCTTACTATCTATTATTGTTAGTTTTGCATTTAGGGTGCTTAATAAAAAAGCAAATATAAAAATATTGGCTATTATTTGAAAAATTTTACTTAAGTGCATACAATTGCAACCTTATTGTTTTTTGAAGTTTCTGCAAATGGGTTGTTAATTAACTTAATAGGTGTTTTATAAATTTCAGACAAACAGCAATCATTTACTAAATTACTAGCCTTGCCTTGAAAAAAAACACGCCCTTGCTTTAAAGCAACTATATAGCTTGCATAACGCAGAGCTAGATTAAGGTCGTGCAATACCACTATAATACCACAGCCTTGTTTTTTGTTAAGGTCTTCTAAAAGTGCCATAATTTGATACTGAAAACATACATCAAGTGCTGAAATTGGCTCATCAAAAATCAATAAACCAGACTGCTGTGCAAGCAACATAGAAATAAAAGCTCTTTGGCGTTCTCCCCCTGATAAGTTGCTTACTAAAGTGTTTTGAAACTGCAAAACACCTGTTTGCTCCATTGATTTTTCAACCACTTTTTTATCTTCTTTTTTAAAGCGTCCAAAAACCCCTCTCCAAGGAAACCTACCTAAATAAACAAGCTCTTTTACAGTAAGCCCTTCGGCACTTGGCAAGCTTTGCGGTAAAAATGCAATATTTTTTGCTAAGTCTTTAGGCTTAAAAAAGCTAAGTAAATTATCGTTAAATGTTACTTTTCCTTCATCTTGCTTATCTTGCCCAGAAAGCAAATTAACAAGAGTAGACTTACCAGAACCGTTATGCCCTAAAACCACTGTTAATTGGTTTGTAGGTATTTGCAAAGAAGGGATATCAAGTATTCTTCTTTTATCTCTTTCTATGCTAATTCCAGTAAGTTGAAACATTTTTTACTTTTTATTTACCTAAAAATCATATTTTAAATTTGCCGACATTCTTCGAGATTCACCGTAGTAACAAATACCATAGTCACAACCTACTACATCAATTTGGTTTGTTAGGTTGTTAAGATTAACCTGCAAACCCCATGCTTCATTAATTCTATATGATGCCATCATATCTATCAACAAATAAGATGGAACTTTTGTTACATTTTCTAAATTAATTGTAGAATTGTCTATTGTTTCACCAGTATAACGCACTCCTGTTCCTACCTTTAGTCCATTTATAACAATGCTAGAAAAGTCATAAACTGCCCAAGCCGATGCATAATGGTTAGGAGAAAGCGACTTACGAATGTATCTTCCTGTTGGCATACCATCTTCTTGGGTCTCTTCTCTTGAGTTTGCATAGGTATAACTTGCACTTATTTCTAAATCTTTAGTAATTTTTGCTTTGGTTTCAAGTTCTACCCCTCTGCTTAAAACCTTACCTGTTTGGCTTGTTGAAAGCACTCCATCTTCAGATATAGTTGAAGCCATAGCATTTTGTTGCTCTATATTAAAATATGCAATATTTATAAAGCCATTGTACCAAGTTGGTGTATATTTTACCCCTGCTTCTACTTGGTTGCTTTCAACAGGCTTGTAAAGCTTTGCTGTTACCCAATCCATACTACTTATTACATAAAAAGATTCTGAATAACTAACATAAGGAGAAACCCCATTTTTACCTAAGTACATTAGCCCTGTACTAAGTGAAAGGTTTTCATCTTGCAAGCTATCTTTAGTTGAGCCTGTGTTTTCAATATCTATTAAATCATATCTTGTACCAAGATTAAACAATAGTTTTTCTTTAAAGATTGTTTGCCCTTGTGCATAAAAACCAACTTGGTTTTTTACAATTTCATTATCATAAAGCGTATCTGTTAAATCTGGCACATTATCATATGTTGGATTTAGTGAATTTATTGTGCCAACTAATGCACCATTGCCGTTTCCTATCCAATCATTTGTGTGGTATTGATAATCTACCCCTGTTAATACTCTGTTTTTAAAACTACCTGAAACCCAATTTGCTACTATGTTATTATCAAATGTATAGCTACTTGTATAGCCATCATTAATTAGTGAGTAACGATTTATTGTATAAGGGTCATCATCTGTATTCCAGCTACCATCACCAGGGTTTGGGTAAGCTGAACTGCTTCTTAAGTAAAGGTCTACAAATGTAAAGTTAAAGTTTTGGTTATAAGTAAAAATATCATTAAAGCTATGGTTAAATTGATAGCCTGCTGTTACTTGCTCTTTGGTGAATTTATCAGAAGGAAAACCATAGTTTGTACTATAGTCTATTATTTCGCCATTTGGCAGTGCTGTTAGTGTGCCATCTTTAGGAAAAAATCCATTTTGTGGAACTCCATCATCTTTTAAGTAAGATGCAAGCATAGTTAGACTTGTATTGTCGCTAAAGTCAATGGTATAGCTAGGTGCTATATATATTCTTTTGCTTTCTGTTCCTTCTAGCTCACCATCTTTTTGGTTTATCATTGCCACTATGCGGTATCTTTGACTACCATCTTTATTAACCCAGTTAGAAACATCTACACCTAATTCTGCGTAGTTTTTGTTTCCTGCTGATGCAATAACTGAAGCTTGCGGTAAGTATGTAGGTTTTTTTTGCACTAGGTTTATTATACCACCTGGATTTGTTTCACCGTATAGTATTGAAGAAGGTCCTTTTAAAAGTTCAATACTTTCAAGCCCATAGGTTTCTGCTGTAAAAGCAAAAAAACCTTCTTTATATAGGCGGTTTCCATCTAGGTACATACTAGGCTCAAACCCTCTTACAAAAAGCCATTCTGCATCATTATCTGACCCATATGGGGTAACTACTGAAGGTGAATAACGAAAAGCTTCATCTATTTTTTTAACTGCTTTTTCTTCTATATCTTTTGCTGATATTGTATTTATAGATTGCGGGGTTTCTTCAGCTTTTGTTTCAACTTTTAAAGCTTCTACTGTAATTGATACTTCATCTGCGATTTCTTCTTGTATGCTTGCATTAGCTATACTGCTAAACAAAACTACAGTAAAGAATTTATACAAAAAAACACTTTGCAAAAAACTAATTTTACTCATTAAAAACCCCTAACTATGAATGATGATGATTTATACACTTATGTATAAAATACAATACCAAGATAGTAGCTGTAAAATTGATTTAAGTCAAGATTAAGTGTTTTTTAGTTTACTAGGTTTTTAATCCACCTTTTGGTTCTAAATCTTTTAATAGATATCACAAACTTAAGTAGCTCTTCTAGATTTACTACAATCATTAATATATGAATAGGTATATCTATAACCTTTGGTAGTAAAAAAGCAACCGGTATAGCTAAAAACACAATAGGTATAAAGTCAATTAAGAATGCTGCAAAAGTATCACCCCCTGACCTTAAAACACCTACTATTAAAGCCCAATTAAGCATTTTTATAAACACAATAGCAGCAGTTGCAAAAAGCACCTTTTTTGTCATTTCTGCTGTTTCTGCATCTAGGTTATAAAAAGAAAGTATAGGTTTAATTGCAAGTAAACAGATAAGTGATGTTACAAAAGCAAATAAAACTGCTATTTTTATGATTTCGTTAGATATCCAAATAGCTTTATTAGTTTTTTTAGCCCCTAGTGTTTGTGCTATTACAATACTTGCACCTGTTGATATACCAACAAAAATAATAGAGCCTATACCAAATAAAACCTCTGAAACTGTAATAGCAGCAGTTACTTTTGTGCCTAGCTCTGCATATGCTGCATACAATACAACAGTACCAATAGACCATGAAAACTCGGCTAAAAAAGCAGGTGTAGAAAGCTTGGTAAATGTTTTTAACATTTTTTTAGGTATGGTTGTGTAATGCTTAAAGCTTGCAACAAGGTTGTGTTTTTTGTTAAGTATAATAGCTAAAAAACATATTGCTTCTACAACTCTTGCAACTAAAGTGGCTATTGCAGCACCTTTAGACCCCATTGCAACAAAACCAAAATTACCATATATTAAGCAATAATTTAAAAATGTATTAAGCAATGTTGCGACCACTGTTACATAAAGCGGTATTTTAGTTAAGCCCATAGACCTTAACCCAACCATTGAAGCAATAGAAAAAGCAAAAAACGGGAACGAATAAGAAAGAATTTGCAAGAATTCTTCGCCAAGTAGCCTTATTTGTTCTTCTTGAGTGAAAAAACTTGTAAAATAATAAGGTAAAAACCTTGCTATTGCAAAGAAAACAAAACTAAATAACACTGCTATAAAAGATGTTAAGAAAAATATTTTTTGCAATGAACCAAGGTCTTTTTTACCATAGTATTGAGATATTAAAATACCCCCACCACTACATGCTCCAAAAAGCGTTAGCAAAAATACAAAAACTAACTTGCTTGAAATACCAACTGCTACTATTGCTTCTTCGCCTAATTTACCAACCATTATGTTATCTACAATATTAAGCATAATAGCTATAAACTGTTGGATAATTAATGGGGTAACAATTAACAAAAACTCTTTATAAAACTTGATTCTTACACGCATAAGACTTTTAAAACTCTATATTTTTAGCCCTTTTTAAAAAAGGTAATTTTAAAGTATAAAACTTTAAGTATAAAAAGCAATTATTTTAAACATACAAGCTTGAAGTTTACCTTATTAGTGTTTTTTAACCTAATTCCTTTTTAGTTTTGCCTAAAAGCATTTTGCAGAATGTAGCTAAACTGGGCATATTGAGATTCATTAAAAAGATATTCTTCCTGAACAATAACAAAAATGTACTTCTAGTACTTTATCTTCACTATATAAGAATATATCCTCAAAATCATCTTCATGTGGTTTTAGTTTATTAGCATCCATAAAGTCTTTATCTAACCCAAATGGGCAACCAACAACATCTTAAACCTTATAATAACTACACTTATAAAGTAGTATTTTCACACTATATCAAATGTGTATCACTTATAATTGTGTTTAATTACCTTCAAACTTATGTGTTTTTAAATCATCTTGGTTTATTGCTACAAGAAAAATAAAATATTAGTTTTGTTATAAGCGGGTAGGGCTTAGCCTTAAAGCATGCTTTTCAAACTCTAAAGTAAGTTTATACTTTTGCTTTATAGATATCTTTTGGAGATATTTAGATAGTTTATTGCAATATGCATATAAAGAGGTTTTAAAAGCTTTTGCTTGGTCTTTTATAGATAAGTCTATAATGTTTAGGTTTTCTTTATTAAAGTAAGTATTTAAGCTATTTAACACACTTGCAATAATAAGTAGTGCTTTTCTTAGCTTTAATTTAAAGTTTGCTAAATTATCTAAAGAGCCAAACTGGTTTTTTAAATCATTGTAGTTTACTTTTGTGTATTTTCTTAAAATTAATGCCACTTTATTTAGCAACCTATTGCTTTTTATATGCTTTTAATTAATATCTAATTTGTTTGGTTAAATCCAAAAAAACAAAGTTACAGCAAATATAACCTAGAAAGCATTGAATATAGCACCTCTCTGCTGTATGAATACAAAAAGACAAATAAAAAACATGCTAAGCTTTAAAAAGCTATTGACTTTTAGTTTTAAGCTGTTACAATTTATCTGTTGTTTTTGTTTTAACAACATTTTTTACTTGGTTTTCAAGTTTTATATTTTTACGCGGACGTGGTGGAATTGGCAGACACGCAGGGTTTAGGTTCCTGTGACGCAAGTCGTGAGAGTTCAAGTCTCTCCGTCCGCACCATCTTTTTATCCTTTTATTTCTCTCTAATTTTAAAAAATAAGTGTAGTAAGTGTAGTAAAACTCTCAAAATACTAGTAAAACCTACCCTTACAAGCTACTACACTTGACACTACACGTCGCTTTTTATGTGTAGTAATGTGTAGTAACCATTGATTTACCTATGTTTTTACCTGTCAACTTCTGTCAACTTTGCCCTTTTTTTTCTTCCAATCTCTCCGACAACTAAAAATCATAAAAATATTTTCCCTTTATTTCCCCATATTTCCTTGTATTTCCCTATATGTATAGCGACAAATTAAATGGCACAGATTTAGCAGTTTTTATAACTTTTTATTTTTAGCTTTGTCAAGTTATTTTATTTATTTTTTACTCTTTTTTATTTTTTCTTGCTTATCGTTTGCATTTTGTGTATTTAAGTGTTTTTGTATTCTTTCTTTAGCAATATTATAATATTTTCATCTAACTCAAACCCTATAAACTTTCTGTTAGCATCAATACAAGCAAGAGCTGTTGTACCACTGCCTGCAAAAGGGTCAAGTATTATATTGTTTTTATCACTTACAAACTCTATTACCCTTTGTGTTATTTGTATTGGTTTTACGGTTGGGTGTTTTATGTTGTAGTCTTGATTATTACCATATTTTTGCTTGTTGTGAGGCATGCAGTTCCATATAGTAGTATAATTAAACCCTAAAGTTAAAGATTTTAATATACTATCATTTGAATTTAACGTATTGCATTTTGACCTTTTATGGGCAACATCATTAGTTTTTGTTCTTGGTTTTGTGTACTGTATGTTATTTATGTAGTTTTCTATATCTTTATAAGAGTTAAGAGTTCCAATTGTTTTGTTTTAAAAACTTTAGTAAACAAGGAAGTTGCCTTTTAGCTGTATTCTCATTTTGGTTTGGTATTTTTTCTTGTGCTTGTTGTTTTACTACTTTTAAGATTGCACTACCATTTTTACTGTCTTTACCTAGTATTATTAGCTTTTCATGTACTTCTGTTTACTTTGGCAGATGGTCTGAAGTTGTGAGATATCTTGTTCCATATTATCTCTTCTTTATAGCTAAAATATTTGTAAGCTATTGAGTTTATTTTACTAGCAAACGGTTCTTGGCAAAAGTATACTAAAAAACCTTTTTCTTTTAATACTCTGTGGCAATTCTTGATAAAGGTTTCAATACACCAGTTTGTTTCTATTTTGTGTTTACCTAATACCCCATAAGGTGGGTCTGTTACTATTGCGTCTATTGAGCTGTCTTTTAATTGTTTAAATAGCTCTGCTTGGTCGCCTTGTTTTAAAAGTATGTTGTTGTTATTAAAATCAACAGTATTGCTACTTTCTACACTTTTTGTATTCAAAATAAAACCTCCTTAAAAAAATCAATTAATATTGACCTTCTAAAGAGGTTCTTTGCTTTTGTATTTTGCCTATTTTGCTAGCTAATAATAGCTAGCTTTTAATCTATTGCATTTACTACTTTTTTATAGTTTTCTAACTCTTGTTTACTTACTTTTCTTATAAATTTTGCAGGGCTTCCTGCCCATATTTCATTGTCAGGCACTATTTTATCAATAACAACAGAACCAGCCCCAATTATAGAGCCATTACCTATAACTGACTTGCCCGCAACAACACAATTTGCATATATAGTTGCATTATCTTTTATTATAGGCTTTCCTGTAAAAGAATAAGCAATGGAAGTGTTTTGATATATTGCTACATTGTTACCAATGTCAATACCCCCCCTATAACAATGCCCACAGGGTGTGGTATAAAGTATCTACCTTTTTTCATACTATTTATTTTTTGTAGTATTTTGTATTTAGGGTAATCAGCAGTTGATATATCACAGCTTGTTGCTATACTTTTCCAAAATTTCCTTTTTTTCAAAGGAAAATCAAAGTAATTAAATGGGTTATAGATACTTTTTATATTTCTTCTTGGTGTTATATATTTTGCTTTAAATGCTTCTTGTTTAATTTTGTTTCTTATTAAAGTCTTAATAGCACTGTAAACAAACTTTGGTGCAATACCCATGTGTGTTTTGTTTGTTTTTTACACACCTTGCTTATTACCTTTGCTATTTTGTTATTAACAGTATTTTTAGTTACTTAGCTTTTATTGTAAAAAC
>CAYYLE010000013.1:0-27622 GCA_964472375.1 uncultured Rickettsiales bacterium
AAAAATAGAGTAAAAAGATATAAAAACACAAACTATTAGTTGTGTTTTGAGCTTAAATTAATAATAAAAATTGAAATAAAACAATAGGGGTTTGTAAAATATGAAAAATATAGAAAAATTTTCACCATCTACAATAGAAGGATTAAAGTATTATGTTTATATTTTGTGTGATGTTGTTACAAATGAAGTTGTTTATGTAGGTAAAGGGCAAAACAATAGGGTTTTTCAAAGCTTAGTAGATAAAGAAAAAAATCATAAAGGCTCATTAAAAGCTTATATTGTTAGACATGGTTTAGAAACTAATGATGAAGCTATTACACTAGAAGCAACTATAATAAATTTATTAAAATATATGTCTTTTTCATCATTGGAATACAATGAACAAGATGGTGTTGATAATGATGAAGTTGGTATGGCCTCTTTAGAAAGTATAGAGCAACAATATAGTGCAGAAATAATAGAAGAAAAAGACTTTAAGCATGATGTTTTAGTAATATCTATAAATAGGTCTATGAATATGGTTGAGGGTGAGGCAAGCTCTATAAAGCTTTATGAAAACACCCGCAAAGCTTGGAGATTAAATAAGAAAAAAGCCGAAAAGGTGCAATACATACTTGCTAAGCACAATGGTGTAATAAAAGCAGTTTATGAAGCTGAAAAGTGGGAAGAGTTTGATGAAGGAGAAGGTAAAAAACCACGCTGGGGTTTTGTAGGTGATATCGTTAAAGACCCTGAAGTAAGAGAGCTATACATTGGTAAAAAAATAAGTAAAAGAGGTTATGGTAACCCTATAAACTATGTAATAGGTAATAAGCTAACTAACCAAGAAGGCTTAGAAGAAGATAACTAGAAATAGTTTTTAATCTTTTATATTTTTAAAAAAGCCACTTAAGTAAAGATATTTTATTTAGGTGGTTTTTTGTATTTATCTAAAAGTAGTAGGTTGTTGCAGTTTGTTTTCACAAAAGTGTAAAAAATAATAAATTTAATTTTTACTATATTCATTACTTATTACAAGCTTTTGTAATGCATGACAATCTAACGGTAAAAGATTTTGAAAGAAAAGCAAAACTATTAAAAGATGGAATTAATTTATTGCAGTTTTTAGCACAAGCAAGCAGTAAGTATTCTTAAATTTTGCACAGAAAGTAAGAACATTAAATAAAAACTATGTAAAAATTACAAGACTAAAAAATATTTTTTTGTTAGGTGGGGTAATAAAATTACAAATACTGATAGTTTTAAAAAACCAAATACTATACTTTTTAACCCAATTAAAAAAAGCCTTACAAAACAAATTCTTACAAAGCCACATGGCGTAGTGTTTTAAAAAAGAAGGTGGTTTCTTTTGGTTTTAGGCGAATAGGACCAATTCCCTTAAATTTTATAAAATTAAACCCTCTTTCATACATTAGTTTGGTTATACTTTGGTATGTTCTTCTTTCAGAGTTATCAAGAGCTATAAAGCCATCGTCTTTTATGTAATCAATAGCTTTTAAAATGCTTTCTCTCCTAAAAGCACCATCAACAGATATAAAATCATATTTTTTAGCGTGGCTTTTTTCAATAAAGTTAATATAGTCTTCTTTGTTTGTTATAAGGGCGTTGCTTTTAAAATCAAAAGGACTTTGTTTTACAAAGTTAAACCACTTTTCATCATGTTCTACAAAGCTAATATTTTTGTTTTTTAAGTAATAATAAAGGGTAGAATAACCACAGCTGTACTCAAAAATATCATTAATTGTAGGTAGGTGTAGTTCTATAAAAGCAAGTGCGTCATAGCAAACCCAAGGAATAGGTTTAAGATGTTTGTTTAAGGGTTTTTTGAATTTTTTAGAAAAATACCAACCATTTGCTTTTAAATAATCTTCTATGTCTTCAATGTCACAGTTATCTATATCGCTTGTTTTCATGAGATGTTTACAAAAGGATTATTTTTTCCATCGTTCAATTTGGTTGCATCTTTGTGCCATGAATTTTGCTAAAAACCTAGGAACGCGTAGTTCTTTAACAAGTACATCAGTTAAAAATTCTTTCATTTCTTCTAAGGTGATATCAGGTTGTAAAAATTCACCATCTTTATAACAGTAAGAGCAGTATTTTTTGCCCTCATAGTCTGGTTTTGGGTCTTTTTTAAGCGGGATGGTGCAACTTTGGCAAATTTTATATTTTTTCATTTTTTTAATTATTCCTAAAAAATTTGTACTTAATTGTACTAAAAATTACATTACTTAAAAAGTGATTTTAACTCAAAAATAGATACACATTTTATTAATGATTTTAAATATTTGCTAATTAATTGCATTAGCTTTTAATTATAGTAAAATTTAAACAATACAAATTGCTAAATATGGTTTTTAGGGAAACAAAATGAAAGATATTGAAAAAAGAAGCTTAGAGCTACACGAAAAAATTGCAGGAAAAATAGAAACAACTGCAAAAGTAGAGGTGAAAAATAAAGAAGACCTAAGCTTAGTTTACTCTCCAGGCGTTGCAGCACCTTGTGCAGAAATTGAAAAAAATAAAGAAGATGCTTACAAATATACAATGAAAGGCTCAACAGTTGCAATTGTAACAGATGGTACAGCAGTGCTAGGAATGGGTGATATTGGGCCAGATGCAGCAATGCCAGTAATGGAGGGAAAAAGCCTTTTATTAAAAGATTTTGCAGGTGTTAATGCTTTTCCTATTGGACTTAGAACCAAAGAAGTTGATGAAATTGTAAATATTGTAAAAAATATTTCAACAGGTTTTGGTGCTATATTGCTAGAAGATATATCATCACCAAGATGCATGGAAATTGAAAATATTTTAGAAAATGAGCTTGATATTCCAGTATTTCACGATGACCAACACGGTACAGCGATAGTTACTTTAGCAGGTCTTGTAAATGCTTGTAGAGTTTTAAAAAGAGATATTAAAGAACAAAAAATAGTAATGAATGGTGCAGGTGCAGCAGGGGTTGCAATTGCTAAAATTTTAATAGATTACGGTGTAAAAGATATTGTAGTTTGCGACAGTAAGGGCATTATTTACCAAGGTAGAGAAGGGCTAAATAAAGAAAAACAAGTAATTGCAGAACTAACAGCACAAAGCTCAACAAAAGCAGGCACAATAGAAGATGCGGTAAAAGATAGAGATGTGTTTATAGGGGTTTCAGTAGGCAATACACTAACAGAAAATCATGTAAAAAGCATGAGTAAAGACCCTATAATATTTGCACTTGCAAACCCACAGCCTGAAATTGACCCAAGCAAAGCAAAAAATGCAGGTGCTAAAGTTATTGCAACAGGAAGATCAGACTACCCTAACCAAATTAACAATGTTTTAGCTTTTCCAGGTATTTTTAAAGGTGCTTTAGAGGCAAAAGCAACACACATTAACAAAGAAATGAAGATAGCTGCTGTTGATGCTATTGTGCAATCAGTTGATGAAAAAGACCTTTCAGAAGATTTTATAGTTCCAGACCCATTTAATAGAAAAGTGGTTGAAAATGTAAGCAAAGCAGTTGCCAAAGCAGCAATTGAAAGTAAATGTGTTAGGTCTTAAAATATTTCTTATATCCTAAAGGAGATTTTTCCTCCTTTAGGTTTTTTTATTTATTTGTAAAAGAGTTAAAAAATGGTTTTACTAGAAAGAAGCTTAATAAGTATTAAAGGCTTAGATAGCAAAAATTTTTTGCAAGGGCTTATAACTCAAGATATAGAAAAAGCTTTAAAAGAACCATGTTTTAGTCTAATGCTTAATCATAAAGGTTTTATAGAGTTTGATTTTTTTATTTTCAATATAGGTGATATTTTTTACATAGATATTGAAAACACTCAAGCTAAAAAGTTTATGGCTAAGTTAAAAATATATAAGCTTAAAAGTAAGGTGGAAATCACACTTTTAGAAGATTTTAAAGTTTATGCTATTTTTAATCAAGATTTTACAAAACAAGAAGAGGATTTAACTCTTTTTGCAGATGTAAGACACAAAGACCTTGGTTTAAGGTTGATAACCACAAGAATACTAAAAGAAGAAAGCACCCTAAAAGACTACAAGCAAAAAAGATATACTCTTGCAATTGCAGAGGGGCAAGAAATAGAGCCCAATAAAGCTGTTGCTCTTGAATGGGGCTTTGAAGAACTTAATGCAATTTGTTTCAATAAAGGTTGCTACTTAGGGCAGGAGCTTATTACAGCAAGCAAAAGAAAGCTTGTTATAAGAAAAAGGCTACTTTCTTTTAGTTTTACAAAAAGCTGTGAAATAGGTGATAAAATAACAAATAAAAATGGTGATAAAGCAGGTGTTGTTAAGTACTTTGCAAACAATTATTGTCTTGCGCTTGTAAAAATGAGCTTTAAAGATGGTGATTTAAGTTTAAACAGTACTAAAATCAATCTTATTGTGCCAAGCCATGTTGTAAATTACTCACTAGATTAATTTGCTGTATATAAATTTTACAAGCAGGTTATTAAAGTATCTTTAAAAAATATATCTTGTGTGTAAATTAACTTTCTTTTAAATGAGATTTAAATTTATCAACTGCAAAACTATAAAAAGAATAGTTAAAAACATGCAAGTTGAATATATTTGTTGCAGGGTGAAAAGCACAAGCAACAATCTTTTTTAAAAAAACATTAATAGAAAATAAATCACGGTACTGGATTTAGAACCTATAAAGTAAAGTTCTTTATACCGAGTTATTAATTATACTGCTTTTTCTTTAATTCTTTGAAAGCACAAAAGATATTTTTTATATAGTTTAGTTAGAAGATGTATAAACTTAAGGTTGGTTTTTGTGGTTTTGTATTTTGGCTTATTTAGTGGGTATATAAAATTTATACAAACTAATAGTGGTTTTGAAAAAACCTAAAACAACCTAACAAAATATAAAGGTAGAGCTTATAATAAAAGAAAAAGTTAAAAAGACTTATAGGCTTTTAAATTAAAGTTATTTTCAACATAGTTCCCGCTTGATATAAAGTCATAACCAAAGTTAATAGTAACACTACCGTCGCTTATGTTTAGGTCTGTGCCTACTTTTGCTCTTACTTCACCTTTGGTATTGTAGTATCTTACATTCCAAGGATTTGCAGGGTCGTTAGTAAAAGATACTGTATAGTTGTAGTCTTCTTCATAAAGTAGGTTATAAGCACCTTCACCGTTTAATCCAGCAGATAACTTATACTCTTGTGAATTAATATCAACAATAGTACCTAAGTAAACAAACTCAAGCCTTGCACCAAGGTAATTGCTTTTTTGAGCATCGTATTTAATAGTAATAGAATTGTAGTCGTTGCCTTCATCGTATTCTAAGCCAGAGTTATACATTAGCTCATTAAATACTGAAACATTTAAGTATTTTGATTTTAAAGAACCAAAAATATAGCCAGTTTCAATAACATTACCAGCACCAGCACGGAAGTGGTTGGCAGTAAGCTTTTGGTCGTTTATACGGTTATATAGTGCATCTCTTTCTGTGTTATAGCCATACATAGAAAACAATAAGTAAGTGTTAATATAAAATTTAGTTGGCATGTAAGATTGATATATAAAACTACTTAAAGCAAACATATTGTTTTTTATGTTATCTAGTTCGTTAAAAGTTAGCTCGGTAGAACTAAAAGAAGAAGATAAACCAACACCTGTTCTTGTGTTTTTATTTTTAATAATATCATAACCACCTGTTAAAGAAAGTGTAGTAATCTTTTGGTCTTTGTTAAAGCTATCTTTAAAATTTGCTGTACTAAAATCACCAATAATCCACCTTCTGTCTTTTAAGCTTTTTAGCATGGTAGATTTTAAATGATTATCAATGCTATCTATTGCACTATTAAAAGCTTGCTCGGCAGGAATGTATAAAAAGTTTAAATCTTGTGGGTTAACGCTATTAATAGCTAAAACAAGGTTATCTTCGCTTGTTGCTTGGCTATCTATACCATTTATAACAGAGTTTTGAAAGCCTTTTGTATCACCAAACATCAATGCTTCATCTAAATATTCTTCAATATTTTTAGTGTTTTCTCTTAAAAGGTCGTTACTTTCAAGTAATTCATTGCCATCAAGCACTTGAGAGTATAGTTTTCTGGTTAAAACTGCATCAAGGTCTGAACCATTATCTATATAATGAACTTCATAAACCACTAAACCATCTTGAAACAAAAAGTCATAGTCAGAGCCTTTGCCTGCACCGCCTTGTACAGTCATAACAGTATAATCTTTCTTGTATTTAATAATACCATTTTGGCTATTTGTTGGCCTTATATACACTCTAGTGCTACCGTCTCCTACAAAAGAACCATCATTTACTACTAGCTTGCCGTTTTCATTTCCACTTGCATAAATATTAATAGAACTTGATTCATTCAAATCAAGGCTGTTGTTTACTATAAGTTCTGTATAGTAAAGGTTTAGGGTAGCTTTTTGTGCGGTAATATTGTCAAATGTAAGGATATCGTTACCATTACTTGAGTTTTCATAAAGGTTTAGAGTTGTTTTGCCTTCAAAAACTAGGTCCTTTATTCTCATATCAGCATCACGGCTTGCATAAAGGTTGACTTTTGCGCCTGTAACAAAGTTAGTTTGCTTTATATCTTTAAAAAGGTTTAGGTTTACATCACAAGTAGTTATGCAGGTAAAGTTTATTTGGGCTGTTGGGTCAATAGCTCCTACCGAACTGCTACCATCAATTGCATCATCTATACCTTTTAAAGTACCATTAATATTTAAAACAGAATCAGCCCCCATGTGTACTTTGCCATTTAGTGTAGTGGTACCTTGTACTAGCATAGTGTTAGAGCCAAGTAGAATATCACCATTTATTGTACCAGCAGCATTAATTTCAGAGTTTGTTGTGTTTTCAATATCAATGGCAGTAGTGTTAGAGCCTGCATTAGTTGGGTCTTTATCAGTGTTTATAACAGTATATTGGTCAAGGTTGATTTGTATATTATCGCCATTTTCAAAAATGATACTACCGTTAATATATGCTCTATAACCTCTTGCTCCTGAGATATCAACAACCACATCATCAGAGTTTGCAACTTTTATTGCAGTGCCATAGCTTGCATCGTCGGTTGCATGCTCGGCTGTAATGCTTGTGTTTGCAGAGCTTGCTGTTAAGGTTATTGTTCCACCTTTTGTAGAGCCTAAAATATCTATACCAGCGTTAGCACTACCATCTAAAGCATTCATTACATATATTTCTGACCCACTTAAAGCATTAATGGTAAAACGATTTGTTTCAGCACCTAGTTTTATTCCAGTATCATAGGCTGTAATCTTTCCACTGTTTCTAAGGTTAAATTCATCAGCATGACTTTCAATTGCAATACTACCAAGACCAGTTATTGCATTGCCATCAATATCTGTTTCTGCACCGGCTGAAATTGTGGCACTTGAGTAAGGGTTAGATATATCAAGCCTATTTTCAAAAGTATCATCACCATATACATAAATAGCACGGTGGTTGCCACTTGCTTTTATTAGTGAATCAGTTGAGCCATTTGTTATGTTTATAAAATTATGCACACCATCTATGAAAATAGCATCATTTTGAGCACTTTGTATTGTTGTAAAAGCTGTTGTAGTGATATCAATACTTGAGCCATCTAAAGAGTATATTGCATAACCTTCATCTGCTGTGATTTCTGAAAAGAAACCACTTAAATAAATAGAATGATTGTAAGAAAAATCAGAATTATCCATATCGGTTAAAACAATATCATTTGTTGGGGCTTCGTATATTGCACTGTTGTCTATTAATATTGCAGTATCAACTGATTTTATAACACTGTTTGACCCTGATTGATTAATAGAAGAGCCATTGCCTAAAATTTTAATTGCAACGCCTTTATCAAGTGCATTTATTACAGCATCATTATAATTATTGATAGTTACATTATCAGCTTCTATTTTTATAACAGAATCAAATTCACCACCGTCATCATCATCTAAGTTTGCTGCACCTGTTGCATTTGTGCCGTCCCCATTCTCATCAACTGTAAAGGCAAGAACATTGTAATTGTTTATGGTAACGCCATTTCTGTTTTCACTAACATAAAGCAAAACAGCATCTGACGATGTGCTAGCATCTTGGTGCACAACATTAAGCTGTAAATAGTTATCTAATGTTGCATAAGAGTTTGTAATACTAATTACACCACCTGCAAGACTTGATGAACCTGTGTAAAATAATTTAGAGTCGTTTATAGCTTCTGGTATGTAGGCGTTTTCAGGAATCTTACCAAGCTGACAAGTGCCATTGCAAACATTGTTGGTGTTAAAGCCAGTTTCATTACCATCTTTATCTGTTTCAACACTAACATCTACTGTATATACAGGGTCTTCGTAAGTATCTAGGTCACCGTTGCCGTTTGTATCTTCACTAAGGTCTAGGTAGCCGTTGCCGTTTGTATCTTCACCTTCATCTAGTATGCCATTGCCATTTGTATCTTCGCTAGGGTCTAAATAGCCATTGCCATTTGTATCTTCACTATCTGGGCAACCTGATAAAAAACAAGTATCTGTAATATCATTACCTTGTAAGGTATCATCTGCTTTTAATGCAAAGCTAGCACAAGCAAGCATAAAAAAGATATAAAAAAGATATGTTAATTTGTTTTTTATCAATTTAATAAACGCACTTTTATTTTTTTATTAATAAAGTACTTTTTAACTTTTTTTAAAGAACTTAGCAAATTAATTTTTTTTATTTTTATTTTTCTGATTTTTTTAGTATGATATTATTTTAAAAGGATTTCTATTTATTATTTTGTGATTCTAAATGGTTTTTACAAAAAAATACTGAAAAATCTTTATATATAATTAATTGCATTGAGGAAAGTCCTATGTTAAGTTTTATAGGCGTTTTTAGTTTATTTATTTCTTTTGTGCTTATTTTTAGATTAAGCAGAAAAGGTTTAGGTTTAAACAAACAAATGATAGTAGGGGCACTTTTAGGTGCTTTAATAGGTTATGTTTTACAAACTATTGCAAATAACCAAGCAAGTGATACAGTAACAGTAGTATCTATATTAAGATTTGTTTATTCAGTATATATTAATTTACTGCTTTTTATAGTAGCTCCTTTGGTTTTTCTTTCAGTTATAAATTCTGTAACAACAATACAAAGTTTTGAGGTTTTAAAAAGAATAGGCTTTAAAACCATTGCTATTTTTACAGGCACTGCTTTTATGGCTTCTTCTATTGGTTTAGCGGTTTCATTATTGTTAAAAGATACATTTATACCTGTTTCAGAGCTTTCAAGCAGAGCTTTAAACACTGATTCCATTTTAAGTCATTTATTGCATCTTTTTCCTAAAAACTTAATGGCAGATTTTGCAAGCAACAAAACTATTACAATAGTGTTTGCAGCTATAATGTTTGGTTCAGCTATGTTGTTTTTGGGTGAAAAAACTAAAACAGTTAAACAAGTAATTAAAGAACTAAATGATGTTATGTTCTCTATTATTGGCTTTTTCATCAAGTTCAGTCCTTATGCTATTGTAGCTATTATCTCTTACTTTGTTCTTGCTTTTGGATGGGAAAAACTTTACAACCTTCTTCCTTTTGTAGGTGCTATGTATTTAGCTATGGTTATACATTTCATATTTGTTTATGGTTCTTTAGTGCAGTTTGTTGCAAAGCTTAACTTCTTTAAGTTCTTGAAAAAAGCTTATCCTGCAACATTTTTTTCATTTACCTCTACAAGTTCAGCAGCTACTTTACCTATTACTATTTCTTCAGTTAAGAGTATGGGTGTTTCAGATAAAATAGCAAACTTTGTTCCTTCATTGGGTGCAACAATGAATATGAACGCATGTGGTGGTATTTTCCCTACTGTTGTGGCTATTTTTACAGCACAAGTTTTTGGTTATGATTTAAGTATTATGAACTATGTTGTAATTCTAATTATGTCTGTTGTTGCTTCATTAGGTACAGCAGGGGTTCCTGGTGCTGCTGTTGTAATGACAACTGTTGTGCTTTCAAGTGTTGGCTTACCTTTAGAAGGTTTATTAATGGTTTTAACAGTTGATAGATTAGTTGATATGGGTAGAACATCTACAAATGTAACAGGAGACTTGGTTGCAAGTGCTGTGCTAGCAAAAAATGAAAATGAATTAGATAAAGATATGTTTAATAAATAATTTTTATTGTATAATCTATACGGTTAGAAGTTTACATTAAGTTAATTAGCGTTTTTAATAAAACAGGTGTTTTTATGCTTGAAAAAATTGAAGGTATTATAGAAATCAAAGCTCTTTTAGAGTCTTTACAAGTTGAGATTGGTGATATTTTAACAAACAACACTTACAATCTTTCAGAAGATGAAAAAGAGATGATGATAGGGGATTTACAAATTCTTGAAGAATACATTAAAGAAGTGTATTTTGATTCTATAAGAAGTGCTGTTGCAGATGTTAAAAACTTATCTAAATATTAGATTATTAAGGGCTTTTATTACTTTTTGCATAACCTTTTTTATTACAGGGTTAAACGCAAGTAGTTTTAGTAGCCCTTATATTTCATTTTCAGTTAGTGCTATTTCTATAAATTCTTTAGGTAGCTCACGACTTGATACCACCTTAGATAATAGTTTTAGCAGATATACCACAGGTTTTGAAACAGGGGCAAATTATGGCAAAGGAGTCAGTTTTGCTTTTGGTTCTTACCTTACTGATAAAATCTCTTTAGAGTCGCACTTAGACTTACTTAATAGAACAAAAATAAGAAAAGCACAGTTTACTAATATTGAAAATGGCGAAAAGCTTGCTGATTTGTCAAATCAAGATGCTTTAGTACAAGATGTAACCTTTGTTCTGCTTTATGATTTTTACAAAAACGACAAAATCACCCTTAAAGCTGGTCTAGGGTCTGGTTTGCTTTATTTTGAAGACGATATGGCAGGCTATAATTGGCTTTTTGAAGATGACCAAATCTTTTACAATTTTAGTCTTAGATTCTTATATAGCATTAATGAAAAGTTTGACCTTGCTTTAAGTTATGATGCAGACTATTCAAGACGCTTGCATGATATTCATAAGATTTTAGAGCTAAACTATAAGCAAGAAAATTACTTAAGTAGTTATTTTTCAAATGATTTAAAGGTTGGTATTGTCTTTAAGTTTTAGTTAAATTAGCATATTGAATATTTTTGTATCATTTTTTCTTTTTTATTTTTATATGTATCTTATTATTGTTATTAACATGGCTTGTTATTAGCTAAATAGTATTTCTACAAAAAATGTATTGATGTTATGAACCAATTATTTATTTTTAGGCTTATTCAGTTAACCTTAGTATTTGCTTTAGTGGGGGTTTTTTTAAACTTTTTCTTTAGTAAAGAAAGGACATCAATTCGTGAGCTTGAAAAACACTCTAGCAAAAGTTCTTTAGACGCAGAAGTAACCGTTTTTATTGCTAAGAAAGTAATAACAATGGACCCAACCAAACCATTTGCAAATGCAATAGCAGTAAAAGATGGCAAAGTTGTTTATATTGGCAAAGTAAGTGGTTTGCTAAACTTTTTAAATGATAACTCTTATTATTTAGATGATGGTTTTAAAAACCAAGTTTTAATGCCAGGCGTTGTAGATGCAGGAAGCTACTTGCTACTTGGTTCCATTGCAAATAATGATATTTTCAAAGAAGTTTACCTGCAAGACTCTTTAAGGAGCGAAAAAGATTTAAGGCAAATAAAAAGCCTACCTTCGGCGGTAAAGATTTACAAAACACATGAAAGTTTAGAAGACAATACAGATTTAGAAAAACCTCTTATTGCATATAGCAACCAGAGTTTAAAGTTTGTAGAAGGTTTACTTGTATCGCATGAGTTAGATAGAATCTTTGAAGGTAGAGCTGTATTAATGTGGGATAGTCTAAATTCAAAAGGTTATTACAGCAGTGCTTTTAAAGAGCTACTTGCAGAAAAAACAGCACAAAAAGAGTATAAAACTGAAGAAAATATTATAGAATCTAAGCTTGATTTTATAAAACAAATGACTCTGTTCTATGATAAAGAAAACTTTAAAAGAAAGCTTTTGCACAATATTAATACACTTAACAAGCAAGGTGTTACAAGTGCTTTGTATACAAACTTTGGTGCTTTTGACTTCAATGAAGAAATAGATGTTTTAAAAGAAATTTATGAAAAAAATGATATTCCACTTCGTTTGGTTATAAGGCTTGCTTCTAATCTTTCAAATATTAAAGATTTAAATAAAAAAGAAAATATTTTACAAAAGCTTGATATTGACAAAATTTATTATAAAAAATCAGTAGATTTATTTTTAGAAGACAAAGCTTTGGTAAAAGGCAAACAAAAACAAGTAAGCTCTTATAAAGAAATTAAAAGTATTTTAGAGCCTTTATGGTCAAATGGCTATAATATTAGGCTATCTATTAAAGCAAGTGATATAAACAAAGAAATTTTATTTGCTATAAAAAGCATAAAAGAAAAAAACTATAAAGCCGATAGCAAGCTAATAATAGGTGATTTAGACCATATTAACTACTCTTACATTAGGCAACTTGCAAGCTTTGATGTAATGCTTTCTATAAACGGTGCTAGTTTTAATTCTTTGGTTGGCTCATCTTACGAAACAAGCCGTGATTTTACCACAGAAATACAAGCACTTGAAAACTACAATATTAAATATAATTTAAACACTGATATTTTGCCTTCCTATTACCAACCTTTTTCTTTTATTAAGCTGATTTTAAGAGATAAGAGCAATAGAGCGACTAACCAAAAATTGGCTGAAAAAGGCATAACTTCTCAAGATGTTACAGATGCATTAATGCTTATAACCCATGTGCCTTCAGAGTTGCTTTCTATGGATATTGAGCTAGCAAGTATTGAAAAAGACAAAATGGCAGATTTTATAGTGCTAGACAAAGACCCTTATAATTTAAAATATGGTAATTTTCCTAGTATTAGCGTACTTTCTGTTGTCTTAGGTGGTAAAGTTTATAACAATAATGTTATTCAACAAGTAAACAATAAGCTCTCTAAAGATTTATAAAAACAAAGGAGAAAAACAAGAAGTGAATGTAGAAAAAACTAAAGCTAATGGTATATCTTTTGTAATACCTGTTTATAACCAAAAACAATTGCCTTTAAAGGCTATAAACTCTATTATTTTGCAAGATGTTGAAAATATAGAAATTGTAATAGTAGAAGATGGAAGTAGTTATTTACAAAAGCAACTGGCAGAGTTTTTTGCTTGTTATGACAATGTTCAATGTAAGTATATTTCTTTAAAAGAAAACAAAGGAACATTTTTAGCTCGTATTGAAGGTGTTAAAAACACAAGTTTTGACCATGTGTGTTTTTTAGATTCAGATGATTATTATAGTAATGAAGATACAGCATTACTTAATAATTTATACACTAAAGCTTTGAAAGAAGATTTAGATATAATCCAGTTTGGTTTTGTAAAAGAATACAATGGTTTTTTTAGAAAAAAAGTAAGCTCTAAAAACAAGCTAATTGACAATAAAAAAACAATGCTTGATAGTTTGCTTTACAAAAAAAGAGGCTATAACCTTACTTTTATGTGGAACAAAATATACAAAAAATCACTTTTAATCAAAGTAATTGAGCTACATAAACTAAGTGATATAAAGCAAAGGCTAACTTTTGCCGAAGATTATTACATGCAATATTGTATTTTTACCCTTGCAAAAAGCATAACTCTTACCGATAAAGAGATTTATGTTTATACAAAAGTTAAAAAGTTTTTCTTTTTTAAGAAAAGCCAATCTTATTACTTAAAAGCCTTGCAAGATGTTGAAAATATTTTAACCTTAATTAAACAAAGCCAAAGTATTTTAGACAAGCAGGGTGTTTTGTATAAAATTGAAAGAGATATCAATAAAAGTTTTGTAAGTTATTTTAAAAGAGTTTTAAGACGCAAGAGATTTTCTGACTTTAAAACTTTGAAAAATGAGTTTAAGGCTTTTTTAAAAAGACAAAGCTAAATAGTCAAACCTATTGTTTTCATTGTTGTAGCATTACTTGTGTGCTATCATTAAACTAATTAGTTTAATTTACAAGGAGGTTTTTTCATCATGATTGTTGGTTGTCCTAAAGAGATTAAAAATAAAGAATTTAGAGTAGGTTTAATGCCAAGTTCTGTAAAAGAGCTTGTGGCTAACGGACACAAAGTTGTTGTAGAAAAAAATTTAGGTTTAGGTATTTTTATCTCTGATGAAGAATATATAAAAGCAGGAGCAACTGTACTTGAAAGCGCTAAAGAAGTTTTTGCACAAGCTGATATGATAGTAAAGGTTAAAGAACCCCAAGCGTGCGAATATGAAATGTTTAAAGAAAACCAGGTAATATTTACATACCTTCATTTAGCAGCTGAAGAAGAGCAAATTAAACTTGCTGCAAAATCAAAAATTATTGGTATTGCATATGAAACAGTAACAGATGCACAAGGAAAGCTTCCTCTTTTATACCCTATGAGTGTTGTAGCAGGTCGTTTATCTATTCATTTTGCATCGCAATGTCTTTTAAGTGCAGAAGGTGGAAAGGGTGTTCTATTAAGTGGTATTCCTGGCACAAGCCGTGCAAATGTAGTTATTTTAGGTGCAGGCACTGTTGGTAAAAATGCATTGTCGCAAGCTGTTGGTTTAGGTGCTAATGCTACAATTTTAGATATCAACATGGCACAACTTGAGTATTTAGATGATATTTATGGTAACAAAATAACAACTTTGTATTCAAACAAGGAAAATATTGAAAACGCTATAAAAACAGCAGATATTGTAGTTGGCTCTGTATTAATTCCTGGCGATAAAGCACCAAAACTTGTAACAAAAGATATGCTTAAACTTATGAAAAAGCATAGTGTTATTGTTGATGTTGCAATAGACCAAGGTGGTTGTTTTGAAACATCAAAACCAACAACGCATGAAAACCCAACATATGTAGTTGATGATATTATCCACTATTGTGTTGCTAATATGCCTGGGGCAACTTCTTATACATCTTCACAAGCTTTAAACAATGCTACTTTAAAATATGTACTTGCACTTGCTAACAAGGGCTACAAAAAAGCATTGCAAGATGATAAAGGCTTGTTAGAAGGTTTAAATATGCATTCAGGGTATTGTACTTATAAAGCAATCGCAGATGCAATGGGGCATGAGTATAAAGACCCCAATGAGTGTATTAAGTAATTATTTTGTTTAAAAAAAATCGGTAAAAGCTTAAATAAGAGTTGTTATAGTTTTTATAATATTTTGCTATATTACTAATTTGTTTGATAGCTTTACTATGATTTGTGTTTGTTGAGCTGACCTTTGTGGTTTAATAGGTGTGGTTAATTTTAGGCTTTAAGCCAAGTTTTTTTAATTTAAAAACAACTTAATTATTTGTTTTATGGCTATGAAAGAATTTGACTATATAGAAAAATATTTTAAGCCACTTGCAAGCTACAAAGGTGCTTTAGGGCTAAAAGATGATGTGTGCTTTATAGATACGCTTTTACATAAAAAACTTGTAGTAAATTGCGATAGTGTAATAGAAGGCACTCATTTTTTTAGTGACGACAAACCTGAAAGCATTGCAAATAAAGCATTGGTTTCCAATGTATCAGACCTTTATGCAAAAGGTTTAAAACCGCTTTATTATACTCTTGCAATATCTTTTAATAAAAATACATTTAACGAAAACTATATAAAAAGGTTTACTAATGAGCTATTAAAGTTGCAAAATTTTTATAATGTTTCTTTAATAGGTGGCGATACAACAGTAAACAGCTCTAAGCTTTGCATAACAATTAATATATTTGCATTGACAAATAAAAAATTACCTACAAGGTTAAATGCACAAGAAAATGAAAATATTTATATTACAAGAAACTTAGGAGACAGCTACCTAGGTTATTTAATTTTAAGCAATAAAGCAAAAAGCCTAAATCTTAGCAAAGAAGATGAAAAATATTTTATAAATAAATATCACTATATAAAGCTTGATGATTATAGCTTTATAAAAAATGCTTTTCCTTATGTTTCAAGCTCTTTAGATGTTTCAGATGGTTTATTAAAAGACCTAAACCATATTTGCACACAAAGCAATATAGGGGCTTTGGTAAACCAAGAAAGTTTACCATTTTCGGCTAATTTTTTGCGTTATATTGATAAAAATAGTAGTGATATTTTTAAATATGCATCGCAGGGGGGAGATTACAATCTTCTTTTTTGTGCCAAAGAAAAATACGATAGTAAATTGCAAAAAATTGCTAAACAAAGCAATACAAAGCTTAGTTTAATAGGTGAAATGCAAAGCGATAAAGGTGTATTTGTAAAAAAAGACAATAAGGTAGAAAAAACAAAAAGCTTTGGTTATAGTCATTGTTTTTAATTAACTTTTGCTTTAACAAGGGTTAAAATATAAGATAGAAATAAAAAATAGGGTAAAAATATGGCTTTACAGCAAATACAAGGCAATATAGCAACAGAAAATGATATATTTTTTGGTAAAATATCTTACCAAGATGGAACAATAAAAAATATTGAAAAGATAGACAATTTTACAGCAGGACAAGACGTTATAGTTCCTTCATTTGTAGATTTGCATATTCATGGCGGGTTAGGTGTGGATTTTAATAATTGCAATGAAGATGACTTAAGAAAATCTTTGCGTTTTTGGGCAAAAAAAGGCACTTGCAGTCTTTTGGCAACCACAGTTACAGATAGCAAAGAAAACCTAGAAAAAATCTTTAACACAATAGCACTTGTTTATAAAAATCAAAAAGATGATGAGGCAATACTTTTAGGCGTACACCTAGAAGGACCTTACATAAATGAAAATAAAATAGGAGCTCAACCACCTTTTGTAAGAAAACTGGACTTTGAAGAACTAGAAAAACTACATAGTATAGTTCCTATTAAGGTTATAACTTTAGCTCCTGAAATGCTTGAAAATTACCAAGATATTCAAAAAATAGCTGATTTAGGAATAAGAGTTCAATTAGGGCATTCAGATTCAAACTATGAACAAACAACAAAAGCACTACAAAGCGGTGTAGAAAGCTTTACGCATTTGTACAATGCAATGACAGGGTTACATCACAGAGAGCCAGGTGCTGTTGGTGCTGCTTTTGCCCATGCACAAAGAGCAGAAATTATTGCAGATTTATTGCACGTACATAAAGGTGCTATTTTAGCAGCTAAAAGAGCAATTCCTGATGTTTATTGTGTAACAGATGCATCTTCAGCAACTGGTATGGAAGATGGGCAATATAAGCTTGGTAGCCATAGCATTACAAAATGCCCAAATGGTGTTAGGCTAAAAGATGGTACACTAGCAGGTAGTTGTCTAACCATGGACCTTGCTTTTAAAAACCTTGTGAAAATTGGTTTACCATTGCAAGATGCTGTAAAATCAAGCTCTTATATTGCAAGTGCTTATATTTCAGCTAATAAAATTGGTGCTATAAAAACATCATATTTAGCTAATTTTAGTATTTTCGATAGCTCTTATAATTTAAAAACAGTTATTTTAAAAGGTAAAGACTTAAGTGTTTAAGCTAAAAGCTTTTAAATAGTTTTAAAAAAATAATAATGAAGATACAAAACACAAAGCCTAATTGTGTGCTTTATGCAACAGGTAGTAAACTTGCTTTTTTAGACCTTGAAACAGGTGTGGCGGATTTATTTTCTCTTTTAACAGAGAAAAAAGAAGCAACAAAAGTTTTAAAAGGCAAAAAACCCTTGCTTTGCTTTGCTCCTGATATTTTGGCTAAAATAAAAAATAACTTTGGCTTAGAGTTTGATATTTATTTTGATATCTTGCAACTGCATGCTTTTTTGTTTCCCACTAGTTTTATATCACCAAGTATAAAAGGGCTTTGTGGTTTTTACAAAATTGATTATCAAGATGATATTACAAAAGATATAGCAAGTGTTTTTAGTGCATACAACAAAATGCTAGGCTTTGTTGCAAAAACTAACGATAACTCAATAGAGCCTATTGCAAGGTATATGATAAAAGAC
Source organism: uncultured Rickettsiales bacterium (assembly GCA_964472375.1). Classification (GTDB taxonomy): domain Bacteria; phylum Pseudomonadota; class Alphaproteobacteria; order WRAU01; family CAYYLE01; genus CAYYLE01. The sequence continues at coordinate 17,995 of CAYYLE010000013.1, forward strand.
AATTGGGTTTTTTCTTCTATCATATTAAATGCTATGCAAAAAAGCCTTAAATACAACAAAACAGATGCTAAGTTTTTAGAGGTTTGGCAAAATATACCCAAGGTAGAAAAAAACTTTCTAAAAGATGAATTTACATTTAGCCCACTTGCAGAAGAAAGTTCACAAGAAGAATTTGAAAACATATTGCAAAGCCAAAACCACGCTAAAAGACCAAAGCAAGAATATTATTTAAAAAACACTAAAAAAATATTTGAAAGCTTTGATAAAGAAGAAATTAACACAGTTTTAGCACAGGCAGAAACAGGTACAGGAAAAACCCTTGCTTATTTGTCTAATGCTATTGCTTTTGCTAAGCAGAATAATTTTCCTGTTGTTTTTAGTACTTATACAATTGTTTTGCAAAACCAAATACTTAAACAAATGCAAAAGCTTGCCCAAAAAGGCATTATAAAAAAACAAGATATAGTAGTAAGAAAAGGCAAAGAAAACTATGTTTGCTTGTTAAATTATAAGTCTATTTTGGGGGTAAATTTTAAGCGTAGCTCAATTGCTAATGGTTTTTTAGCTAGATGGTTACTTTATACCAAAGATGGTGATTTTAAAAATGGTGATTTCATATCATGGTTAAAAATTTTAATAGACAACAATATTATTTATAGCATTACAGACCAAGAAGGTCAGTGTATTGGTAAATCTTGCCCATTTTATGATAAATGCTACATAGAGCATATTAAAAACAAAAGCTTAACAGCAAAATACCTTATTGTTAATCATGCAACACTTTTAAGCAATCTTGAAACTTTAAACAAGCTTTCAAATATTTATGTAATAGATGAAGCTCATCATTTACTTTCAGCAGCAGATAGTAACCTAAGTGATATTTTAAGTATAAAAAATAGCTATTTTTTACGCAAGTGGATGTTTGGAAGTTCTGACTTAATTGCAAATAACAAAGCAGGACTTGATTTAAGATTTAAAGATATTTTAAGCGATGGTAGTTTGGAAAAAGTTGAGCAAATAAAAGATATTTTTCATAATCTTTTACCATCTTCAAGCGATGCTAATACAATTTTAATGCAGGTTAAAAATGGCTTTGCAAGTACTTTTTTAGATAGCTTTTTTGCTAAGATGTTTGAGTACATACAAGAGCTAAGCAAAGAAAGTGATAAAACTAATTTTTATAGTTTGCAATCTAACTTAAATGCAGAAATATCACAAGAGTTTAAAGAAGTGATTGAAAGCCTTTTGCAAGAGTTTGATAAAGCAAGCCTTTTAATATCTTCAACAATTAATGATATTGAAGCAACAAAAGAAGATATGAAATCGTTATTTGATGGACTTTATCAAGACAAAGAAAACGATGCAAAAAAGAAATTAGAAGAAGATATTTTTAAATGTGGTTCTTTAAGCCAAGGGCTTGCGAACTGTGTAACTACTTTTTTTGTATGGAAAAGAATGATTAAAGCTTCTTTTTTAAACAAAGAGCAAGAAGTGGAAGATAAAAAAGTTTTTTCATTTGTTGGCTTAATAGAAAAAGAACAAGGGGTTGTAAAAGATATTTGCTTGCAAAGAGTTTTTAAAGACCCAGGCTATGCACTTTCACAAAGTTTTTTTGCAAAGCATGGTAAAAATGTTTTGCTTACTTCGGCAACTTTAAAATCACCACTGCAAAAAGAAGACAAGCTAGCAAATAAATATGGTTTATATGATGATAGCACCATTAAAAAGAAACAATTTTTTATTGATTCTGATTTTAACTACAAAGAAAACAGCTTGGTTTTAATAGTAAATGATTATACCTATAAGAGCTCTGTTTTAGAAAAATCACTAGCAATGAAAGACCTAATAAAAGCAAGCAACGGCGGTGCTTTGGCTTTGTTTACTAGCATTAATCGCTTAAAAGAAAGCTACAAGCTACTTAATAATAGTTTTGAAAAAGAAAACATAAACTTTTATGCACAGCATGTTAACAAGCAAGAGCTTTATTCTTTAATGCATATGTTTAAAGAAGATGAAAACAGTTGTCTTTTAGGTACTGATGCTATACGAGATGGAATTGATATTCCTGGTAATTCTCTTAGAATGGTAATTTATGAAAAGGTTCCTTGGCAAAACAAAACAGTTTTATTGCAAGATAGAAAAGAGTATTTTGGTAAGTCGTATGAAGATGATATTATTTGTGCTCATTTAAAGCAAGCATTTGGTAGGCTTATAAGAAGCAAAGATGATAAAGGTGTGTTTGTGATGCTTGATAGTATGTTTCCTTCTCGCTACAAAGTTAGCTTTCCTGAAAATGTTACTGTTAAGCATGTTAGTCTTACAGATGCTTTATTTCATATTAAAGATTTTTTTAAAAAGTAAATTTTACAAAGATTTTGAGCAAAACATTAAATATTGTTTTTTGTTGTTTAAACAGTAATGTGATTTTTTAGCAACTAGCTTTTTGTATCACATAAAGATTATTAGAGAATTTCTTTTTTAAATTAGAGCTATTTAAATTTGTTGGTAAATTTTTTAAATAATATAACCACAAGCTATTTTTATAAGTGCAAAGATTTGATTTTTTTTGAAGAATAACTATCTAAATAGTTGCAATAATATTTTGAAAAATGGTTAATAATGTAAATATCTTAAGTCCTAAAAGACTTGTTGTTTTTGTAAAATTGAAAGTTTTTAAGTAGTTTGTAGTATAATTTTAATAACTAAGCAATTTATTAACAAGATAGTAAAAAAGTAATGAAGTTTCCTTTAAAATTTACCACAAGAGTTGAAAAAACAAGAGTTAAAACAGCAAGAGGGCGTAAAACATCTTCTACAAAGTGGCTTAACAGACACTTAAACGATGAATATGTACAAGCAGCTAAAAAACTTGGGTATAGGTCTCGTGCTTCTTTTAAACTTATTCAATTGCACGAAAAATTTAACCTTTTTCAACCAAATATGAAAATAGTAGACCTTGGTGCAGCACCTGGTGGGTGGTCTCAAATTGCTTTACACTTAGCTAAAAATTCAAATGTTGTAGCAGTTGATTTGCTACAAATGGAAGATATTGACGGTGTTGATTTTTTTCAGGGAGATTTTTTAGAGTTAAAAACTCAAGAGCTGATTATTGATAAACTTCAAGGTAAAGCAGATATTATAATAAGCGATATGGCACCTTCTACAACTGGGCATAAGTCAACTGACCATTTAAAAATTGTAGACCTTTGTGATAGCTGTATTGAGTTTGCTTCTAAGGTTTTAAAAAAAGATGGTGTTTTGGTTTTTAAAACATTCCAAGGCGGGGCGTTGTCAGATACTTTAATACAACTGCAAAAACACTTTACCAAATATAAGCACTACAAACCAAAAGCAAGCAGAAAAGATTCAAGCGAAATGTACTTAGTTGCACAAGGGTTTAAAGGTAGAGATAACTAAAGCATTGTAATTTTTTTAAGCAGTAAAGGATTTTTTGTGGAAAAAGAACTAGATATTAAAACTTGTGATGGTCTTACAATAAAAGGAATCCTTTACAAAAAAGAAGAAAATGCAGAAAACCTAGTGATTTTTTTACACGGCTTAACAAGTAATATGAATGCATACCACATAAAAGCAGGTGTTGAGTTTTTCTATAATAAAGGTTTTGCTGTTTATGGCTATAGCCAATATAGCGATGAAGAGCTAAATGGTAAAAAACCAAGGGCTTTATACGAAGGAATAACCTTAACAAGACAAAAAGAAGACTTGAAAGATATTTTCAATTTTTTTAAAAATGATTATAAAAATATATATTTAGTAGGGCATAGTTATGGTGCTTTAACCATTGCAATAGCAAACCTTCCTTGCAAAGCACAAGGATTGTGGGATCCAGTAACAAAAGGCGACCTGTGGGATGATGCTAAATATAAAACAGAAGGTGATAGGTTTTTTAGAAAACTTAACGGAACTTTAGTAGACCTAAACAATGCTATGAAAGAAGATTCATATAATTACACAAATGATAAAGTTAAAGATATTTGCAAAAATATAAAAACCCCAACTTTAACCATAGGCTCTTTATGCTCTTGGGGTGCTTACAATACATGCTATAAAGACTTTATTAAAAATTCAGATTTTTATATGATAGAAGCTGACCATAATTTTACCAAGCTAGGGCAAGTGCAAGAAGTTTGTGAAAAAACATATAACTTTTTTGTTGAAAATATGTAAGTACAAGGGTTGTTTTCTAACTTTTATTGTTTTTATATCAAAAGTAGTTTTACTAGATAGATTTTTTAAAAAATATTTTAGATAAAAACTGTTTTACTGCAAAAGAAGTTTGAAAAAACTTAAAGTGCAAGAAGTTCTTTTAAAATGGGGGTGTTTTAAAACTCACGACTAATTAATAAATTACACGGTCTAAAGACAAACTAGCTTCACTTTTAACAGCAATGGTAGCTTTTGCAAGCTAGTATATATGCTTTTAGAAAAGATAAAGTATATTTTTGTGATTTTATTTTTTCTCAAAAACCTAATTTTTTACAATAAAAATATTAAAAAGTAATTTAACTAAACAAATAGTGTTTGTTTCACCAACGCTTTATTAAATACATGTAAAGCATACATTGTTTAGTTTTATTTATTTTTTCAATTAAGTGTTGTTAAAAGAGCTTTATTTTATTAGTTTTTCTTAAAATAATTTTACTTACATGTTGTAGTTGGTTTATAGTATTTAGTTGTTGTTTGTATAAAAATATTACTTTTAGGGTAAAATTATGATTAATCTAATTGAAAATGAAATTAAAGCAAGTTTAAAAGATGCAAAAGTTGTGGTGCAAGACCCAAGAGGAGACGGCAACCATCTTAGTTTAACAGTTGTTTCTGACGAGTTTGAAAATAAAAATAGAGTTGAAAGACACAGAACTATTTATAATATTTTAGGTAGTAAAGTAGGGAATGAAATTCATGCTCTTTCTATGTCTTTGCTAACAAAAAAAGAAGCAAGTTTATAAAAAAATAAGGGGAAAAAATGAGCCAAGAACTTTTTGATAAAATATCTCAAGTTATTAAAGAACACAAAATCATTCTTTTTATGAAAGGTGATAAAGAAATGCCAATGTGTGGGTTTTCTTCTCATGTTGTTGGTATATTGCAAAGCTATGGCGTTGAGTTTGAAACTGTAAATATTTTAGCAAGTGAAGAACTAAGACAAGGCATGAAAGAATTTTCTAGCTGGCCTACATTTCCGCAACTTTATGTAAATGGTGAGTTTATAGGCGGATGTGATATAGTTAGCGAAATGCACCAAAATGACGAGCTAAAAGCAATACTTATTTAAAGCAATGGTTTAAAAAATGAGCGAATTAGTAGCAAACTTAAAATACGAAGCTGTTTACCCAGAAAGTGGAAAATATAGCAATATTTTAGTAATTTTGCACGGATATGGTGCAAATGCACAGGATTTTTTGCAAGTTACTCCTTATATAAAAGAAGCTTTAAAAGATACGCTAATTATTTTACCTAATGCACCTTTTCTTTGTAATGATGCAGGGTTTAAGTGGTTTGATTTAGAAACTTTTGACCCCTTATACCTTACAAAAGAGATGGAAGAAAATAAGCATTTTTTGGTTGATTTTATAAAGTATGTGAAAGAAAAATATCAAGTTGAGAGTAAAGACTTATCTATTTTTGGTTTTTCTCAAGGGGCAATACTTGCACTGCATTATAGCTTGCAAGAAGAGCAAAAATTTAATGCTATAATAGCACATTCAGGTACTTTTGTTTATACTGAAGATTACAATGTAAAAACAAAACAAAATGTTTGCTTGCTTTCGGGTAAGTTAGATTACATAGTGCATGAAGATATGGTAAAACAGGGCTATGATGCTTTGGTTTTAAATAAAATTCCAACTGATTTTAAGATATTTGGTGGTCTTGAGCATTCTGTTTCTTTAGAAAGTCTTGATTATTTATTGAATTTTATAAAAAAATCATTGACTTAAGTATCTTATTGTTGGATAATACGCTGTTGATAAATAATTTTTACATTTAAAAGGAACAATATTTTAGATGAGTAAAAGGCACGAAGCAAAATATAAAGTTGATAGAGCACTAGGTGTTAATTTATGGGGTAGAGCTAAATCTCCTTTTAACAGAAGACCTTACAGACCTGGTGAAAAGGGGCAAATGCCTCATAAACCTACCGAATACGGTAGACAGCTACTTGCTAAGCAAAAAATTAAAAAGTACTATGGTAATATTTCTGAAAGACAGTTCAAAAAATATTACTTAGAAGCAGTTAGAAGAAAAGGTGATACATCTGAAACTTTAATCGGTATTTTAGAATCTAGATTAGATGCTGTTATATACAGAATGAAGTTTGTTCCTACTGTATTTGCAGCAAGGCAGTTTGTTAACCATGGTCATGTTACTGTTAATGGTAAAAAAGTTGATATTGCTTCATACTTAGTTAAAGAAGGCGATATTGTAGAAGTTAAAAAAGCTTCTAAAGACTTAGCTATTGTTGTTTCTGCTCAAGAATCTGAAGAGAGAGAAATTCCAGCTTATTTAGAAGTTGATGAGCAAAGCAAAAAAGGTAAATTCATTAGCGTTCCTAAGCTAGAAGATGTTCCTTACCCTGTTGAAATGGAACCAAATGTTGTGGTTGCTTTCTATTCTAGGTAAGCTTTTAGTATTTCATTTTGTTTTAAAATGTACCAAAACCTCTTTTTGGAAAGCTTTCCAAAAAGAGGTTTTTTATTAGATGTATTTTATTGATTTTTAAGTGTTTTAATATCTTTTTTAGTTATATTGTCGTATAAAGTTGGGCTTTAAAAGAGTATAGAACTCTAAAACAAGAAGCTTTAGAATAAGCTCTTTATCTTTTGTAGCAAGTATTTTACTTAGTATCTTGTATTTTTTATAAAATTTTCCCAAGGTGGTAAATTTTCAACTAATAGCATTTATTTAGCAACAGAAAAGCATTTTATAAAAAAAATTGAGGTAATTTTTTAGCTGGGTTTAGTTATTAGTAGTTCTACATAGTGCAAGACTGTATATCTTTTTGTTGTAACAAATAAAACTTATTTAAATAGCAATAAATATAATACTGTTTTTCAGGAATTGAAATATATAAAACTTGTTATTTTTTGTGCCATAAGTAGGGGAGTATTCACTTGCATTTAAGATACCAAGCCTGCCTGATGTGCTTGCACCAATATAAATTAACCTTCCTTTGTTAGCAAAAGATTTTATTGTTTCATCTGTTGCTTTTTCAATATCTTGTAGGGCTTTTTCTACTGCAAATGCAACTGTTTTGTCTTCATTATTAATTACTTTAAGAACCTCTAATGTTGACAATGTATCAATATCTTTGCTATTTTGGTTAGAGCCTTCTGTATCATTTGCTTTAGGTTTATGGTCATAATATTTATACACGCACTAACTTACTTACACTTATTTTATACATCAAACAAAAAAGTAATACTTATTATCCATGTAGATGCATTTATTAGAAAATATTGTAGTGTTGTGAAATCACCAAGTATTGTGTTTGCTTAAATTATTATTTAAAAAAAATTACAGTTGTGTGGTTACAACTCTTTAGTTTTTAGGGGCACACTAGATTTATATTTTTTCTTTTGCGAACCTTTTTTGTCTTATATATAGAGATGTTTTGAGCTTATTAAAATACTAATACTAAAAATAGGGTAAGAAGAAGCTAGGTAAATGATACTTTTTAAGATTTTGAAACAAGGTAAATAAAAACGTTATATATAGATACTTAAATGCTTTGGCTTATTTTAAGATAATGAAAATACCAAACACTATAAAATAAACTAAAAACAGAAAATAAAAAACCACTTACCTCTTTTTTAGTAAAGGCAAGTGGTTCTTTTGAAAAATAAATAGATAGCTAATAAATTAGATATTAGTTATTTTTTATTCTATATAAAGCAAAGCCATTTTTAGTATCTCTTAAGTATTCAATCTTACTTTCAGACTTTAAGATACTTTGTGCTTTCATAGAGCTTTCAAATACTAAGTTAGTATTTTCAGGGTAGATAAAAGTAATATTGTTATCTATCTTGTTAATAATGTTGTTTTTCTCTTTAATGTAGTCTATAAGTATGCTTTTGTTTTGAATTTTACTATCAAAAACTACATTTTTAGAGTCTTTATTGATAATATTGCTTGTATTAGCTCTGTAATTGTTGGTTATTAACAAAAATTCATCATTTTCTTTCACATCTTTGCCATTATATTTTAGCTCTGTAATACGAGAAGACGATGCATTAACAACTTTATCACCTTTATATCTATTAGCCTTTGTAAGGTCAATAGTATATGTTACACCATCAACAACATCATAGTTGTAAGAAGGTATATCTTCATTTACTAAGTGTTGCTCTTGGTTGCTGTTTGCTTCTAGGTTGTTAAAAGATTGAACACTCCATTCTAGGTATTCTTTTAGCTCTTTACCACTAATTTTTAAAACCATAGCAGTATTAGGGTAAACATACAAATCAAAAGCATTTTTAATGCTTATATTACCTCTTCTAACATTGGTATAAGCAGAAGCCCCACCACGACCACCGTTTTTAAAAGGCGACATTGAAGAAATAATAGGTAAATCTTTATACTTTGCAAGTACATTATTTTTTAGTTTTTCAGCATACCAGATTTGTGCTTGGTTTACAAACTCAATAGAAAAGTCGTCTTGCACTCTTGCAAAATAGTTATCAATTGCACCATTTATAGAGCCTATTCTTGCATTTATGTGGCTTATAGTAGCAGTGTGTTCTTTTCTTATCATGTTATTTATTGCAGTATCTATTGCTTTTGCTTCTTGTAAAGAAACATCTACACTTTCAATACTCCACTTGTTGTTTTCAAGTGCAAGGGTAACATCAAAAACACCTAATACTTTTGCGTAAGAATCTGGCATTACTACATAGGCATTGTTTATTTTACCAGTTTGATTATTAACACCTTTTGCTTTATTATCGGCAAAAGGTTTTGCTTCTTGTCCTTTTACAGGAAAGCGTTTATGATCGTGTCCTGAAACAATAAAGTCAACACCTTTAATTTTACTTATTTCATAAACAGCATTTTCAGTATTTTTGATATATTTGGTATTATATTGCCCTATACCAGAGTGCGAAAGTACAACAATAAAGTCAACCTTTTCTTTTTGCAGTTCAGAAACAGCAAGCTCTACACTTTCAACAATATCTTTAGTTGTTATTTGACCTTCTAGGTTAGATTTATCCCACTGCATTATTTGTGGTGGTACAGCAGAAGTAACACCAACTTTAATTCTGCGGCTATTGCCTTTATCGGTTTTAATAGTTTTTTCAATAACTATATAAGGGGTGTATTTGTGCTTACCATCATTTTGCATAACATTACTAGAAAGTATAGGTATAGAAGTATTTGCAATAACGCCATCTAAAACATCTAAACCATAGTTAAACTCATGGTTACCTATTGCAATTGCATCGTATTTTAAATGCTCCATAATTCTTAAAATAGGGTGCTTTTGGGTTTTTAGGTTATAGTTTTCTACTATATAATCAGCTAAAGGGTTGCCTTGTATAAGGTCGCCATTGTCAAAAAGTAAAGTATTTGGGTTTTTACTTCTAATTTCCGCAATAAGGGTAGAAAGCTT
>CAYYLE010000013.1:27722-30793 GCA_964472375.1 uncultured Rickettsiales bacterium
TAAGTTTTCTTAAAATGTTGAATTTTGTACTTAAATTTAGTACAATAATTATTGTGTTAATACACAAAGGGGATTTTTAAGAGCAAAAACTACATAAGATTTCATTAGTTTTTTAAAAATTAAAGGGTTAAAACTCTTTAATAGAAGATAAAAAGGGCGTGTTTTTAGCCCTTTTTTATTATGTAGTGGTTATTTACCTATACCTTTTGCTAAAATTTCAGAAAATCTTTGTCCTTTTATAGCTACTTGTAGTGTAGCATCTTCAAGCTCTTTAATTTCATTTTCAGTTAGTTTTATTTGCAAAGAGTTTATATTTTCTTCTAGCCTTGTGGCTTTTGTTGTGCCAGGTATAGGAACAATATAAGGTTTTTGTTGCAAAATCCAAGCAAGGGCAATTTGTGCAAGGCTTGAGTTTTTACTTTCAGCAATAGTTTTTAAAACATTAAGAACTTTTTCGTTGTTTTCAATATTTTCTTTAAAAAAACGAGGAATACTAGCCCTAACATCTTTAGGGTCAAGGTTAGTATCTTTTGTTATATTACCAGTTAAAAAACCTCTACCAAGGGGGCTAAAAGATACAAATCCAATTTCAAGCTCTTCTAATAAAGGCAATATATTGTTTTTAGGTTCTTGCCACCATAAAGAATACTCACTTTGTAAAGCTGTTATTTTCTGCACAGCATGGGCTTTTTTTATGGTTTCAAAACCTGCTTCACAAAGACCAAAATGCTTTACTTTACCTTCTTTTATAAGGTCTTGCACTGCACCTGCTACATCTTCAATCGGCACGCTTTCATCAACACGGTGTTGGTAAAAAATATCAATATAATCAGTTTTTAGGCTTTTTAAAGAGGCTTCAGCTACTTTTTTAATATTTTCAGGTCTGCTGTCAAGCCCTTGTGAGGGTAGGGCATTTTTAAAACCAAATTTTGTAGCAATTACCACTTTATCACGGTTTTTATGAAAAGCTTTGCCTACAATTTCTTCATTTGTAAAAGGACCATAAGATTGTGCAGTGTCAAAAAAATCAATACCTAAATCATAAGCTTTGTGAAGTAAGTTTATAGCTTCTTTTTCGCTTAAACCTTTTCCATAAGCAAAGTTTAACCCCATACAACCAAAACCAATAGCAGATACTTCCAAGCCATTGCCTAGTTTTCTTTTTTCCATGTTTTTACTCCTTTTATAAAGCTTTTAGTAATATTTTTTTAGATGTCTCAAGGTCTATATTTTCATTTTCACCTAGGGCAGTTTTGCCGTGTTTTATCATATTTTCTAAAATTTTATTAATGTCTTTTTCATTTAGGTTAACTTGGCTTAAACGAGTAGGAACATCCATTTTTTCAAAAAATTCTTCTGTTTTAGAAATTGCTTTGGCAACTTTTTCTTCAATAGTTCCTTTAGTTATACCAAAAACTCTTTCACCGTATTGTAGTAGTTTTTCTTGCTTATCTTTAGAGCAAACCTTTAATACAGCAGGCAAAATAATACTTAAAGTACGAGCATGGTCTATACCGTATAAAGCAGTAAGTTCATGCCCAATTCTGTGGCTAGTCCAATCTTGTGGTACACCAAGCCTTAGCATACCGTTCAGAGCTTGTGAAGCAGCCCACATAATATTTGCATTAACATCTATGTTTTTACTATCTAGCATTGCTTTTGGTCCTTCTTCTAAAAGGGTTAAAAGCAAGCCTTCGCTGTATCTGTCTTGTACTTTTGCATTTACATTGTATGTGCAATATTGCTCCATAACATGAATGTAAGCATCTACAACGCCATTTGCAATTTGCCTTTTAGGTAAGCTAAAGCTTATGCTAGGGTCTAGTATTGCAAACTCTGGTTGCACAAAAGGAGATGAAAACGCAAGCTTGCTTTCATCTTTTGAAACAACGGAGGTTGTATTGGTTTCAGAACCTGTTGCAGGAAGGGTTAGCACACAGCCAATTGGTAGTGCTTTGGTTACTTCTGCTCTTTTGTGGCAAATATCCCACGCATTTTCACCTTTAAAGTAAAAAGCAGCTGCAATGAATTTTGCACCATCAATAACCGAGCCACCGCCTACTGCAAGTATATAGTTGCAATCTTCTTGTTTGGCTTTTTCTACTGCTTGCATTAAGGTTTCATATTTTGGGTTTGGCTCAATGCCTGCAAACTCTACAAATTTGTGTTTTGTTAGTGATTTAGTTACTTCATCATAAACGCCATTTTGCTTTATAGAACCTTTGCCATAAACCAACAAAACTTTTTTGTTTTTTGGTATTGCTTGCGATATATTTTGAATTTGATTAGCGCCAAAATAAACTTTTGCAGGGTTGTGAAAAATAAAAGAATCCATTTGCAATACGTCTTTTGTTTGTTGAAGATATAATAAAAATCCTCCTTAATTAAGATTTTTGAAAAAATAGCTTAAATAAGGAGGACTTGATTTGCGTTATAAGATTTTATAAAAATTTAATCCACTTTTGTGCGTAGGTTTTTATTTCATCTTCTTTTACGGCATTGGCACGATGCATGTACAAAGGGTTTAAATAAACCATTTTACATAAAGTTGCTGTTTGTTGCAGTGGTATTAAAAATTCCTCTACACTAAAGTTGTTATAGCCTTTTTTTGTGTATGCGTTTTCATCGCCACCTACTGAAAGTATTAGCTGAAGCTCTTTGCCTGCAAGTTTATTACCTTCTTCACCATAGGCGAAGTTGTAGGTTAAAACATCATCTAGCCACTGTTTAAGTAATGAAGGGCTTGAGTACCAATAAAAAGGAAACTGTATTACAATTTTATCATGCTCTACCAAGTCTTTTTGTTCTTTTTCTACATCAACTTTAAAATCTTTGTATTCTTTGTAAAGGTCTCTTGATTTTGCAACTTTTTCGCTTTTTTCAATATGTTCTTTCCATATTTTATTAACGCGTGACTTTTCTAAATCTGGGTGAAAAACTAAATGTAATATTTTCATATTAAAGCCCCCTGTTTTGCTTTTTATATATTTTAACTATATCTTATTTCAATAAAAAGTTGTTCATAAAACTAAAAACTAGCTTTAAAATTGTAAAAAAATACACTTAATAAA
>CAYYLE010000014.1:0-12091 GCA_964472375.1 uncultured Rickettsiales bacterium
TGGTTACTTGAAAGATAATTAGGTAAAATCGCTTCTAGCTCTTGCAAGCTAAGGTTTTTATTATCTTCTATAAAGTATCCATCTTCAGATACTTGCAAAACAATATTATTGCCACTTTCAGTTAGTTTTATTTCTTCTTTAGAGTCTGGTAAGGCAACATCTAAAGTGCGAATATTAGTACCAATTGTAAGTAAAAAGAAAATAATAATAATAAACAAAATATCAACCATTGAAGTAAGGTCAAAGTTTTGTATGTTTTCTTCTGTTGAATTTTGATGTAATGGATGTTTTATCATTTGCGTTTACTATCTATTAAATAATTAACTCTTAAAAAATAGCAATCATTATTTTGTTTTATAATTATTTTAAAAACAGCATAAGCTAAAGTGGCAAGTACTGCAATACTTAATCCAACAGCTGTAGTAGTAATAGCTTGCCATAGTCCTTCAGCAAGCAAAGCAGGAGAAACTGGGTCGGTGCTTTCAGATATACTTTGAAATGTTTTCATTATTCCAAAAACAGTGCCAAGCAACCCAAGCATAGGGCTTATTGCAGAAACAAGCTGTAAAATATGCAATGATTTTGTTTGCAAGCAATTAAACTCAAATAGCAGTAATGATATTTTGTCTTCTTTCTTGGTTTCTGAAAACTCATCATTTTTTAAAATATCATCAATTTTGTTATCTAATGATTGCCTTTTTTTCTTTAAACCTATAAAAAATAAAGAGCGTTCTAAAATAACAGCAAGTGCAACTGTAGAGCAAAGCAGTAGAGGGATAGCCAAATAACCAAGCTTTAACCAAAAATCATACATTGTTTAAATTTTTAAACCTTATTTTCGTGTTTTATTTTATAATCTATTGCAACCTGAACCCATATAAAATCAACATTTGTTTCTGTTACATTAATAGGTTCAAAATTCCAAGCTTTTGCAGAAGATATTGCAGCATTGTCAAGTATTGAAAACCCAGAAGAGGTAACAATTTTAACCTCAACGGGTATACCTTTTTTATCTACTAGTATATTTAAAATAACTTTACCTTCAATCTCTCTTCTTAAAGCACTTTTTGGGTACTGTAAAGCTGACTGATTTTTAATATTTGCTTTATAAACAATTTTTGATTGTGCGTTAGAAGGTTTTTTCTTTGCAGATTTTTTTGGTTGTTCTTTCGCTTCTTTGAGTTTTTCTTGTTTATTAAATAAGCCAAGCTTTGTGGGACTATCTTCTTTCTTTTGAGAAAATTCCGAAGCATCTTGATTTTGTAATGAAATAGTTAAAATATGTTGTTTTGGTTTAAAAGTGTAAGTGATTACATAAATAGTTGCAATGTTTAAAAGCAAAGCAACTAATAAAAAACAAGACCATTTTTTAACATTAAAGCTATTTTGTTTCAAACACATTTTTAATAAACTAACTATTTAATTAAGTTATTTTTAAGCATAAAGATACTAACACAAAAACTATATTTTACTTATATAAAATTGATTTTTATCAAGAGTTTAGGCATAAAAAAACTACCTAAGTAACTAAAACTAGTAATTACTTAGGTAGTCATTCTTACTTTAAGAAGTATGTAATAAATAAATTAATTAAAATTTATATGTTACAGTGAAGTAATGGGCAGCACCTGCTGTTTCATGGCTTGCACCTGTTGTGCTGTCATATACTGTGCCATCTTTATAAAATGCCATATTATCCATTAGTTTTAAGCCATAGCCAACTGCATAGTTTTGGCTGTGCCAGTAAAGCCCCTGAAAGGTTTGTAACTCTGTGCTTGTTCTACCAGCATCTAGTGCTACATTATCTGAACCAAATGTGTAGTTAAAGTAACCTTGGTATGCTATAAATGTATTGTTTTTAAATGTATAAAGCGGTGTAAACCAGTTTATATCAACATGATAACCGTCAAATTTTCCTTCTGCTGATGAACCATAATCTTCTGCTTTGTAAAGGCTATAAAAATTAACACCAACTTTACCTAAACCCCAAACATTAATGTCTGTACCTAAACCAGCTGAATAGTGTGCTAAACCATTATCTGCAAATTTACCTGCTGTTGCGATGTATATTTCTTCAACAAATAGGAAAGAAAGGTCTTTTTTAAACAAACTATCTAAAGATAATCTTGGTTTAATTTCACCAAAAAAGTTATCAGAACCATGCATAGTAGAGTAATTAGCTTGGGCAATATCTAAAACATCAATATAACCATATAGGTCAACAATGCCTTTTTTGCCACCAAACTCCATTTCTAGGTATGTATCAGTGTCATTTCCAAAAGGGTTTTTTTGTTTCATTCCATGCATTAAGTTAAACTGTAAGAAAGTGTAGTCTTTAGAGTGTCTTCCTTCAGAGTAATCGGCAGAAATTAGTTGAGTTACATTACTTGTTGTTATAATAATTAAGGATAAGATTGCTGTTTTGATAGTCTTCTTCATTAGAAAAGCTCCTTTAAAAAATAAAAAAAAGAATGAAAACTAAACTAAACAAAGAGCTTTGATGGAAAAACCCTTACTTAGTTAAGTTATTAAGAGTTTAGCACACTTTTACTTTATTTTGCTATGGTAAATATGATTTTTTCAAAGAATATTATGATTATTGTACTAAAATGGGCAGATTATTATGATTTTACTTAATTTATTGGGTTTTTAATGTTACTATTTTTTAAATATATTTTCTTTTTCATTTTAAATATATTTTCTTTCTTTTTTAAAAAAAATATGAGGTTTTTTCATGGGTATATTCTCTAGTTTACAAAGGCTTGGGCAGGCTCTTATGATGCCAGTTGCAATTTTACCAATTGCAGGTTTATTGTTGCGTATAGGTGCTGACGATATGCTAGGTGGTGTAATTGGCACAACTTTTATTCAAAGTGCAGGTGATGCAATCTTTTCAAATCTTTCTTTGATTTTTGCAATAGGCGTTTCAATGGCTTGGGCACGAGATAATAACGGTGCAGCAGCTCTTGCAGGTGCAGTAGGATACTATGTTATGAGTGCAACATCTTTAAATCTTGCATCATATTTGCTTGATGGTAAAGTAACAGACCTTATAGCAATGCATGTTGAAAATGGTACTGATGTAAGTTTGCTTATTAAAAAGCTAACCAGCTTAGGGGTAACAATTACTTCAGAACCAGATTTTTTAGCATCTTTAGGATTTGGGAACGCTAAAAGCTTCTTAATGCTACCAACAGATACAAAAGGCTTGCAAGTAGAAATGTCGGTTCTAGGTGGTATTATAATCGGTTTAATAGCTGGGGTTTGTTATAACAAGTATGGTAAAATTAAATTACCTGAATATTTAGCTTTCTTTGGTGGTAAAAGGTTTGTTCCTATTGTTACAGGTTTAATTGCTGTGTTTGTAGGTGTTTTAATTGCCTTCTTATGGCCTCCTGTTGGTAGAGTAATTGATTCTGCTGGGCAGTTTGTGATTAATGCAGGTGCTTTTGGTAAGTTAGTTTATGGTTTTTTAAACAGATTACTTATAATGACAGGCTTGCACCATATTTTAAACAGTATAGTATGGTTTGAAATAGGTACATATGTAACAGAAGCAGGCAATGTTGTAAAAGGTGAAATACCGCGCTTTATAGCAGGAGACCCTACTGCAGGTTCTTTTACAGCGGGTTTTTATTCTGTAATAATGTTTGGTTTGCCAGGGGCTGCTTTGGCTATGTTCTTAAATGCTAAAAGTTCTAGAAGAAAGCTAGCAAGTGGTGTTCTGCTTTCAGCAACATTTACAGCTATTTTAACAGGTGTTACAGAGCCTTTAGAGTTTGCTTTCATGTTTTTAGCTCCATTGCTTTATGTTTTGCATGCAATATTAACAGGTATCTCATTAGTTGTGGTGGATATGCTAGGCGGTAAAATTGCCTTCTCGTTCTCGGCAGGTTTAATGGACTTCGTGCTTTATTATAGCAAAGCAAGTAACCCATTTGCTGTTTTATTAGTTGGTGTTGTTTTATTTATTGTTTATTTTGTGTTGTTTTATTTTGCTATTAAGATATTTGATATTAAAACAATAGGTAGAGAAGACGAAGAGTCTGTGGAATCTTCTTTAGATGACAATGATAGTGATAAAGGTGCAGGATATGTTATGGCACTAGGTGGGCCTGACAATATTGTAACTGTTAGCAACTGTGTAACAAGGTTAAGACTTGAAGTTAAAGATGCTTCTATAATTTCAGAAGATAAACTAAAAGTTTTAGGCGCTAGGTCTTTAATTAAAGTTTCAGACAAAGCTGTTCAGGTTATAATTGGCCCTGCTGTTGAGTTTGTATCTGAGGATATTAAAGTTTATTTAAGAAGCAAAAAGTAGTTTTTTAGCTCTTTAAATAGTTTTTAATCTTTTTAAAGTTTACCCTTTTCTTATCACTTGGTAGGAAGAGGGTATTTTTATCACTTAATACTTAATACACCTTATGTTTATGTTTTTAGTTTTAAGAAAATAGTTTTTTAATAAGGTTTTATTTGAAAATTTTTTAATGTAGTGTCTTTAATTAAATATTTGTTGTTTTTATATATTTTAATAAAGTAAAACAGCATGCAATTTTTTAAAGTAAGTGTGCTTTTATTTTACTTAATGGCACAATTTAGAACATGCTTTTATTACCTGTATAGCTACAAACTTACTTTTAAAAAAGATTTGTTTGCTATTGTTGTAATTGTTTAAAAATATTTGTATTTACAAAATAGCTTAAAAAAGAAACATTTTATTTATTTGTTAAGCTCTAATGTGTAGGCAAAATACTTTATATTAAAACTTATTTTTGACAATTTTACTTTTTGTGAAAGACTATCTTTACAAAAAAAGTGATAGAAAAAGAAGATTTTTTTTATTGTTGTAAGAGGTATTTAAAGTAAATAAAAACCCATGTTTTTAAAAATAAAACCTTATTAAGTATAAAATCAGTATGTTAAAAGCAAATCTTATTACTGCTTGCAACTTGTAATAGTAGATTTTTGTAGAATTGTATAACTAGGGTTTTTCATAGCTAAAATTTAAAAAATGCAGGAAAAATAATTAAATATATTTAATCTGCACTTTTAAATAAAGTCAACTTTAGTTTTAAGATGTTTTTTGTAAAGCTAAGTAAGATAAATGCTCTTCGTATACAGAAAGAATATCATGTATTATCTGCATGCTTGAGTAGTTATAAATATCATATTTTAAGTTACCATTTTTTGTATGAGGCTCTAGCTTCCAGTATGTTGTTCGCCCATCTGTTGTTAGGGCAAAGTTAGGTAGTTCATGCTCAACAGGTACAACAGTATACTCAAAATCAACTTCATTTTTATGATAAACCTTTAAAGATGCTTCCCCTGTTTTTTTATCATATTTTGTAGATATTTCTATGCGAACATCTAAAGGGTAGTTTTCAGCATAGTTTCTAATTTCACTTGCAACTACTCTAAAGGCATACAAAACTTTATTAACCTGAAACTTGTTAATATCTTTCTTTCTTGGGTAGGAGATTAAAAACTTTATTCGTTGACGCCAGTTGATTTCATTAAATGAAGATTTTGAGGCATTTTTTGAATCTATTATCAGTCTTTCTTGTTTAAAGGATTTAAGAAGGCTTACAACAATAGCCAAAATAATTATTACAAAAGGTAAAGCAACAACTAAAGATGCAGCTTGCAAGCCAACTAAGGCTTTTTGCCCACCGACTGCAAGCAGTGTTATAGCTACAACGCTTTCAAGCACAGCCCAATAAACCCTTGTTATCCTTTGGTTACTAGATGCAGAGCCACCGCATGCAATTGTATCAACAACCAAAGAACCTGAATCAGAACTTGTGATAAAAAACATAGCTATTAAAAATATAGTAAAAATAGATATAAAATCACCAAGAGGAAGCTCTTCAAACATATCAAAAACAGCATAGTTAAAGTTTAGTACACCATCCTTGGTAATGTTACCAATCCCTGTTTCTTCCATTATTATAGCACCACTGCCGAACACACTAAACCAAACAATTGTAATTATGGTAGGTATCAAAACAGTTCCTATAATAAATTCTCGTATTGTGCGACCTTTAGATATTTTTGCAATAAACATACCAACAAAAGGAGCCCAAGCAAGCCACCAAGCCCAGTAAAACAAAGTCCAGTTTTCTAGCCAGTTGTTTTTTTCAACGTCGCCTAAGTTTATATCATACGCATACATATTAAATGTGCGAGGGAAAATATCTCTTAAGTATATAGATATGTTTTGTGTAATGCTTTCTAAAATTGCGACAGTAGGCAGAAGGAACATAATTAATACAAGTAATAAAAATGCACATATTGTATTGATTTCAGATAAGCGTTTAACACCTTTATCAAGCCCGCTATAAACTGAAAACACAGCAGCTATACTTATTACTACAATAATAATTATTTGGTTTTTTAAACTGTCTTCTATGCCTAGTATATGTTCAAGACCACTGTTTATTTGTATACTGCCAAGACCTAAAGATGTAGCAATTCCAAAAAGTGTACCTATTATTGCAATGGTATCAATAGCATGCCCTAAAGCTCCATTAACTCTAGAGCCAAACAAAGGGTAAAGAGCCGAGCGAATACCTAAAGGTAGGTTCTTTCTAAAATGAAAATAAGCTAAAGAAAGACCAACAACACAGTATATAGCCCACGCATGAGCACCCCAATGAAAGAATGTGGTAGACATTGCAAAGCTTGCTCTTTCAGCATTTGTGTTAGTTTCTATTAAAGGGTTTAGGTAGTGGTATAAAGGCTCTGAAACACCATAAAACAATATACCAATTCCCATACCAGCAGAAAACAACATAGAAAGCCAACTAAGGTAAGAAAAATCAGGTTCTTGACCATCGCCACCGAGTTTGACAGAGCCAATTTTAGAAAATGCAATTGCTATATTGAATATAAAAAACACACTAACAGCAAGAACATAAAGCCAACCAAAGTTGCTAGATATCTCTTTGCGTAGGTAAGTAAATATAAAAAATGTTTGCTCTTTAAAAAATATACTTGCTAAAACTAGCAAGGCAATTATGATTGTTGAAGATAAAAAGACAGGGGCTACAACGTCATCAAAGCGGTTGTTTTTTTTCATTTTTTAAACCTTTAGGGTTGTAAAATTTGATACGGAGGTATTTTTTTTGGATTTATTTAAAATAAAGGTAAATTCTAGCACATTTATTGCTTTTAAACAAGTTTGTAGTATTTTTATAAATATACCTTGTAATAACTAAATGTATTTTGTATAATAATTTATATATACAGTTTACAGGTATTTTATTTTTTAGTGGGGTTAAAAAAATGTCTAATCTTTACCTTTTTTGTTCAGCTGGAATGTCTTCTTCTATATTAGTTGAAAAAATGAATAAAATAGCAGAAGAAAGAGGGCTTGATTTTAACATTAAGTACTTTACTGAAAAAAGCATAGACAGTGAGGCAAGCAAAGCAGATGTTATAATGCTAAGCCCTCAAATCAGGTATAGACAAAGTGAAGTTGCTGAAAAATTCGCTGATAAAATCATTTATGTTATAGACATGAGGGATTACGGCCTTTTAAAAGCTGAAGCAGTGATTGATGAATGCATTAATCTTTTGTCTAAATAGTGTAAAGCATGCGTAAGCGTGCTTTTTTTTATAATTTGTGTAAATTACAAAGGGAGTTTTACATGATTAATAAGTTTATTAAAAAAGCTGTTCTAGGTTCGGCAGTATTAGGCAGTGTTGCATTTTCAGGTTCTTTGAATGCTGAAGTTAGTTTAAGTGGTAGTGCAGAGATGGACTTCTTCTACAGAACTAACCAAGCGTTAAAAGAAGATGGTTCAACAAAAGGTGCTTTTGTAGAAGAAATTGCAATTACTTTAAACCTTGACGGTAAGCACGAAGTTGGCGGTTTGTATGGTGATGTAACTTGGCGTTTAGCACAAAAAGTTGCTACCGATTGGCGTTATGATGGCTTTGGTAACCGTGAAGCTTGGATAGGTTATGATAATAAAAAATTTGGTACTTTAAGATTTGGTAACCAATTTTCTAACCTTTATTTAATGCTTGATTGGCCTTATGGTGCACAAGGTGCAGGTAATATGTGGGCTGATTATGGTGCACATGAAGTACAGTATGGTCGTGGTGTTTCTTACTTCTCTCCTACATGGAATGGCTTAAGATTTGCTATGCAGTATGACTTAGGTGGCTACAGTAACCAAACAGTAGTTTGGGATGATGCAAGTACTCCAGATGATCCAAGTGATGACACTGTTGCAAGCGGTGGTGATGCAAACGGCAATGCTTATAGCAATGGTTTAAAGTCATATGCAGGTGAGTTTAATGTTGAGTATGTAAATGAACTTATTAAATTAGATGCTGCTTACTATTTAGGTAAAAATTCAGGAACTTTAGATACAGTAGCAGATGTATTTGGTAGTGAGAATAAATATGCTATGGGTGGTCAACATGCTACAAAACAAAACCAAGCACAAGTTGCATTTGTTGGGGCGTTTGTATATTTAGGCGACCTTACACTTAATGCAGGCTATAAGTACAATAGATGGGATGGTGAAGTTGATAGCTTAGGTTTAAGTAGCCAAGGCGACCATGCAATTATTAATCAATTCTTAGTTCGTGCTGGTTATAAAATGGGTCAACATGATATTAACCTAGGTTACCAAATGATTGCAGATAGTAAGGCAAGTATATCAGGAGTTTCTTCAACTCAAAATGATGCAGTAGATATTATTAACTTCCAATACAACTACCTTCATACAGACAAATTATCTTCATTTATTCAAATTCGTCACCATATGCTAAGAGGCGAAACAAGCCCTTATATGGAGGGTTGGCAAATTGATGGCTTAAACTTTGCAGAAGATAATGTTACAAGAATTCTTGTAGGTACTTATTTATCATTCTAAGGTGCTAGTTTAGGTTTAAAAAATAAGATTTGCACCGTTTTTTATAAAGCGGTGTAGATCTTTTTTTGATTTATTTAATAAATAAAAAAGGTGATTTTAAATGAATGCTTTTATTTCTTGGATGGAAAGGTACTTTGTTCCTGTTGCATCTAAAGTAGGTGGACAGAGACACCTAGTGGTAATAAGAGATAGCTTTGCAACCGCTATGCCTTTGATTTTAGCAGGTGCTTTTGCCGTTTTATTAAACAATATTTGGGATGCACTAGATGCACTTTTTGGTACATCTATGAAAGCATCACTTACTGCAAATATCGGTTGGCTTTTTGAGTTAAACGGTATTATTTGGTGGGGCAGTTTTGCTATTTTAGCGCTTTTCTTGGTTATTTCAATAAGTTACAGGCTTGCTGTAAGTTATGGTCAAGATGGTCTTTCAGCAACTGTTATATCTGTTGCAGTTTATTTTATGCAGATTCCTCAAATTAGAGAGATAAACGGTGCAGATGCTTGGGGTTTTGTAGGTGTTGCAGACCTTGGTGTAGCTACTATTTTTTCTGCTATCATTATATCTATGGTTGCAACAGAGCTTTATGTTTTCTTTGTAAAGAAAAACATTGTAATCAGAATGCCTGATTCTGTTCCTCCTGCTGTTTCAAGAGCTTTTACTGCTTTTATTCCTGCTTTAATAATATTTTACCTATTAGGTGGTTTAGCTTTATTTATGCTTAAAAACCCATTTACTGTTGCTGGTATAGAAATTAACAATATTATTGTTATGTTTAATGCTTTACTTCAAGCTCCTTTCATGCAGTTGGGTCAGAGCTTATATACAGTTTTATTAATCTCTTTCTTTATTCCTGTATTTTGGTTTGTTGGCTTACATGGTGCAAACTTAGTTGGTCCGCTTATTAACTCTGTTTATTTACCTGCTGTTATTGAAAATGCAGAAGCGGTAAATGCAGGCCTTGCTATGCCAAATATTTGGACTTCAGTGTCGTGGGATATTTATGTAAACCTAGGTGGTGTTGGTGCAACTTTAGCTTTACTTATTGCTATATTTATTGCTTCTAAGCAAGAAAGTTATAGGTCGGTTGCTAAAACAAGTTTAGCCCCTGGTATATTTATGATTAATGAACCTGTAATGTTTGGTTTACCTGTGGTTTTAAACCCTGTGTTGATAGTGCCTTTTGTTACAGTTCCTTTAGTTCTTACAATAATTGCATACACAGCTACTAAAGTTGGTATTGTTCCGCCTACAAGTGTTATTGTTCCGTGGACAACTCCTCCTGTTTTAGGTGCATTTTTAGCAACAGGTGGTAGTATTGCTGCTGCTTTACTTGCATTAATGAACTTTGTTATTGCAATTGTTATATATCTACCTTTTGTTCATTTATCAAACAGAATGAAAGTGTAATTATCTTGTAGTACATTTTTTAAAACAGCTCTTTGGTATTTACAGAAGGGCTGTTTTTCTTTTTTTATATATTTTCTTGTTTATTTTTTTGTTTATTTAAATAAATCGGTGATTATATGAAACTTTATAAAAACACAAGAGGTTTTAGTATGAAAAAGCTAGGTATTTCGGTATATGTAGGCAGAAACTCAATAGAGCGTGATTTAAACTACATAAAAACTGCTGCAAGATATGGTTTTTCTCGTATTTTTACTTGTTTTTTAAATCTTTCTGAAGACAATAAAGAAGAATTTTTAAGTGATTTTAAGGCAATTACAAGCTGTGCTAAAGAGTACAATTTTGAAGTTGCTATTGATGTTACGCCTGCTATTTTTAATATTTTAAACGCAAGCTATGAAAACTTAGCACCTTTTAAAGCACTAGGTGTTGATATTATAAGGCTTGATGAAGGTTTTGATGGTGCTAAAGAAGCAGCAATGACATTTAATAAAGAAAATATAAAACTAGAAATAAACTCAAGTACAGGAACAAAATACCTAGATAATATTTTTAGCTTTAAACCAAATAAAGAAAATATTGTAGCTTGCCATAATTTTTACCCTAGGGAGTTTACAGGGCTTTCTACTGAAGGTTTTTTAGAAACCTCTAAACAAATTAAAAGCTTTGGTTTGCGTAGTGCTGCTTTTGTAAGCTCGCAAGCAAAGGGAACATTTTCAACCCAAGATGTTGTTGAAGGCTTACCAACTTTAGAACACCATAGGTATAAATCTATAATCGCTCAAGCTAAAGAGCTTTTTTATTCTTTATTGATTGATGATGTAATAATAGGCAATGCTTACGCAAGTGAAGAGGAGCTAAAAGAACTTTCTTTACTTTCTAAAGAGTTAATAACACTAAATGTTAAGCCACAGCCTAATATTAGTGACCTTGAAAGAGAAATAGCGGGCAATAATCTTCATATATTTAGAGGGGATTATTCAGAGTACATCATAAGGTCTACAATGATGCGTATAAAATATAAAAATGATACAATAGAGCCAAATAATACTAAAGACCTTAAGTTTGGTGATATTACAATAGATAATAATAATTATGGTAGATACAAAGGTGAGGTTCATATCGCTTTAAAAGATATGAAAAACAAAGGCGGAATTAATGTTATAGGTTCGGTTGTAGATGATGAGCTTGACCTTATAAAATACATTACTCCTTGGAGCAAGTTTAAACTAAATATTCTTTAATT
Source organism: uncultured Rickettsiales bacterium (assembly GCA_964472375.1). GTDB lineage: Bacteria > Pseudomonadota > Alphaproteobacteria > WRAU01 > CAYYLE01 > CAYYLE01. Next base: position 11,543 of record CAYYLE010000014.1, read on the forward strand.
TTTAAAATAGGTTTTATAAAATGGACGCAGAACAGTTAGAAGAAAAAGTTTTTGGTATTATTGCATTTTCAGGTGATGCTAAGTCAAGCTATATAGAAGCTATTGCTCTTGCAAAAAAAGGCGAGTATGACAAAGCGCTAGAAAAAATAGAAAATGCTAAAGAAAGCTATACTTTAGCACACAAAAACCACTTAGAGCTTATGCAGTCAGAGTTGCAAGGTGAAAAAATCCTTTCTATGTTACTTGTGCATGCTGAAGACCAAATGATGTCGTGCGAGGTTTTTGAATTATTTAGTAAAGAGTTCATTGAGCTTTATAAGAAAATTAATTCTTAAAAGTTTTTTTAAATATTGTTATAAAGGATTTTGGTAAAGTACTAAGTTAGTATTTTACCTTTTTTTATATAAAATCACAGTAATGATTTTATCTTTAAGTTATACACTGATTTTTTTTTAAATAAACTTTTAAGTCTTTAATGCAGATGATTTTTAATTTTATTTAATAAAGTTATAGTGCTACATTTTTATTTGATATTCACTTCAGGTTTTT
>CAYYLE010000014.1:12191-25611 GCA_964472375.1 uncultured Rickettsiales bacterium
CTTGCTTAAAATACTAAATAAAAGTATAATCTAGCTTTAAAAGGTAGTTTGTGTAGTTGCTTTTTTGTAAAAAAGAGAGGAAAGTCCGGACTCCAAAGAGAAAAAGCACCAGTTAACGGCTGGCAGGGGCAACCCTAGAGAAAGTGCAGCAGAAAATAAACCGCCATTTATATGGTAAGGGTGAAAAGGCGTGGTAAGAGCACACCGCTTTTTTGGTAACAAAAAAGGCACTGTAAACCTTGCTTGGAGCAAAACTTAGTAAAACACAATGGTTTTTAAAAAAACCGCCTTATCTCTTAGGTTTGTGTTTGGGTTAGTTGCTTGAGCTTAATAGCAATATTAAGCCTAGATAAATAACTACATTTAACAGAATCCGGCTTATAGAGCTACCTTTTACTTTTTGCCATTTTTTGGCTCTTTTAAATTTATTATTTTTTTGCAAAGCTTATGGTTGATATTAAAGAATTTGTAGACAAAGAGCATTTTCCTGTTTTACTTAGGGAAGTAAAAGAGTTTTTAAACCCTCAAGAAGGTGGTGTGTATGTTGATTGCACTTTTGGTAGAGGCTCTTATAGTCATATGGTTTTAAATTGCAAAAATAACACTAAGGTTGTAGCTTTTGATAGAGACAAAACCGTGTTGCCTTTTGCAAATGAGCTTTTGCAAAAATACCCTGATAGATTTTTCTTTATTAATGATGTTTTTAGCAATTTAGAGCGTATTAAAGAGCTTGGTTTTGATAAAGTTGATGGTTTTATGTTTGATTTTGGTTTATCAACCATGCAAATTAGCAACCAAGATAGAGGTTTTTCTTTTTTAAAAGACGGTAGTCTTTCTATGGAAATGGGTAAAAATAAAGTTAGTGCTAAAACAATAGTAAATTCTTATAAAGAGCAAGAAATAGCAGATATTTTATACAAATATGGCGATGAAAGAAAATCACGCATTATTGCAAAATACATAGTTAATGCAAGAAAAGAAAAAAGCATTGAAACAACTTTTGAGCTAAAAAGCATTATACACAGTGCATTAAAAAGCCCTAAGGCTGGCAAAATAGACAGTGCTACAAAAAGCTTTCAAGCCCTTCGTATATATGTTAATAACGAGCTTTATCACATAGAAAAAGCACTAGAAAAAACAATTGACCTGCTAAACAAAGATGGCAAAATAATAACCGTTAGCTTTCATTCTTTAGAAGATAAAATAGTAAAAAACTTTTTTAACAAGCTTTCAAAACCGCCTGTTGCAGGTTCTCGTCACTTAGTTAACCCTTTAGAGGGTAACGACTTTATAAAAATATTAAGTGTAGAAAAAAAAGTTATTACCCCACAAAATGATGAAGTTATGCTTAATAAAGCTTCTCGTAGTGCCAAAATGCGTGTTGCTTGTAAGCTTTAAAGTTAATGTTTTTTTCATATATTTACGCCTAAAATCATGTAGGCATTTTTAAAAATTTTTATTGTTTGGTGTTAAATGTTAAAAAAAATCATTCTATCTGTTGCTTTACTTACTATACTTGCTATTTTAGTTGCTATTTATGTATCTTTTAAAATTCGTTTTTTAGAAATTAATATAGTGAAAACACAAAACAGTAATGTAGAAAAAAGAGAAATTTTGCAAAAATATAAAGCAGAATGGAACTTTTTAAACAATGAAGAATATCTAGAAAAAATGAGGCTTGAATTTTTACCTAACTTTACAACAAAAAAAGGTAGCCGTTTAGAAATAGACAGCATAGAAAAATTAAAAGAATAATAGTTTAAAGAGCTAAATAAATGAAAAAAATAAAACATTATGCAAAACTTTTTTATAAGCTTTTTTTGGTTTTTATAAACTTTGGGCTTTATACTAAACCAACAGAGAAATCATACTCTTTAGAAACTAAGTTTATAAAAAAAAGAGCAAACTTTTTATACTATTTATCACTTTTTATCTTTGTAGTAATCTTAATTTATTTGCTAGCTCTTGTGTTAAAAGCCCCAAACCAAAGCAGAAAGTTTGTTTTAAAAGGTAGCTATGAAAATAAAATGAGATACGACCTTTTAGACAGAAACGGCAACGCCCTTGCTGTTACTGTGCCTGTTAGCTCATTATATTTAAGACCAAAATCAATAAGAGATAAAGAAGAAGTAGCAAATGTTTTGCAATCTGTGTTTAAAGATATAGACAAAGAAAGAGCAAACCAATATGTAAACAGGCAATCTAGCTTTGTTTGGGTAAAAAGGTCTATAACAGCTGAAGAAGATAGAAAACTAAGGCAAAAAGGTCTTCCTGGGGTGCATATTGTAAAAGAGTATTCTCGTTTTTATCCATATGGGGAAAAATCAAGCAGTGTTGTTGGCTTGGTTGATATTGATGGCAAAGGTATTTTAGGTTCAGAGCGTGCATTTAATAAAGAGCTGATGAAAAGTGATGTTTCGCTTTCTATTGATATTAAAGTACAAACAATAATGTATGATGTTTTGGCAGATGAGTACATTAAAAATAATGCAAAATCTATTTTTGGTGCAATTGTAGATGTACAAACAAGTGAAATAATATCGCTTGTTTCTTTACCAACTTTTGACCCTTACAACAGGGCAACAGTAAATAGTGCTAATATTTTTAACCATGTAACACAAGCAGCTTATGAACTTGGCTCGGTGCAAAAGTTTATCTCTATGGCTGCAGTAATTGAAGAAGAAAAAAGAGCCTTAGATTACAAAATAGATGTTTCTATTCCTATTGTTTTAGATGGTTTTGTGCTTGTAGATGCATCTTACATGGACCGAAAGCTAACAATTCCTGAAGTTATAATACACTCTTCAAATATTGGTACATCTTTACTTGCAAGAGATTTAGGCCCTGTGTTGCACAAAAAATACTTGCAAGACCTTGGCTTGCTAACAATCTCACCTATTGAGCTAAAAGAAAAGCAAGTGCCAATTTTACCAAGAGATGAAGTGTGGAAAGAACTGACTAATATGACAATATCATACGGCTATGGTGTTGCAACAACCCAGCTTAATGTACTTTCAGCACTTGCAACAATTGTAAACGGCGGTGTGCATAGAGATATTACTATTTTAAAAAGAGACAATGTTTTTAGCACTAAAGAAACTAGGGTATTTTCCGAGCAAGTTTCTCGCTATATGAGGAACATAGGAAGGCTTTCAGTAGTAAAAGGAACAGGTACAAGGGCTGATATTAAAGGTATTCCGATAGGGGGCAAAACAGGCTCTGCTGAAAAAAGGGTAAATGGTCAGTACCGTGTTGATAAATCTATGGGGTCTTTTATTGGGTATTTTCCTGCTTATGAGCCTAAATATGCTATTATTGTAACAGTTGATGAACCTCAAAAAAATGCCCATAATAGATGGAGCAGAGGAGGTGGCACAACAGCAGCCCCTGCTGTAAGGAGAATAGTTTTAGCACTTGAAAACACACTAGGTCTTAAAAGAATAGATGACCCTGCTTATAAGGTTTCTAATTCACAAAAAGACCTTGTTGAGTTTGTTAAAACTGTTAAATAAATGAAGGAATAGACATGCTTTTTAGTGATTTTTTTAATGTTTTGGGTTTAGATGTTAAAAATATTGACAGCTCTTTACTTAACAAAAATATTGTTCTTTTATGCCAAGACGATAGCAAAATACAAGAAAGTGTAGTGTTTTTTGCCAAAAAAGGCACTAGTTTTAATGGGGCTGATTTTGTATTAGCAAATAGTAACATTAATTTTGTGTCTATTGTAGAAAGTAGAAACGAGAAAACAAAAGAGCTTTTAAATACTAAAAATGTTGTAGTTGTAAGTGATTTAGAAGATATTATTAAAAAATCTATCAAGCTATTTTATAGTAAAAGACCAAAGTATAAGATTGCAGTAACAGGAACAAACGGCAAAAGCTCGGTTGTTTGCTTTATTCGTCAAATACTTTCATTACTTAATACAAAAAGTGCAAGTGTAGGAACTTTAGGGTATTATGCAAATAATGAGTTAATAGAAGAAACATTAACAACCCCTAGTTATTTAGATATGGCAAGGTATACACACAACACCAAAGAGCAAGGTATTGATTTTTTTGCATTAGAAACCTCAAGCCACGGTATTTTGCAAGGAAGGATAAAAAGCATTGAAATTGATGTTGCTTCATTTTTAAACCTAAGCCAAGACCACTTAGACTACCACAAAGATATGGAAAGCTACTACAATGCTAAAAAGTTGCTTTTTACTAAGTATTTAAAATCATCAAATATGGTTATAAATATTGACGATAGCTATGGCTTAAGGCTTTTTAATGAAATTGAAGGAAAAAGTAATGAAAATGCTATAAGCTATGGTAAAAACCTTAAAAGTAAGCTAGTTATAAAAGATATTAAAAACTTTGCAAGTTATCAGCATGTTTATATAAGTTATTTAGGTAAAGATTATAACTTTAAGCTTAACATGTTAGGCGATTTTCAAGTTTATAATATTTTGTGTGCTATTTGCATGATTTTGTTAACTAAAGAGTTTAGCCTAGAAGAAATATTGCAAACAATGGAGTATATTAAAGCAGAAAAAGGCAGGCTAGAGCTTGTAGCAAGCTATGATGATGCTTTGTATTATGTAGATTATGCCCATACACCATCTGCTTTAGAGGCTGTATTATCTTCTTTAAAAAAAGACCTTAAAGGCAAACTACATGTTGTTTTTGGCTGTGGTGGAGATAGAGACAAAACAAAAAGACCACAAATGGGCAAAATAGCACATGATTTAGCTGATTTTGTATACATAACAGACGACAACCCACGCACAGAAAACGCAGACCTTATAAGAAAAGAAACAGCAAGCTTTGACAACATAAAAATTAAAGAAATAACACAAAAAGACCTTGAAAGTCTAAAACAAGGGCAAGAGATAAATAAAGGCTTTAGGGTTTTTGATATAAAAGGCAGAGAAAACGCCATAACTTTTGCAAGCTATAACCTTAAAAGTGATGATGTTTTATTAATTGCTGGTAAAGGGCACGAGCAATATCAAATTATAGGTACAAAAAAGCAAGATTTTAGCGATTATAAAGTTATTGAGCAAATACTTTCAGACAAGAAAAAGAGTTTATAAAATAATGGTTTTAGACAACATAATTTTTGAAAATGCAACAAAGATAAAAACAAAGCATGAGTTTGTTGCAAAAGGTATTTGTATAGATAACCGAGAGCTTAAAAAAGGTGACCTTTTTGTTGCTTTTAAGGGGCAAAACTTTAATGGTAATAACTTTGCAAAAAAAGCTTTGCAACAAGGTGCTTGTGCTTGCCTTGTGACAGAAGTTGAAAATAAAAAAGACTTAGAGGATTATCCTCTAATATTAATAAAAGACCCATTTGAAGCAATAAAGCAAATTGCAAAGTATAAAAGAAAGATAATAAAAGGCAAAGTTGTTGCAATTACAGGTAGCTATGGCAAAACCACAAGTAAAGATATGATAAACACAAGCCTTAAAAACATCTTTAACATAAGCTCTACATATGCAAACCAAAACAATACCTTAGGCGCACCGCTTTCGCTTGCAAGAATGGACCTAGATAGTGATTTAGGTGTGTTTGAAGTTGGCATGAACCACAAAGGCGAAATTGATGAAATTGTAAAAACTTTAGAGCCTGATATCATATTGCTTAATGAAATTGCACCACTGCATTTTGAAAATTTTAAAAGTTTGCAAGAGATTGTAGATGCTAAGCTTGAGATTTTAAACGCTGATAAATGTAACACATTTATTTTAAGCAAAGATGATAAAAACTATGATTATATTGTTAAAAAAGTAGCTGAAAAAGGCATAAAAAATATTATAAGCTATGGTTTTGACTCTAATGCTGACTTTTGTATAAAAAAAGCTAACTTAAATGGCTTAAAATATGATGTTAGCTTGCAAGTTGATAATGATTTTTATAGTTTTTCACTAAATACCGTTGCAGTGCATAATGTAAAAATTGCAAGCCTTGTGTTAGCTTTGTGTAAAGCTTTAAACCTTGACCTTACAAAAGCAATTAAAGAGCTAGAAAACTTTAGTGTAACAAAAGGCAGGGGTAATATTGAAAGTGTAAGCTTTGAAGGTAAAAATATTAAAGTATTTAACGATAGCTACAACGCAAGTGGCATGAAAGAATCAATAGCTAATTTTACAAAGCTAGATAAAAAAGGACGCAGTGTTTTAGTTTTGGGGCAAATGCTAGAGCTTGGTGAAATAAGTGCAGAAAAACATAAAGACCTTGCAGATTCTGTGTGCCTAGAAAAATCAACAGTTTTACTTATAGGTAAAGAGATGGTTTACTTGCAAAAAGAACTAACAGAAAGAGGGCTAAGCCCTTATTATTTTGCAACGCTAGATGAGTTAAATTCTTTTTTAAGAAACAATCTAAAACAAGATGATTTTGTGTTTGTTAAAGGTTCTTATGGGTCTAATGTTTTTAAAACAGCTAATATGTTAATCGGTGATTAAAGTATTTAAATTTTTTTATATTATTTTAATAAAATTTTATTATTTGTAGGTTATATTCTTACAATATGTGTAATTTTGGTTTTTTTAATTTAAACAAAGAGCTTTTATGTCTTATTTTTATAATTTAAATGTTTTCTTTATTCAAAGTAAGTTTTTCTTAGCAATTTTAGGTGCTTTTTTTATCACAATTATATTAGGTTCATTTTTTGTAAAAAGAATGAAAAGAAGGAAGCTACTTTCACAACCTATAAGAACAGACGGACCACAAAGCCACCTAGGAAAAGCGGGAACACCAACCTTTGGCGGTGTTATAATCATACTTGCAATTATTATAGCAACTTTTTTAACAACATTTTTTACAAGCTCTTTGGTTAATTTGGTTATTTTTACTCTTTTATCCTTTGCTTTAATTGGTTTTATTGATGATTTATTAAAAGTAGCTTTTAAAAACCACAAAGGTGTGCCTGGCCTTATAAGGCTTTTAGCAGAGTTTGCTATTGCTTTTGTTGTTATGTATATTTTAACAAATATTTACTATGATAAAGAGCTAGTTTATAAGGTATTTTTACCTTTTGCTTCTTATTATTCAATAGACCTTAACCCTTTTGTTTATATTTTATACGGTGCTTTTGTAATAGTAGGTACGGCAAATGCTACAAACTTAACAGATGGTTTAGATGGTTTAGTAAGCAAAACACTAGTTGCAAACTTTATAGTTTTTGCGGTTATATCAGTGTTAATTGTTTATCTTGCAATTCCTGAAATACTTTCAAGCAGTGATATTGCCTTAAGGAATGAACTTACAGATATCTTTTTACTTATTTTAATCTTTATTGGTGCATTAATGGGGTTTTTATGGTACAACGCACCTCCTGCAAAGGTTTTCATGGGTGATGTTGGCTCACTATCTTTAGGGGCTTGCTTAGCTTTAATAGCTTTAATGCTAAAACACGAGCTTATGCTTTTAATAGTTGGTTTTGTTTTTGTGATTGAGGTTGTATCAGTTATTATTCAGGTGGTTGTATTTAAAACAACAGGTAAAAGATTTTTCAAAATGGCTCCTTTTCATCATCATTTAGAGTTAAAAGGATACAAAGAAACTTTTGTTGTTTATAGAATGTGGATTTTAACTCTGGTTTTAGGTATTATTAGCTTAATGATTATATACATGAATATATAAGCTATAAAAAACATGGATATTAAAAATAAACAAATAGCAGTGTATGGGTTTGGTGTTTCTAACACTGCTTTTATTGATTTTATTTGCAAAAACCACAAAGATACTAAAGTTTATTGCTTTGATGATAACACAAAAGATAAACCATTTTTAAAGCATGAAAATGTAGAGTTTTTGCACTATAAGGATTGGGATTATAAAAACCTAAGCTACATAGTAAGCTCGCCAGGTATTGCTTTAGAATTTCCAGAAAAGCACTTTATATTTAATAAAGCAAAAGAATTAAACCTGCCTTTGGTTTGTGATATTGAAATGTTTTTTAATCTTTTTGATATTAAAAATTCTATTGCAGTAACAGGTACAAATGGTAAATCTACAACTGTTTCTATAATTAACCACACATTACAAGAGCTTGCAACACCTTCTTTTTTAGCAGGTAATATTGGCAAGGCAATTTTTGAAAACACTAATAAAGTAAATGATACTCTTATTTTAGAGCTTTCTTCTTTTCAGCTTTCTTTAATTAAAGATGCAAGTTTTAATGTTTCTGTATTGTTAAATGTATCGCAAGACCATATAAACTACCATGGAAGCTTTGAAAACTATATTGAAGCTAAAACTAATATTTTTAAAAGTAGTAAAGAAAATTCTAGCTTTATAGTTTGTATAGATGATGTCTATTGCCAAAAAGTTGCTACAAAAGCAGAAAAAAAAGGGCTAAATGTGGTTTGTTTTTCAACAATTGAAAGGCCTTTAAATGGTTTTTTTGCAAATGATGAAAAACTAGAAGAATATAAAGATGGAAAACTTATAAAAAATTATAACTTGCCTAGTTTTTATATAAAAGGCAAGCATAATTTACAAAATATTATAGCATCTTGCCTTGCTATAAGCTTTTATAACAAAAGCTTTAAAATAGAAGATATACTAAACAAAATAGCAACTTTTAAAGGCATTGAGCATAGGCAAGAGGTTTTTGCAAACTATAACAATATTGATTTTGTAAATGACTCAAAAGCCACAAATATGGAAGCTAGCATAAAAGCTTTACAAACCTTTGAAAACACAATTTTGCTTTTAGGGGGCAACTATAAAGGCGATAAAATAACAGAAATAGCCAAATATTTGCCAAAAGTTTGCAAAATAAACATGTTTGGCAATAAAACAACAAATAAACTTTATAACCTTTTAATAGATAGTTCATTAAGCTTAAATATACAAAGACATGAAAGTATTGAGTTTGCAATCAACCAAGCTTTTAAAGATGCAAAAGAATTGCAAAAACAAACAGGTAAAAAAGTAACTGTTTTGCTTTCTCCTGGGTGTAGCTCGTACGATGCTTTTAAAAATTTTGAAGAAAGAGGAAGATACTTTAAAAAACAAATTCAAGAGCTTTTAAAACAAGAAAAATAAAAAATTTGTAAGGTGTTTATGGAACTTAATAAAATAGGCGGAAATTTTTTAAGAGCAATAAAATGGCATGTAAATAGCTATTTGCTTTTATGCTTTGTATCACTTTTATTAATTGGCTTGGTTCTTGTCTTTACATCTTCACCTTTTGTTGCAACAAGAATAGGTATAGACCCTTATTATTTTACTAAAAACCATATTTTTTATATGATTTTAGGCTTTATGATAATGATTGTGCTTTCAAGTGTCAGTATTAGGTATTTAAAGCTAGCAACAATTGCAATTGTTTTAGGTTCTTTAGGGTTAATGGTTTTAGTTGTGTTGTTTGCCCCTGAAATTAAAGGAGCAAGAAGGTGGATATACCTTTTTGGTTTTTCTATTCAACCATCAGAGTTTTTAAAAGTTAGCTTACCTGTTGCTATTGCCTTAATTTATGAAAACTTTTTTCAAAAAGATAAAGTATTTACTTGGCTTTTAATCTTTTTGCTTTATCTTGTTATTATTGTTTTACTGTTATTGCAGCCTGATTTTGGAATGTCGGTTGTTATTACAGCATCTGTTTTTGTACAGTATGTGTTAACAGGTCTTAACTTATTTTTTATTCTGCTTTTTGTGTTTTTTGTTATTTTATTCATACTTTTTGCTTATTTGATTTTCCCTCATGTTGCTTTTAGAATAAGTAGCTTTTTTTCAACCGAAGAAAGTTACCAAATTGCAAAGTCAATAGACTCTTTTCAAAATGGTGGTTTTTTAGGCACAGGTCCAGGTAGGGGGTATGTAAAAGAGTTTTTACCCGATGCCCATACAGATTTTATTTTTGCAGTAGCAGGCGAAGAATTTGGCTTATTTATGCTTTTTTTAATTATTGGGCTTTATATTGCTATTTTATATATTTCGTTAAAAAGTATAAAAAAACAAAGCGGGCTTTTTAGTGTGCTTTCTATTGCTGGTCTTGTTACTGTTTTTGGTTTACAGGCTATTTTGCACATATCATCTAATTTAAATCTTGTGCCAACAAAAGGAATGACACTGCCTTTAATATCTTATGGTGGCTCTTCTATTTTAAGTATGGCAATATTAGCTGGGTTATTACTTGGTTTTACAAGTAGTAAAAATAGCTTTCATGAAAATATAAAAACAATAATTAAAGACAATGAAGAAACAAAAAAACAACATAATACTTAGTGCAGGTGGCACAGGAGGGCATGTTTTTCCTGCTTTATCTTTAGCTGAAAGTTTTTCTAAAAAACACCCTGATGTTAATTGCTACTTTTTAACCGATAGCAGAATTTTTAACTCTAAAAAATACAACCTTAGTATGTGTAAAAAAGCTTACAAAATACAAGGGGCAGGTATTGTAAACCTTAGCCTTATCAAAAAGCTTTTTAATGGCTTTAAACTTGGGCTTGGGCTTTTGCAATCGCTTTATTATATCTTTATATTAAAGCCAAAGCTAATAGTTTCTTTTGGGGGTTATATAACATTGCCTGTTGCTTTTGCAGGGCGTTTTTTTAAAATATCTTTGGTAATACACGAGCAAAATAAAGTTTCAAGTTCAACCAATGTTTTGTTATCTTCTTTTGCTAGTTCTGTGGCACTTTCTTTTAAAGATACCAAAAACCTAAACGGCAAAAACACAGTTTATACAGGTATGCCAATAAGAGATGTTTTTTTTAAGTTACAAAGCACTAAAAAAGATGATAGTAAAATAAGCTTTGCTTTTTTAGGAGGGTCTTTAGGGGCTGATGTTTTTGGTAAAAACATAGCTAATGCTTTTGCTAGCTTAGATATAAAAACCCAAGAAAAATGCATTGTTTACCACCAATGTAGGCAAGAAAATATGCAAGAAGTTGTGAAAATCTTTGAAAATACAAAGGTTGATTTTAAAGTACAGCCATTTTTTACAAAAATTGAAGATGTAATGCAAAAAAGTGATATTATCTTCACTCGCTCGGGTGCTTCTACTGTTTTTGAAGTTTTAGCACTTAATAAATATGCTGTTTTTGTTCCTTATAAAAAGGCTTTTAAAAATCATCAGTATGAAAATGCATTGCAAACACAAAAGCAGGGCGGGGCAGAGATTTGCCTAGAAGATGATTTCAATGAAACATACTTGCAGGAAAAACTAAAGCATATTATTGATAACTTTGAAACAGCTTATAAAAATAAAGTAAGCAACAAGCAAATAAATGGGTCTTTAGAGCTTTTAAAGGTTTGTGAAAAGTATATTTAATATAGATTTAAAAGTTTTGGTGTGTAGAATTTAGTGCTATTTTTTAGTTTTTGCAAGGTTTATAAAATACTGTAAACACTAAAAAGCAAATCGTTTCTTGTTGTTTTTATGATATAAAAGTAATGTAGCAGGTTTTTATTCTTGTAATTTAATCCATTTTTTAGTCATTTCACTTTAAGTAAAAGCTCTTAAAGATATAGTTTTTTAAATTTTTAAAAGATTACTTTTTTCATACTTAAATAGTGTATTTTTACAATAAACTATTGAAATTAAAGCCACTTTGTAGTCTTGTATTGTATATTAAGATTTATTGCTTTAATTGTTTTTAACTTAAGTCAATAAAGCTTTGTTGTCTGTAATTATATATAGCATTAAACAACTATAAGAGTTATATTTTTTACAAAGTGCTTTTTGTGAATTTTGCATAAAAACCCCCTAAGGTATGTAGAAGCTAGCAACAAAAAATCTTTTTTAAAAAATTTGCTTATTTTTTCAATTAAGTTAGATAATAAGCTTTACCTATTTTTTGTATATAAACAAGAAAAACAATAAACTAATAACATATTTTTGCAAACATGTAAGCAAAAAATTAAGATTTGTTGTTTATTGTTGTAATTACTTAAGAAATTTTTTATATTTGTTTTCTTTTAAAGGAGAAAAGCCTTATGTTTAAACTTTTTGATGAACCATTTTACATTAAAACCGTGCATTTTGTAGGCATAGGTGGCATAGGAATGAGTGGAATAGCAGAAATATTTCACAAAATGGGCTATAAGGTACAAGGTAGTGATATTAAAACAAGCCCAAGTTTAGAGCGTTTACAAAGCTTAGGGGTTAAGGTTTTTAACAAACACGAAGCCGAAAATGTAATAAATGCTGATATTGTTGTGTATTCTTCGGCAATTAAACATAGTAACGAAGAAATAAGCAAAGCAATAGAGCTTGGGCTTCCTTTAGTGCAAAGGGCATCTATGCTTGCAGAATTAATGAGAGGCAGAATAGGCGTTGCAATTGCAGGTAGCCATGGCAAAACAACTACAACTTCTATTGCAGGGTCTTTGCTTTCTTATGCAGGGCTTGACCCAACAATAGTAATAGGTGGCATTTTACAAGATATGCAATCAAATTCTTACCTTGGTAGCAGTAGTTGGATGGTAGCCGAAGCAGATGAATCAGATGGTAGTTTTTTAAACCTTTTACCAACTTTAGCTGTTATTACAAATATAGAAATGGAACATGTAGACCACTATAAAGACCTTGATGAAATAAAAGCATCTTTTGTGCAGTTTGCAAACTCTGTGCCTTTTTATGGTGCTGCTATTGTGTGTATTGATGATAAACACGCAAATAGTATTATTCCTGAAATTAAAAACCGTAGAGTTATTACATATGGGTTAACAAGCCATGCTGATTTTTATGCATGCAATATTGTAACCAAAGGTAGCACTGTAACTTACGATGTACACTACAAACTAAGAGGAAAAGAAGGCATTATTGAAGGTATTACCTTGCCTATGTGTGGCGACCATAATGTAAGAAACAGCCTAGCTTGTGTAGCTGTGGCTAAATTTGCAGGTGTAGAAGATGAAACTTTAAAACAAGGTATAGCATCGTTTAAAGGTGTTAAAAGACGCTTTACATATGTTGATAGCTACAAAGATAGTGCAATTTTTGATGATTACGCACACCATCCTTCAGAGGTTATAGCTGTGCTTGAAGGTGCTAAAAGATACCTAGATGATGATAGCAAAAAGATTATTGCTGTTTTTCAGCCACATAAATACTCTCGTTTAGAGCATTTTATGGACGAATTTGCTCAAGCTTTTAAAGATGCTGATGTTATTTGTGTTGTAGATGTTTACAGTGCAGGCGAAAAGTCAATTGAAGGCATTGATAGTAAAACTCTTGTAGACCTTATAAAAAGCTATGGTTATAAAAATGCCTATTACACACCAAGTTTTGAAGACGCTAGTGATTTAATTAGTAATGTTATAAGCCAAGGTGATATTGTAATCAACATGGGTGCAGGTGATATTACTAATTTTTCTTATAACTTATCATCTTTACTTAAGGCAAAAGAAAATGCTTAGGTTTTTAAAACTTTAAAGCATTGCAAAATCATAGTTTTAAAAAATGTTTTTAAAC
>CAYYLE010000014.1:25711-27856 GCA_964472375.1 uncultured Rickettsiales bacterium
TTTAATTACAAATACTAAGTTTTTTGTCAACAATATCAGAGCTTATACTAAGGCAATCAAAAAGGCTGTGGAAGACATTATCATGAGATAAATCAGCATTTTTATTGTCTACCATATTTTGGTATTTTTGTCCCATTGTTTTCTTTAGTTTATCAGATACATAAATGATTTGAGGTACATTAAGCAGTGGCTTTCCGGCTTTTTCATAAGCACCACTGTGTAAAAATCTTCCGTTTTCTTCACCTAAGTATTGACCGTGGTCAGCAACAAAGTAAACGATTGAATTTTTATCTTTAACTTTTTCAATAACTTTACTTAAAAAATAATCGTTAAAAACAATAGTGTTGTCGTAGGTGTTTATTGTTTTTTCTAAATATTTTATAGATGGAACGCAGTTTATATCACCTCTGCAATCATTTTTAAAAACGGTAAATTCTTCTGGGTATCTATCTTCATAACGAAAATGAGAGCCTATTGTATGCAGTATAATAAGGTTATGTTTATTGTTTTTCTTAAGGTCTTCATAATAATAAGGCAGCAAGTAGCCATCATGTAATTGGTTTGTGTTGTCTTTTAATTGTCTTCTTATATTGTGGTTAAATACCTTGCGGTCGGCATGATAAGAAGATACATAAAAAGCATTATCAGAGCTATCTTTTAGCCCATGGGGAGACAAATAAGAAACATAAAACCCTAAAGATTTAAATGCAGAAATTAAGTTAGTTTCAGTGATAGGAAAGCTAAATTCTGTGCGGTTTCTGTGGCTAAGCAAACAAGGCACACTTACTCTTGTTAAAGTTCCGCAAGCGTTTACATTAGTAAAGCTTGTAATGTTTGGGGTTTTTTCTAAAATTGGGTTGGTTTTTCTTTTATAGCCGTTTAGTGAGTAATGGTCAGCTCTTGCACTTTCTCCTATTACAAGCACTATTGTTAGCTCTTGATTTTCTAGCTTGTTAGTAAAGCTAAATTTGTTTTGTTTGCTTATATCAATCAACTCTGCTGGTGGTATTCTTGTTGATTTTGCCATATCAATAACTTGCACAAGGTAGCCTATATAGTTAATAGGGCGATAATCTACCAATGTATTTTTAAGTACTTTAGATTTTGTGATTTCAGGAAAAAAAGTTAAAGAAATAATAGTTGAAGAAAATATAAAAGCAACCAAAATATTTATAAAAATTGCTTTAAATAAAACAAAAGGTAATCTTGTAAGTGGAAAAAGTCTTTTTAAACTTAGGCGGTTTTTAATTTTAACAAAAAATAATAAATAAACAATTGGCAAAACGCCAAAAAAGAAAACCCAAGCAATTAAGCTGTAATTTATAAGAGAACTTGCCTCATCTATGTTTGACTCAAAAAAAGCAGCAGCAATTGTTATGCTATCAACTTCTATTTTTGTGCTTATTTCAAAAAACATTGCAACAATTGACCCTAGCCAAATAAAAGCAATTAAACTTTTTAAAAGTATTTTTGAAAAACCAAACAGAGATAATAATAAAGCCATAACAGCAAGGCAGGCAAAAATCTCACCTATTAAAAATCTTAAATCAGGGATATTTTGCAAAGAAGAGAACTTACTTGCAATTGTTGTAAAATTAAAGCCAAAAATAAACAGCAAGGTTGTAAGTATAATATAGCTATAAATAGATAGAGCAAATCTTTTTCTTAGAAGGGTTTTACTTGGTGTTTTTAGTATATTCATTTGTTTTAAAGTATAATATTTTTAGATTGAAGTTGAAAAATTGGTAGTTATTGTTTAAACATTAAACATGTTTTTAAGTCAATTGCAAAATGTAACTTCATCTTAGTTGTAAGTATAATTAAATATTTGCTGCAATAATAAACAAAGTGCTTGCAAAGATGATTGATATTAAAATATTATCATCAATTTTTACTTTTTTTGCAATAAATTCAGCTAAAGCAGAACTAAAAACAGCTATAACACTTGCTTTGTAAAATGAAGCACTAGGGTTATAAAACTTTGCATACAAGCTAACAATAAAAAGCCCGCAAAGCACAAAAGCAACAAACCCGCCAAGTGATTTTTGGTAGTTTTTAAAATAAAAAATAGGAACTTTACGACCAAAAATAGCTGCTATTGTATCGCAAAATATAAGTACAAACATGCTTAAAACAGCAATGTGC
>CAYYLE010000014.1:27956-30660 GCA_964472375.1 uncultured Rickettsiales bacterium
ATTAAAGAAGAAAGGTGTACTGTTTTCCTTAATATTTCATTTTTATAAGAAAGACCACTCATTTTATAAAATTTTAACTCTTATTTTTTATTTACTTTATAGCTTAAGTTGGTTATTTTTTATATCCAAAGTATTTTTTGTTTTTTAATAAAAAGTAAATATTTTTTACTTTAAAATCATAACCATTGTTATTTTGCTTTATAATTCATTTTGATACAACAAAAGAGAGATATTTTTACATTGAACTTACAAGATATTTTAATACAAAACGATATAAAAGGTGTTTTAAAGCAAAATGTAAAGGCAAAAAACCTTACTTGGTTTAAAACAGGTGGCTTAATAAAATACCTTTTTATGCCAGAAGATAGCAAAAACTTACAAAAGTTTTTAGCTTTAAAATTAGAGTTACCTATTTATGTACTAGGGCAGGGGTCTAATGTTTTAGTAAGGCAAGGGGGTTTTGAAGGCGTTGTAATAAAACTATCTGCTCCTTATTTTACAAAAATAGAAGCAAAAGAACAAAATATTGTAAAATCAGGGGCTTTTGCAACTGATTATGCTCTTTCAGATTATGCAATGCAAAATAATATTAAAGGGTTTGAGTTTTTAAGCTGTATTCCAGGGGCTTTAGGTGGTGCTTTGGCTATGAATGCAGGTGCTTCAGGCTCTTGTATAGAAGATATATTTGTAAGTGCAAAAGCAATTGATTTTGAAGGTAATGAGCTTAACTTTACAAAAGATGATGTTAAGTTTTCTTATCGTAACACAACTTTTCCTAAAAATATTATCTTTACAAGTGCTATTTTAAAAGGTGAAAATGGCAGTAAAGAAAAAATACAAGAAAAAATAACAAACATAAAAGAAACAAGGCAAAAAAGCCAACCACTTGGTGCAAAAACAGGTGGCAGTACTTTTAAAAACCCAAAAGAAGGCAGTGCGTGGAGTTTTATAGAAAAAGTGGGCTTAAGGGGTTATTTAGTTGGCGGTGCTTGTTTTTCTGATAAGCATTGTAATTTTATGATAAACAATGGTAATGCTACCTCACAAGATATTGAAGACCTTTGCGATTTAGCAATAGAGCGTGTTTTAAAAGAATTTGGTGTTAAATTAGAGTTAGAAATAAAAATAATAGGTAAAGCATAATGATGATTAATAAACACATAGCTATTGTTTATGGCGGTCCTTCAAGTGAAAGTGAAGTTTCTAAACAAAGTGCTTTTAATATTAGAGATTGCCTAATAGAAAAAAAACACGAAGTAAGCTGTATGGAATTTAATAACTTTGTAGAAGAAATATTAGATATTTTAGCAGACGAAGGTAAAGATAATATTGTAGTATTTAATGCTATGCATGGTTTATTTGGTGAAGATGGAAGGCTACAAGGTTTTTGTGATATTTTACAGCTTCCTTATACCCATAGTAACAGCTTTACAAGTGCATTGTGTATTGATAAAAACCTAACTAAAAAAATAGCACAAGAATATGGTGTAAATGTTATTAAAGGATTTTTGCAAAATACTTCTCAAGAGCTTGATGCTAGCTTTATTGAAGAAAATTTGTCTTTTCCTCTTGTTATTAAACCAAATAGTGAAGGCTCAAGTGTTGGAGTTTATTTATGTAAAAGTTTTTCAGAGTTAGAGCATTATTTTAATAAACTAAAAGAAAGCCATAAGTTTATACTAATAGAGCAATATATTAAAGGTAAAGAGCTAACTGTTGCAGTTGTGCAAGGTAAGGCACTTGCTGTTACTCATATTGTGCCAAAGTCAGATTTTTATGATTATGAATCAAAATATGAGCAAGGTGGTTCTACTCATATTATTCCTGCACAGGTTGATAAAGAAATTGAAAACAAACTACTAAAAGATAGTGAAATCTTATACAATGCACTAGGCATAAAGACCCTTTTTAGGTGTGATTATATACTAGATGAAAACAATAATTATTATCTTTTGGAGGTAAACACACACCCAGGTTTTACACAAACATCATTATTGCCAGAGCAAGCAAACTACAATGATATAAGTTTTTATGAGCTTTGTTGTATTTTAATAAACGGTGCAAGTTATGAAAGCTAAGCTAAAAAAACCTAAAATAACAAAAAAAACCAAAAGTAAAAACACAACTTTAGATAAAAAAAAACTAACTGCTAAAAAACAGCAACTTACCATACCTTTGCAAAAAGTTTTGAAAGGGTTTATTGCTTTATGTTTTACACTTTTTTTATCTGTTGCGTTGCTATATGTTTATTTAATGTTAAAATATAAGGTTAAAAATGTGTTGGTTGAAGAAATCAACATAGTTAATGCAAGTGATTATGTAGCAAAATACCTTAAAAACGAGCTAGAGTCTATAAAAGGGCAAAAAGTTAGCGAGGTAAATATACATGAAGTTAGAAGGTATATTGCAAGCATAGATTGGATTGTAAATGCATCTGTTCGCAAAGATTACACAGGGTCTTTAAGTGTTAAGGTTTTAGAGCCAAGCCCTTATTTTTTGTGGGTTAATGAAGGCGGTGTTTTTTACATAAACAGTAGTAAAGAAATAGTAAGAAGATTTAATAGAAATTTAGATAAAGACCTTATTAAAATCTATGAAGGTGATAAAGCCTTAGAAGACCTTGATTTAATAAGATTTGTTATTTACAAAGATTTAAAGGTCTTAAAATCTATTGATAGATTAGTGTATAACGGTTATAGATGGG
>CAYYLE010000015.1:0-5505 GCA_964472375.1 uncultured Rickettsiales bacterium
CATATCGACGGCGGTGTTTGGCACCTCGATGTCGGCTCATCACATCCTGGGGCTGTAGAAGGTCCCAAGGGTTCGGCTGTTCGCCGATTAAAGTGGTACGTGAGCTGGGTTCAGAACGTCGTGAGACAGTTCGGTCCCTATCTGCCGTGGGCGTTGGATATTTGAGAGGATCTGCTTCTAGTACGAGAGGACCGAAGTGGACATACCTCTGGTGGACCTGTTGTTACGCCAGTAGCATAGCAGGGTAGCTAAGTATGGAAAAGATAACTGCTGAAGGCATCTAAGCAGGAAACTTACCTCAAGATGAGATATCCCTTAAGAATCGTAGAAGACTACTACGTTGATAGGTCGGGTGTGGAAGTGCAGTAATGCATGTAGCTAACCGATACTAATTATTCGTTTGACTTTTTTTATTATTTCTCACTTCAGTGACTATTACTAATAGTTACTAAAAAATAATCTATTATGATAGTCTGGTAATCATAGCAAGAGTGAAACACTTGATCCCATTTCGAACTCAGCAGTGAAACCTCTTAGCGCCGATGGTACTTTGTCTTAAGACACGGGAGAGAAGGACGTTGCCAGACTTTCTTAATAGATTATTTTTTTATCTATGCTCTTTTTGACGCGGAGTGGAGCAGTCTGGTAGCTCGTCAGGCTCATAACCTGAAGGTCGTAGGTTCAAATCCTGCCTCCGCAACCAATGTTTATTTTGTTTTATAGACTTTTTCATCATTCTACTTCTTTCAATTTAATTTATAACTATCTTTTAAATTTTTTCTTTGTTCTTTAAACTACTTTTTGTTTTATTTTATAAAATATTTATTTTGTAATTATTTTTCTTCATTTTAAATGCCGTTAAATTTGCTATTTAAGTACAAGGCAACACTTTATATTAAATAAATAAAAAATCAAAAGCTATGGCTTGATATTTGCCCATTATTTATTGATAATTTTAAAAAACACAAAAGGACTTTTTATGACCAAGCATAAAATCTATACAATGAGTTTTGCAAGTATTTATCTTCATTAGTAAATAAAGCAGAAAGAAAAGGACGCACTAAAAAAGAAGTTAATGAAGTTATTTGCTTTCTAACAGGTTATAGCCAAAATGAGCTAGAAAACCAAATTAATAATAAAGTAATTTTGAAACATTTTTTGAAAAAGCACCTAGCCTAAACCCTTTAAGGCACAACATTAAAGGTGTTATTTGTAGTGTAAGAATAGAAAATATAAAAAGCCTTTAATGAAAGAAATTCGCCTTTTAGACAAGCTTATTGATGAGCTAGCTAAAGGCAAGACAATAGAAAGTATGTTGCCTAAATAGTGCTATTTATTAATCATAGTTTTGTTTATCTTAACAAGCTTTTAAGCTGTTTTTAACTCTCTTAGCTTGCTAAATTGTTTATAAGGTTATTAACTAAATATAATGTTAACATATACGCTTTAATGCTTATTTTTTAACAAAAGCTTCTTTTTATCTTTTTACAATATTTTATGATATAATATCTTTTGGTTTTGTTTTTTTACTTTTTATTTAAAGTTACTTTTGCAAAACCATATATAAACACATTTAAACCAAACAAATACAATGAACACCAAAGCAACAAATATAGAAATATTTTTACCAACTGGTAACCCAAAAGGCATTAAAAAAGCTCGTGTAACAAGAGATAAAATTGAAGTTATTCAATGCTCTAAAAAAGACTTTTTAGAAAATGAAGGTCTTTTAGATTTTTTAGGTATTTATATACTTGTAGATAGCCCTGAAAGTAGCAACCCAAGTGTTTACATAGGTAAGGGTAGGGTTCAAGAAAGAATAAAAAGCCATAAAGACAGCAAAGATTTTTGGAATACTATTTTTGCAGTGCAACTAAAAACAGAGCATGGTTTTAACGATAGCCAACTTTCTTTTATGGAGCATTATTTTATCAATAAAGCCAAAGAAACTGAAAGATGCAACGCTGAAGAAAACAAGCAAACTCCTAAAAAACCCAACCTAGACGATAGTATTTTGTGTGATATTTACCATTATCTTGATATTTGTCAAACTCTTTTAGCTACTTTAGGTTTAAAAATTTTTCAACCTACATCTAAAGTTGTAGAAAACCAAAGCAATACAGATGAAAGCAAAACAGAAAATACTATTTTTTATCTAAATATCTCTAAAAAACATATAGAGGCTAAAGGTATTTTTACAGAAGAAGGCTTTATTTTGCTTAAAGGCTCTGTTATTACCACTTATGAGTCTGATTTACTTAAAACCAGTTCTAAAAGAGCATTTAATGCAAGAAGAGAAATGCTAGAAAGCGGTGTTTTAGTTATAAACCCTAAAAATGAAGATACTCATATTTTAACTAAAGATTATGTATGCGGTGCCCCATCTTTAGCTAGTGCCATAGTATTTGGTAGAAACAGCAATGGTTGGACAGAATGGAAAGACAAAGACGGAAAAACCCTAGATGAATATTATAGGCAATAGCTTACTTTTACTTTTATCATTTTTTATAAAAACTTTTTGCATGTTGCTGCACCTTTGTGGCATTGCAATTGTTTGGGTGCTTGGTTTGTTTGAGAAAAAGACAGGTAAATAGATTTATTTACCTTGTTATATTTTTCTTCTTCGTGTATTATTTTGCTTATCTAATTAAGGTACTTTTTTGCACTCTTACTCCAATTAAAAGTGTAGTACAGAAAACTTTTATCATTTTTTGTACAAGTAATATTAGCCTCTATATGTGATATGTATGTCTTAAGGTATTGCTGTGTTTCACTATAATATTCTTCAAGTGCTTTTTTGCTATTGAAACCACTTGAATAACCTTTGTTAAAGTGCTTTATAAGAATGTTATGAATTCCAATGAACTTAATAGTATTATGAATTATAACATCAATCCCTTTTTTATTGGTGTAAAGATGCTCTATTTCTATTAGGTTATCTAACTTTTGGACAATGTTATCTATTTTTATATCATTGTTGCATTTGTATTTCATATACTCAGATAAACTAATATCATTTTCAAATATTCCATAAGTACTGTAACAAGCTTCACTTTTATATATGTATGAATTTAGTTCTTTTAAAGCGTTCTTTAGCTTTACTAACACTTGAATTGTCTCGTCTTTTTCTTTATGGATTGAAGGCTGGTTTTTTGCTACAAAAAAAAGTAAGAACTGTAAACACTATTATAATTCCTGTTAATTTGTTTAATCATGTTTAACCGTAAAATAATTTAATATAAATAATTAACCAATAAAACAAAAATGTAAATAACTTCTTCTTTATACTCTAGTTAAAAAAGATGAAGTAAAAAACTATTTTATAGTAATTAATATATTGCAAAACACTAAAACAAGTCCACAAAGTGTAGATGTTAAAAACAAGAGGGTATATAAAGAGCAGCAAAACAAATAGTGCTTAAAATATAAACACATGCCCACCTGCTTATTTTACTATAGGAATTTAATAGAAGTTATAAGAAAACCACCCTCACTCCTAAAAAAGTCTTTTACCTCCCCCATTTATCAATACAGCCCTATGTTAATAGTTTTAAAAAAAAGTAGTTTACAGTACTTTCTTAAAAGAAAGGGAGGCAAAAAACTACTTAATATAGTTAAATACATGCAAGAACAAAGCATTACAAACTTACAGGTATATTTTTTTAATCAGCTACAAAACGCATGCAAAAACTAAAAAAAAGTAAGCTTTTTTAAAGAAAAAACTAAGGGGGGGGGGGAGGGGGGTCAAAAACCTTAAAGTTAAGAGAGTAGTAGACTTATTATTGCCAACCATAATACTTAATCAAATAGATAAAGACAAGTAGTAGATAGATATATATATCTATTTATCGCCTTTGTAAGAGCAAAAAACACAAGAGTATAAACAGTAAAGTAGATAAAAAAATAGGACCATAAAAACTTAAGTGTCTAAGTCTTTATAGTCCTATATAATATTAAGCTCTATAATTTAAAGCTTTTAACTAGCTGCAATAAACAAAATAATAGCGTTTATTACAAATATAACAACCAAGAAAGGCGCAACCCAACGAACATATCTACCATAAGGTATTCCTGCAAGTGTTAGCCCTGCAATTAAATGCCCAGCAGTAGGAGCAAAAAGGTTAATTAAACCAGCACCAGATTGATAAGCTGTTATAACCAAAGCTCTTGAAACTTCTTGAGTATCGCCAAGCGGAGCCATAATAGGCATAGAAAGTGTAGCAAGCCCAGATGTTGAAGGCACAAATAAAGCTAAAACTATATGCACAATATAGGTTACAACTGCAAATGCACCTGTTGAAAAGTTCTGTGCAAGGTCGCTTGCCCAGTTAAGGATGCTGTCTGTAATCATGCCATCTGCCATAATTACACCAATACCTCTTGCAACAGCAATAACAAGTGCAACACCTAGCATGTCTTTAGAGCCTTCTAGAAAGGTTGAAACAAACTCTTGTTCTTTAACACCATCTATAATACCTATTAAGATAGTAGCTAAGAAGAATAAAGTTGTAATTTCATTAAACCACCACCAAAGAGTAGGAACAGATAATATACCCATATCTTCAAAAGGAATAACACCAAAAATCATAATACCAAAAGTACCAGAGAATATAGCAATAATAATTTTACGCTTGAAGGTAAATTCAACTTCACTTGCTTGGCTTGATAGTTTATCTTTAAATTCAACATCAAAAAGTACAGATTTTGAAGGATCTTTTTTTATTTTTGATGCATATATCATAATATAAACTGTTGCAAGTATGGTAAAAATACAAAGTAATAAAAAGCGTAAGCCAATACCATCACCAAGTGCAATTTCAGCAAATTCTGATGCAACTGCTGTTGCAAATGGGTTAACAGTAGATGCTAAAACCCCAACGCCTGCACCAAGTAAAATAATCCCAGCAACTACCATGCGGTCATAGCCTGCTCTTGTTAGCACAGGGATTAAAATTGCCCAAAATGCCACTGTTTCTTCTGCTGCACCATAGGTTGACCCCATAATAGCCATAATGATAATTAAAATAGGAAGTAATAAAAATTCTCTACCATGAAAAGCCTTTGTAAGAGCATTTAAAGATGCATCAAGTGCACCAGAGCGTAAAGTAACATTTAAGAAACCACCAATTACAAGAATGAAAAGAGCAATATCACTTGCCCCTGCAAAAGCTTTAACCCAAGCTTGAGAAACATCTAAAAAACCTTGTGGAGCATTTGCTATTTTGTCACTTAGCTCTTCATTATCTGTTACAGCTTCTAAGTTTTCAAATGTATTTGGGATAGGGGTAACTTTTTCACCGTCTATACTGCCATCTTCCATTTTTAGTGCAGCATTAACAGATGAATACACAGTACCCGTTTCATTTCCTTGGTATTGGAACTTTCCAACAGGTACAACATGTGTTAGTAAAGCAACCAATATGGTAAATATAAAAAGCGTTGTATAAACTGAAGGAAGAGAAAATTTAAATTTTTTCATAATGTCCTTTTGCTCCTTTTTATTAT
>CAYYLE010000015.1:5605-30267 GCA_964472375.1 uncultured Rickettsiales bacterium
TTTTTTATAGCTTAAACAATATCAAGGTTAAAAAATGGTTAGCTTAAATAATAATACTTTTAAAGCTTGTGCATCTATTTTTTCAGCATTTTTTTTAGCTTGTTTTTTGGTTTATCAGTTTAATTTTATTGGTTCTGTTTATACTTTCATATACATAATGCTTGCAACTTTGTGTGCTTATTTGCCCTTTAAAGATGCTTCATTTTATTTAAAAGAGCAAAATAGGGATTTTAGTTTTTTAAGAATTTTACTTGTCTATAAAGAGCTTTCTTTTTATATCAAACTACTTAGATATTGTTTTTTTACTTTTACTTTTATTGCTATTGTTGATTATATTGGTGTTGCATCTGTTTTATTTTTGCTTTTTTCTTTAAGTCTCTTATCACTTTATCAAAAAAGCTAAAAGTATTAAATACAGATTTATTGTTTTTTTAATGCGTTTTTAATTGAGATTTTTTACTATGCTCGTTGTTGCTTTATTTTCTTTACTTTCTTTAATAGTTTTATACTTTGTGTTCATGTTTTTTATTTCAAGCGAATATAACACATCAGGGTATGTTGATTCAGGTAACTTTTATTCAGGTCGCTTTCATGTAGATAAAATAAGCAGAATAAAAAAACTAGATGATAATTTCACCTTAAAAAGGCTACTTTTTGGCGAGCTAAGAGAAAGCAAAGCAGCAAGAATAGTGCCTGATTATGTTAATTATGAAATAAAAGAAAGAGTTGTAGGTGAAATAAAGGTTACCTACATAGGTCATGCAACCCATTTAATTCAAACAGGCGGTATTAATATATTAATAGACCCTGTATTTAGCGATAAAATAGGCTTTAATGTGTTTACTAAAAAAAGAACGGTAGCACCTGCTTGCACAATAGGGCAACTGCCAAAAATTGACTATGTTTTTATAAGCCACAACCATTACGACCATATGGATAAAAAGTCTATCATGTTGCTTGATAAACTTCATTCGCCTACTTTTTTAACTATGCTAGGTAATGAACAAATACTTGAAAACGAATTTTGTGTATCAAGTGATGTAAAAGCATTTGATTGGTTTGAAACATATACAGTAAAACAAGATAAAAAAGACCCAAATTCTGATAAAATATCATTAAAATTTTTACCATCAGTTCATTTCTCTTCTCGTTTTGGTTATGGAAGAAACAAAACATTATGGGGCGGTCTTGCTGTGCAAACTCCAGATGGAGTTGTTTATTATGCAGGTGATACTGAATACGATAAAGACTTTTTTGCAAGAATTAAAAAGTATTTAGGGTATATTGAAATTGCTATCTTGCCTATTAAAGCAAGTAGAGACAACTTAGCATCTACATATGGTGGTATCAGATTAGAAGATTTAGTAGATACAGTTGACATTTTAGATGCTTCTAATGTGCTTTTAATGCAAAGTGGTGTTTTTCAGTTTAAAGATGAAATGCCATATGGTGATTTTTTAAAAAGCTTTAAGCAACTAGAAGATGAAATAGGAGAAAAAAGAGTTAAACTTTCTTTACAGCACATAGGGTCAGAAACTGTGGTAAAGCATACTAATAAGTAGAGTATTTTATTGTTGATACTAAATACTCATAGATATATAATGTAATAGTTTACATAGACGAAATAGCAAAATAGTATTAATTTTTAATTAAGAAGTGGTAATAAATGGCTAGAAGCACAAGTCGTGGCAATAGGTTTGATAACAGGTCTTTAAGGTCTAACTCTACAAATAGAAGAGCAAAAAATTTTAACACAAGGTCAGCAAGGTCGTCTTCTTTTAACGCTTTGTTTGAAGATGGCTCTTTAGGTGATAAGAACACAAGGATTAGAGGTGACTTTAGCCAAATAAAACCAAAAAATAGCAGAAGAGGCAACCAAGTAGGAGGCTCTTTTGGTAGAGATACACAAAGCGATATAGGTAGCTTTGCAAGAGGAAGGTCTTTTCAGGCTCGCTCTTCTCGCCGTAATGATGCACGCTCTAAAACTACTTTTAGAGATTTTGATTTTGCTGAAAATAGAGAAGAAAGAAGAAACCCAAGAACAAGAGATACAAACAACAGACAAGAAAACCTTAGAAGAAAACCAAGAAGAGAGTTTGGAAGGTCTGAATTTTCACTTGCTCAAGCATCAGGTGATGTGTTTGATAAATACCTAAACAAAAGAGAAAATCCGCTAGAAAGCTTTAAAGACCTAGCAGGTGAAAAGTTTAAAGATGTTTTTGCATCTTCTCGCAATAATTTTGAAAACCCTTTTGAGGTTAAAGACGAGCAAAAAACTGATATCTTTGGTCAAGAGAACTTAAACAATAATTCTTTTGGAGGTCAGGCAAAACAAGGCAACCAAGAGTTTGTTAACCCTTTTCAAGAATTTTTACAAAGACAAAATCAACAAAACAGCCCTAATGCGGGCTTTAACCCTAACCAACAAGACAACAATCAGCCTTTACAAGATAGGGAATCACAAGAGCAAGAAGCTAGTGATTATAAGTTTTTTAACCCTTTTGAAAGAGTTAAACCAAGCCCACTGGGCGAAGAACAATCTCCAAAAGATTTATTTTCTTTTAGTAGAGGTAATGCAAAAACACAAAATAACCAAGGGCAAGGTTTACAAACTCCTTTAGGTATCCAAGAACAAGAAGGGCAAGTAAATAATCAGGGCAGTGGCTTTGAGGTTAAGCAACAATCACCTGTTGTAAATGAAGATGTTGTTTCATCAACAGATGATGAAGAATACGATGAAGTTTTTGAATACAGCGAAATTGTAGATAGCAAAACAGACCCAAATATTGAAGATGAAAGCCTAGAGCAAGAAAGCAAAGAGCATGAGTTTTTTGACCATGTAAATATTGCAGAAGAAGGCAAAGAAGACACAATGCAAGAAAATACTGAAAATAAAAACATTGAAGATGTTGATGGTGTTGATGATGATAGCAATAAAAAAGCAGAAAACATAGCAGAAAGCGAGCCATTAGAAGACGAAGATTTTTCAGAGTTTGAGCAAGAGCCTAAAAGCTCTAAGATTACAACAGTAGGAACAATTTTATTTTCTGTGCTTTCTGTTTTATTTGTTAGTTACATGCTTTTCTTTAACCAAATGGAAGATAATGACAAAGCACCTGAATTAAATGAAGCAAGGCCTGTTAAAATTTTTGATGTTAAAGAGAAAATGGTTGCAAAAGATGTGATTTCTGCTAGGGTTTTCCCTGCTCAAGTTATTGCCTTTAAGGATATTGATGTTTCTTTTAAGCTTGCAGGTAAGATTAAAAACATTAATGTAAAAGAAGGCGACTATGTTAAAAAAGGTCAGATAATTGCTACTTTAGACGATGTTGATTATAAATATAACTTAGAAAAAATAGAGCCTAATCTTAAAAAGCTAGAAGCAGACTATAAAAGGGCTCAAGAGCTTTTTAGAGAGCAAGTTGCATCTAAAGCTTATTTAGAAGAGGTTGAAGATAGTTATTTTACAGTTAAAAAAAGCTATGAGTATGCAAAAACTCAACTTTCAGAAACTGTTTTAAAATCACCATATGCAGGCACTATTTTAAAGAAATATGCAGAAGAGCAAGAGTATGTTAACCCAGGTACTTTAGTTTTTTCTTTAAGTAGCTCGGATAAAATTGAGATTGAATCTTTCTTTACTGAAAAAGTAATACAAAGTGTTGTTAAGTCAAAATCACAAGGTTATGATGTTAAGGCTTCTTTCTCTGCAAGTGATAATAAGTATTACACTGTTGATTTGTCAGAGTTTTCAAGCGTTATTGACCCTATAACACAAAGCTATAGAGTAAAATACATCATGAAAAGACCAAAAGATATAAATATATTTGCAGGTATGATGGCTTACTTACATGTTGAGCCTAAAAAGCAGAAAACTTCATCTAAAAGCAAGACTGCAAAAACAGAAATATATGTACCTATAAGTTCTGTTAACAACTTTAACAACAAAGATTTTGTTTGGGTTGTTGGCACTAACAATACTGTAAGCAGAAGGTATGTAGAGCTAGGTGAAACATCTGCTGACAAGGTGCTTATAAAATCTGGCTTAAAAGATGGCGAAAGAATTGTGCAAGCAGGCGTTCACTTTATAAAAGATGGGCAAAAAGTTAACATTTTAGCAGATTAGTAAAATAAAATAGGTTAGGGCGGTTAGTTTATGAATTTAACTAAAATTGCGGTAAAAAATAGAGTTTTAATACTTTTTGTATGTTTTATATCTATTTTAGCCTCTTTATATTCTTACAAAAGTTTAGGTAAACTAGAAGACCCACCTTTTACAATTAAAGTTGCTAAAATTATTACTTCTTATCAGGGGGCATCGCCTGAACAAGTAGAAAAAGAAGTAACAGAAACCTTAGAAAATGAAATATCTAAGCTTGGCTTTATTTATTCTTTGCGTTCTATATCGCAAGCTGGTTTATCTATTATCACTGTTGAAATTAAGCCCGAATATTCAGGGGCAGAGCTTCCTCAAGTGTGGGACGAGCTTCGTAGAAAAGTAAGAGATGCAACCCCTTATATGCCTTCAGGCTCTAGCCCTGCTGTAATAGCAGATGACTTTGGTGATGTTTTTGGTATGCTTGTTGCCTTAAAAGGTGAAGGCCTAAGCTATATGGACCTAAGAAACGCTGCAAGAGAGATGCAAAAAAGGGTTAATGCTGTTGAAGGTGTTACAAGGGTTTCTATTGCAGGTGCACAAAATGATAATATCTTTATTGAGTTTTCTCAAAAAGAGCTTGTTGCTTTAGGTGTTTCAATACAAGATATTTATAGGTCTATTGCTGCACAAAGTGTTGTAGAAAATGCAGGCGATGTTTCTGTACTAGGTGAAAGCATTAGCGTTTTACCAACTGGTAAATTTAAAACTATTGACGATGTTGGTAAAATAAGAATCATAAATAGCAATACAGGTGCAAATGTTGCCTTAAAAGATATTGCAAAAATTTATCAAGGCGTGCAAGACCCTTTATCAAAAGCTTTATATATTAACGGTAAGCCTGCTTTGGCTTTGGCTGTTTCTGTTTCGCCTAAAAGAAACATTATAGAAACAGGGAAAGATGTTGAAGCTATTTTAAAAGCTATGCAGGTTGAGCTTCCTCTTGGCCTTGAGATGGAAAAAATATACTGGCAACCAGATGCTGTTTCTGATTCTGTAATTGGCTTTATGAAAAACTTTGTAGAAAGTTTCCTTATTGTGTTTGCTGTTTTATTGCTTTCTATGGGTTTACGAAGCAGTGCTTTGGTTACAATTTCTTTATTGCTTAATATCTGCGTTACTTTTGTTTTAATGTATATATTTGGTATTAGTATCCAAAGAATATCACTAGGTGCTTTAATTATATCTTTAGGTATGCTTGTTGATAATGCTATTGTTGTTGTGCAAGGTATTGAGTACGGAAGAGATAAAGGGCTTGGTTTTTATAGGTCTGTTAATAAAATCATTAAACAATCTGCAATGCCTTTATTAGGGGCTACTTTAATTGCTATTTTAGCTTTTTCTCCTATTGGTCTTTCAAATGATGGAACAGGTGAGATTAACCGCTCTTTATTCCAAGTTGTAGGGCTTTCTTTACTTTCAAGTTGGGTTATTGCTATTTTTGTTGTGCCTGTTATAGGTACTTGGTTTTATAGCATAAAAGCAAAAAAGCAACACGATGATGGTGTTGATAAAGAAAGCGTTGATTATGTTTTAAAGAATTCTTTATTTTTAAGAGTTTATGATAAAGTTCTTGGTTTTGTACTTAAAAGCAAAATTGCTTTTGTGTTGCTTTGTGTTGGTCTTTTAGTTCATGCATTGCAAATACAAAAAGTTATCTCAAAGCAGTTTTTACCTGATTCTAACATGCCAATGTTTACTATTGATGTTTGGTTTCCTAGAGGTATAGATATTAGAGAAAACAGCAAGCAAAGTAATGAGATAGCTAACTTTATACAAAAACTAGAACATGTAGAGCAAGTAACAGCTTGGGTTGGTGGCTCTGCACCTAGGTTCTTGTTGCCTTTGTATACAGAAGATGATAGCAGTAACTACACAAATATTGTTGTAAAAGTAAAAAGCCAAGACGATATACAAAACATTATGGATAAAACCAAAGAGTTTGTAACTACCAAGTTCCCTGATATTATTTTAAGGTCGGCTCTTATTGCTGTTGGCCCTAGGGGCGATTCTTCTGTTGAAGTTAGGTTTTATGGTAAAGACAACGAGGTTTTAGCAAATCTTGCTGGGCAGGCAATGAAAATAATGCACGACAATGGTGGCTTAGACCAAGTAAGAAC
This sequence comes from uncultured Rickettsiales bacterium, assembly GCA_964472375.1. Taxonomy (GTDB): domain Bacteria; phylum Pseudomonadota; class Alphaproteobacteria; order WRAU01; family CAYYLE01; genus CAYYLE01. The sequence continues at coordinate 11,882 of CAYYLE010000015.1, forward strand.
ATCATGGCGTAATAAAGTAAGAGTTTTAGAGCCTGTATACGATGAAGAAAAAGCTAAGAAAGTTTTTGTAAGCTATGCTGATTTAGCTGCTTCACTAAGGTATAACTTTAACGGTGTTACTTTAGGTTACCTTAACCAAGGCTACAACTATGTTCCTATTGTTAGCAAGCCAGTTGCAAGCCAATACAACAACATAGATTGGATTAAAAACGCTTATGTTCAATCTTCTGCAACAGGTAGATATGTACCTATTGATAGAGTTATTTCAGGCGTTAAAACAAAAGTAGAATACTCTGTTATAACAAGAGAAGATAGAGTTCCTTATGTTGCTATTATGGGTCAGCATACTTATGGTGGTGCTTTAGATAGATTTATAGAAGTTCGTAAAGATATTGAAAATATTGAGCTTCCTAATGGTTACCGCATGAAGTGGTATGGTGTTTATGAAAAATCAGGAAGAGCAACAGGTGGTTTAAAAGCTGGTATTGTGCCTGCTCTTATAATTATGACCATACTTATTTTAATGCTATTTAATAGTGTTCGTCAGCTCGTGCTTATTTGTTTTTCTGTGCCTTTTATCTTAATTGGTATATTCTACGGGCTTTATATAAGTAATAACCCCTTTAACTTTGTAGCTATTTTGGCAACTATTAGTTTGGTCGGTATCTTTATTAAAAATGCTATCGTCTTGATTGATGAGTTTAATGTTCAGTTAAGGCGTTGCAAAGGCAATGTTTACCAAGCTGTAAGAACAGCAGGTGTTTTAAGGGTTAAACCCGTTGCATTAACAGCTTTAACCACAATGCTTGGTATGATTCCTTTAACAACCGATGTTTTCTTTGAAGCAATGGCTTATGTAATTATATTTGGCTTGTTATTCTCTGTGTTTTTATCTTCTTTCTTATTGCCTGTGTTTTTATGCCTTTTCTATGGTAAAAAACACAACATTTAGCTTTAAAAACACTTTGTGTGAAAAATCCCCCCTCTGCTACTTAATTGTTTTTGGGTAGTAGAGGTTTTTTATAACTATTTATTTTTATCAATAGGTAAAGACAGTGCCTTATTTTTTAGCTATTTATAAAAATTGGTGCAATGTTTACAGGGTTCTTAGCATTGCTTTTTATTTACTTAATAAATTTATCATCTTAAAAATACTGTTTTATAAAATTATTAAGGTTGTTTTTAGTTTTTTAGCATTCTATTTTGCTTTTGTAAAAGATTTAGGGCTTTTTGTGTTTTATGTTTTTTAAATATGCAAGGGTTTTTAATCATTCATCTAGTTGTTTAAATTTTTCTATTTTACTCTTTAAAAGATTGCTGTAAATGGTGTTTTAAGTACCAATCAATAAAAATAATCAAGTGCTTAAAGCTTAAAAAATTTATATTTTTTAAAATTAGGGCAAATAAATAATAGATAAGGGAGTGCAAGCTAATTAATAGTAAGGCTCTGGGTTTTTAAGATATATGAGTTTATTTACTTCTTTTTAAGCCAAATACAACAAAGTGCTTATAAAAAATCTTTAATAGGATAATATTTTGTTAAGGGAGCTAAAAGCACAAAGCAATTTATTTAGTGGGGTAAATTTTAATAAAAAAGCACTAAAAAGGCTATATTTAAAACCTTGTTTAGTGCATTAAAAAACCAAAAATTTGTATAAAAATCTTTAAAGCAATACTAGTATTTAACAATGCTAGAGTATGGAGTTTCTAAGCCATCTTTATTTACAACATTTACAAGCTCAATTGCAAAAACACCAGCTTTTACATTTGCACCTTGTTGACTTAAAAGCTTGCATGTTGCCTTAAAGCTTTCTCCAGTTGCTAAAACATCATCAACCACTACAATATTTTTATTTTTTAATTCGCTTTCTTGCTGTTGAATTTCAAGAATAGAATCGTCATATTCGTAGCTATATTTAACAGATTGTGTTTTGCCAGGTAGCTTGCCTTTTTTTCTTACCATTATAAGGCTTTTAGATGTATTGAAAGCTACAGCAGTACCAAAAATAAAGCCCCTTGCATCTATGGCTGCTATTGCATCAACATCATGCTTAAGCACATCTTCAGACATTTTTTCTATCATTTCTTTAAAAATTTTAGGGTTTCCTAAAAGTGGAGAGATGTCTCTAAAAACAATGCCCTTTTTGGGAAAGTCTTCAATATTTCTGATATATTCTTGAAAATAAAGACTTGTTGTGTTATCCATTTTTTTTAAAACTCCTTGTTGTACTTGTGTTCATAAAAGTTTATATAATTTTTAAACCTTTTATCTTCTTTATTTTTTGCAATACTTAATGCTTTTGCTATTTTTTGCAATACTTTGCTGTTTGCATCTAAGGGTTGTATGCTTTCTAAAAGCTCTTGTTTTTCTTGTTTACTATCCCATGATGATAAAACAATATCAACACCTGCATTAAGTATTTTATTAGCTTTTTCTGCAAGGCTACCTTCTAGGGCTTTCATGCTTATACAATCACTTATTAAAACACCTTTAAAGCCAATATTTTCTCTAATTATATCATTTACAATGATTTTAGATGTTGTAGCAGGGTTTAGCTTATCTATTTTATTATAATACATGTGAGAAACCATAGAAAACAAAACATCTTCATTTTGCTTTTTAAAAGGTATAAAGTCAGTTTTTTCAAGCTCTTGTAGGCTTGTATCTATGTATGATTTTTCTTCATGTGTATCTACTATTGTTCGCCCATGCCCAGGAATATGCTTGGTTGTAGGGGCAATCCCTCCTCTTAAAAACCCCCTTGCAGAGCTATTTACCAGCTTACTTACAGTGTTTGGGTCTTCTAAGTAGGCACGGTCGCCTATTACACTATGACAATTTTTATTATAAAGGTCAGCAATTGGGGCAAAATTAAGGTTGATTCCAAGGTCTTTTAGCTCGCATGCTATTTTATAAGAGTGTAAAAAGGAAGCCTTTAAACCTTCTAAAACTCCATTTGATTGGCTTATTTTACCAATTTCAAGTAGTGGAATATGGTTTTTGCAAATAGGGGGCTTTATGCGTTGCACCCTTCCGCCTTCTTGGTCAATGCTTATTATTATATAGTCGTGGTTAAGTACTTTTTTAACATCTTTAATTAATTCCTTTAGTTGCTTTGCACTTTCTATGTTTTTTTTAAATAAAATAACACCTAAAGGTTTGTGTTTAGAAAGTAGGTTTTTTTCATAGTCAAGCAAACTAAGGGAATCAAGCCCGCATATTATAGGTTTAACCATTTTTCTCAATTAGATTTAAAAATGTATAAAATAAAACAAATTATACAATATTTTGTTTACAATATAACAAAGTATTCAGTGTGTATTGTTAAATTTTTAAAAATAAGTGGCATTATTTTGCAAAAACTGCTTTAAAGATATTTAAGTTATATAAATAAACCTTTGCTTATGCTATTATCTTACTAGCGTGTGTAATTTTGTTGTTAGGTATATCTGTAAATACTTTAATAAAACTATATTTTGAGATTTTTTAAATGAGTTATATTTTACAATTTATTGTATTTTTGTCTTTTGTTATATATTCTTTTAGTGCTTTTGCAGAAGAAGAAAAGCTAGATTTTTCCTTAAAAAAGGTAACAGAGGAAGAGCGTATATTTTTCGAATCTTTTCAAGATTTGTATGATGCTATAACAAGCACAACAGGATCTACAAAGTTACAAAAGGCAACATTACAACCACTTGTTATTTTAGCAGAGTCAGAAGAAGAGCTAGGTTTTGGTATGGCACAAAGTATTTGTATGTCTTACAACGTGTTTTCAGCTATTTCTGGTAAATCATGCTATGTGGCAAAGGCAAAAGGTGTTAAAAGAGCAAAAGCAATTTTAAGGTATGGTAAAAACTCACCAAGTTATGGCAATGTAGATATAAATGCCGACTTTATAATAATGAAAGCACAAGACCTTTACAATGCACAAAGAAGAAAAGGTCCTTATGCCGACCTACCTTACTTAAATGCGGTTATGTTTCTTAATTCTAAGGTTGATTTATTTTTTGCAAGAAAAGAAGATACTAGATTTATATATATAGATGATTTAGTTGCTTATGCAAGAGATTTGAAAAGAAAAGAAACTACAAGTAAAAAGAAAGACAGTGATTATGGGCTTAGAGTTGGGGTGTTTTCCGCTCAAGATGCAAGAAACCTTATGAAATTAGCAACTGATTATGATACTTCTACTGCTATTAATGTCCAAATCATGACAATCAATTCTAACAAGATAGAAAAAGCATTTTGTGATGCAAAAACAGCCGAGGTAGATATTTTCTACTATTCTTCAGAGTTTCACGAAGAGCAGTTTAGTGCATTAATGAAAGCTTGTGATTCAAAGATTGCTGTATTGCCAATGGGTGAGTATGGCTATAATATCACTAAAAGAAAGCAATTTTACTCTCCTGTTGATTTAACAGAGGCTTTGAAATACAGAGTTAGAAGAAGCACTATGGCAAGGGTAGAAAATGCAAGAAGGGAAAAAGGTGTTAAACATCAAGAAAACAAAGCTCTTGAAGAAGGAGCTAAATACCAATTTAACCCAAATAGGATATATGTTGTTGGCTCGCCTTATGTGCTTGCAAGCACAAGATATACGCATGTAAAAGATGTGTTTTATGTTGTGATGTCTTACTCTTATAACTTTTTAAGTTCAAAAAATCATCAGCCTGCGCTTGATACAATGTCTTTAGATGTTGTAGATTTATTCTCAAGACCTTTGGGGATAGATGATTTAGTGTTTCATAATGCTGTGATGAACTACTTAACTTATTATCAAGTTTATTCATTAGCTACCAGAAGGTCTGAAAGTGAAGAAGCTTTAGTTAAATATATGGGCGAAATTGCAGCAGAAGGAAAAACAGACAATGTTGCAGGGCCTGCTTTCCCTAATGCTGATGAGATTGCAAGAATCACTTCAGGTAATAAAGAAAATATCTTTTATGAAGAATCGTATCTTTTAAAGAATCTTTTAGAAAGAGATTTTGATAAAATACGAGAAGAAAAAATTTACGGTAATGGAACAAGTGGTAGATTTAGGGTGGATGGAACGCTATATGAAGTTGGCTATTTAAAGCTATTAGAGCAAATGGAAACAAAAGAGGCTCTTAATAAAGATGACATAAATGCAACACCTACTGATATTGAAACAACTGACCTAGAAGATAGCTTAACAGAAAGCGTTCCTGAAGCTATTGTAGAAGAAGTACCGCAACTACCTGAAGATGGCATTGTGGTTGAAGAAGAGCCTAAAGAAGTAGTAGAAGAAACTCCTGATGAAATTGTTGATCCACTATTAGGTGGCGATAGTTTCTTTTAAAGCTTTTTAGCTTTATTATTTTGTTATAAACTTTAAAGCCCTTTTTTTTAGTTGCATGCTAGGTAAGGGGCTTTGTGATGCCTTTAAAAGGTAATTTTTCGTGTTTTTTTGTTTTTACAAGCACGCTGTTACACTATTGCCTGCAAAAGATTAATGCACAACAAAGAAACAGCAACCTTTGTTAAGGTTGTTTTAGAGTTTTTGCTGTTGTTGGTTGATGTTTTAACTTATTTTTATTGCTGTTTCTCTACATTCAGTTAGACTTTTGGTTTTGTGGTTTTAAGTCATTAAAACCACTTGCTAGCGTTAGGGGTTGTTATGATGGGGCAAAAAAAGAAGGAAAACAACAAGGGTGGTAATTGGGCTGTTTTTCTTATGTTATTTACACAAGTCTTTCAAGGTTAAGGTCTATAAGTTTAATAAGGTCTTGTTTGGCAAAGCTTTCAGGCAAGGTGCTTTCTATAATAGCTTTGGTTTTATTAGCGTAGTTTTTAGCAAGAGTTTTAGATTCTTCTAAGCAGTTGTATTTTACAAGCAGGGTGTAAGTATATTTTAAAGCCTCTTTAGGGTTTTCTAGGTTGCCTTCATGGGCTAATGTTAGGTAGTTAGCTACCTTTTCTTTTTCATCTTCATTTGCTTTGTTTAGCAAAAATACTATTGGCAGGGTTAGTTTGCCTTCTGCAAAGTCGTCGCCTGTATTTTTATCAAGGTTGGGGTTTTCTATAAGGTAATCTAAAATATCATCAATGATTTGAAACAAAACCCCAAAATTAAGACCAATATCGTTGGCGTTTTGATGTATTTTTGTATCAGAAGTTGCAACCATTGCCCCAGTTTTGGTAGCAGCAGCAAAAAGCACAGCAGTTTTGTTTTTAGTAATTTCTATGCAGTCTTCTAGGGTGATTTCAAGGTTGCCTTTGTTTACAAGCTGCATCATTTCACCTTCAACAATTTGCGAAGAAGCAGAAGAAAGCACTTTTAAAACCTCTACATCACCGATTTCGGTCATGATTTCAAAAGCTTTGGTGAATAAAAAATCACCAGTTAAAATACTTGCACTATTATTCCAAATATGGTGCGAGGTATAACGACCACGGCGTTTTTCACTATTGTCTACAATATCATCGTGCAAAAGGGTTGCAGTGTGTATAAACTCTATGCAGGCAGAAAGCCTTATATGGTCAAACCCCTTATAGCCTAAAGCCCTTGCAATTAGTATGTTCATAAGTGGTCTTATGCGTTTGCCACCTGCACTTACTATGTAGTTGCTTATGGTGTTGATGATAGGGATTTGCGAGAGGTCTTTTTTCAAGATAAGTTCATCAAGGTTTGTAAAATCTTGGTTGAATCTATCTCTCATTCCCTTTACATGGGCTTTTAGTGCTTGCGACATACTACTTTTAGTTTTATTTGTTTATATTTAACAACATGCTATTATTTTATAACAACAAATAATTATTTTGTAATAAAGACTTATTATTTTATTTTTTATGCACAAAACAACTTTAGAAAATAAAGCAGATATGGAGCTAACCAAAGATAGTTTTTTAGGTGGCAAGTTATTAATTTACCAGCCTAAAAAAGGCTTTAGGGCAGGCACGGATTCTATTTTTTTATCGGCCTTTATTAATGCTAAAAAATCACAAAAAATCGCAGAGCTTGGTTGTGGTGTTGGTACTGTTTCGCTTGCTTTGGCTTTAAGAGTAAAGCAATTGCAAATTAGTGCTTTTGAGATTAATGAAGATGTTAGCCAAATAGCTAAGCAAAATGTTTTGTTAAATAAATTAGAAGATAGCATAAGTATTTTTAACCAAGATATAAAAGAGCTTAATAGCCAAAAAGAGCTAGCTTGTAGCTTTAATATTGTGCTAAGTAACCCTCCTTTTTATAAGCAAGAAAGCACTAGAAAATCACTTAATGATTTAAGAAACCAAGGTTTTATAGAGCAAAGTGCAAAGCTAGAAGACTTTATAAAAACTGCTAAATTTATGCTAAAAAATAATGGGCAAATATATTTTATTCACCTTGTAGAAAGGCTAGATGATATTGTGTTTTTATTAAAACAGCATGGGTTTGGCTGTTTAGAGATTTTGTTTATTTATTCTTATGCTAATAAAGATGCAAATCGTGTTATAGTAAAAGCTAGAAAGAACTCAAAAGGTTTTACTAAGGTTTTTAAACCCTTTGTGGTTCATAATGAAAATGGTTTTAGCAAGCAAGCAAGTGCGGTTTTAAATAATTGCAAAGCTCTTGTTTTAAATGAAGAAAATTAGGTTATTAATATGTTTAAAAGAAACAAAAAGCCAAAAATAGGCATAGTAAGGGTGGAAGGCACTATCTTAGCTTCTTCATCTGCAAAATATGTAGATTTAAAAAAAATTAAACCAGTTGTAGATAAACTACTTGCTAAAAATAAACTAGAAGCAATTTGTGTGGTTATTAACTCACCAGGTGGCTCGCCTGTGCAATCAGAACTTATTGCAAGTTATATTCACTCAAAAGCTAAAGAAAACAAAATTCCACTATATTCGTTTATAGAAGATGTAGGGGCATCAGGTGGGTATTGGATAGCATGCTGTGCCGATGAAATCTATGCACTTTCAGCTTCTATTGTTGGTTCTATTGGGGTTGTTTCTGCTTCATTCGGGTTTGAAGAATTTATAAAAAAACACGGTATTAAAAGAAGAATCTATACAGCAGGTAAAAGTAAATCTATGTTAGACCCTTTCACAGCTGAAAAAGAAAGTGATATTGAGCTTGTTAAAGAGCTTCAGGGTGAAATTCATGAACATTTTAAAACATGGGTAAAATCTCGCAGAGGCAAAAAAATTCAGCTACAAGAGGAAAGTATTTTCAATGGTAGGGTATGGACAGGAAGCCAAGCTATTGAAAATGGTATTATTGATGGCATATCATCTTATGTTGATTTTATTCGCAATAAGTATGGTAAAAATGCTAAAATTATAGAAACAGAGCGTAAAAGGTCTTTTATTAGCTCTCTTATAAAAGGTAGTTTTACCGAAAATTTAGTAGATTCAGTATTTGATAAAATTCAAAGCGAATCAAATAAATTCAAGTTTTAAATTTGCTTTATGGTATGTTTTGTGCGATACTTTAAAGTTGAGATTTATGTATGTGTAATAACACCCGTATTATTAAGGATAGGTTATGTCTAATTATTGCCATGTAACAAATAAGGGCGTTCAGTCTGGTAACAATGTAAGCCATGCTAACAATAAAACAAAAAGGAAGTTTTTCCCTAATATGAATAATGTTGCTTTTTGGAGCGATATTTTAAACCGTCGTATTAAGTTAAGAGTTTCTGCCCATGGTGCAAGAACAATTGAAAAAAGAGGTGGAATTGACCTTTATGTTCTTAACTCTGCTAAAACAAAGTTACCAAGAAATTTAGCTTCTTTAAAAAAGACTTTAGAAAAAAGAAAACAAGCTTAGTTTTTATTTTTTCTAGAAACTTTTCTACAAACAAGGCAAGAATCCTTCTTTAGGGTTTCTTGTCTTTTTTGTTAACTGCTTTCATCTTATTATGCTGTTTAAAATCTTTTATTTTTAAAGCTTTGTTGCTTGCGATGGTGTAAAAAAATAAAAAAAGAGCTTTTGCATGTTGGTTTTACTTAACTAGCAGATTGATTCTTTAAGATGGTTTTATAGTGTTTGTGCAAATTTACAAGGGTTTATTTAATTAGGTTTTATTTTAAATTTATCTTGTTTTTACATTTGTAAAAAAAGTGCTTTTACCTTAAGTAATTATTTTTACAGTGTAATTTACCTTAGCTTGAGGTTTTTGTAAATAGCCTTATAAAGCCAATTTTAGCTATCTATTGCTAGTTTTTACAGGATAGCTTGTAGGAATGGTTTTTGCAGTATTTTAAAATTTAAAGCAGACAAGATAGAAAACTAAGCAAATAACTATGTTTTACCAACAAGTAAAAATGTTCCACCTATGGTTAAAACACTAAATTTTTGCAAAAAAATATCATTACAAAATAAAACAATAAGAAAATTTTTCTAGATAGCTAGCTATCTTCTTTTCTGTTTATTTCTATTAGTTCAATTTCTTTATGGTTAAATTTAACAGCTTTTAAGGTATAGCCTTCAATAGCTACTTCTTGGTTTAGCTTAGGCACGCCATTTGTTTGGTATAAAAGCAAGCCACCAATTGTAGTAGCATCTACATCTTCTGGTAAGTTTAGGTGTAGCTTTTTGTTTAGCTTTCTTATTTTTGTTTTAGAATCTACAATAAAGCTATTGTCTTTTATTAAAATACCATCTTCTTGGTTTTGTTCGGTGTTTACAATTTCGTGCAAGATAATATCAAGGGTTATAATGCCCATAAATGCACCGTATTCATCTACTATAATAGAGTATTGATTTGCATCATCTTTAAACAATAAAAGTTGCTTCATTGCTGTTGTGGTATCAGCTATAAAGTTTACCTGAATTACATAGTCTTCTATATTTATATTTTTGTTTTTTACATACTCAAGCAAAACTTGATAAGGCTTTATAGCTCCTGTTATGTTTTCTTTATCTCCTTGGCAAACAGGAATAAACTTGCACTCTAGGTCTTTAATTTCTTCTATTATATTTTCAATGCTTTTTGTAATATCAATAATAGATACATCTTTGCGGTGTATCATAAGGTCTTGCACTGTTATTTCATCAAGGTCAAGCACATTGTTTAGCATTTCTTTTTCGTGTATTGTATCAGTGTTATGTTCTGTATTTTCATGGCTAAAAAGCTCAATGGCACCACGAAGTTTTTCTACATTATAATCATCAATATCAGCACTTGTGGTTTCTTTGTTTTGTTCAAAAGGCTCTATTATTTTGTTTCTAAATATAAGTACAGCATGGTTAAAAGGCTTTAATATAATGTAAAAAAAGTACAAAATAGGGGCACAAACAAGTACAACATTGTTAGCAAACTTTACAGCAAGGGTTTTTGGTAAAATTTCGGCAAAAATCATTAAAAGAATTGCTATTACAAAACCAAAAGCAACTAGGTATTTATCATTATAAAGTGAAAGAAATAAAGATGTAGAAAATATAGTAAGCATTACATTTGCTATATTATTACCTATTAAAATAGTAGATATTACAGCGTCTTTATTTTCTAATAGGTGATAAGCTGTTTTAGCATTTTTGCTTTTTTTGGTTTTTTTTAGCCTCATCATATAGCCCTGAGAACTTGCAGTAATTGCAGTTTCTGACATTGAAAAGAAAGCAGATAGTGAAAATAAAGATAGTACTATTAAAAGGTAAAGTATCATTTTATAAAGTTAAAACCTTGTGTTATAGATTGTTTTATTGTATTTTGTTTAATATTTGTTAAAAAGATAGCTTTCCCTATGCCTTCTAAAACTACAGCATTAACAGAGCCATCGCTTTGTTTTTTGTCGTTTAGCATAAAGCTATAAAGCTTATCATGGTTAATTTTATTAAGATTAATAGGTGATTTTAAAAGCTTGTTTTTAATAGAGCTGTTTGCTTTTAAAAGACCTTCTTGTGAAAGTAATTTTAGATTATAGCTTAAAAAATTAGCACAAATCATACCAATTGCAACAGCATGCCCGTGGCTTATTTTGTTGTAGTTTAGGTATTTTTCTAAAGCATGCCCATAAGTATGACCGTAGTTTAATAAATACCTTAGTTGTTTTTGTTCTAAAAAATCATCTTCTACAATTTTTAGCTTGTGTTCTATGCTTGTTAAAATAGTAGTAGAAAGCTCTTTGTGTTTTTTTTCTATAATCTTATTGTAGTTTTCTTCTAGGTAGTTAAAAAAAGTTTTGTCTTTAATTAAAGAAATTTTTAAGATTTCAAAAAAACCAGAGTTAAATTCTTTTTGGTTTAAGGTTTGTAAAAATTGTGGTGCAATAACAACAGCATGTGCAGTGTAAAAGCTACCTAAAGAATTTTTACCATAGCTTGTGTTAATGCCGTTTTTACCACCTATTGAGCTATCGCTCATTGCTAGTAAGGTTGTAGGTATATTTATAAAGTTTATACCACGCAAAATAGTGCTAGCACAAAAGCCTGCAAGGTCGCCAACTACACCACCACCTAGTGCAATAATTGCAGAATCTCTACTAAGCTCGTTGTATTGGCTTATTTTTTTAATAATTTTATTGTAGTTTACAAGGCTTTTGCTTTTTTCGCCTGTTTTTATAACAATGCTAAAAACCTTTTCATAGCCTGCATTTTTTAAGGTCAGCTCTAGATTTTGTAAGTAAAGCTTTGCTACATTGTGGTCGCTTATTATAAAAATAGCATTTGTTTTTTTAAGGTTTTTTTGGGCAAAAATACTAGGCAACTCTTCAAAAATGCTTTGGGTAAAAAAAACATTGTAAGGTTTTAGTTTGCTTTTTTGTAATAAACTGAGGTCTTCTTGCATTTTGGGGCTAAATAATATTATTGTTGTGTAAATAGTTTACAATACTTTTAATCTGTTTTGCATCAGATTTTCTTTCATTGCAATTTATGGTTAAGTTTGCTATGCTGTAGCCTTGTATTCTGTTTTTTAGCATGGTTTTTAGTGTTTGCTTTACCTTTTTGCTTGTAAGTAGCGGTCTTTTATTGTTATTTTGTATTAATTTGTATATTTTATGTATCTTCCTTTCTATATAGATACAAAAACATTTTTGTGCAACATAATTTTTAATATTTTTATTAGTTAATGCCCCACCGCCTAAGCTAATAACAGCATTTTTATTTTTTTCAACAATATTAAAAAATGCTTGTTCTTCACATTTTCTAAAAAAATCTTCACCTTTTGTTGCAAAAATATCAGTAATTGTGATGTTTTGTTCTTGTTCTATTATTGTATCAAGGTCAAAACAGTTTACGCTTAGTTTTTTAGCTAGTTTTTTAGCAAAAAAAGTTTTGCCACTGCCGCTTAAACCAGTAAAAACTATAAATTTATTCAACATAAGGGGTTTATTTTTTTAACTTTGCTTGTAAGTTTAATATTTAAATATTATAACAAGTATTGTTACAATAAATTATTAAATATTGCTTTAAATTGCTTTAAACTAAAAATATAAATTTAATAAAAAGAAAGTTATAAGAATGTATTTAAGAAGAAGACGCAAAAAAAGATTAACAATTATAAGGTTTTTGCTTGCTTGTTTGCTTATTGTTTGGGTTGGGTTAACAATAAGGGGCTTTGAGCAAGCAGATAATTTAGTAAACTATACATACGAGCTAGACCTAGATTAAAATGCAAAATGATTTGCTAGAAACCTTTTTAGAGCATTTACTTATAGAAAAGGGGCTAGCTAAAAATACTTTAGTGTCTTATAAAAATGATTTACAAGACTTTATAGTTTATTTATTTTCATTAAAGCCTATGGTTAAGCCAGAAAGTGCAGATGAAGATAATATAAAAAGCTATCTAAATTTTATAAGCAACCATAAATACAGTGCAAAATCACAAGCTAGGAAGCTTTCAGCCTTAAAAAGCTTTTATGCATTTTTATTGCAAGAAAATATGGTGCAAAAAAACCCTGCAAATGCAATACAAACTCCAAAGCTAGATAAATCTTTACCTAAGGCATTATCAGAATTTGATATTAAAATACTTCTTGAGTATGCACATAAAAAAGATGTAATGAGTGCAACAATGCTAGAAATTTTATACGCAACAGGTATAAGGGTAAGCGAGCTTGTAGCTTTAAAAATAAGTGATATTAAAGATAACTTTAACTTTTTGCTAGTTTTAGGAAAAGGAGATAAAGAAAGAGAAGTTCCGCTAACAAGTGTAGCAAAAAAGCAACTTGAAGATTATATTTTGTGGCATAAAAATAAGTATAAAAAAACTATTTTTCTTTTTCCTTCTAAAACAGTAAGCAAGCACATTACAAGAGAAGGGTTTGCAAAAAGACTAAAACAAATAGCAATAAGTGCTGGGTTAGATTCTAGTAAAATATCACCGCACAAATTAAGGCACTCATTTGCAACGCACATGCTAGAGCATGGAAGCGACCTAAAAACAATAAAAGATATTTTAGGGCATGCAGATATTGCAACAACTGAAATTTACACTAGCGTATCTTCAAAGCATTTGCAAAAGCTTGTAAACACAAGGCACCCTTTAAACAAAAATCCTTTTAAAGATTAAGCTAAGTTTTGCTTGTTATTTTGTAAAAATATAGTAAAAAGTTAAAAAATACCTTAGCAATTTTTTGCAAAGCGTTTTTAATGCTGTTAAAATCATCAGGTTGTTAAAAAAAATATTTAAACATGTTAAATTTACAAAAAGGTTTTTAAGTGTCTGGTTACTATCTTGATTTTGAAAAATCTATCGTTACTCTTGAGCAAAAAATAAAAGAATTAGAAGCAATTAACGATTCTAATGTTTCTTTAGCAAAAGATATTGAGAGCTTAAGAAATAAAAAAATGTCTTACTTGGTTAAAATTTATAAAAACTTAAGCCCTTGGCAAAAAGTTTTAGTAGCAAGACACCCTGAAAGACCTCACTTTGTAGACTATATTAAACACATGGTTACAGATTTTGTAGAGCTAAAAGGTGATAGATACTTTGCAGACGATGAAGCTATAATAGGTGGGTTAGGAAGAATTGACGGTAGGTCGGTTGTTGTAATAGGTACTGAAAAAGGCAACAGCATTGAAGGTAGGCTAAAGCACAATTTTGGTATGGCAAGACCAGAAGGTTACCGCAAGGCACAAAGACTTATGAAGCTTGCATCGAAGTTTAATTTACCTATTGTAACTCTTATAGATACAGCAGGGGCTTACCCAGGTATTGAAGCTGAAGAAAGAGGGCAATCAGAAGCTATTGCAAAAAGTATTGAAACATGTTTTGAAGTTAAAGTTCCTTTAATTAGTGTTATAGTTGGTGAAGGTGGTTCAGGTGGTGCTATTGCCCTTGCAGCTGGTGATAAAGTTTTAATGCTTGAGCATTCTATATATTCTGTTATTTCGCCTGAAGGTTGTGCTTCTATCTTGTGGAGAGATGGAAAAATGGCAGAAAATGCAGCTGAAGCTCTAAAGTTTACTGCAGTAGACCTTAAAAAGTTTGGTATAATTGATGAAATTATTCAAGAGCCAGTAGGTGGTGCACACCGTGACCACGCTTTAACTATTAAAAATGTTCAAAAGTCTATCTTAAACGCAATTAAAGAAGTTGAGGCAACAGGCGATATTGCAGAACAAAGACACAAAAAGTTCATGAAAATGACACAAGATTTATAGTTTTAAATTTGAAAGTGTTTTAAAATGCTAGATGAAGAAGTCTTTTACGGCAAGGTTATAGTGCCTTGTGCAGTTATTGTAAACGAAAATAATCAAGTTTTTGTTCAGTCTGTAAAAGACAACAAAAAAACCGATGGTCTGTGGGAGTTTCCAGGTGGCAAGGCAAGGCATAATAGTTGTATTTTAAAAGAGCTTGTAAGAGAAGTTAAAGAAGAAATAGATATTGCTATATCAGAAGATGATTTAGTACCTATAACCTTTAATGTTTTTAAAAGTCAATTAGGTCTTGAATACATGGTTATGTTTTTTCTTTGCACAAAGTGGCAAGGAGCCGTAAAAGCTAAAGAAAACCAAGACACTTTATGGGTTGATGTTCAAAATATTCACACCCTTCCTTTTTTATCGCAAAATAAGAGAGTTGTAAAAGATATCTTATATTTTTTACAAAAAGAGAGCTAAATAACCCATTTAGCTAAAAATATTTTGCAATATTTAAAATTAAAAAGAAAAGTAGTTTGCTAAAAGTAAAAAAGTTTGTAAGGAAAATTAATGAAGCAAGTAATTTCATGGTTGTTTAAAAGAAAAAATGATAAAAATGTAAAAAAACTAGATAGTATAGTTTTAGCCATTAATTCTTTTGAAGAAGATTTTAAAAAACTATCAGATGAAGAACTAAAAGCAAAAACTCCTTATTTTAAAGACCTTTTAAAACAAGGAAAATCACTTGATGATATATTGCCAGAGGCTTTTGCAGTTGTTAAAGAGGCATCATCAAGAACATTGGGGATTATGCACTACAATGTTCAGCTAATAGGTGGTATAGTCCTTCACAAAGGTATGATATCAGAAATGGCAACAGGTGAGGGTAAAACACTTGTTTCTACTTTGCCTGCTTACTTAAATGCTTTAACAGAAAGACCTGTTCATATTGTTACGGTAAATGATTACTTAGCAACAAGAGACAGTGCTTGGATGGGCAAAATATACAACTTTTTAGGATTAAGTGTTGGTTGTATTGTAGGCGGTGAAAAATACGAAGAAAAAGAAAAAAACTACAAGTGTGATATTGTGTACGCAAGTAACTACGAGATAGGGTTTGATTACCTTAGAAGCAATATGCAAGTAGAAAAAGATAAAGTTTTAATACAAGATAACTATTTTGCAATTGTGGATGAGGTTGATTCGGTTTTAATAGACGAAGCAAGAACACCTTTAGTAATATCAGGTGCTGTTGAAGATAGGGCTCAAATTTATAGAACAATAAATGGTTTTGTTAAGCTTTTTACTAAAGATGATTACGAGCTAGATGAAAAAAACAAGAACATAAACATTACCGAACAAGGTATGGATAAGCTTGAAAAAATTCTGCAAAACAGAGGAATTAAAAACGCTAAGCAATCTTTATATGAAGATAACAATGCAGAAATTTACCACCTTGTTACCCAAGTTTTAAAAGCCCACTATTTATTTATAAAAGAAAAAGACTACATTGTAAGAGACGGTAGCATAGTAATAATAGACGAACTAAGCGGAAGAGCTTTAGAAGGAAGAAGGTTTGCCGATGGTTTACACCAAGCACTAGAGGCAAAAGAAAATATTGAAATTAGAAGGGAAAGCCAAACAATTGCATCTATAAGCTTTCAGAACTACTTTAAGCTTTATGAAAAACTTGCAGGTATGACAGGCACAGCGCACACAGAGCTTGATGAATTTTTAGAAATTTATGGCTTAGATGTTGTGCAAATTCCTACAAATAAAAATGTTATAAGGCAAGATTTAGATGACCAAGTTTACCTAACAGTAGAAGAAAAAGAAAGAGCTATACTAAAAGCAGTGCAAGAAGCATATGCAAAAAAGCAACCTATTTTAATTGGCACTGTAAGTATTGAAAAATCTGACAAAATGTCGGCTCTTTTAAAAAAGAACAATATTAGGCACAATGTTTTAAACGCCAAACACCACGATAAAGAAGCAAGTATTATTGCTTGTGCTGGTGAAGGTGGTGCTGTAACTATTGCAACTAATATGGCTGGTAGAGGTACTGATATTCAGCTAGGGGGCAACCTTGACCTTGCACTTGAAAAAATAAACCGCAAAACTTATAAGAGTGAAATAAGCAAACAAGAAGCAATAGAGCGTGTAAAAAGCGAACATGCTGAAAACAAACAGCAGGTAATAGATGCAGGTGGCTTGCTTGTAATAGGCACTGAAAGATACGAAAGCAGAAGAATTGACAACCAGCTAAGAGGTAGAGCAGGAAGACAAGGCGACCCTGGTAAATCTGTGTTTTTTACATCTATGGAAGATGATTTATTAAGGCTTTTTGGTTCTGATAATATAAGCGGTATGCTTAGAAAAATTGGTGTAAAAAAAGATGAAGTTATCTCTCACCCTTGGATAAGCAAGGCAATAGAAAAAACTCAAGTAAAAGCTGAAAAACACAACTTTGAGATTAGAAAGTATTTTTTAAGGTTTGATAGCATAATAAACGAGCAAAGAGCTATTATTTATAAGCAGAGGCAAGATATTATCTTCAATAAAGCCGATGTTAAAGAAGACCTTAACGCTAATATTGAGTTTTATGTTTGTGATTTAGTTGATAAGTTTATGCCTGAAAAAGACTTTAGAGAAAACTGGCAACTTAAACAATTTGAGCTCGAGATTGGCAAAACCCTAGATGTAAAGTATGAAAACCTAGAGCAAAAGCTAATAAATGAAGGTATGAACAGAGAAGACTTTATTGATGAGCTTTTAGAACTTACTTATTCTAATATTGACACTAAAGCAAAAGGTATTGGCGAAGAAGATTTTTACAATTTTATGCGAATAATTTTATTACAAATTATTGATGAATCTTGGAAAATGCATTTGATTAACCTAGATTATATTCGCTCTGGTATTAATCTAAGAGCAATAGGGCAAAAAGACCCATTTTATGAGTTTAAAAAAGAATCTTTTATATCTTTCAACAATATGCTTGAGCAAGTAAGAGTCCGTAGTGCTATTGCTACTGCTGTTGTTAAAGTAGAAAAAGAAGCTAAAAAGTAATATTTACTTATAAGAGTGTTGCTTAAAAACCAAAGTTATAGATTTTGTTTTAACTAAAAAATAATTGTGGTTAATTCTTACTATTTTTAAGTTTTTACCTTTGCTTATGCAAGGCTTTGTGGATTATAAAGGGGGTTTTTACTCCCTTTTTTTTATCAAAAACAGTTTGTTTTTGTGGTTTTTATTATGAAAAAAGTTAAGATAGTTTTTAATTATTTTGTAAGGTTTGTTAGTAGGTTTTTGCTTATTTATTGTAAGCTTAGTTTCATAAATATCTTTATTTTTAAGCCTTAGTTGTTTACATGTGCTTATATAGTGCAAAAACTAAGCAGTTTTTTTAAAACACTATCTTATTTAAAGGTGATTTTAGTTGGCTTGTGGTTTTATAGAAGGGGGGGTATCAGGTTTATTTTTTTTAGCTAATTATTTGTAGAGCTAGAAAACCTTGTTTTAAGATAAGATAATGCAAGGAGAAGTGCTTTAGTTTGTTTGCATTTTTATGCAACTAAAAAGCTTGCTTGCTTTAAAAAAGTAGGTAATGATTTAGTTATTTTTATAATATTTTTTCAAGCAATTTTGTGGCTTGTGGGTAAAAATATAAAGACAAAAACATTTTTTGCTTGCTTTTAAAATTAAAAAAGCATATAATCTTTATTGTGTCGTGCGAGACAGCTTATAGTTGTTTTCTTTATGCGGGCGTGGTGAAATTGGTAGACACAAGGGACTTAAAATCCCTCGGCAGTAATGCCGTGCCAGTTCAAGTCTGGCCGCCCGCACCATTTTTTT
>CAYYLE010000016.1:0-11615 GCA_964472375.1 uncultured Rickettsiales bacterium
CCAGAGCAAACCACTTAGTTTAATGGCTTTTATTAAACCAAAGTATATACTTATTATAATCTTTATTGTTAAATTAATAATCAATTTAAAGCCTTAAAAGGATATAAAAATAAATCGTAAAACTCTAAAATGTGGGGTTTTTATTCAATAATATGTATATTTTATAAGGTTTCAACCAAACAAAACAGAAACTAACCCACCTAAACGGTAATGTAAAATTAAAAAATATGAAAAACAAAAAAAATAGTTCCCACTACTTACTATACCGCAAGTAGAAATAAGGACAGAGGTGTTTAGGTTGAGTTTGTAAGTATGGTTTAAGTTTTTAACTGTTTACTAGTAAGTTTAGCCTTTGCTTAGTGTAATGTAGTTAATATTAAAAATAATAGTAGTTAATATGTGATGGCAAAAGTGAAAAGTTACCTAAAAAACAACATTTGGCAATTGTAGCAATTATAATTGCTTTATTTTTCCCAGTAAAAATGAGCTATCAAGTTACATTGAAAAAAGAAATATAAAAAAGCAAAATTATAATATGTATATTCAAGCATTAGAGTATTACAATGAGTTTTATAAAGATGTACAAGGTTATAAAGTAGGTAAAGAGTTTTCTGATATAAAGTTATCAGAAATTAGCAATAGCCTTATGGTAGGTTGTAGTAAAATTAATAAACATAATGCAACTGTTAATTTGTCATGCTCTAACAGAGTGCTATGCATATCTATTCACAGTTACTAAATTTTAATAGTGAAAGCAAAAGAAAAGAAATATTACAAGAAATAGAGAAGCTAAAATATTACACAAAGAATAATATGTCAAATAATTAATGCATACAACAAAAAGGTGAGAAAAAAAATGGCTCCGGCAGCAGGACTCGAACCTGCGACATAAGGATTAACAGTCCTCCGTTCTACCAACTGAACTATGCCGGAATATATACTAAATCTAAGAAATTATCACTTTTAAGCAATAACTAAAGTAAGTATAACAGATTTTAAAAACTTGTCAACAAAAAATAAAAATTATTCTCAAAAATACTGAAGTTATAAAAACTAATTTGTGAATAAAGAACACTTTTTGTATTATTTGTTGAGGGTTGTGCTTAATAACACTTATTGTAAGGTAACCTCTACAAAATCAGAGTTTAAAATATCTTTACTGTCCACTTCTTTAACTAAAAACACTAAGGTCAAAGGGCTTGCAGGTTCAATAGGGTAGTCAAACTTATCGCCTGTCACAAGTTTTCTTCTAAGTTTAAAGTAAGTGTAGCCTTTTTCTGATTTATATTCTAATAATGAAACATCTTGTTTTTCTCTTATGTTGCTTGGTCTGTCTATTCTTCTTGCAAAGTCATCACGCACTACATAAGCTTTTTTATTTTCATTGTAAGATACTGATATATAATCAACATTTTTAAGCTGTTTAATATCCTCAACTTCTTGACCTCTTGTAAAGCCAATAGATATAGATTTGCCAACAGTAAGAGCTTTAACAGATATATAAATATAACCATTTTCTATATAATAAGCAGCTGTTATCGGGTATTTTGTGTTTATTTTTTGAAATTTAGCAGAAGATAAAGATAAATATTTTTCAACATCACCAGTAAGTAAAAGTTTTTCAGCAGGTGGAATTACTTTTTCTTCTTCATTGTCTGAGTTTATATTTGTTTCATTACTTAGTAAGTTGCTTGTTAATAAAGCTATAAAACTAAGGGTGAACAATAAATTTTTCATAAAATAAATACCTTGTAATAAAAAGAAACTACCGTCGCATTTTATCACTTTTTAGTAAAAAATAAAAGCCTAAAGGATTTCTTGCTTTGTAATACTAGCTAAATATTTTGCAAAAGCTATACTTTCTGTTGAAACAATATTATTTTGCAAATCAGACACAAAATATCTTAATTGAAAGGCTTTTAAAGATTTTTTACTATTATCTTTATATCCTATTTGTATTAAATAATCTTCTATTTTATCGTTTTTATTTACTTTTAGGGTGGTGTTTTTATCATCAGGAAAAACCCCAACACCATTTTTATAAAGTTCATTCCAAGGGAAACTAACACCAGGGTCAATTTTTCTTTCAGGAGCAATATCAGAGTGTGCAAGTATATTAATAGGCTTTATATTGTATTCTTTTATTAAAAATTTGCAAAGCTTTACAACAGTTGCAATTTGTTTTTTGTTAAACTCTGGAAAAATATTATTTTTAACATCGGCATAGTAGCTTATTTCAATACCTATTGAAAGGGAGTTTAAATCTGTTTGCCCATGCCAATAGCTGAGCCCTGCATGCCAGGCTCTTTTGCTATCATCAACAAGGTTGTATATATTGTAGCCATTTTCAGAAACTAAATAATGGGCACTTACATTGCTTTTTTTATCACAAAGTATATTTATTGCTTCTTTATCTGTTTTTAGCTCTGTATAATGCAAAACTATATATTTTATAGGCTTTTTTCTTTCATTGTAGTTTAAAGAGTGGTATTTTTTGTAAATATTCATTTTTAAAAGGTTAAATTACCCCCTAGACTTTACCTATAAGGTGTTTTTTGTTAGAATTGTAGTTGCTGTTTTGCAGCTTTTATATAAAACATATAGTAACAGCTTTTGTATTTTAACTAATTTTTTTGTGTTATTTTAATGAGAAAAATAGATATTATTGTTTTTGGTTTTTTAATATTTTCAACTTTACTTTGGTTTTTTGGTTTTTATTTTGCAAGCACAACTATAGGTAAGGTTATATTTTTAGGTATGCCTTTGTGGAGCATAACCTGTGCAGTTGCTCCTGCAGTTTTGGCAATAGCAACAGCAATTTTTGCTGTAAAATTAAGAAACAATAGAAAATGAATATACTAATTAGGTATTTTGGTGGGTAAATTGTGATAATAGGAAAGGTGTTGTATTCTAGAGAATTATAAAAGGATTTTAGAATGATAGGTATGATTAAAAAATTATTTTCTAATAAAAAGCAAATGAGATGTTTGATTTAGAGAAAAATCTTAAAAAACTTTTAGAGGAAAATAAAGAAAAAATACAATGGAACCAATTTGAAGAAAAATTTATTGAATTTACCCCTAAGGTAATAAAAAGAGCACCTAATGATACATATTTTCACAACAAAAAGCGTCTTAAAAGGCATTTACGAAGATTGGCAATAGTAGTAGTATTATTTGTTGTTGCTTTAATATATTTGATTTAACAGGAAAAATAAAAATGCAAACAAGCTTATTATACTCACTAATTATTTATATAGCATTAACCTTAGTTTTTGGTTTTTTTAGCAAAAAGCAATCACAAAGAGATTTTTTTGCAAATTATTATCTAGGCGAGCGTTCTTTGGGTTATATTGCTCTTTCTATGAGTATTTTTGCAAGTTATGTAAGTTCAGGTACATTTTTGGCAGGGCTTGGAGCATCTTACAAGTTTGGTTTTGCTTGGCTTTGGATAGGGCCAATTCAGGTTGTTTCAGTTGTATTTGTTTTTTATGCTATAGGCACAAAATTAAGAAGATTTTCAGTAAAAAGCAATTCGGTAACAGTTCCCGAGCTATTTTCATCTTTTTACAAAAGTAAAAGCATTGGTTTAATTTCTGCTTTAGTTATTGTTTTTTTCATGCCTTTTATGTTAATGGCACAATGGCAAGGCGGGGCTTATTTGGTTAAAAACATACTTGCTTTAGAATATAAAACAGCATTGGTTTTATTTTCAGTTTTTGTAGGAACATACACAGTTTTAGGCGGGTTTAAGTGGGTTGTAGCTACTGATATTTTGCAAGGCATACTAATGTTTTTTGGTGCTATTTTTATTTATTATGGGGTTGTGTCTAAAGGTATGGGGCTTGAGGTTATAACAAACTCATTAAAAGAGCTAGGGCAAACTTTTTTTGAAAGTTCTGGTTACAACAATGCACTTTCAAGTAATTATATTATTAGTTTTTGGTTTTTAGTTGGTATTGGTTTGCTTGGCTTACCACAGATTATTTTGCGTTTTATGGCTTTTAAAAATAGGCAATCTTTTAATAAAGCAATGATTTTAACCCCTATAATGATACTTGTATTAATGCTTGTGTTAAATCTTTCAGGTATTTATGCAAGGGCTTTGTTGCCAAATTATCAAGGAAACAGTGATGCTTTGTTAATAGAGCTTTTGCCTATGATTTTTGATAGTTTTTTAGCATCTTTTATTATAGTTGCTGTGCTTTCTAGTATAGTTTCAACAGCAGATAGTATTTTACTTATTATAATATCTTCTATAAATTACGATGTACTACACAAACGCTTTAAGGTAAAAAAGAGCAGCTTTTTTGCATCGCCACTTTTTAACAAAATAGTAGGAATGCTTGTAGTTTTAGCAATTGCATTTTTTACCGTGCAAATGCAACAAGATATTTTACGCCTGAACTTTTTAGGTTTTGGGGCAGTGCAGACGGCTTTTTTCTTGCCTGTTTGTTGTATGGTTTTTGGCTTAAGGTATAAAGAAAAAATATATAGCAAGGCAATTTCAGCAAATATTTTATTGAGTATACTATTTTATGTGTATCTTTTTGCATTTAACCCTGCCTTCTTGTTTGGTTTTCACCCTGTTGTTTACACAATTACAACTTCAATTGCATTACACTTAGTATTAATGCAATTTTTAGTAAAGCCAAAGCTAAAACAAGAAAAAACATACCTAACAATATAAACAAAGGTATTTTAAAACATGAGCTTATTAAAAGGCAAAAACATACTTATTGGCGTTACTGCAAGTATTGCAGCTTATAAGGTTATAGACACTATAAGACAGATTAAAAGCCAAGGTGCTAATGTTAGGGTGATTTTAACAGAAAGTTCTAAAAAGTTTGTTTCTAAAATGGTTATAGAAACTTTTTTAGAAGAAAAGGTTTACGATGATTTATGGCAAAACCCTCTTGACCATATAAACTTAGCAAGATGGTGCGATGCTTTTTTAATAACTCCTTTAAGTGCAAATACACTTTGTAAAATAAGCAATGGAATAGCAGATAACTTGTTAAGCAATGTTTTTTTAGCATGCAATAAACCAAAGCTTTTAGCACCTGCTATGAACACAGTAATGCTAGAAAGCAAACAAGTGCAAAGAGCCTTAACTCTTGCAAATGAAGATGGAATAAAAATAATACAGCCTGAAGAGGGTTTTTTAGCATGCAATGAGTATGGTAAAGGGCATATTGCAAGTGATAAAACAATAATAGCAAACCTAAATAGAGAGCTTTTTGGCAATAAGCTTTTTGGTAAAAATATTGTTATAACAGGTGGGGGAACATACGAAGACCTAGACCCAATAAGGCACTTAGGTAATAAAAGCTCGGGTTATTTTGCAATCTGCCTTGCCAAAGCTTTTTATAACTTAGGGGCAAATGTTAGTTTAATAACTGCAAGTGTTTCACACCCATTGCCATGTTATGTAAAAAATATTAAGGTTTCTAGTGCTAAAAGCATGCTTGATGCTTGCTTAAATATAGTTGAAAACGAAAAGGTAGATTGCTTTATTTCAGCTGCTGCTGTTTCAGATTATTTTATAAAAAATAAAAGCGATACAAAGCTTAAAAAGCAAGAAAAACACAGCATAGAGCTTGGTTTAAATTCTGATATTGTTAAACAAATAGCAAATATGCAAAAAAATAGACCGCAAAAAGTAGTTGCCTTTTGTGCCGAAACAAAACAAGGCAATGAGCTTTTGCAATCAGCTAAAAATAAGCTAAAAAATAAAAATGCAGACTATATAATTGCCAACCAAATAGCTAAAAATAAAGGATTTGGTACTAATGCAACAAGTGTTTTTATGCTTAATAAACAAAATGATATACTAGAAAAAAGCAACAAAGATAAACAAGAGCTTGCTTATAATATAATTGATTTTATTTTTTAATAAAAAAGAGATTTTTAAGAGAAAAACATGAGAATAGTATTGTTTTTTATAGCTTTAGTTTTTTGTAACAACTTATTTGCATATAGCAAAACAGTGCAAAGAGCAGGTGATATAGTAGCGGTTTTAACTCCTTTAAGTGCTTTTGCAGTTGCTTTAAGTAAAGGCGATAATATAGGTGCAAGCCAAATGGCTGAAGGGGCATTATGGACAGCAGTAACAACACATGGCACAAAGTACTTTGTAGATGCAGAAAGACCAAACAAAAAAAACCTAAACTCATTCCCTTCAGGGCATACCTCAGCTGCTTTCCAGGGTGCTTTTTTTGTTAATTTTAGGTATGGTTTTGCTTATGCATTGCCTTTTTATGTAGCTTCTAGCTTTGTTGCATATTCTCGTGTTTATAGTGAATACCACTATACAAGAGATGTAATAGCAGGGGCTTTGCTTGCTTTTGCCGTGCAGTATGTTGTAAGTGAAACAAACTTTAACCTTACAAACTATGTTGTAGAGCCTTATTTAGAAAAAAACTCAACAGGGGTATCTTTTACATACAGGTTTTAAAAAATAAATATTTACTTTTTATACAACTTGCTTTAAAATATGCTTTGTTGCAGAAATGGCACGATGGCGGAGTGGTTACGCAGCGGTCTGCAAAACCGTCTACATCGGTTCGATTCCGATTCGTGCCTCCATTATTCTGCCTGACTTTCCAAGCTTTTATTTATTATTTTCAAGAGTTGTTTTTTATTAATTTTCTTTTTTATTTGCTTCTTTACAAAAGTTTTGTACTAGTGTATCTTATAGTTAGTTAAAAGTATAGTTTTTAAAGGTTTTTAAAATGGCTTATACCCCTAGTCATAATTTTAATAGTACTTCTGTAAATGAAATCATGTCTTTAGGTTTTAAAGACCAAAAGGTTATTGATGCTATAATATCTACTAAAAGAGCTGATTTTGTTACCCAAGAGTATAAAAAATACGCAGATAATGATTACTATCTTAGCTACTGTGATGATAGATTTTTGCAAGCAAGGCATACTTTGGTAAGTATGTTTTTAAACATGAACTATAATTACGGGCAAAGTGTTGCAGCAATAGGTGTAGGAACTGGTTATTTAGCTGTTTTACTTGCTAAAATTTTTAAAAAAGTAAGCGTTTTAGAGACAGAAAAAGACTACAAAGAGATGCTTTTGCAAAACACAAAGCTTTTTAAAAATATAAAACTTGCAGAAGATTTACAAAACCTTAATAATAATTGTGATTTTATTATTGTTGAAAACTTTTTAACATACACACACAAAGAACTTGCACAAAAGTTAAATGAAGATGGCTTTATCTTATACATAGAGCAAGAAAAAGGCGTTAATTATCTGTTTTTAGAAGATAAAAAGGGCAATAAAACAAAGCTTGATGCACTTATTGCAGCACCTTTAAAAGAATTAAAACAGAATGATGAATTTGTATTTTAATTAGAATTTATTGAAGAAATTATGAAAAAAATAACAGCAATTTTTTTAGCATTATTATTTGCAAATACATTAACAGCAAATGAAAATAGTAGTATAGATGAAAATAAAATCTTGCAAGATGCATACAATCGCTTGCTTGGTTTTTATAGCTATGGAAACGAAAACCAAGGCAACAAAGCAAGAACAAGCCCACAAGCTTTAAAGCTAGAAAATGCTGTAGCACTTGCATATAATAATAACACTACATTGCGTGCTTATAGGTCGGAGTTTGAATCAGCTGTTGAGGTTTATCCACAAGCGTTTTCAACTTGGTTGCCTCAGGCTTCTTTGGATTTTTCTTATAATCAATTTTTTGACAGTGCTAATAATAATTTAGGTTCAGGTTCAAGTACGCCAAACTATGGCTTAAGTGCTAGTGTATCTATGAATTTATTTGAAAGTTTTGGTGGTGTAAAAAATATTGAATCAGCAGGTAGCTTAGTTGTATCATTAGCTTATGATTACTACAACAAAGAGCAAACAGTTGTTTTAGATGTCGTTCAAGCATACCTTGAAACCTTGAAAGGCTTTATGACTGTTAATCTAAGACAGCAACAAGCAAAAGCTTTAAAAGAGCATTTTGCAAGTGTTGAAGTTGGCTTAAGAGTTGGTTCGGCAACAAGAACAGACCTTAGCCAAGCTAAAAGTAGATACCTTGAGGCACTATCTTTGGCACAAATTGCAACTGTTGATTATAATAGAGCAAAGCTTGACCTTGAAAGAATGCTAGGTGTAAATACCCAAGGGCTTAAAGTTCCTTCACATTTAAAGTTGCAATATAGAGATTTAAACTCAATCTTAAGAGCTATACAAGACAAAAACCCAACTTATTTAAGTGCTTTTTATAACAATGATTATTATGAAAAACAAGTTAGTGTTTCTCGTAGTAAGCTTTTACCTAGGGTAGATGCTAGCGTTGCTTACAACTATAATGCCTATGATGATGAAAGCCTTGATTATGCAGGTGGTAATGTAACTTTAAATATTCCTTTATACGATGCAGGTATTTATCGCTCTCAATTAAGGGCATCAAAAAAGAATGCAGAGCAAACAAAATTCTTATTAGAAGATTCAGTTAAGCAGCTAAGAGCAAGTGCAAGGGTAAACTTAGAAACACTTAAAGCTAACTTAATATATATAGATGCTATAGCTTCACAAGTTGATGCATCTTTTGAGGCTTTAAAAGGTGTTAAAATAGAATACAGTGTTGGCACTAAAACAAATACAGATTTACTAGATGCAGAAAGTGATTACTATGAAACCCAAGTAAATCTTGTTAATGCTTATATGGAATATTTAATATCTCAATATAATATACTATTTATTACAGGAGATATGGGTATGAAAGATTTAAAAACTGTACCTGTAAAAGAGGTTTATGACCCTAACCTATATGTAGAAAAAATAAAACATAGGTTCTTCTTAACTTCTACCCCTGATGATATTTTTATTGACAGGGAGAGCAATAAGTAGTATAAATACAAATGGTGCGAGTGTTGTTTTTAATGCAAAAAACTCGCTTTTGCAGTTAATTTGACTAAAAAGAGTAGGATGGTAGTGTGACTTATAAATGGTCTAATTTTAATTACGGAAGTAATAATAGTCAATCTTTTGACAATAACAATGCTAATGCAAATAATGATTTTTATGGCAATCAGCAGCAAGGTCAAGATATGGGCTATGGCAATGGTTTCGCTAATAACTCTGGGTTTGGTCAAAACAGTGGTTTTGGAGGCGGTTTTAGTAGAAATTCTAACCCTTCAAACAACGCAAGTGGTGGCGGTTTTTACAATCATATAGCACAACAGAATCAATACAACAATAATGCTAGCCATCTTTCAACAAATGGTTATGAAAGTAAACAATACCAAGGTTCTTATGGTGTTAATAATGGCGATGGTAATTTTAACTATGATTCTTACGGCTTTACAGGTGGTGCTTCTTTTGGAAACAACCAAGCACAACAGCCTAATATGAATCAGCAACAGCAAGGTGGCTTTTATAACAGTTTAAATAGCTTTTTCAACCAAGCACAACAGCAAGAGCAGGAAGTGCCTGTACAAGATAATAGAACAAATAGCTTTAGAGATATTTTTGCAAGCTCAAGTCAACCTACAAACTCTGTGGCGTCTAACAATAGACCTGAAAGAGTTGACTTTAACTCTTTATTTGCTCCTTCAGGGGAAATAACACAACAGGGAGAAGAAAGCATGAGAACAAGAAGACCGCTTCAACATAATAGAGATAGAGACATGGATATGGATATGCATGGTGGCCGTTCAAGAGGTTCTGCAAGATACTCAAACAGAGGTTATGGTAGCAGAAGAAGAGCATCTTCTCGTGAAGATGATTATTCTAGAAGTTCTTATCGTCGTCCTAGTAGTAGGTCTTTAGCAAGCTCTTCTTTATCATCTTCTTATAGCAACAACAGAAGACGCAACAGCAGACCTTTAAGCAATTCTTATTCTTCTCTAGGTGGAAGTAGTTTAATGGGTGGTTCTTCTTATGGCAGTAGCTACGGTGGAAGAAGCTCTATGTCTTCAGGTTATTCTAGTAGAGCAACTGTTTCTTCTAGGTCTTCAAGACCTTTAGGTGGCTCTAATAATAGTTATAGAAGAAGATACTACTAAAATTTGATAAATGATTTTAGAAACTAGATTTGATTTTAATAAAATAGAAGAAGACTTATTTAGTAGGTATTCTTCTATTTTCAATCTTCCTGATATTAATCCTTCTAATCCTAGCTTTTCGGCTGTTATTCCACCTCCTAATGTTACTGGGCGTTTGCACATTGGTCATGCTTTATGTCTTACAATTGAAGATGCAGTTGTTAAATACAAAAGACTAAGAGGCTTCCAAGGAAGATGGATTCCAGGTACTGACCATGCTGGTATTGCTACACAAATGCTTGTAACCAAGCAACTTGAAAGCCAAGGTGTTGATTCTTCTAAAATTACCAAAGATTTTTTAATAGATAAAATCTGGGATTGGAAAGAAAATTCAGGCTCTAGCATAATACACCAAATGCGTAAAATGGGTTATTCTTGTACTTGGCAACAAGAAGAATTCACCATGAGTGAAAAGCTTTCAGAATCTGTTTTATATGCATTTAATAAACTTTATGAAGATGGTTTAATTTACAAAGATAGTAGGCTTGTAAATTGGGACACCAAGCTAAAAACAGCAATTTCTGATTTAGAAGTTGAGCAAAAAGAAGTTAAAGGTAAGTTTTACTATATAAGATATTACAATCAAGATAAAACAAATAGTATTGTAATAGCAACAACAAGACCAGAAACCATAATTGCAGATGTTGCAATAGCTGTTAATAAAGAAGATGAAAGATATAAAAACCTTGTAGGTAAAGAAGAGTTTGTTATTCCTCTTTTTGGCAGAAAAATACCTTTAATAGCTGATGAACATGCAGATAAAGATAAAGGTACAGGTGCTGTGAAAATAACCCCGGCACATGATTTTAATGACTTTGAGGTTGGTAAAAGACACAACCTTGAGCTTATTAATATTTTAAATAAAGATGGTACTTTAAACGAAAATACCCCATCTTCTTACCAAGGTTTAACTATTTTACAAGCAAGAGAAAAAGTAGTTGCAGAGCTTGAAGAACAAGGCTTTTTAGAAGATATTGAAGAAAAGCTTATTCAAGTACCAAAAGGCGACCGCTCTGGAACTGTTATTGAGCCTTTGCTTACTTCTCAATGGTATTTAGATGCTAAAAAACTTGCAGGCAATGCTATAAAAGCTGTTGAAAATGGTGACATTGAGTTTATTCCTTCAAATTGGCAAAATCTTTATTTTGATTGGATGAAAAAAATCCAACCTTGGTGTATATCTAGGCAACTTTGGTGGGGGCATCAAATTCCTTGTTGGTATACAAAAGATGGCGACATGTTTGTAGCTAAAAACTACGAAGAAGCCCTAAAAAAAGCCCAAGCAAAACACGGGCAGGGTGTAGAGCTTACACAAGATGAAGATGTTTTAGATACTTGGTTTTCATCATCTTTATGGCCTTTTGCAACTTTAGGTTGGAAAGATGAAAACACTATTCCTTCTAACTACCCGCATGATTTTTTAGCCACAGGTTTTGATATCATATTTTTCTGGGTTGCTAGAATGATAATGATGAGCCTTTATTTTACCAAACAAATACCTTTTAAAAAGGTTTACATTACCCCTTTAATAAGAGATGAGAAGG
>CAYYLE010000016.1:11715-29532 GCA_964472375.1 uncultured Rickettsiales bacterium
AAACAAATACCTTTTAAAAAGGTTTACATTACCCCTTTAATAAGAGATGAGAAGGGGCAAAAAATGTCTAAAACCAAAGGTAATGTTATAGACCCTTTAGAGGTTTCTAAAAAATACGGAACCGATGCTTTTAGGTATGCTGTTTTGTCGGCTCCTTTACAAGGGCAAGATGTTAGAATGTCTGAAAAGACAATTGAATCTTGCATGAAGTTTGTAACTAAAATATTTAATGCAAGTAGGTTTGTTATCAATAGCGGTGCTTGTTATAACGAAAATTTTGATTATAACAACACAAAGCTAGCTTGCAACACTTGGATTATAGAAAAACTTAAAAACACTATTGAAAGTGTTGAAACTGCTTTTGATAAGCACAGATTTTTTGATGCAAGCTCATCTATTTATAAGTTCTTTTGGAATGATTTTTGTGATTGGTACATAGAGCTTTTAAAACCTGTTCTTTCAGAAAATAATGAAAATGAAGAGCAAAAAGAAGAAGCCAAGCAAACAGCAGGCTTTGTTTTAAAGCACTTTATGGTTTTATTAAACCCTATTATGCCTTTTATAAGCCAATATGTGCATTCTGCATTAATAGGTAAAGAAAAGCCAATAGTAGAAGAAACAGCACTTGATAAAAATGTTTTAAAACCATCTTTAAAGCATGTTAAACAAGTTGATATTTTTGTAGAGCTTATTAGCAAGGTTAGAAGTTTAAGAGCTTCTTTAAATGTTCCTAACTCTGCTTTAATTGATGTTTATGTAAATAATTTAAGCAAAGATGCTTTAGAATCTATAACTTTAAACAAAAATATCATATGCTCTCTTGCTAAAATAAAAGAGCTTAATATAGAAAGTGTTTGCAACCAAGAAAATACGGTTAAAGATGTAATTTCAGATGCTTCTTTATCTATTCCTCTTTTAGGTGTTATTGATATTGATGCCGAAAAAGCAAGAATTGCTAAAAATATGGATAAAGTAGCAAAAGAAAAAACTTCTTTAGAAAAACGCTTAAACAACCCTAACTTTGCTGCAAGGGCAAAAGCAGAGGTTGTAGAGCAAAGCAAACTTGAACTTAAAGAGCTTGAAAACAAGTTTAATGACTTAAAGGCTTTATTTAATAGCTTTTCTTAAAAAATTAGAAAGTGTGTTTTGTAATGATTTTTGACCATAAAGCTATTGTTGAAAATAAAAACAAAATAGCCAAAAATTTTTCTAATTACGACTTTTTAATAAAAGAAGTTTCTTTTCGTTTAGCTGATAGGCTAGATATAATTAAACGCTCTTTTGAAAACGCCTTAATCTTAGGTTGTTTTCAAGGAGCGTCTTCAGATTGCTTTATAGAAAGTGAAAAAATCAAAAATTTTATTTGTTTTGATGATGCTAAGCTAATGCTAAAGCAAGAGCCTAATTATATCTTAAAAGAAGATGAAAACTACTTAAAAGATATAGAAAGCCAAAGCCAAGATATTGTAATAAGCTCTATGTTTTTGCAAAATGTAAATGATATTAAATCGCTTTTTGCAAATGCTTATAGGGTTTTAAAAAAAGATTCAGCTTTTTTGTTTACCGTGCCTGGTTTAGGCACTTTAAAAGAGCTTGAAGAAGCTTTAGTAAAAATAGACCTAGATACACAAAATGCTTTTGTAAGCAGAGTTCACCCTTTTTTAGAGCTTAAAGAAACCGCTAACTTAATGCAAGATATTGGTTTTAAAGATATATCATCAGACAAAGACACAATAGAGATTATGTATAAAGATGCACAATCTTTATTTCAAGACTTAAAAGGAATGGGTGCAAGAAGTGTTATTAAAAATAACTTTCCTCTTACTAAAAACAGCTACAAAAGGCTTGTAAAAGAGCTAGAAAGCCAAAAAGAAGCAGAAAATAACCACTTTAAAATCACCATAGAGCTTTGCAATTTTATAGCATGGAAGTAATCTACTTAAAATATAAAAAAGCTATTTAAACATAATGACTTTACCGTTTATTTTTTAAAAAACACATATTATAAGTAGCCTATTCACCTCTTTTTTAAAAGATTGTTAGCTATATTGGTTAATAAATTTTTTTTATCACAATCTCTAAGTACAAGTAAACCCTTGTTTTATATATCAAACAGAAGTTCTATTAATTTATTTTGGTGGGTTGTTGTTTTTTTAATCAACTTGCTGTTTGGTTATAATAAGGGGCGATTTTTAACTACTAACTTTAAAAAATAAATTATAAAGTGGGGTTTAAAGTTTTTTAAGTGTATTTTATTGCCACTATATCTATTGCTACTTATATCATGCGAGTTAAGTGTGGAAAATAGCTGTAAAAGTGCTTTGCAAGTACAAAGCAAATGCAAACAAAACCTTTTGTTAAGCTATTTAGAGTAAATATTTACCATAACCAACATTAATGCTTGTTGAAAACAGTAAAGAAAAGTACTGAAAAAGCTTTAAAAATTATACACCTCAGTAAAGCTTTATATCTAAAACCAAACAAGCAGAAGATGATTTTTTAAGGGTTTGAAAAACATACCTTTGTTTACTTTACCAAATAATTTCTAGGTTGTCTTTTAGTGTGATTTCAGAAGGGCTAACAGTACAGTTATAAGCTAAAAACAAAACACCTGCTTGTTTGGCCAAAAGAGCTTTATCGTAGTAAGTTTTATCAAGGTCTTTAGCTATTTTAAATTTTGTACAGTCGCTTCTTTGTACCAAAAATAAATTTACGGCTTTAATATTGTTTTTAGCAAGTTTTGTTAGTTCTTCTAGGTGTTTTGCACCGCGTTCTGTTGTAGTATCAGGAAATTCGGCAATGTTGTTTTCTCTTACAAGGTGAACATTTTTAACCTCAAGGTACAAATCATCACCTTTTTCATTTTTTAGCAATAAATCTATTTTTGAGTTTGTGCCGTATTTAACTTCATTTTTAAAAAAAGAAAAATCTTGTATTTGAGCAATTTTTTTCTTGCTTACAGCTTCTCTTACTATATGGTTGGGCTTCATTGTGTTTATGCCAACGAGGGCGTTATTGTCTTCAATGATTTCTAAGCCATATTTTAGCTTTGCTTTAGGGTTTGTTTTTGGTGCTATATAAACTAGGCTACCTTCATTGCAAAGCCCTAGCATTTTGCCAGTGTTGGCACAATGGGCGGTTACAATTTCGTTATTTTCAGCTAGTTTTACATCAACAAAAAATCTTTTGTATCTTTTTATAAAACTAGCTTGTATTAATTTTTGGTCAAACTTCATGCAAGTTACTTTTTACTTGTTTTTAATAGCAGTAAGATGATAGTTAATACTTGTGTTATCAGTTAATTGCCATTTATTTTGCAGTAGTTTATATTCAATACCGCTTATGTTTACAACTTTAGTATTTTCTTTTTCTAAAATGCTAACAAGCTCTGATGGTTTAATAAATTTTTTGTATTCATGGGTGTTATAAGGTAGCCATCTTAATATATATTCGGCAGCAATTTTTGCAAAAAGCAGAGATTTTAGATTTTTGTTAATTGTAGAGATAAAAAGCAAACCGTTTGGTTTTAAAAGACTTAATACACTTTTAACAAACTCTTCTACATTTTCCACATGCTCTATAATTTCTAGGGCAAAAACAACATCAAAGCTGTTTTTGTATTCATCACCTAGCTCTTCTGGTGAGCAATGCAAGTAGTTAATATCTAAATCATTGTTTAAGGCATGGGTTTTAGCAACTTGTATAGCATTGTAAGATGCATCAATCCCTGTTACATTACCCCCTAGTTTTTTAAAGCTTTCACTTATTAAGCCACCGCCACAGCCAATATCAGCTATTTTTAGCTCTTCATAAAAAGGCTCGTCAAAATGTTTATTTATTTGTGTTTTTAGGTATTTAAGGCGGGGTTTATTAAAATCGTGCAGAACTTTTAGCTTACCTTTTGGGTTCCACCAATCTTTCGCCATTTGGTTAAATTTTTCAACTTCTTTTTTGTTTACTGTGCTCATGATAATTGCTAGTTTGTTTTTTAGTGTTAAAAGATTTATAATAAAAACCAAGTTAATATTGTACTACAACTTTATATATGTTTTTAGTTTCTTTTATCTTTAACAAAGAGTAGGCTTTATGTTAAAAATTTTAAAATTTGGTGGCACTTCAGTTGCAACAATAGAAAAAATAAGAAGCGTTGCTGAAATTGTTAAAAAACATAAAAAATCAGGTGATGATGTAGTTGTGGTAATCTCTGCTATGGCTGGTTTTACTAACAAAATGGTTAGTTATACAAGCTCTTTTGCAAATGCAAGCGATATGTCAAAATCTATGGTGCATTCTTGTGGCGAGCAAATAACAACAGGCTTGCTTACAGCGGCACTTGATGAAGTTGAAGTTCCTTCTTTTCCTTTGCTTGGTTGGCAAGTGCCAATTATAACAAGTAAAAATCCTTTCAACTCACATATTGAAAAAATAGAAACAGAGAATTTAACAAATATATTAAAACAAGGTAAAGTTCCCGTTGTTGCAGGCTTTCAGGGTATTACTCAAGATGGTGTGGTTTCAACTTTAGGCAGAGGGGGGTCAGATACTTCTGCTGTTGCAATAGGGGTGGCTTTAAAAGCTGATTATTGCTATATATACACAGATGTTGATGGTGTTTATAACAAAGACCCAAATGCTTGTAAAGATTCTATCTTGTTTAAAGAAATTGATTATAATAAAATGGTAGAAATGTCAAAAGCTGGGGCTAAGGTTGTGCATACAAGAGCCGCTTTACTTTCAGAAGCAAACAACCTAAAAACCGTTGTGCTTTCTACATTTAACCAAAAAGCTAAAGGCACTTTAATACAAAATAAAAAAGACCTTACAAAAAATTGCCTAGAAAGTAATAGAATCAAGTCGGTTGTGCCGTCTTCAGATTTTGCACTTGTAAATATTTGTGGCGTAAAAGATGTAAACTCTGCACTTAATACTATATTTAATATTTTTAGTAAAGAGTGCATAAGTGTTGATATGTTAACTTATTCTGCTTGTAATGAAGGGGCTTATAATATAAACTTTATGTTAGAAAAAGAAAGTTTAAATACGGCACTTTTATTGCTTGATGAATCTAAGCCTATTTTAAATTACAATAAAATACACTATAATTCTTCTGTAAAAAAGATTTCTGTTATAGGGCATTACCTTATTTCTAGTTGTAGTTTTTTAAGTTTCCTATTTTCTGTGCTTAAAGACGAAAACATAAAAGCAGAGTTATTGTGGACTTCTGAATCTAGAATAAGTGTGGCTATTGACGATAAAAATGCTGAAATTATATTAGAAAAAATTTATAACAAGTACAACCTAGAGAGGTGATTAAAGAAATGACAAGCGTATTAGAGTTAGGAAAAAGAGGGTCAGAATTTTTAGGCGTAAAATATCCTGTTATTGCAGGTGCCATGTCTTGGATATCAGAAAGCACTTTAGTTTCTGCAGTTTCTAATGCAGGTGGTTTTGGTGTTTTAGCAGCATCTGCTATGAATCCAGAGCAAGTAAGAGAAGAGATTAAAAAGACAAAATCTCTAACTAATAACCCTTTTGGCGTTAACTTAATTTTAATGCACCCTCAAATAGAAGAACTATTAGATGTTTGTATTGAAGAAAATGTTTCTCATGTTGTTTTAGCAGCGGGTTTACCAAAAGCTACACAAATTAAAAAATTAAAAGAAAATGGCGTAAAAAGCATAGGTTTTGCTGTTAATTTACCTATCTCATTAAGATTAGTTAAAAATGGAATTGATGCACTAATTGTTGAAGGCTCTGAAGCTGGAGGTCATATTGGTCATGTTTCTACTTCTGTTTTAGCACAAGAAATTTTACCAAATATAAAAGATGTACCTTTGTTTGTTGCAGGTGGTATTGGCACACATGCTTGTGTTAATCAATATTTGCAAATGGGTGCGTCAGGTGTTCAGGTTGGTACTTTGTTTGCAGCTTGTAAAGAAAGTATTGCACATGAAAACTTTAAAAATTCATTTATAAGAGCACAAGCAAAAGATGCACAGCCTTCTGTTCAGCTTGATGATGATTTCCCTGTTGTTGCAGTAAGAGCAATTAACAATAAAGCAAGTACAGATTTTAAAAAATGTCAGCTTGATGCGATACAAAAATACAAAAGCGGAGAGCTTTCTCGCCTAGATGCAACATTGCAAATTGAACATTTTTGGGCGGGAGCTTTAAGAAGAGCAGTTGTAGAAGGTGATGTAGAAACAGGTTCTTTAATGGCTGGGCAAAGTGTTGGCTTTGTAAAAGAAGTTGTATCTGTAAGTGATGTTATTAGCAAATTAATGGCAAGCTAATATTTTTAGGTTTTTTATATAAATTATAAGAGGGTATGTTATTGGATAGTAATACGACTGTTGGTCAAATTTTAAAAGCAGAAAGAGAAAAGCAAGGTTTTAGTATAGAAGACATAGCAAACACAACAAGAATTCGTGCAAGCTATATTGAAAATATAGAAGATGATGATTACAATCACTTAGAATCTACTTATGTTTTAGGTTATATTAGGTCTTATGCTTTATTTTTAGATTTAGATGCAGTTGAAATTGTAAATCAAGCCAAAACTAAAGTAGAAGACAATAATATTGAGTACAATAATCCTCAAAATCACCAAATGACTTTTGATAAAAAATTTGGTCTTTTTTCAATCTTTAAAGGCTCGGCTTTTTCTTCAAAACAAAATAATGATGTAAAATACCGCGATATTAGCTCTTTTGAGCAAAAAACATCAGATGGTAAATTGTTAAAATACCTCTTAATTTTTGCAGGTTCTTTTGCTATTGCTTTTGCTGTTTTCTTTTTTATCAACAGTGGTTCAGATGTTGAAGAAAACACAAGTTTTGTAAGCCAAAATATGGTAGAGCAAGAAAGTAGTGAAACAGTAGAAAATACATTGCTTGATGAGGGCTTTACAGTTCAAGAGCAAACAGAAAACAATACCCCTAACCAAGCAGTAGAAGAAGTAACAACCCAGCCTAAAAAGGTTGAAAATACAGATTATGTTGGTTCTTTAAATTGGCCTGCAGCTACAGGTGTTTCTTATATCACTTTAGAGTTTTCAGCAGATAGTTGGGTTAGGGTTACAAGTGCATCTGATAAAAATACAATATACTATGACAATGTAGCAAAAAAAGGTTCACGTCTTGAGATACCTAATGTAAGTGAAAGTCTTTCATTTTCAGTTGGTAACTCGCAAGGTGTTGTAGTTGTTGTGCGTGGTACTAAGTATGGTTTTGTTTCTAAACGCAAAGTGGTAAGAAATATACCTCTTAACCAAGGTTATATAGAAAATAATTTTGAAGTCAAAAACTAGAAAGATTTTTAAGTTTTGTATAGTGATTTTAAAATAGAAAGAAAAAAGACTAAACAATTAAACATGGGCGGTTTGTTGATAGGGGGAGATTCCCCTATTTCTGTACAGTCTATGACTAATACAAAAACAGTTGATATTAAGTCAACTCTTCAACAAATTAGGCTTTTAGAAGAAGCAGGGGCAGATGCTGTAAGGGTATCGTGCCCTTGCAAAGAATCTACCAAAGCATTAAAGACCATAGTTAAAGAATCTTCTGTTCCTATAATAGCTGATATCCATTTTAATTATCAAAGAGCATTAGAAGCGGCACAAGCAGGGGCTTCTTGTTTGCGTTTTAACCCTGGTAATATTGGCTCTAAAGAACGTGTAAAAGAGCTTATAAAAGCTGCAAAAGACAATAATGCCATTATAAGAATAGGTGTTAATTCTGGTTCTTTAGAAAAAAATATAATAGAAAAATATAAAGGCCCAACCTCTTTAGGTATGGTTGAAAGTGCCTTAAATCATGCTAAAATTTTAGAAGATAATGATTTTCTTGATTTTAAAATAAGTGTAAAATCGTCTAATTTTTTTGTAGCAGTTGATGCTTACAGAAAGTTATCACAAGCTTGCAATTATCCTTTGCACCTTGGTATAACAGAAGCAGGGCCTTTAAGAGCAGGCACTGTGCTATCTTCTGCTGGTTTAGCTTTATTGCTATCAGAAGGTATAGGAGACACTATTAGGGTTTCACTTTCAGCAGACCCAGTTGAAGAAATTAAAGTAGGTTTTGATATTTTAAAATCTCTTCAACTACGTAACAAAGGTGTTAAAATCATTTCTTGTCCATCTTGTGCAAGGCAAGGCTTTGATATTATAAAAACTGTTGCACAAATAGAAGAAGGGCTATCGCACATAAAAGAACCTATAACACTTTCTATTTTAGGCTGTATAGTAAATGGCGTGGGTGAGGCTAAAGAATCTGATATTGGTATTGTTGGAATTGATAACGACTACAACCAAGTTTATATTAAAGGCGAAAAAACCATTAAATTAACAAACAATAACCTTGTAAAAGGTATAATTGAAATAGCTCAAGATTATGTAAAATCTTTAAATAGTTAAAGATAGAAAAAGGGAAGTAGAAAGTTGGCAAACTACATTGCCCCTGCAAGGGGAACTTATGATATTTTTGGTACAAAAGCACTAGCTTTTAACACGCTTTATAGTATTTGTCAGCAGGTTGCTTTTAATTATGGCTTTAGTTATTTGCAAACACCTACTTTTGAATCAAGTGATGTTTTTAAAAGAACACTTGGTGATGAAAGTGATATTGTTAATAAAGAAATGTATAGCTTTTTATCTCGTAAAGGTAGCCCTTTAACTTTAAGACCAGAAGGAACAGCTCCTGCTGTAAGGGCGTATTTGCATAATAACCTTGCAAACACAACATTGCAAAAGCTTTTTTACTTTGGGCCTATGTTTAGATATGAAAGACCACAAAAAGGCAGACAACGCCAGTTTCACCAAGCAGGCTTTGAGTATTTTAATGCAACTTCTATATATTCTGATGTTGAGATTATTCTTTCTGCAAAAGATATTTTACAAAAAGCAGGTGTTTATGAAAATACTTCTTTAGAAGTCAACTACTTAGGTTCTTTATCTTCTAGGCAAAATTTTGCAAAAGTGCTTACAGAGTACTTGCAAGAATATAAGCAAGACCTTTCAGAAGATAGTAAAAAAAGGCTTTTAAGCAACCCTTTACGAATACTTGACTCTAAAGACAAAACAGATAAGCAAATTTTGCAAAATGCACCTTTAATAAGCTCTTGCTTAAGCAACGAAGATAGCGATACTTTTGCAGAAATTAAAGAGCTTTTATCTCTTCATGGGGTTGATTTTACTACAAACAACCATCTTGTAAGAGGGCTTGATTACTATACAGGTTTTGTTTTTGAGTTTATAAGCAATGCAATTGGGGCACAAAGCGCTTTGCTTTCAGGCGGAAGATACGATGGCTTAGTTGAGCAAATGGGTGGCAAAAGCACCCCTTGTGTGGGCTTTGCAGCGGGGCTTGAAAGAATTATGCTTTTAATGCAAGAGCAAAAAGAAGAAGAAATTTGTTTAATTTTGCCATTTGATGATAGCTTTAAACTAGATGCTATAAAACTAAGGCAAGAGCTTGTTGCAAGCAATATTAGAAGTGATGTAATGCTTGAAAAATCTAATATATCTAAAAAATTTAAGAGAGCAAGTGCTAAAAATGCATCTTTGGTTATTATTTTAGATAATGATGAAAACCAAAAACCAAGAATTATGGTTAAAAATATGAAAAGCTCTCACCAAGAGCCTATTTTAAAAACAGATTTAATAAATTATATTAAAGAAAACTATAAAGAGTTGATTAAAAATGTCGTTTAAAGATAATTTAAGAAGTATTTTAGAAAAATACAATGGCTTATCAGAAAAGCTCTTAGATGCAGGTAGCTTAAGCAGTGCAGATTATTCTAAGCTTTCTAAAGAGTATTCAGACCTTCAAGAAACTGCAACTAAAATTCAGGAGTTTTTTAAACTAGAGCAAGAGCTACAAGATGCTCAAGAAATGCTAGAAGGTGCAGATAAAGAAATGCAAGAAATAGCAAAAGAAGAATCTTTGCAAATTAAACAAAGCTTAGAAGAGCTAGAGGAAGAAATAAAAATATCTTTATTGCCAAAAGATGATGCTGATTCTAAAAATATTATTTTAGAAATTAGAGCAGGAACAGGAGGGGAAGAAGCGGCTCTTTTTGCAGCAGATTTATTTAGAATGTATAGCCAGTATGCATCTTCTAAAAAATGGCAAATAGAGGTTTTAAACGCTAATGAAACAGGTATTGGTGGTTATAAAGAGATTATTTGTGCTGTAAAAGGTAAAAATGTTTTTTCTCGTTTTAAGTTTGAATCAGGTGTGCATAGAGTACAAAGAGTGCCTGATACTGAAACAGGTGGCAGAATACATACATCGGCTGTTACTGTTGCTATTTTACCCGAAGCAGAAGAAATTGACTTTAAAATAGAAGATAAAGATTTAAGAATAGATACATATAGGGCATCTGGTGCAGGTGGTCAGCATGTTAACACAACAGATAGTGCGGTAAGAATTACCCATATTCCTACTGGG
This sequence comes from uncultured Rickettsiales bacterium, assembly GCA_964472375.1. Classification (GTDB taxonomy): domain Bacteria; phylum Pseudomonadota; class Alphaproteobacteria; order WRAU01; family CAYYLE01; genus CAYYLE01. The sequence goes on from CAYYLE010000016.1 coordinate 22,164, forward strand.
GTTGTAGTAACGCAACAAGATGAAAAATCACAACACAAAAATAAAGCAAAAGCTTTAAAGATTTTAAGATCTCGTCTTTATGATTTACAAAGACAAGAAGATGAGCAAAAACGCTCACAAGAACGCAAAAGCCAAGTAGGAAGTGGTGATAGGTCGGAAAGAATAAGAACATATAACTACCCACAAGGTAGGGTAAGCGACCACCGTATTAACCTTACTCTTTATAAGCTAGATGTATTTTTAGAGGGTGAGCTTGATGAAATGATAGATGCTATTGTTACTTTTGATAATGCTCAAAAGCTTTTAAATATGAATGGTTAGGTAAATGCTTGTTAAAGAGTGTATTTTTTACCTGCAACAGAGTTTAAAAAAATCTTCTTTACAAGAATATAAGCTTGAATCTAAGCTAATTTTAAGCCATGTGCTAGGTGTTTCTTTAAGTAATTTAATATTACTGCAAAACAAGCACCTAACACTTTTACAAATTTTTAAAATCAAACGAATTTTAAAAAAACGAAAAAAACATATTCCATTACATTATATTTTTAAAGTTAAGCATTTTTGGGAAAACGATTTTAAAGTTAACAAAAATGTTTTAATTCCTCGTAATGAAAGTGAAATGATAATTGAATATGTTTTAAAATACAAAAAAGATAAAGCTAAAAATTATAATATTCTTGACCTTGGCACAGGTAGTGGTATTTTGGGTCTTACTCTTTTAAAAGAGTATGAAAATGCTAATGCTTTGCTTGTAGATTACTCTCAAAAAGCTCTAAAAGTGGCTAAGAAAAATGCTAAAAAGCTAGGTTGTAATAACCGTGCAAGCTTTTTACACTCTTATCTTTTAAATAATCTTAAAAGCAATAATAAGTTTGATATCATAGTTGCAAACTTGCCTTATATAGATATAAAAGAGCAAGATTTTATGCTTTATGAAACAAAAAAGTATGAGCCTAAAATGGCACTTTATGCAGAAGATGAAGGGCTTGCATTGTATAAAGAGCTTTTGCCTTGTATTAAAAATTTTTTAAATAAAAATGGTATATTTATTTTTGAATTTGGCTTTAAACAAGCAGAACTTATAGAGGGTTTATGTAAGCAAGAAGGTTTTAATAATTACTATATATTAAAAGATTTAAACAATATACAAAGGTTTTGTTTGATTTATTTTTAATAAAAAGTTAATATTATGCTTGCACTAGTTGGTTTATTGTACTATACTGTGTTTTGCAAGGCTTTATTTAGTTTTTTGTTAATAAGTGTTGTCGCACTAGCTTTTGCTTTATTTAGCAATTGTTTTTCCGTTACACTTAAGTTGCAACATCTTTTTAATAAATTTACAAAATGCCTTATTAAGAAAATATTTTAGATTATTTTTGTATTAAATTTATTACTTTAAATACTTAAAAGAGAATTGATAAGATGAAAACATATTCTGCTAAGTTGTCAGATATAAAAAATGATTGGTTTGTAATAGATGCTAAAGACCTTGTTTTAGGTCGTTTAGCTGCTGTTATTGCAACAAGATTAAAAGGTAAGCATAAAGTAACTTATACACCTCATATGGATTGTGGTGATAACATAATTGTTATAAATGCAGACAAAGTTGCAACAACAGGCAACAAGCTTGAAAATGAAAGATTTTACTGGCATACAGGTTTCCCAGGTGGTATTAAATCAAGAACTTGGAATGAAATCATAACTGGTAAATATCCAGAAAGATTAATCAGTAAAGCTGTTGAAAGAATGCTTTCTAAAGGTCCTTTAGCAAGAAAGCAAATGCGTAGGCTTTATATTTATAAAGGTGAAAGTCACCCTCATGCTGCACAAGCTCCACAAGTGCTTGATGTTGCTTCTATGAATCAAAAAAATAAAAGAGGTTAGTTCTTAATATGGTTGAATCTAGTCAATTAAACGATTTACTAAAAGCTCAAACAACAGAAGAAGAAATAGCATCTGTTGATTTAGAGCCAAAGATTGATAGCTTAGGTCGTTCTTATGCAACAGGTAAAAGAAAGAACTCAATAGCTAGAGTTTGGGTAAAAAAAGGCAATGGTGCTTTTGTAGTTAATGGTAAAACTTTACCTGAATATTTTGGAAGACCAGTTTTAAGAATGCTTGTTGGTCAACCTTTTGAAAAAACTCAAACTCAAGGTCAGTTTGATATTTTTGCTACTGTTTCAGGTGGTGGGTTATCTGGTCAGGCTGGTGCTATTAGGCACGGTATAAGTAAGGCTCTTGCTTTGTTTTCTCCTAAAGATTACAGAGCAACTTTAAAAGCAGTAGGCTTTTTAACAAGAGACCCTAGAGTTGTGGAAAGAAAGAAATATGGTAAAAGAAAAGCTCGTAGAAGCTTCCAATTCTCTAAGCGTTAATTCCTTTTACAATTTATTTCTTATATATTGTTACAAAAAGCTCTTAATAGGTTTTGCTTATTAAGAGCTTTTTATTTGTTGTTTGATTTAATCTGATTTCTCTAGTATAATATTTTTGGTATTATTGACTTAAATCAAAAATAGACAACATTATTTTTATTTAAAATATCTAATTTATAGTTAGAGGGAGATAAAAGAATTATGAAAAAAATACTAAAGCTTGCTTTACAGGGCAATCTTATTACCTTGCTTGCTTGTTCAGTTTTGCTAGCAAATGAAGAAACAGTAACAATAGAGCAAGAAGATGTAGTAGTTGTAGGCACAAAAACAGAACATAGTGTGTTTGATACCCCTGGCGTTGCAACAACAATAGATACAAATAGCTTAGAAAATAGTTTTGCAAACGATTTAAACTCTGTTTTTAAAAATGAAGCAGGTATTAGTGTAACAGGAACAAGAAAAAACGGGCAAAACCTTACTATGCGTGGTTATAGAAGTGAATCTATTGCCTTTTTGGTTGATGGTGTTCCACAAAACTTTTATTCTGCCCATGATGGCACTTTATTTATAGACCCTACTTTAATGCAAAGTGTTGAAGTTGCTTATGGTTCTAGCTCTTCTTTATATGGCTCTGGTGGTTTAGGTGGTACTGTGCTTTTTAAAACCTATGATGCTAAAGATCTTTTAATGCAAGGTCAAAACCATGGCTCTAGCGTTGGCTTGGGTTATTCTAGTGTTAATAACGAATACCTAGTAACTGCAAAAACATATGGTGTTACTGAAAAATCTGATTACTTATTTGCTACAACCTATGCTGATTCTGGTAATATCAACCTAGGTGGTGATGCAACTAGCTTACAAAGTGAAGATAAAATAACAAGCATGCTTGCAAAAACAAGCTACTACATGAATGACAACCATGCTTTAAAACTAAATGTAAATTACTACAATAGTGATGCTAAAGAACCAAACAACCCGAGAGAGATACAAACAGAAGGTGGACATATGGTTGTAAGTGATGAGCCTTTAGATAAATATACAAAAAATTTAAATACATCACTTAGCCATGTTTACACTAAAGGTGATTATATTGCAAATACAGGTCTTTACTTTCAGGGTATAAGCTTAGATGAGTATGTGCAAAATGATGACCCAATGTTGGCAGATTATTCTGGCAATATAGCAGGTGATATTTTAGATAGAGATTATTATTCACTTGGTATTTACACAGATGCAAGAGCAAAGTTTGACTTTATAGGTTTAAACAATGTGCTTGTTTATGGCTTAAACCTAAGACAAGAAGAGCAAGACAGTAGCCATTCTAGATTTGGCAATGTTAACGGTGTGCCAAAAGCTTCAGCCAATTATTACGATGGATACATGCAAACAGAAAGCTCACTAGGTGGCTTTACTTTACTTGCTGGGGCTAATTATAGTTATTATGATTCTAGCAACACAGGTGGGTTAGACAATAGTGATAGTGCATTATCTCCTAAAGTTGGACTTTCTTACAATAATGATTATGTAACACTATTTACTAACTACTCTTATGGTTTTAGAGCTCCAAAAATGACCGAGTTATATGCATCAGGTGAGCATTTTGCTTATACTATGGGTCCTGCAGTAGGGCAAAATAATTTTGTTGAAAACCCTGACCTAAAACCAGAAACTAATAAAACTTTTGAAGTTGGGGCTGGTTTAAAGTTTGATGCAATTGGCTTAAGTATGAAGGCAAGCTATTATAATACAGATAGTGAAAATTATATAGATATAGCAGTAGTTGATGATGGACCTGATTTACCTATGTTTGGTATAGATACTGAAGATGATTACACAATATATTTAAATGTTGATAGTGTTAAAATACAAGGTGTAAATGCAGATATTAAGTATGAACTACAAGCTTTTGAGATTTCATTGAAATATAGTTATGTAGATGGCGAAGATACAAGCGATCCTACAAATATATTGCCACTTGAAACAATAGCACCACATACCTTTGTTGCATTAGCATCTTATAATTTAGGTGCATCAAGCTTTAGTGTAAGAGGAACATTTGTAGATGGCTATACAAGATATAATGTTTCAAGAGGAAGCTCTAGAGCAACTGGTGAAGATATGGCAGGCTATGGTTTGTTAGATGCATACTATGGTTATAACTTCAATGAAGCTATGAGTTTAAAACTTGGTGTAGAAAACATTCTAGACAAAGAATATGCTGTTTTAACATCTTACTATGTTCAAGAAGGTAGAAACTACACAGTATTTTTTAACTACAAGTTTTAAGTAGTTTAAGTTAAATACTTTTTAGTTTAGTTTTTTAAAAATTTAGCACACTTTTCTTGCTTCGGGTTTGTGTGCTTTTTATTTTGTAAAGATTACATATGTTTTTACATTATTTATTTTAAGTGAAAGCTATCTATTAATGTTTATATTGCAAGGCTAATACAGTTGTCAAAGGGTGATTTTATTAAAACAAAGATGCTTAAAAATAATACACTTGCAATATCTTTAAAAAAAAGATAAAACTATTTTTTATAAAAAAGCAAAGCAACTATTTGTAAATTCTTGTAGGTAAAATATAGGCTTATTGCTTGCATGGTTTAATTATTGTTTACAAAAAAGTATTTTTGCAACAAAATACTTGTTAATACTTTGTAATTTCGTTTAAACAAAAGATATTTCAAAGCTTAATAAGATTAAATAGTTTTTAGTGCAGAAGGCAAGAGTAATGTTAAAATAAACATTTAACCTTTTATTTTTAAGGTTTTTAGAAACAGAGCAGAGTGATAAGTGCTTTTTTATACTAAAATTAGAAAAATAAGCAATAAAGTTTATTTTTAAACAAAAAGGGTATAAAGCACAATATAAAATATTTAGCTTATAAGCTCTTTTACAGTGTTAAAAATTGCATTGTAGTCAACAAGGGCAAGCTCTTGTTGGTTTTGCCTTGTGTTTTGCTCAAAGAAACTATCACGAAGGGCTAAATTTTTAATTTTCACATCGCAATTATTTTGCAATAAACAATCATTCACAAGGGTGCTAAAACCACCTAAATAACCTTCTTCTACTGTTACAATAGCATCATGAGTTTTACTTAAATCTTTAAGCAAAGAGCTATCAACAGGTTTGGTAAAAATAGCATTAACAAGAGTAGGGGTAAAGTTAAGCTCTTTAAAAATCATTTCACAGGCTTTTTGGGCTTGTTTAAAAATATCACCCGTTGCAATAATTGCAACTTTACTACCTTGTGTAAGGTCTTTCCACTTGCCAAGTTCTAAAACCTTTCCTTGATAGCTTTCTTTACTTGTGCTATCACACTTTCCTTTAGAAAGCCTTAAAACACTAGGTCCATCATTATAGTTAAGGCATGTTGCTATTGCATCTTGCATGCTTTTGCTACAAGTTGGGCTTAGTATAATGGTATTTGGTAAAGATGTAAACATATTTAAATCTAAAACACCATGGTGGGTTGCACCATCTGCCCCTACAAAGCCTACACGGTCTAAAATTATTTTTACAGGTAGTTTTTGCAAAGCAATATCATGCACTATTTGGTCGTAAGCTCTTTGAGAAAATGTAGAATAAAGCGATAAAAAAACCTTAAAGCCCCCTTGTGCCAAAGCCCCTGCAAAAGTTGCTGCATTTTGTTCGGCTATGCCAACATCAAAAGCTCTTTCTTTAAACTGCTTAAAAAACTCACTTAAGCCCGAGCCTGTAATCATAGCGGGGGTTATAGATACTATTTTTTTATCTTGTTTTGCATTTTTAACTAAAAGGTTGCCAAAAGTTGCCGTGTAGCTGTCTTGGTTTTTGTTTTGCACACCATCTTTTAGGTTAAATTTATCAACACCGTGGTATTTTTCACACTGCTCTTCAGCAAATTTGTAACCTTTGCCCTTTTGGGTTTTAATGTGTAAAAGTATAGGTTTATTAATATCCATTTGCTTTATTTGTAAAAGCATAGGAATTAAATCATCAAACTTATGCCCATCAATAGGGCCAATATAATAAAACCCAAGTTCTTCAAACAATGCACCTTTACCGCTTGTGCGGGCAATGTATTCTAGCTTTTTAAGTGGTGCTGAAAGCTTGCCTAATGGTGTTTTATCAAGTATTTTTTTAGAGTTGTTGCGTATGCTTAAAAACTCATTACTTGCAGAGATTTTAGTAAGGTAGCTACTTATAGAGCCAACAGGTTTAGAAATAGACATGTTGTTATCGTTTAATACAACAAGGCACTTTTTTTCTATACTGCTTAGCATGTTCATAGCCTCAAAAGCCATGCCCGAAACTATTGATGAATCACCAATTACAGCAGTGTTAAATCTATCATTTTGGCTTGCTAGTTTGTCGCTTACTATAAAGCCAAGAAGTGCAGAAAGTGATGTAGAGCTATGTCCAGCTCCAAAGTGGTCGTGCTTACTTTCAAAAATATTGGTAAAACCTGAAAGCCCATCTTTTTGCCTTATTGTGTGCAGCTTGTTGGCTCTTTGTGTTAAAATTTTATGCACATATGATTGATGACCAATATCCCAAATTATTCTATCTTTTGGGCTATTAAAAACTTTATGCAATGCTATGCTAAGCTCTACAACGCCTAAATTTGCAGCTAAATGTCCACCTGTTGCAGATACAGTATTTAATAAAAATTCTCTTATTTGAGCACTTAGTTTTATTAATTCTTGGTTATTGTAGCTTTTTAGTTTTTTTAAAAAATCAATTTCAGGGTTTAAAAAATCTAAGTGCTTATTTTCAATCATCTGTTTTTATTTTTAAAGTGCAAATTTTTGTTTAGTAATTAAAGAACATTATAACAGTATTTAAATTGTTAAAGTAGCTTATCTTGATTTATTTTATTGTATTTTTTTATATTGGTTATGTTTTTAGTATAAAAATATGTTTTATGCAATAGGTGTGATTCTTTAAATTTATTAATTTTTTAGGCTTTTTATTTTCTTTATAAATGTGTATAGTGAAAAATATAAGGTAAG
>CAYYLE010000017.1:0-1588 GCA_964472375.1 uncultured Rickettsiales bacterium
AAAACATGGTCGGGGAGACAGGATTTGAACCTGCGACCCTCTGTTCCCAAAACAGATGCGCTACCAGACTGCGCCACTCCCCGATTAAGAGTAAAAACAATGTTGCAAATCATTGTTAAAAATAATTAGCAGCAAAATACAATCAAAATTATATTTTTTTTTCAACCAAAGTGCAAGAAGATTTTTAAAAAATATTATAATTATTTATCAAACTGTCTTGCAATAAGGGAAAAATCTATAAGGTTATTTATCTTTTATATTTTTTTTTTGCACTTTCTAAAAGCTCTTGTATTTCTACTAGAATTTTATTTTCTTTTAAAGGATTACTGCCTTCATTGTTTTGTGTGTCAAAATCTTTAATAAATAGCTTTCTAGTAAACTCTCTTTCTATATCAGCTATTAGCCCTAGTTTACCATTATCTTCTTTGTATTGCTCTTTAAGGCTGTATATACCGATTAGAGCAGTGCGATAATATTATTTTAATTACTATCACCATCTTTTGTTTTAGAGTTTAGCCACATTTTTAGGCTAGTTTCATCAAATCTTATTGTTTTGCCCATTTTAATATAAGGTATTTGCCAGTTTTTATAGTTTTTGTATATGCTTTTTTTGCTAATTTTTAATAAATTGCTTAAATCATCAACTGTAAGTAGCTTTTTATCTTCACTCATTTTTTAAAAGCTCCAAGAATTATTTTTTACACTACCAAAACTTAAAAATACTTATTGTTTACATTGCACCAACTCTTTTTATTAGCTATTATTTAAATATGTGTAAATAAATAAGGTTGTACATCTACAAAAGCATTATTTTGGTATTTTTGCTTATTGCTATCGTTATACGGTAAGTTTTTAACTTTAATTGCTGTTAGTATGGCATGTAAAAATTGACAAGTCAACTTTAAAAAGACAATAAATGATATTATCGCGTTCAAAAAACATTTTAGGGTTAATTTTACAAGAAAAAAACATAGGTATAAGAGAGCTAGAAAGACTTAGTGGTGTTTCTAGAACTGCTGTGTCTAATATTGTTCATGGTAAAAGTGAGCCTTCTTTAAAAACTTGCCAAAAAATTGCTGATGCACTTAATGTGAATGTTGATGATATATTTGGGCTTTCACACTACTATAACAATACTTTAGAAGACAGTTCTTTTAATAAAAATATTAGCTATTTATCAAAAAAACATATCTATGCAATAAAGCTTTATGAAAACCTTAGCTCTTACACTAGCTTGCAAAAGCAAGATTATCAACTTTTTAAGCTTGATAGCTTTGCATTAAAGCAAGCAGGGTATAACGCACAAGAAAACATAAACGAAAGCATTATAGCAATTGCTATGAAAGATAGCTCCATGCAACCAAGTATAAGAAAAAATGAACTTTTGTTTATAGATACAAGTGCAAAAGAGATTGAAGATAGCAAAATTTATGTGCTTGAGTATGAAAATACAACAATGGTAAGAAAGCTTTATAAAGAGCAAAATAGCTTAAGAGCAAAAACCTTTGATTCAAACATTGGCATGCTTATTGAAAATATTGAAGATGTTCATATTTTTGGCAGGGTAGTTTTTATAAAACCAAGCCCT
>CAYYLE010000017.1:1688-3634 GCA_964472375.1 uncultured Rickettsiales bacterium
TTTTGGTCAAAAGTCCAAATTGCAACAGTATGACCAATTGCTTCTAAAAAACCAATTAAAACAGGAATGAAAGAAAGAAAAACTTTTTTTTTGGAAAAGCAAGAGCAGGAAGAAATATTAAAAGTATTGCAATAGCAAGTATAAACTCGCCAAAGTGTTAATTTTGTAAACTAAATTGTGTTTTTTGCACCGTTTTAACAAAGCCATCAGGGAACCTTAGCTCCTCCTAAGTATGTATGTAAAGCAACAAAAAAAGCATTGAATACCAGCAATTTTTTGTAAAAATGAAATTAATACTTTATTTTTTATTGTTAGCAAAAATAGTTAAAACATATGCAGGTAAGGTAAAAAATTTTGCATAGGATTAGCAATTGTCTATAAAAAAAGAAAAAGACACAAAAAGCCTGCAAAAACTAATTATAATTTTAACAGGCTCTTGATTAAATAGTAGCTAAAAAACTATTCTGCCACAATTCTACCTTCTATCTTAGGGGCAACAGGTGAGTGTTTTTTGATGTATTTTATTAAAATATCATCAAAAGAGCTATATTCACCTAAAACCTTGTTATCAGCAAGCATTTCATAGCCATCGCCACCTGCTGATAAAAAATCACTTGTTGCAAGGCTGTATTTTGCTTTAGGGTCAAATTCTTTACCATTGTTAAGAGAAATATGTACAACTCTATCTAAAGCATCATTTTTTGGGTTAAAAGTAACTTGTATGCCAGCTACATGAGGAAAGCCACCTTCAGCTTCTGGGTAGTTTCTTATTCCATGTTCAATAGCTTCTAAAAGCTCTTGCCCTGTTACTTCTTTTACAACCACAAGGTTACCAAAAGGAAAAACAGAAACAACATCTTGCAAGGTAATGTTACCTGCATTTATAGAAGCTCTAATGCCACCGCCGTTTGTTAAAGCAACATCAGCTCCTGTTTCTTCTAGCATAGCGTTAGTTGCTAGGTTTCCTAGGTTGGTTTCGCCTGTTCTTGCAAATTCTCTTTCACCTTCTAGTTTTACCAAACTTTTACCAATTACAACACTAGCGATTTTACTAACATCCTTATTAAGGTCTTCAATAAGATTTGCTATTTTTGGGTCAGCTACTACATTAGCTGTATCTTCTTTAGTGATAAGCTTAGCATCTAGAGTTTTTTTACCATCTTTAAAGCTTACTGTTACTTTACCTAGTGCTTTTGTATACTCACCTGTTTGTACAACTAGTGTTTTACCCATCATTGTGCCATTTTCTATTTTAGTATGGCTGTGTCCGTCAATAAATAGGTCAATCCCTTTTACTGATTTAAGTATTTTTTGGGTGTTTTCTACACTTGCTTTGTCAATTCCTATATGACCAAGTGCAACAATAAGGTGGGACTTACCTTTAAGCTCATCAACCATTTGCTGGGCTTTTTTTGTTGGGTCTTCAAATGTTACTTCTTTCACATTGTTAGGGTGAGTTTTAAAAGCTGTTTCAGGGGTTGCAAGCCCAAATACGGCAATTTTATAGCCGTCTTTTTCTATAATAACATAAGGAGTAAAATCATTTTGATTATTTTTTACTATATTGCTTGCAAGCATAGGAAAAGTTGCCATATCTTTAAGCTCTAGCAACCTATCATAGCCATAATCAAACTCGTGGTTGCCAACTGCAAGTGCATCTAGCTCTATAGCGTTAAGAATTTTTATAATATTTTCACCTTTTGTAAGGGTTGCAAAGGTTAAACCATGAACCGCATCGCCAGCGTCTAGATAAATAACAGGGTTATTTTCTTTTTCATTATTTATTATGCTTGCTATTTTTGCATAGCCTATTGAGTTTTTATCTTCAAACACTCTTGAGTGAACATCATTTGTGTGAAATATAACAAGGTTTCCATCAGGGGATTTTAGAGTTAGGTTTGCTTCTTTAGAGCTATTTGTAAAAATTGCAACAACAACTGCTACAA
>CAYYLE010000017.1:3734-5282 GCA_964472375.1 uncultured Rickettsiales bacterium
TTTTAAAGGTTACGTATGAAATTTATAACAAAGTTTTTTATAGCAGTAATATTACTAACTTCTACTAACTTATTAGCAAAAGATAGAGTGGTAACAGTTATTTTCACAGGTGATGTTAAAGGTAATGTAGAAACACAAGGTAGAAGAATTGGCCATGCAAAACTTTCAACCTATATTAAAAACAAAAAAGCTGAAGATGCAAATGTATTGTATCTAGATGCAGGTGATACAATACACGGCGAAGCTTTTGCAGTTTTAGAAAGAGGAGAATCTATTGTAGATGTCTTAAATGCAATTGGATTAGATGCAATGGTAGCAGGTAACCATGAGTTTGATTATGGTTACAAAAGCTTAATATCTATTGCAACAAAAGCTAATTTTTCTCTTTTAAGTGCAAATTCTGTTTACTCTACAAACAACACACCTTTTTTACAAACCAGTGTAGTTAAAACACTGCCAAATGGTGTGAAAGTTGGTATTTTTGGAATTACAACACCAGAAACATCATACAAAACAATGCCAGAGCACATTCAGGGAATTAAATTTTTATCACCTGAAGTTGTAGCACAAGAAGAGGTTAGAAAGCTTAAAGGACAAGGTGTTGATATAATTATTGCACTAAGTCATTTAGGTGTTGATGATACAACAACATACGAAAACAGAGCGTCAATACTTGCAAATGTTAGTGGTGTAGACCTTATAGTTGATGCACATGGCAATACATTACTAAAAGAGGGTAGAAAAATTAAAAGTGCTTTTTTAGTAAGAGCAGAAGAATATGCTAGAACAGTTGGTGAAGTTAAGATAACTCTTACAAGCGGTGGCAATAAGTTTATAACTCAAAACAGTCTTACTATAAAAGATTTTCAAGATTTAGAAGAAGACCAAGATATTGTTAATATTATAAGAAAACATAAAGCTAGCCAAGATGTGATACTAAGTGAAGTTATTGCTAGAACAAGCGTTCATTTAGAAGGTTCTGAAGGTATAGTAAGAACTCGTGAAACAAAACTTGGTATGATAACAACTGATGCTATGAGAGAAGTATCAGGTGCTGATATTGCCTTTATGAATGGTGGCAATATGATGCATAGTATAACAGAAGGAGATATTACAGTTGGCTCTCTTTATCTTTCTTTTCCTTTCTCAACACCTGTTTATACTTTAAGGTTAAGCGGTTTAGAAGTTAAAGAAATGTTAGAGTTTTCTGTTGAGGCTTTACCTTCTGCAAAAAGTGGTTTTTTACATGTTTCAGGTTTAACCTTTAAGGTAGATACTACAAAACCTAGAGGGTCTCGTGTAAGTGATATTGTAGTAGGGCAAGCACCTCTTGCTAATAATGGGGCCTACACTGTTACTACAACAGATTTTATAATTTCAGGCGGTGATGGTTATAGAATGCTTAGAAATAAAAAGCCTATTGCTTCTCATTCTTCATTGAAATATATTTTAAACTCTTATATTAGAACAGTGAATTTTGAAAGTTATGATTTTTCACAACGCATAACAATTGTTAAATAAAACTTTGTAAAATTTTTAAAATATACA
>CAYYLE010000017.1:5382-11252 GCA_964472375.1 uncultured Rickettsiales bacterium
TTTTTTATTATACACTATATTCAATAGTGCTTTAACAAACTTGGGCTAAAACAACCTAAAATACCTTAATTTACTTAAATTTTTTTAAAAAATAGTGAAAAATATGGTGTTGTTATAAAAATCATTTAATCTTTGTTGAAAAAAGTGGCTTGCAAAGATTTAGTTTTTTATTTAAAAAAGCTTGTGTGGTAAACCTATAAGACAAATACATATTTTTAAAAATATGATAAGTAGCCTTTCTTTAAATAAGAGAAAAAAGCAAGTTTTTAAAACACCTTAGTAAACAAAAGCCTTTTTACCACCTTTTTAAGTGGTTTTAAAAATAAGGTAATGGGAAAAACCATGCAAAAAGCTAAAAAATGTGTTTGCTAAGGCAATTTTTTTACTAGTTTGGCAACTTAAAGAGTGCTGTAAAACTTGCAGCAAAGACTAATTTTTTCTAATAAATCAAGCTATCAACTGTTTTTATAATGTTTTCATCATCTATTAGCTGGTTTCTTATTAAATAGCTTAGTACTACAAGTTCAGAATTGAATTTAAAATCATCAGTATTGTATAGTTTACTTTTAAGCTCTTTATTTTCTAAAAGCAAAAAGGCTTGGTTTTCATTATCTTGGTTAAATGGAGTAAAGCCTTTAGGTAACTTTAGGTCAAAAATATACAAATAATCGTTACGAATATGGTAAGAGCTTTGGTTGTAAGATTGATAGTGTATTATTTCTCTAAATTTAGCATTTTTTGATAATTCTTCATTGATAAAAGCTTCTTCTAGTGCTTCTTTTTGCATAGTTTGAAAAATACCACAAGATGCATTTACACCGCCACCTACTAGGTTATCTAGCTTGTTTGGGTGTGTGTATGTATTGGCTGACCTTTGTGCAACCCAAAGCTTTTTGCTTTCTTCGTCAAAACAATTAACATGCACACCAAAAGCGGGCGTACCAAGTATTGGAATGATAGACCTATCGGCTTTTGCTATTATTTTGCTACCATCATACGACCTTACAAAAAAATCTTCATTTCTTATTTTATCTACTAAGTCAATTTGTTGTAGCTTTGCAAGGCAAGAGTTTAACATACTTGTTATTTTTGCAAAATTATCTTGTAAAGAAACATTTAAAAAAAGCTTATTTTCTTGCAATATAAAGGTACTATTAAGCTCTTTAGCAAGTATTTTAGCGGTTTTTTCTTTTACAATACCAGCTTTAATGTCTTTTATATAAAAACTAACTGTATTTTCCTGTTTGGAATTGTAAAAATTTTCTTTTAATCTTTCATAAAGCATAATAAACCTAAACTTTTTAGTATTTTTTTAAACAAAGCTTGTAAAGTAAAGCAAAAGCAACAAGAAAACATTAGAGTTAAACACAGCTAAGTTCTTGTAAGTTTCTTTTAAACTTATATGAAAAATTTGCCAAACAATGTGCAAAAAAGCAAGCGATAAAAAAGTGTAAGAAAACACATTTAAAGAGCCTTTTAAGCTTAAAAAAAACATAAAGAATAAAAGTGCTAAAGTGTAAGACAAAAGCACAACATTTTTTATTTTATCGCCAAAATACAAAGCACTAGAGTTTATGTTTAAGGCTTTATCATCATTCATATCTTGTACAGCGTAGCTACTGTCGTAAGCAAAGGTTATAAGCATTGCAGAAATGTATAAAAATATGATTTTAAAATCAAAATTACCATAAATACAAGGACCTATAAAAACACCCCAATTAATTACAAGGGCTAAAAATGCTTGTGGTAGTTTTATTACCCTTTTCATTAGTGGGTAAGCTGCTATTAATAAAATAGATGAGCCAATTACAAAAATTGTTAGTGTATTAAATAAAGTTAGTATTAAAAAACCAGCCAAAGCAAGAGTAATGCAAAGCAATATTGCTTGCCAAATTTTTATAGTGCCTTTTGCAAGAGGGCGGTTTTTTGTTCTTTCTACTTTTTGGTCAATTTTTATATCTATAAGGTCGTTTATTATACAACCAATAGACCTTGCAATAAAAGCGCCTAATATAACAAGAGTATAGTTATATATTTGCTCTAAAAAAGGTGCTTGCTTACCATAAAAGCTAAGCGACCATAGTGCTGGTATGAGTGCTAAAAGCGTTCCTGCTGGGCGGTCAAACCTTATTAATGATAAATATTGCTGAACCTTGTAAGGAAAGTTATCAAGGTAATATTGTTTTATATCGCTGTTTTTAAGCTCTTTATTTTGGTGGTATTTAAACCTAAATAAATAAGGAAAAAAACCTTTCAAGGTAGAAATAAATAAACTTTTTAACATTTTGTTCTTTGCTTTCTTGGGGTGTTTTTAAACTAACTTTAGTATTTTATCATTTTTTTTATATTAGGTGCAAGGCTTGTAAAAATGTGATTTTACTAACAACTTATAATTGCATTTTTAACCTAAGATTTGATTTTGTATTATAAAAAATTACAATATTATTGTAATATCAGATTAAACTCTAATTTTTCATTTGGAGGGCAGGGAAATGAAAAATATTATTAAATTCATTATTGTTGCACAATTTATTCTTTCTTTTGGTATTGTGTCAAGTGCTTTTGCACTTACTAAATATTCTGATTATATAAAACACAAAAATTTAGCAGATGATGCAAAAGCAAAAAATACTAAAGATGCATATTTTGAAATAGTTCCTGGTTTAAATAGGGCAGTTGTGCAACTACTTGCAGAACACGACCCAACATGGCAAACACAAGATGAGCAAATACTAAAATATACAACTCATTCTGGTAAAACTGTGGCACACTTGCTTGCTGTTAATAGCCCAAGCTGGGTTACAAATAACCTTGCAATTTTAAAACTAAAAGATAAAGAAGATGGGGTAACAGTTGCACATCTTTTAGCTATTCATAGAAGTACATGGGTTACACAAGATTATAAAATCCTTTCACTTTATGCAGAAAATGGTTTTTCAGTAGCACATTATTTGGCTTTTTATGGCAATAGTAGATGGGAAACAACAGACAAAAGAGTTTTAAGACTTGTTAGTAAATACAACCTTAGCGTTGCACATATGCTAGCAAGACACCACAAGACTTGGTTTACAGACGAAGAAGATATACTGAATCTAAAAAATAATGCTAACATTACCGTTGCAGACCTTTTAGAAAAATATAAACCTAATATTGCGATTAAGATTTTTAAAGATAAGCCAATTAATTTTGATCTTCTTTAAATATGTATTATTTTTTGTACTAGATTTAATGTTGCTTTATGTTACAATTGTGCAATTTAATTTTTAAAAAGGGTTTTTAAAATGGCATATACTTTAATAAGTGACGTAGGTGGTACTAATATTAGGCTTTCTATAAAAGGTGAAGATATTAACCACGAAGATTTTATACAAAGTTACAAGTGTGCTGATTTTGAAAATATTGAGTACGCACTTTTAAAGTATTTAGCTACTATTGATGCTAAATATTATCCTTCTATGGGTATTTTTGCTGTTGCTGCACCAATTTCAGGTGATTATATTGAGCTTTCTAATAACCATTGGAAGTTTTCTCTTAAAGACCTTGCACAAAAAACTAATATGTCT
Source organism: uncultured Rickettsiales bacterium (assembly GCA_964472375.1). GTDB lineage: Bacteria > Pseudomonadota > Alphaproteobacteria > WRAU01 > CAYYLE01 > CAYYLE01. The sequence goes on from CAYYLE010000017.1 coordinate 8,946, forward strand.
TGCATTAAAGTAGTTAATGATTTTGAAGCACAAGCATATGCATTAGAATTTTTACAAGATAAAGATTTATACACATTAAAATCAGCAAAAGCACCAAGAAAAAATGGTACAAGGCTTATAGTTGGGCCTGGTACTGGTTTGGGTGTTTCACTGCTTCATTACTCTGCACCAAAGTGGAATGTACTTGCAACAGAAGCAGGGCACTCTATTATTGGTTCTTACTCAAAGCTTGAGCAAGATGTTTTTGACTTTTTAAAACAAGATACAGGTAAAGAAAGCTATGCAGAGCTTGTTGTTTCAGGCAGAGGTATAGAAAACATATACAAAGCTTTATGCCATATTTTAGAAGTTAATTACGATGAAAGTTTAACTTCTAAAGATATTACAGAAAATGCTTTAAAGTCAGAAGATAAAGCATGTGTTTATAGTAAAACTCTTGATTTATTCTTTGCTTTTTTTGCTACTTTTGTTTCATCTATTTCAGGTGCTATGTTGCCTTACGATGGTGTTTATATCACAGGTGGCATTATTCCTAATCTTATTAAAGAGCTTGAAAGTAGTGTGTTTTTGGAAAGGTATTTAGATAGGTCAATTGGCTCTATTGTTGATATCTTAGAGCATGTGGATATTCATATAGTAATAAGAGATAACCCAGCATTGTTTGGCTTAGCACACAGAAAAGATTTAGTAGTAGAAGATTGCATCTAATATTTATTTATTCCAAGGTTTGTTTTTGTTGTATTCTATATTATAGCTAGCTTTTATGGTTTTATTTGTAATATAAATATTTAGCAAGCCTTGGTCTTTACTTTTTAGTATTATTGTTTTTTCACCACAGTTATTTTCAATAAAGTCTTTTAGTATTATAAGGTCAGCATTTTTGCAAGAGCCTTTTATATTTTTATTAGCAATGTGTACTGTTTTGCCTTTTATTTTGTGTTCATAAAAATCATTTTCAAGGTTTATTAAACTATTACTTTTTAGGTTATAGCTTTGGTTTAGTATGTTTTTGCTAAAGTTATCTACCTTAGAGCTTGAAAGCATTTTATTATCATCAACTATTATTATATTTTGGTTTGTAAAATCAAGCACAATATTTGGTGCTTTAAAGGTTATAAAGCCAATATTTGCAAATATTATCACAATTAGAGCAGGTTTAAAATTAACAATCATTAAACCCAAGCCAAACATATAAAGCAGAATAAAATCATAATTAAGGTTATAAAAATTAATAGTAGAAAATGGCAAGCTAGCTACAAAGTTACTTAAGTTAAGTAAAATATTTAAAGCTATGCTTGGTATGTGTAGCAAATGCAGGGCAAAATCAAAATAACTAAACAAAGCAAATAAAAATAAAAATGGCATTACAAAAATACTAAAAATAGGTATAGCTAAAATATTAACTAAGCTACTGTACAAAGGCACTTGCCTAAAAAATAAGCCAATTTCTACAAGGGTAACTAAAGATATTGCAAGGCTAACTAAAACCAAGCTAAAAAGCCATATTGTAAATGTGTTTAATATATTTGTTTTAAAGTAGTTAAACTTGTTAAGTTTGTAAAACAAAGAGCTTTTTAAGGTATATAAAATAGCAAGATAAGATGTAAAAGAAAGAATAAAACCAATATTATAAACATAGTAAGGGTTGCACAAAAGCATTAATAAAGCTACATTAGCAAGAGTTTTGTAAGAAAATAAACTTTGGTTAAATATATAAGAAACCATAAGCAAAGCAAAAATTAAAAAAGCTCTAATTGCAGAAGGTGGAAAAGAAACAAGTGCAACATAAAGAAAGACAACTAAAATTGCAAAGCAGGCGGATATAGTTTTTATGTTATACCTATGTAAAAGATAAGGGCTAAAAGCAAGTAAAAACCTTGTAATGAAAAATACAAAAGCACCGATTAAAGATATATGATAGCCAGATATTGCAAAAAGGTGAGCAATTCCTGCTTTTATAATATTTTGGTAGCTTGTGTTTTCTATATAGTTTTTATTGCCTGTTAATAAGGCATTTGCAAAGCCAAAAATTTTAGGGTTTGTATTTTCTTGCAACTTGTTTGCTATGTAGTTTCGTGTTTTAGTAAAAAATTTGGGGCTATCGCCTTTTGTAGAGCTTATAATTTTTACTAAATAACCATAGCTTTCTATATTGTTAACAAACGCATGTTTTTTCATATTTATAGAGTTTGTTGCAATATTTTCTAAGGGGGCAAAAAAGTAAGCAACAGCAGTAATTTTGCTGTTTATTGCTATATTGCTTGTAAGGTCTTTAGTGCTTGCAGATGCTTTGTTTAGCACAAGTTT
>CAYYLE010000017.1:11352-16832 GCA_964472375.1 uncultured Rickettsiales bacterium
AAAAAAAGAGGCTATAAAAACAACCTCTTTTAGTTTATTTTTTATTTAAAGCTTTGGCAATATATTTAGCAGTGTAGCTTTCTTTATTTTTTGCTACTTCTTCAGGTGTTCCCGTGCAAAGAATCTCCCCACCTTGGTCGCCACCTTCTTTACCAATGTCTATAATATGGTCAGCGGTTTTTATAACATCAAGATTATGCTCAATAACTATAACGGTGTTGCCTTTTTCTACAAAAGTATGCAGAATTTTTAAAAGTTTGTTAATATCTTCAAAGTGCAAGCCAGTTGTAGGCTCATCTAAAATATATAGTGTTTTACCAGTAGATTTTTTAGAAAGCTCTTTAGCAAGTTTTACACGCTGTGCCTCACCGCCTGAAAGCGTTGTAGAGCCTTGCCCAACTTTTAAATAACCAAGCCCAACATCTATTAAGGCTTTAATTTTGGCTTTAATAAGCGGTATGTTTTCAAAAAAAGTATAAGCATCTTCTATTGTCATGTTTAAAACATCGCTTATATTTTTGCCTTTAAACCTAATGTCTAGGGTTTCGCGGTTGTATCTTTTGCCTTTGCATTCATCGCAAGTTATATGTACATCAGATAAAAAGTGCATTTCTACTTTTACAACACCATCACCATTGCAATGGTCGCATCTTCCGCCTTTAACATTAAAAGAGAACCTACCTTGCTTGTAGCCCCTTGCTTTAGCCTCGGGGGTTTCGGCAAAAATGGCTCTTATATAGTCAAACATACCAGTGTATGTAGCAGGGTTAGAGCGAGATGTTTTACCAATTGGTGATTGGTCTATGTTTATTAGTTTATCAATATCATCTAAACCGTGGATATTTTCAAAGTTTAAAATATCAACATCAGAGTTATAAAGATGGTGTGAAACAGCAGGAACAAGGGTTTTATTAACAAGGGTAGATTTACCAGAACCAGAAACCCCAGTAACACAAACAAAACAACCTAAAGGGAAGTTTGCAGTTACATTTTTAAGGTTGTTGCCACTTGCATTTTTTAAAGTAATAAACTTACCATTGCCTTTTCTTCTTTCTTTGGGGGTTTCAATTTCTTTTTTACCACTTAGATATAAACCTGTTAGGCTTTTTGGGTTTTGTATTATTTCTTCGTAGCTTCCGCATGCTACAACCTGCCCACCATGCACCCCAGCATGTGGTCCAATATCAAGAATATAGTCAGCTTCTCTTATTGTGTCTTCATCATGCTCTACAACTATTACAGTGTTGTCTAGGTTTTTTAGGTGTTTTAAGGTATCAATTAGGCGGTCGTTATCTTTTTGGTGTAAGCCTATTGATGGTTCATCAAGCACATACAAAACCCCTGTTAAACCCGAGCCAATTTGTGATGCAAGCCTAATTCTTTGGGCTTCACCACCTGAAAGTGTACCTGCTTGGCGAGAAAGCGTAAGGTATGATATACCTACATTATTTAAAAATCTTAATCTTTCACCAATTTCTTTTATTATTTTTTCACCAATTTGCCTTTGCATATTGTTTAGCTTACCTTCTAAAGAGCCAACCCAATCTAACGCTTGCCCTATTGAAAATGTAGTAACATCGTAAATATTTAGGTTGTCAATTTTTACTTGCAGGGCTTTTTTGTTTAGCCTTTTACCTTCACATTCGGGGCAAGCATCTTCTTTTTGGTATTTTTCTAAAAGGCTTCTTACAGATTCAGATTCAGTTTCTTTAAACCTTCTTTCAAAGTGAGGAACAACCCCTTCAAAAACCTTGTTAAAAGCAAATGTAGTACCCGAGTTGCTTACATATTCGCCTTTTATTTTTTCTTTTAATCCATATAGGATTTTTTGCTTTTGTTCTTTGGTTAGTTTTAGGTATGGGGTTTTTGGGTCAATTTTTATATGGTTTAAAAAAGCTTGAAAAATACTAATATAATAACCTTTTAAGGCTGATCTACCGCTCCATAATGGAACACAGTCAGCAACTGCTTTGCTATGGTCAGGAATTAACAAATGCTCACTAAAAGACATTACTTTACCAAGACCATTGCAATTAGGGCAAGAGCCATGAGGGCTATTGAAAGAAAATAATCTTGGCTCTATTTCTTCTATCATAAAGCCAGAAACAGGGCAAGATAGATTTTGTGAAAGCATTATTTCTTTACCTTCATCTAACACTTTTAATAAAATAATACCATTTGCCAAGTTGCTTGCAATTTCAAAGCTTTCGCTTAGTCTTTTTTCAATTCCTTCTTTAATTATTACACGGTCTATTACAACTTCTATATTGTGTTTAACAGTTTTTGAAAGTTTAGGAACATCTTCAATATCATAAGTTTGACCATCAACAATAAGCCTTTGAAAACCCTGTGCTTGAAGGGATTGGATTTCTTTTTTATACTCACCTTTTTTGCCCCTTACAACAGGTGCAGCAATTACAACTTTTGAGTTTTCTTTTAGGTTTAAGGCAATATCAACCATTTGTGATATACTTTGCCTTTTAATAGGCAAACCCGTAGCAGGTGAGTAAGCAACCCCAACACGGGCAAAAAGTAGCCTTAAATAATCATAAATTTCGGTAATTGTACCAACGGTTGAGCGAGGGTTTTTTGATGTTGTTTTTTGCTCAATAGATATAGCAGGCGAAAGCCCCTGAATATAGTCAACATCTGGTTTGTCAAAGTTATCTAAAAATTGCCTAGCATAAGCAGATAAACTTTCAATATATCTTCTTTGCCCTTCAGCGTAGATAGTGTTAAAAGCAAGAGACGACTTTCCAGAGCCTGAAACACCTGTTATAACAACTAGTTTATTTTTAGGGATTTCAACATCTATATTTTTTAGGTTGTGCTCTCTTGCACCTTTTATTTGAATGAATTTGCTATCTTGTGTCAATTTCTTTCTTCTGCTTTGTTTTAGCTACTATAATTTTTTTAAAAAATAAGAATAGATTAAAGATTAATAATACTACATTGTTGATTAAAAGTTAATATCATAATATCAATTTAGCTTAAAGGTTTGTGTATATTGCTTTATTTGTAATTTACTCTTTTAATAAACAAGTTTATTGATTTATAATATTTTTTGTAAAAATAAAAAATATATATAGCATTTTAAAAAAAATATAAAAGGGCTTTTGTTATGAAAGATACTAAAGTAGTTACTCGTTTTGCACCTTCTCCAACTGGTTTTTTGCATTTAGGTGGGGCAAGAACAGCGTTATTTAACTATCTTTTTAGTAAAAAAATGGGCGGAAAGTTTCTACTAAGGGTTGAAGATACCGACAAAGCACGCTCTAACAATGAATCTATTGAAACTATATTAAATGGTTTAAAATGGCTTGGGTTAGAATGGGACGGCGACTATTTTTTACAATCTTTACAAATTAAAAAGCACCAAGAAGTTGCACAAAAGCTAATAGATGAAGGCAAAGCTTACTATTGCTACCACAGTGCTGAAGAACTAGAGAAAATGCGTGAAGAAGCCAGAAAAAAAGGCGAAAAAATTCAAAGCATTTGGAGAGAAAAAAGCAAAGAAGATGCACCAAAAGATACTAGCCCAACGGTAAGGCTAAAAATGCCTTTAGAAGGTTCTGTAACTATAAATGACCTTGTAATGGGTAAAGTTAGCGTTTTAGCTAAAGAGCTTGATGATATGATTTTACTAAGAAGTGATGGCAGCCCAACTTATATGCTTTCAGCAGTTGTAGATGATATAAGCATGGGTATAACCCACATTATAAGAGGTGATGACCACCTAACAAACACCTTTAAACAATCTGTATTATTTAATGCAATTTCAGATACTGTGCCAAGTTTTGCTCACTTGCCTTTAATTCATAACGAAAGTGGCAAAAAGCTTTCAAAAAGAGATGGTGTTATTGCAGTATCTGACTATGAAAACATGGGTATTTTGCCTGAAACTATGTTTAACTATTTGCTTAGGTTAGGCTTTGGGCATAAAGACCAAGAGGTATTTACAAAGCAAGAAGCTATTGATTTGTTTGGGCTTGAAAAGGTTAGTAAATCACCTGCTCGTTTTAGTTTTGAAAAACTTTCAAGCTTAAACAAAATTTATATAAAAAATTATGATATTAAAGAGCTTGCTTTAAAAACCGAACAATTAATTATGCAAAATAGTGAGCTAAAACAAAGCTTAGACAATAATTATAAAGATTATTTAACAAAAGCTTTACCATTTGCAAGAGAAAGGTTTAACAACCTTGTAGAGCTTGCAAAAGCAGTGGAATTTGCTTTAACAAAAGAAGAAAGCTTTACCCTTGATGAAAATGCAAAAACAAGCATAAATGAAAATAAAGAGCATTATTTAAAGCTTTTAGAAGTTATTGCAAACCAAGATGATTTTTCTCGTGATAATTTAAATGCTTGTTTTAAAGACTATGCTAAAGAAAACAATTTAAAACTAGGTAAGTTAATAGAGCCTTTTAGGTATGCTTTGGCTAATAATAAGGTTTGCCCTGTTTCTGTTTTTGATGTTTTAGAAATTTTTGGCAAAGAAAAATCATTAGCAAGGTTAAATAAAGCGGTTTAAATTGCTTGTTTATACATAAAAAGGGAGGGTTGTGTTTTGATAGAAAGCAATATAAAAGAGATTAAAATTTTTATAGAAGAAAATGAAATAGAAAACATTGCCTTTTGCTACCTAGAAAAAAGCAACGAAAAAAGCATAAAAACCTTAAACTGCCCAAAAAATGGGGCTTTAAAAGAAGGTTTTATTATTGTGCCTGTAGCTTGTTTGCAAAATGTTTTAGTAAAAGAAAATGCTTTTAAAATAGGGCAGGGTTTAAATTTTAAATCTTGCGAAAACAACATTGCCTGCAGTATAGAAAGCAGTGGCTTGGTATTAAATGATATTTGCTTAACAAGGGCTTTTGTTAACCCGTTTTTTGTGCGTAAAACACTAGTGTTTTTTACAAATAATGCAGCAATTTTAGAAGAAAACAACAGCTTTAGGCAAATAAAACTAAAAGCTGCTATACATAAAGGTGCTTGCAATAGCTTTCATGATTATATTAATGAGCTTGTAAGTGTTGCTTGCCAAGTAGGGCTTACTATTGACTTTGTAAAACTAGAAAACAACAAAGAAGAAAGCCAAGCAATATTTAATATGGGTAATAGCAAAAAACTTAAAGGGTATGATAACCTAAGGCTTTTTATTTACCTTGCAAACACAATTGCAGAAATTTTTAATATTGAGCTTGCAGATTTAAGTTACTAAAACTTGTTTTTTAATATTTGCATTGGTGATTTTAGTTGATAGTTTGCTTTTTCCTGTTTGTGAAGTTTTTTCACTTCATTTTTTAGGGTTATTTTTTATATAAAAAGCTTTGATTTTTGCAGTTTAAGATTGTTTTAGCTCTTTTTGTTTAGTAAATATTTATATTTTACATACCTTTAAAAATCTATAAACAAAATAGCTAGCCTGTATATAGCTTAAAATAACTTGCAGGCAATGTTTAATATTTTTTTTACAAAAAAGC
>CAYYLE010000017.1:16932-18294 GCA_964472375.1 uncultured Rickettsiales bacterium
AAAAAAGCTCATAAAAGCATATAAGCAAGGCGACTTAAAGTGTGTTGGTTGTTTAAGTTTGTTAAAGCCACATTGGTTTTGTATTTGCAATTTTTTAAAGATTTTTATTTTAGCAAGTTTTGTAGGGCTTTTGACTATCTTTGGTTTATTGCTTAACTAAGTGATTTAGCTAAAATCCTCTATTTTTTGTTTATAAAGCCTTTGCATGGCAAAGATATAAGGTAAAAAAGAACTAATTTAAACCGCTTACAAGTTAATCTAAATAATTTTTTATTATAAACATATATTTATGTATTATAATTTTTGTGTATTAAATTTTTTTAATACACAAAATAAATAAAAACAGGAGATAGCAAAATGGCAATAGTTTCAATGAAACAACTTTTAGATCATGCTTGCGAGCACAATTATGGTCACCCTGCATTTAATGTTAGTAACATGGAGCAAATTCACGCTGTATTTAAAGCAGCAGAAGAAGTAAACGCACCTGTTATTATTCAGTTTAGCAGAAGTGCAAGGGGATATGCTAGCGATACATTTATTACACAATTAATTAATGCTATTTCTTTACAGTATCCTAATATTCCTTTTGCAGTACATCAAGACCATGGCAACTCTTTTGCAACTTGTGCAACTGCAATGCAAACTGGTTTTTCATCAGTTATGATAGATGGCTCTTTAGAAGCAGATGGAAAAACACCATCTAGCTTTGAGTACAATGCTGATATTACTAAAAAAGTTGTAGAGTTAGCACACTCTTTAGGTGTTTCTGTTGAAGGTGAGCTTGGTGTTTTAGGCTCTTTAGAAACAGGAATGGGCGACCAAGAAGACGGACACGGTGCAGAAGGTGTTCTTTCTAAAGATATGCTACTTACAGACCCAAAAGAAGCAGCAGAGTTTGCTAAAGTAACAGGTGTTGATGCACTTGCTGTTGCTATTGGTACATCGCACGGTGCTTATAAGTTTACCCGTAAACCAACAGGTGATATTTTAGCAATTGACAGAATTGGTGAAATTAGTAAAGCAACAGGTGGTTTGCCTCTTGTTATGCATGGTTCTTCTTCTGTTCCTAAAGAACTACAAGAAATGATTAACCAATACGGTGGTAATATCCCTGAAACTTGGGGCGTGCCAATAGAAGAAATTCAAAAAGCTATTTCTATGGGTGTAAGAAAAGTTAACATAGATACAGATTTAAGAATGGCTGTAACAGCTGGTATTAGAAAGCATTTTGTACAAAATCCTTCAAGCTTTGACCCGCGTGCTTACCTTAAAGAGTCTTCTGCTATTATGCAAGACCTTTGTAAATCAAGATTTGTTGAGTTTGGTTGTGAAGGTAAAGCATCTTCTATTAAGCCTGTT
>CAYYLE010000017.1:18394-20844 GCA_964472375.1 uncultured Rickettsiales bacterium
AATAACTTTAGGTATTTTTTAAAAAAAGGATAAAAAGACCTTATTTAAAGTATTTTATAAAGCCACTTCTTGGGTAAAAGTGCGTTAAATATAGTTTTTAAACAAAAAAAGCTCATAGTAAGCAAAATATGGAAGCTTTAAAAAAACTAGTGTTAATAATTTTACCTTTTTTGTTAAGTCTGTAAATATAAAAAGCGATAAGTTGGTTGTTTTGTTAAATAAAAGCTCAAGAGAATAATAAGACGATTTTAAAAGAAAAGGTGTTTTTCAAGCAAGGTTTTAAAAAAGATTAGTTGTAAAATACTTTCTATTTTTATAATGAAAAAAGACAAAACTTTTATGCAAACGCAAATATATATTTAAAAAATAAAGCAAGATTAGAATGTTTTTAACTAGCAAGGCTAGATAATTCCTGTTAGTAAATATAAGCAGTTCTAGTTAGCAAAGCTAAGCAAACTTTGTTAGCGGGGGATAAAATATTTTTTTTATTAACAAAACTAAAAAGATTTTTAAAAACACAAACTAACATTGCTTTATTTACCAAATATATAAAAAAGCTTTTTAGCAATAGTACTTTATATTTTTAACAACATTTAGGTATTCCTCTAAAAAAACCTCTAGTGTTTGGCTAGGTTGTTTCTCTTTTTTTCCAATATAGCTACAATAAATTAGGTTTATTAAATCACTATTTGGCTCTATGTTGTTTTTTATCAACCAAAGGGTTGCAATTTTTGCAATATTGATAAATTGATTTATGTTTACATCTTCTTTGCCAAATACAAACCAATCTAAAGAATGATTAGTGATTTCACTTAATCTTGTTAGAATTTTTAGGGTTGGTCCACTCCTGCCTGATGTCCAATCAGATACTATTGAGCTTGAAATACCCAAAGCTTTTGCCATTTCTTTTTGTGAGCCAAACTCAACCTTAGCAACTTTAATAATTCTTTCTACTAATTCTTTTTTATCTAAGCACATTTAACAAACCTCTTTTTAAGACTAAAGTACTCAACTAATGAACAAAAAAAACACTTTACAAAAGTAAGTTATTATCTGCTAGCTAGGGTAACAAAAAGAAAATAAAAGTCAAAACACTAAGTACATAAAAGCACTATAAAGTGGTATTTTTAAAACTAAATATGCACTTAAAGCCCTCTTAAACAAAAGCTTTAACGAAAAAAATAATTTTAAATTAACTTTTTACACTTAACTTGGTTTTTTGATAATTTTATAGAATCTATAAGGTATTTTTACCTACTTAAAAAGGTTTATTACTTTTTATGTGGTTTAGTTGCTTTCTTTGGCTTTTACGCTTACACTTGCAAGGCAGGCAATGCCTTCTTTTCTCCCTACAAAGCCTAGCTTTTCTGTTGTGCTTGCCTTAACATTAACCTGATTGGTTTTTAGTTTTAGTATATTTGCTATATTTTCTTGTATTTTTTGCTTATAAGGGTAGAGTTTTGGCTCTTGTGCAAGTATTGTAATGTCTATATTTACAATGCTTGCGTTTTCTTCTGTAAGTAGCTTGTAAGCATGAAGTAAAAAGATTTTTGAATCCATATCCTTAAATGTTTCATCAGTATCAGGAAAATGGTCGCCTATATCACCTTTTGCAATAGAGCCTAATATAGCATCTGTAAGGGCGTGCAGTAACACATCCGCATCGGAATGCCCTTGTAGTTTTTTGTTAAAAGGTATTTTTATACCGCCTAAAATTAGCTCATTGCCTTGGCAAAAGTTGTGTACATCAAAACCTGTACCAGTTTTAAAAATATAGCTATCCATTTGTTTTATATCTTCCTTGTAGGTTATTTTTATATTATTTTTATACCCTTCAATACATTTTATTTTTTTGTTATCAAGTTCAAAAATGCTTGCATCATCGGTAATATTTTCTTTCTCTATGTGTTTTTTGTAAGAGCTTAAAATACTTTGGTAACAAAAACCTTGAGGAGTTTGCACAGTTTTTAGCTTATTGCGGTTAAGAGTTTTTACTACAATATTATTTTCATCTGTTTGTTTAATGGTATCGGTACAAGGCAAACAAGGAATATAACCAAAACTAGAGTTTTGCTCTAGGTTTAAGATTATATTATTTATTGTTTTGTGTGATACAAAAGGTCTTGCACTATCGTGTATTAAAACAAATCTAGGGTTTGTTTTTTGTAGGTGTAAAAGTGCATTGTAGCTAGAGTTTTTTCTTTCAAGCCCCCCTAAGGTTGGCTTTAGTAGTTTTTTACTTGTTGTGTGTTTTAAAACATCTTCTAGCTTTTTTTCATCTTTTTTTGCAACAACAGGTAATACATAGTCAATATTTTTATTTTCTATAAATTTTTCTATGGTGTGTAAAACAATAGGTTTATTGTCTATTTTTTCAAAAATTTTGTTGCCACAGGCTCCAAATCTTGTACCACTTCCCGAGCTAAGTATTATTGCTACATTCATTTTTT
>CAYYLE010000017.1:20944-23596 GCA_964472375.1 uncultured Rickettsiales bacterium
TTTTTTATTTTTTATTTTTTTAAACCCAACCAATAATTATACTAAAAATATACAGTTTAAGGCACTTATTATTGTTTAAAAAATTAAGCAAATGGCGTTTTTATTGTATAATTTAAGCTGTTTTTAAAAAAATCACACTTTATTAAAAGGTTTTGCATGCTAAAAGAAGTTAGTATTAAAGATATAAAAGTAAAAAATCCTGTTTTTTTAGCACCTATGGCAGGTGTTACTGATTTACCATACAGAAACATGGTGCGAAAGTATGGGGTTTCAGAGTTTGTATATTCTGAAATGATATCAAGCAGGGCTCTTTTGGCAAATAGTAAAAAAACTAATAAAAAACTATTTGAAAGATATAACGAGCAAAACTTTGCTATACAGCTAGCAGGAAGTGAAATAGAAGTTTTGCAAGAAGCTGCAAAAGTAAGTGAGCAAGCAGGTGCTAGCTTTATTGATATTAATATGGGTTGCCCTGCAAAAAAAGTTGTGCGTGGTGTAGCTGGTTCGGCACTAATGAAAGATTTAAGCCTTGCAGGTAGGGTTATAAACTGTCTTGTAAAAGCTGTAAGCATTCCTATAACAGTAAAAATGAGGCTAGGGTGGAACAGTAGCACAATAAATGCTAAAGAACTTGCTAAAATCGCTGAAAATGAAGGAGCAAGCCTTGTAAGTGTACATGGCAGAACTAGAGAGCAGTTTTATAGTGGAAGCTCTAATTTTAAGGCTGTAAAAGAAGTAAAAGACAATGTTAATATTCCTGTTTTTGTAAATGGTGATATCACAAATGGAGAAATTGCTAAAACAGCTTTATTAGAGTCAGGTGCTGATGGTATTTTAGTAGGGCGAGGAAGCTATGGCAGACCTTGGGTTATAAAAGAAATTTTGCAAGAGCTTGAAGGCAAACCTTTTACAATACCAAGCTTAGAAGAAAGAAAAAACATTTTGTTAGAGCATTTTGCAGAGATGATAGACTTTTACGGGCAAGACCTTGCAATACCAATGGCAAGAAAGCACCTAGCTTGGCATACTAAAGGTTTGCATAGTTCTACAAGCTTTAGGGCAAAAGTAAACACACAAACAGATGTAAAAACAATAAAAAGCCTTGTTGAACAATGTTTTGATAACCATGCAGAGTATATAGCAACAAAGCAAAGCTAAAGATGTCTTTATACTTTGCTTAAGTTACTTATTTGCAGTGTTTTACAATATATGTTATAAGGGGTTTTAGATTTAGTATTTTTTAAAGCTTTAAATAGTAGGGTTAAAAAGTTTTTGCATGAAAATGATAATAGCAGGTGGCGGGTATAACGGTACTACAATAGCAAAATATTTTGTTAATGAAAAACATAGCGATATAACAATAATAGATAGTGATGAAAAGGTAATTAACAGAATTACAAGCTCTATGCCACTTGGTGGTGTAGTAGGTAGTGCAACAGATACTAGAGTTTTAGAATCAGCAGGAATAAAAGATGCTGATGTTTTTATATCAACTTGCCCAAGTGATGAAACAAACTTATTTTCTTGCTCTATGGTTACAGATATTTACAAAATAAAAACTAAAATTGCTAAGGTTAAAAGCGATAGATACTTTGCCGATAGAAAAATGCATGATTACTTGCATAGCAGACGAAATAACTCAACAAATATTGACCATTTAATTGTGCCTAATATTCGTATTATATCTAACATTACTCATAGAATGATGTATTGTAATTCTAGCATTTTAGATGCAGACACAATAGATTCAAGCCATATAAAAATAATATCAGTGCAATGCCTAAAAGATTCAGAGCTAATAGGAAAAAGCTTTACAACTATAAAGCAAGGTCTTTCAGATGATGTTGCTTTAATTGGTATTAAAAGAGTAGGGGAGTTTTTGCTAGATGCCGAAGAGATTGAAATTCGTGAAGGTGATGTTATAAAACTTGCACTTAATGAAAAAAATATTCTAGACAATATAGAATATATAACAATGCAAAATAGCAAAGAAGAAATAATAGAGCAACCTAAACCAAATGTAACCATAATAGGTAGTGATAACCTTGCTGTAAGCTTTGCTAAAGAACTGCAAAGATATGATGATATAGGTAAGGTTGATATTATTGTTTCAGGGCTTGCAAAGTCGCGTAAGCTTTCGCACGAGTTGCATAGTTATGGGGTTAATGTTATTAATGTAAACCTTGAAAACAAAGAAAATATACAGCAATTGCAAATAAATAAAGAAGATTATTGTATAGTAAGTGCAGGCAGGCAAGAAGATAGTGTAATAATTTGTTTTTTACTTAAACAATACGGTATTTCAAATGTTTTCACTTACATGGATTCAAAATTTTATTATGATATTTTAAAAAACAACAATATACATCATGTGTTTTCACCTGAAACCTTTATAGTTTCTGAAATTATTCCTTTTGTTCGCTCTTGTGTTGTTTACAATGCAATGGTAATAGAGCAAGACTACGAGCTACTTTATGCAGAAATTGTAAGTGGTTGTGAGTATGAAGGTAGGTCTATTAAATATGTAAACAGCGAGAAAGTAAAGATTTTAGGCATTGTAGAAAACAATGGTATTGTTACAGTAAGTGATGATTATGTACTTGCTGATAAAACCAGAATTCTTATTCTTTTTCATAAAGATGAACTTGAAAG
>CAYYLE010000017.1:23696-26881 GCA_964472375.1 uncultured Rickettsiales bacterium
AAAAGTAAAAAATATATTTTTAATACTTGACAAATGTAAAAATATTTAATATAATTATTTTTACATTTTGGTTTAGTGCCAATTTGTTTTTATTCCTTTTTTACAAATGCTTTTTTTACAAAAAAGTTTTTATGAGGTTTTTACGAAAATGATTCATTTAAAACAAGATTTTTACTCTTTATAAAATCTTACATTCCATTTTTAAGAAAAATAATTACTTAAACATGTTGGTTTTTGCTTAATAGCTAACTATTAGTAAATTAGCTGCTGCTAATTGTTGGTAAATTATCTATTGATAAATAATATTCATCAGCAGGTTTTGTCTACTATGTTTTGTTTGGTGCTAATTAACTAGCTTTAAAGTTTGCTTAAAAACTCTATTAGTAATTTTTTTATTTTAAAGTATGTTTTTATGTTTAGCTTACTAGCTAGCTATTTAGTTTGTTGTTTTAATTTATAGTGATAGTGCTAAAAGATTATGTATTAATAAAGCTATATAAAGCAAGGCAATGCTAGGATAGTTGCATTTACTTTTTAGTATTTAACAACATTGAAATAGCCTTAAAATATCTAAAAATAGTAGAAGTTGTATTGAAATATTTAGAGCAAAGTTGTGCTATATATACTAACAATAAAGCTATATTAAGGCATAATATTAATATTTAAGCTAACTACAAATAGTTATTAACAAGTAGCTGAAAGTATATTAAAAAATACTTTTACTAATTTTAGGTGGTTTAATTAGTTGTTTAAACTTGTAAATCATAGTATTTTTTTGGCTTGTATGCTAGTTAAAGCTTTGCTAAATTTAGCATTGGTTGTTGCTTAAGCTTATTTTTCTTTATATAAAATCTTTAAAAGTTTAAAATTAAAAAGTTATTTAGCTCTATATACGCGTATTTATTTAAAAAAGTATGATTTTTTACATATTTTTTAACAAATAGGGTTTTTTTGAAAGGAAAAAGAATTAGCATGCTAAAAGCGTTAGTTATTCAGCCAGTTATACAGTCAGCCAGAGAGAAACACACAAGTGAAGATGCAAACTATTTATTGCAAGAAGCAATGAATTTAACAAAAGCACTTGATGATATAAAAATACAAGAGGGGCAAATTGTAAAACTTAATACAGTTACCCCAGCAACCTTGTTTGGCTCGGGCAAGGTAAGTGAGTTAAAAGCTCTTATAGAAGAGCAAGAAATTGATGTTTTGGTAGTAAATGAAGATTTAACACCAGCACAACAAAGCAACCTAGAAAGGGAGCTAAATGTAAAAGCAGTAGACCGCAAAGGCATTATTATTGCTATATTTGCTAAAAGAGCAAAAACAAAAGAAGGTAAGTTGCAGGCACAACTTGCATCGTTATTTTACCAAAAAACCCGCATTGTTAAAGCGTGGAGCCACCTTGAAAGACAAAGAGGCGGTGGGGGCTTTATAGGTGGACCAGGTGAAAAACAAAAAGAAATTGACCGCCGTTTAATAGAAGAGAGCATAGCAAAGGTAAAGCTTGCCCTTGAAAAAGTTAAAAAAACCCGTGATTTACAAAGAAACAACCGCAAAAAAACCCCTTACAAAACAATATCACTTGTAGGGTATACAAATGCAGGTAAGTCAACTTTGTTTAATACAATAACAAACGAAGATATCTTTGCTAAAGACCTTTTGTTTGCAACGCTTGACCCTACTACAAGGTCTATAAAAATGCCTTTTGGTCAAAGTGCAGTAATTGTTGATACTGTTGGATTTATCTCTAATTTACCTCATGAGCTTATTATGTCTTTTAGGTCAACCCTAGAAGAAGTGGAGCTTTCAGATTTGATTTTGCATGTTATTGATTGCTCTAATGCAAACTATATCAAGCAGATTGAAGATGTAAAAACAGTGTTGCAAGAAATTGGGTTAAAAGATTACGACCAAAGGGTTATAGAGGTTTATAACAAAATAGACCTTTTAGACCAAAGCCAATTAGAATTAATTGAAATGAGGCTTAAAAACTCTAACCAAAAGCATGTATTTTGCTCGGCTTTTAAAAACATTGGTATTGAGGGCGTTAGGCAAAAAATTGTTGATGTTTTTGAAAAAGATAGCGTTTATATAAAAATAACCTGCAATGCTTATGAGAGCAAGGCTATTGAGCAAATTTACAAAAACATACATGTGATTGAGATAGAAAACCAAGAACAAGAGCTTATGGTAATAAAAGCAAGGGCTACAAGTAAAAAGTTAATGCTCTTAAAAAGTAGTTTGCCTAGCTTAAAAATAGAGCAAATAGGCAAACTTAATTAAAGGTATTGTATCTTTTAGTTTGGTGTGTTAAAGTGAAGACTGCCTGCTAATGTTTGTGTAGGTTATTTTTATGAAAGTTTGTTTTTTGTATAAATTAGTTAAAAAGATAAGGGTTAAAAAATGAAGTTTATAGCAAATTTTGCATCTGTTTTTTTGTTAAGTATTTTTGCATTAAATGCACAACAAGCAGATTATAGCAATGTTGAAGGTTGGGGTGAAGAAAGCCCAATGTGTGCTGAAGGAACATCGCAGTCGCCTATTAATATTGTATCGGGTTCTGCAAAGTTTAATGCTAATGCTAACCATTTAACTGTTTCTAAAATCATGGTTGCTTCTGAGGTTGAAAATGGTTCGGTTGAGTTTAACAGAGGCTTTATTCAGATTGATGAAACAAAATACATATTAAAGGGTCTTCATTTCCATTCTCCTACTGAACACACGGTTGATGGACAACAATATGATTTAGAAGGTCATTTTGTGCATTCAACAGCATCTGGTGATTTAGCTGTAACTGCTGTTATGTTTAAAGTAGGTGCTGAAAACCCTGTTTTAAAAGATATCTTAGAAAACAACCCAGAAGTTAACGCTAGTGCTTTAATTCCTGCTGGAAGTGGTTATTTTAACTACTCTGGTTCTTCAACAACACCTCCTTGCAGTGAGCCTGTAAATTGGTTTGTTATGAAAAATGTTTTAGAGGTTTCTCAAGAGCAAGTTGATGCTTTTAAAGCACTTTTAGGTACACCTAGAACCAACAGACCTTTACAAAACATGAACGGTAGAGTTGTTGAGTTTTTTGAAAGCTTTCAATTTTAGCGTTTAACTATTTAAATACATTTTTAAAAAATTATAACCAAAGTATTGTTTTTACTAACTTGCTTTGGTTATTTTTTTAGCTACTTTTT
>CAYYLE010000018.1:0-13412 GCA_964472375.1 uncultured Rickettsiales bacterium
CATTGAAAAACATGGTGGGTACTACAGGATTCGAACCTGTGACCCTCTGATTAAAAGTCAGATGCTCTACCGACTGAGCTAAGTACCCATGTAAAAACAGAAGCTGATTAAAAAAATCCCCTAATAAAGAAACAGCTATTGCAATAAGAGAAATTTGCAAGCCATATCAACTTCATTACTAATAGTTTACAACAATATAAAAACAATGCAAGTAAAAAAATAAAAAAATATTATTTTTATTGTCAACTATGTGAAAAATCAAGCTAAATCAAACCTTACAAAGCAATAAAAAATATCTATTTACTTAATTATTTTAATTTGGTTTGCTTTTTAATAACCACCTGATAAACTTTCTATTAAAATTTTTACATCTTTATAGCATATTGTATTATTTTTTTAACCACTCTTCACTTCTATAAAGCTTTTACAACAGTTTAACAGTAAATACACCAAACATTACAAGCAAACAACCCTTTTTACCCTTAAAGAAATAAGCAGCTACACACAAACATATAGAAGATATTAATACAACTTTTTTTCCTACTTATAAATACAGCTAAGAACACTCTTACAAAACACAAAAAGCCTGCAACACTACATAATATTTTCACACTATACTCTGTGTTACAATCTTTTGTAAAATTAATATAATTAACCTTAAAAGGTTTAAACTATTTTTTTAAAACATACTTAAGCATTCTAAAAGCCAAAAAATAACTAAAGTTCCTACTGCATAAGCTGCAAACAATCTTATTTTTTCTGCCGTAAGGTTTTTAACAAACACATATCCCCAATGTATAAGACAAATAAAATAACTATAAAGAATAACTGCCCCAATCTCAACTCCAACATTAAAGTAAAGCTAATACTTTTTAGTCCGATGGCAAACCAAAGCCATGCAACAAGCCAAATCGTTTACCTAAACATTTTAACCATTATCACAACACACTTACTAAGTCAAAAAACCTTGCTATTTATAAAAATAAAACCCACTTTTTAGTTAAACAATCTAAAATACAAGCAAAACTATATAAATATATTGTTGCTTGCAATAAAGTTAGGTAATATTTTAAGTATTAGAATTTTTTAAATATTTAAGAAAAAATGAGCAAACAAGAAAATAAAAACTTTAAAATAATAGCAAAAAACCCAAAAGCAAGGTATAACTACACCCTACTTGATGATTTT
Source organism: uncultured Rickettsiales bacterium (assembly GCA_964472375.1). Lineage (GTDB taxonomy): Bacteria > Pseudomonadota > Alphaproteobacteria > WRAU01 > CAYYLE01 > CAYYLE01. The sequence goes on from CAYYLE010000018.1 coordinate 1,189, forward strand.
GAAGCAGGAATTGTTCTTTTTGGGTCAGAGGTTAAATCTTTAAGAACATCAAAAGTTTCTATATTAGAATCTTACATATCTTATAATCAGCAAGATGATTCTATTGAGCTTATAAACTGCAATATACCTGAATACAAGCTTGCATCTAATTACTCAAAACACGATAGCAAAAGACCAAGAAAGCTACTTTTACACAAAAAAGAAATATCAAAAATACGCAAAAGCCTTGAGTTAAAAGGAATGTCGGCTGTTGCTTTAAGTATATACTTTAATCATAAAGGAATTGTAAAGCTAAAAATAGCCCTTGCAAAAGGTAAAAAAGACTATGATAAAAGAGCAACTATAAAAGAAAGAGAATGGAAGCTTGAAAAACAAAAAGCTATGAAAGTAGCTAAAGAGTTTAAATAAAAGCTTAGCAACTTATTGCAAAAAATATCTTTATAAGCGTTGTTTAGCTAGATTAAAAAATCAAGTAAACACCTTTATTTTTTTAACTATATTAAAGATTGCTAACTAATACCCCCATAAAGATACATTTCTTTACTCTTTTTTCTTTACCTATTAACAATCCATATTAATTATTACTATATTTTACCTGTTATTGATACTATAAATAGTTTTAGTTTCCAATACCCTGCCCAACCTTTACCAATGTATACAAGATTTATGTCCTTATAAGATTAGAATCTTACTAGGTATTAAAAAGCCCTACGCCCTATAAACTAAAGATTATATAAAGGGCATAGGGTCAACAAAACAACGTTGTTTTATTTTTCAACATTAATCGTCATTATCATAGAAGAAGCCATATGAAACAAATTATGGCAATGGAAAAGCCATTTTCCTTCCTCATCTACAGTAAATTCAATGGTAATCTCTTCTTTTGGTTCCATGTTGTAAGTGTGCTTAATTAAGTTGTTTTTTGCACTTGTAACCTTAAAATACATACCGTGTAAATGCATTGGATGTGGCATCATAGTATTGTTCTTAAGTTTTATTACAACTTTATCACCAACTTTTAAGTTAAGGTCTTTTATTTGCTTTTCATGGTCTTTTATTTGCCAATTATAACCCATATGCGAGCCTTCTAAACTAAAGCTATAATTAACCACCTTATTACTTTTAACATCTTTTAAATAAGATGGGGTTATGGTTTTTATTTTATTGTAAACAGGGGCAATTTTGTAGTCTTTGTAGTTATAGCTTTTTAGTTTAACTAACTCACCTTTACCTACAATAACTTTAGAGTAATCATTAGTGCCTAGCATAAAGCTTACAAGCTCATATGATTTATTTTTATCAGTTTTTACAATAATATCATAGGTTTCACCCATTGCAACTTGCAATGTTTTGGTTTTAAAAGGCTTTATAGCAATCCCATCACTTGCTACAACCTTTATATCTGCACCTGAATATACAAAGTTTAAAAAACCATCTGTATAAGCATTAATAACTCTTAGTTTAATCTCCTTTTCATTCTCATTATTTTCTATTGTATAAACTTTATCAGATACATTAATTAAATGCTTTTTATAGCCAACATCTGAATAATGCATCATCATATTTTCACCACCTTTTTTAGCAGATTTAGGATGACCCTTCATGCCTTCATCACCATGGTGCATTGCCATCATATCACCATTTTGCATACTTCCGTCTTTTTTAGAGCTATTTAACCAACTTGATTTTTGAGCAGAAGAGCAGCAGTTAGAAGCCTTAGAACTTGTTAAAGATTTAAAAACATCTTCTGGGTTTTTATCAAACTTACCTGAATATACAAGCACATTTTGTTTCTTGCTATCTATATCGTCACCAAAAACAATGCCACCGTAAATTCCTTGAGCTTTTTCAAGCCCATGTGCATGGTACCAATATGTGCCTTCTTGCTTAACTTCAAATCTATATTTAAAGCTTTGGTTTGGCTTTATGTATTTTTGGGTTACACCACCTACACCATCTTGACCATTTGGTAGTAAAACACCATGAAAGTGCATAGTTGTATCAATATTTGTATTGTTAACAACATTTATCTCTAAAGTATCGCCCTGTTTTGCTTTTAAGACAGGCCCCATATTTTGGTTGTTAATCATTATACTTTTTAGTGTTTTACCATCTTCTTTATAAATTTTTTCACTTAGGTTTAGAGTGTATTCTACATTTTTAGAAAACAAAGTAGTTGTAAGTATTACAATACTTAATATTGCATAATATATAATCTTCATTGTTTAAATTCCTATTAAGGTTTAATTTTATTTAAAAAAATATTTTAGTTTGCTTTGTGTAGGCAAGAAAAAGCCTATTTTTTAAAGCAAAATTTAAACAATAGAAGGTGGTTTGATTAATGAAGGAGTTTTGTAACTACTAAAATAGCTATTAAATAGCACATAAACACTTAAAGGCTTAGCATTTAAAGAAGGAGTTAAAAAAACAGGAAGTGCCTGAAAGGAAATGTTGCAACTTTCATAACTACAAGTAGTACTTTTATAAAACTTTGTGTGATTATTGCAATTACTATGCTCTACATTGTGCATATTTGCAGAATTTTCACAATCTGCATCTGCGTGAAGCTTAACTAAAGAAAAATTGTTAAAGCTTTTTACTTGCAAAGAACTAGCTACTAAAAAAGAGCTAGAAAGAAAAGAAATGGCAAACAAAAGCATTAAGCTTATTTTCTTCATTTACAAAAACACATTAATAGTTTTTAATATTACTAACAATGTAATACAAAAAGCAACTATTTGCAAACAAAATATTACAAAAGCTCTTGAATTTTTTCAAGATAGTTACTTGCATCAAGCTCTATTGCCTGACCTGTTTTGCGGTCTTTAAGCTCAAGCTTGTTGTTTTCTACAAAGTTTTTACCAATCACAAGGCTGTAAGGCATTCCTAAAAGGTCAGCTGTGTTTAGCTTAGCCCCTACGCTATCTTTTTGGTCTAAGTATAGTACTTCTATATTGTTTTTATTTAGCGTATTATAGATTTCTTCGGCTTTTTCTTTCACAACATCAGCATTACCTAAAGCAACCAAAGTTACCTTAAAAGGAGCAATAGACTTATGCCAAACAATTCCTTTGTCATCATGAGAAGCCTCTATTAAAGTAGCAACAAGGCGAGAAACCCCAATACCATAAGAGCCCATTAAAACATCAACTAATTTACCTTCATTACTTAAAACCTTAGCACCTAAAGGCTTTGAGTATTTGTCAGCAAAGTAAAACAAATGCCCAACTTCAACAGCTCTTGTTTTTTCTAGTTTTTCTATATCAATATCTTGTTCTTTTTCAAGGTATTCGTCTGTTAGTGCATTAAAGCTTGAATACTTTTCTCGTAAGTTTTTAAGCTCTTGCATGTTTGTATCGTCAATATTTTTAAAGTCAATATCAAGGATATTTTTATCATAAAATACATCCGACTCACCCGAACTTGAAAGTACCACAAACTCATGGCTAAGGTCACCCCCTATTGGTCCTGTATCTGCTTTTACTGGTATTGCTTTTAGCCCCATTTTATCAAAAATTCGCAAATAAGCTATAAACATTTTGTTATAACTATCTTCTGCACTTTCTTTGGTAAGGTCAAAGCTGTATGCGTCTTTCATTAAAAACTCACGGCAACGCATTAACCCAAAGCGAGGGCGAAGCTCATCTCTAAATTTCCATTGAATTTGGTATAGGTTTAAAGGTAAGTTTTTATAGCTTGTTACATTGTTTTTAAAAATTTCAGTAATAATTTCTTCATTGGTCGGACCATAAAGCAACTCTCTATCGTGTCTATCTTTAAACCTAAGCATTTCAGGACCATAAGATGCATACCTTCCACTTTTTTCCCAAACTTCTGAAAGCTGTAAGGTCGGCATAAGCATTTTTATAGCACCAACTTTATTAAGTTCATCTGTTATTACTTTGCTTATATTTTCTAAAACTTTATAACCAAGGGGTAAAAAGCTATAAATACCTGATGCTGTTTGCCTAACTAAGCCTGACTTTAACAAAAGCTTGTGCGATGCTGTTTTAGCATCTTCAGATGTTTCTTTAATTAAAGGGCAAAAATATTTTGAAAAACGCATCTAAAAACTCCAAAAAATGGTAAATTATTTTATATTTATATAACAATAGTAAAAAACAAAACTTTAAACAAGCTAAATATTTAGATTTTTGTTAATAAAAGCAAGTGCTTTTTGCTTAAGGTCTTTGTTTAACTCTAGTATACTTTCTAAGTTTGTAAAGTTAGTACCTTCGCAAATATTTAAGCTTTGTAAAAAGTCATTATTAAAATTATAAAGGTCTAAAAAGCTTACTTTTTCTTCTAAAAAAAGCTTAACTAAGTAATCATTTGCATGGTTTAAGGCACAAACATGGCTTTTGCTTTGTTTTAAGGCACTAAAAGCCAAGCCATAGCATTTAAACTTATCTTTATCTAGCTCTTCAAAACTTAAGTTATTATTAATTAAAAAGTTAGCACCGTCTTCATTTAAACCGTTGTCTCTTCGTGGGTAAAGCATAGCATAGCTTATAGGGTAATACATATCAGGCTTTGAAGCATGCATAAGCAAAGAGCCATCTTTTAAAGCAACCATACCATGAACTGTTGACTGCCTATGAACCAAAGCCTTTACACCTTCTGCTTTAAGATTAAACAAATAACAAGCTTCAATATGCTCTAGACCTTTGTTCATAAGGCTTGCTGAATCTATACTTATTTTGCTACCCATATTCCATACAGGGTGCTTTAAAGCATCTTTTTTAGTTACTTTTTCTAGCTCTTTTAATGAAAAATCAACAAAAGGACCGCCTGAAGCAGTTAGGTAAACATTTAAGATATCATCTTTATTTTTAAGGTCTTTTATAATTTGGTAAATTGCACTGTGTTCTGAATCAACAGGAATTAAAACACTTGAAGAATTTTTAGCAAAGTTTGGTAGAAAATCACCCGCACAAACAATACTTTCTTTATTTGCAAGGGCAACAATATTGTTTTTACCTTTTAAGCCATAATAAGCAGGCTCTAGACCGCTTATACCCAAAGAGCTTATTACCAAAACACCGTTTTCTAGCTCTTTTACTAAACTTAGAGCGTTTTCTTCTCCATATAAAATTTTAAAAGGATAGTCTTTAGTTTCTATATTCTGCTCTATATTGGTATCTGAAAATATAAGATAATCAGGGTTTAGCTCTACTGCTAACTGCAAAGCATTTTTAAAAGAAGATTTACAAACCAAAGCTTTAAGGTTAAAGCTATCTTTGTAGTTTTTATAAAGCTCTATTGCTTTTAACCCTACACTACCTGTAAAGCCATAAATTATTAAATCTTTTTTACCATTTTCTAACATGAGAATTTTTAAGCTTTTGTTTTAATTTACATCATTAAAACACTAGATTTTGCAACAAGCTGTACAAAACCAACTAAAATAGCTGCAAGCAGTAGTGCATCTATTCTATCTAAAATACCACCATGACCAGGTATTAAGTTACTCATATCTTTAATACCAATGTATCTTTTAAAACCTGATTGGATTAAATCACCAGCTTGTGAAACAAAAGCAACAAAAGCACCAAAAATAAATAAAGCAAGGTTAGAATTACCTAAATAACTACCAAATAAATAAGTAACCAAAGCACCGCCAACCATACCGCCTAAAAGACCCGATATCGTCTTATTTGGGCTTACTTTTGGCATTAGCTTAGGGCCTTTAAAATATCTACCTGTAAAATAAGCCATAACATCACTTGCAACAACACAAGCAAAAAGCCATAAAGTTGTTTCTAAACCATACTCGCTTGAGCTTCTTATATAAGCAAAAAAAGCAATACCTAAAGTAATATAAAGATAGCCAAGTAGCATGAAAAGAGGTCTGTTTAAAAAGCTAGGTATAACAGGGGTATTGCTAGACTTAAGGCGTAAAATAGAAACCCTATGAACAACAAAAGCACCAAAAATATAAAAGATTAAACCAATAAAAGGGCTTTGCATTAAAAGAGCTGTTACACTAAGGCAAGAAAATGTAATAAGAACCATGGTGTCTATTCCAAAGCTCCACTTACCACAAACATCTGACCATTCTTTCATAGAAAGAACAATAATTAAAGCAACAAGAATAAAGAATAAAAAGCCACCTTTAAGCAAAAATAAAACAACAGGTGGTAGTAAAATAAAAGCCGACATAGAACGAACAAAAATATCGTTAATTTTCTTTTCTAGCTCTTTATCTTTATTTGCTGCTTTATCTTCCATATCTTCTCTCTCTTGTTTTATACTCTTGTAAAATCTGCACTAAATGCTCTTTTGTAAAATCAGGCCATAACATATCTTTAAAAAAGATTTCACTATAAGAAAGCTGCCATAATAAAAAATCACTTAGGCGTTTTTCACCACCTGTTCTTATAACAATGTCAGGGTCTTTCATTCCTTTTGTGTATAAATACTTTGCAAAAAGGTCTGTATTTATATCATCAATGGCAATATTTTCAGCCATGATATTTTTTGTAGCTCTTACAATTTCTTGTTTAGCACTGTAATTAATTGCTAAATTAAGGGTTATTTTGTGGTCTAAAAGCTCTTGGTTTTTAATATTTTTAAGTTTTAAATAAATGCTTTCATCAAAGCTTTTAAGGTCGCCTAGTATGTTAACTTTTATTTTATTATCTTTTATAAAACTAAGGTTATTTTCAAAAAAGCTATTAAAAAGAGACTTTAATAGCTTAATTTCATCTAAAGAGCGTTTGTTGTTGTCTTGAGAGAAAATATAATAAGTAGCAATAGGAATGCCAAGCTCAATAAGTGACAGAATGTTTTCCTTAGCAACTTCTATACCTTTACTATAACCCGAAATAAGGTGCTTTTTAGCCCAACGCCTATTGCCATCTAATATAAATGCAACATGCTTAGGGTTATTTTTATTTGTACTCATTAAGCCCTGGCTTATATTTTTGTTTTGGTTAACTTAAACTTTTAAAATCTCTTCTTCTTTAACCTTGTAAGCTTTAGAGATATTTTCAATAAAGTTATCTGTTATTTTTTGTACTTCGTCTGAAAGTCTTTTTGAATCATCATCAGAAAGAAGTTTATCTTTATTTTCTTTTTTGATTTTATCAAGAGAGTTTCTTCTTACTGACCTAATTGCAATTTTTGCATCTTCAGTCATTTTTGAAACCATTTTAACAACATCTTTTCTTCTTTCTTCTGTTAAAGCAGGAATATTTAACCTTAAAACCTGACCTTCTACAACTGGGTTGATATCAAGGTCTGATTTTACAATAGCTTGCTCTACTAACTTTGTGTGGCTGTTATCCCACACTGAAACAACTAAAAGACGAGGTTCTGGCACATTAACAGTAGCAACTTGGCTAATAGGAAGCTTGCTACCGTAAACATCAACCTTTATGTTATCAAGCATTGAAGCATGTGCTCTGCCTACCCTAACATTAGCAAGCTCTGTTTTAAATTTATTAAATGTTTTTTCCATGTTCTCATTGGTTTGAGATAAATTATTGTTAATATCCATAACAAAAAACCTTTTTTTATTTTAATAATTTTATTTAAGAAGCAATAAGAGTATGAAGACCTTTATTATCAACCACTTGAGCCAATGTTCCTGCATTGTGAACATTGCAAACCTTAATTTTTAAATTATGGTCTTTAGCTAATAAAATAGCTGATGTATCCATAACCTTTAGCTTATTTTCTAATACAAACTCATGGGTTATTTTATCATATTTTTCAGCATCTATAAAGACTTTTGGGTCTTTGCTATAAACACCGTCAACTTGGGTTGCTTTTATAAGAGAGCTACAATTAAGCTCTAAAGCACGCAAAACAGAAGATGTGTCTGTTGAAAAGAAAGGAATACCAGTGCCACAAGCAACAATTGCAACATCGTTTTCTTCCAGTGATTTATCAACAGCATTTTTTGAGTAAGTTAAAGCAACTTTTTCTATCGCTAAGCTAGAAAACAGCTCTGCTTTACAGTTTTTGTTTTTTAAGGCACTTGTAAAACCTAAAGAGTTAACAAGTGTAGCTACCATTCCCATATGGTCGGCGGAAACTCTATCAATAACTGAAGTATTTGCAGAAACACCTCGTAAGATATTGCCACCACCTATAATAAGTACAACCTTGTACCCTTTTCTACATACGCTAATTACTTCATCTGTAAAGTAGTCAAGCTTACTATAATCAAGTCCATACTTTTGAGTTCCTGCAAGTGCCTCACCCGAAAGTTTAATTAAAACTCTATTATGTTCTGCCTGACTACTTTCCATTTTTTTAAAACCTTTTAAAGATTATTTAATTGCTTTTGCAACTTCTTCAGCAAAGTTTTCTTGCTTTTTTTCTAAGCCTTCACCTAGTTTGTAGATTTTATAGTCTACAACTTCACAGCCTGCATCTTTTAAGATTTGAGCAACTGTTTTATCAGGGTCTGCAATGAATTTTTGCTCTAGTAAGCAAACTTCTGCGTAGAACTTTTTCATTCTGCCATCTAGCATTTTTTCTACAACATCAGCAGGTTTACCAGAGTTTAAAGCAAGTTCACGCTGAACGCTCTTTTCTTTTTCAATATCACTTGGGTCTAGTTTATCAGAACTTAACGCTAAAGGAGCATTAGCAGCAATATGTAAAGCAATACTATCACCAATTTGGCTTGCATTTTCACCTTTTACATCTACAACAACACTAATAGAACCCATATTGTCTGCTACTTTATTATGAACATAAGTAAATACATTTTCTTTACCTTCATAAGACAGTAAACGACGAACAGAGATTTTTTCACCAATTTTTGCAGTAATTGCAACTGTAGCATCTGCAACTGTTTGGCTATCACTGTATTTAGCTTTTTCAAATTCTTCTAAAGAAGCAACACCATGTGCAGCACCTAAAAGATTACCAACATATTCTTTAAACTCGTCATTTCTTGCAACAAAGTCTGTTTCTGTGTTAACTTCAATCATAGCAACACTTTTGCCTTTAGTATCAATAGCTACAACACCTTCACTTGCAATTCTGTCTGACTTTTTAGAAGCTGCTGTAATACCTTTTTTACGTAGCCACTCAACAGATGCTTCAATATCATTATTGTTTTCTTTTAAAGCATTTTTACAATCAAGCATACCAGCACCTGTTTTTTCTCTTAGTTCTTTAACTAAAGAGGCACTAGATGTTAATTTTTTATCAGTTTTTTCAGTCATAATCTTCTTTTCTTCTACTTGTTTTTTAGCTTTTGGCTCTGATTCTGCTTTAGCTTTCATTTCTTGCTCAATAGTGCCTTCTTCAACAGCTAAACCTTTTAACACAGCTTTACCCATAAGGTCACAATAAAGTCTTATAGATTTTATAGAATCATCATTACCAGGAATTGGGAAATCAACCGAATATGGGTCTGCATTTGTATCTACAACACCAATTACAGGAATATTTAGCTTTTTAGCTTCATTAATTGCTATTTTTTCCATGTGTGCATCTAAAACAACAACTAAATCAGGTGCACCACCCATTTTTCTTACACCAGCAAGAGCTTTATTTAATTTTTCTTTCTTTCTTAAAAGACTTAATCTTTCTTTTTTTACTAAACCTTTAAAACCTTCTTCAATTGTTTTTTCAATTTTTTCAAGAGTTCTAATAGAGTTAGAGATTGTTTTCCAGTTAGTAAGTGTACCACCTAACCATCTGTGGTTAATGTAGTATTGACCACAAAGTTCAGCATATTCTGCAACAATTGATGAAGCTTGAGGCTTTGTACCAACAAAAAGCACTCTACCGTTTGATGCTACAACTTCTTCAATTTTTTTAAGAGCATTAACAAGCAAAGGTGCTGTTTTTCTTAAATCTATAATGTGAACATTGTTATAAGTAGTATAAATATACTGCTTCATTTTTGGGTTCCAGCGTCTTCTGTTGTGACCGTAATGAATACCCGAGTTTAATAAATCTTCAATAGTAAAGTTGGAATAAGTCATAATATATTCTCTCCATTTTCCAGTTGTACTTCCGCAAGAGTTTAATAACCAAGTGTTACACTGGGGAGTTTACCTTGCGTGTTTGTAACGGTTTAATTTTAAGAAAAAATTAGAATATAATCAAGTTTTTTTAACACTTTTTTAAAGATTGTCTAGTTTAAATTAAATACTAAAATCAATCATTTAGTAATTTAAGACCTTTTTACCAAAATTTACATAAACTTATAGCTTGTATATTTTAGCGTTTAAAATAGCTAGAAACAATAAAGTTTTACCTTGTAAACCACTATTTTTAGCTATATGTAATATTATTTACTTAATTATTTTTTTAAAAAAAGCTGACAATATTGGTGCTTTATTAATAAAACCAATCTAGCAAAAAAAATATACTGTATTTTGTTAGAAATTTTAGGCGGTTTTTTAAATTTATGCCATTTATTTAACTTGCATAAAACAACAATATTTTTGCATTATTAGTAAAAAATCAAAGAAGGTTTTAGAAAGAAGTTGGCAAACTTTAGCCTTAAATTATATTTTTACAAAAAATAGGTAATATTCTATTTATACATGTATTATTATAGTTACTTTAAGTACTTAAGTTTATATTCTCACCTACTAAAATAACACATTAAAAGTCTTTGGTGAAAAAATCAATCACCTTTTACTATATCTTTAATTTTGTAATAGTGGCTTAAAACCTCTTTGCTTATTTCATTATCTTTAACTGCTTTTAAAACAGCACAAGAAGGCTCTTTTGTATGCGAACAATTACGGAACTTGCAAGAGCTTGCATAAGCTTCTATTTGGTTTAAAACCTCATTGTCTAGCTTTTTTACATCTTCTTCTGTTAAAGAGCCTAAAACCTCTTTTATTCCTGGTATATCAATAAACAAAAATCCTTCATTAGTTTTTACTATGCTTCTTGCTACTGTTGTATGCTTACCCTTACTTAAAAAGCTACTTACTTCCTGAACTTCCTGAACCTCTTGCCCTGCAAATGCATTAATTAAAGATGATTTACCAACCCCTGAAACCCCAATCATTAATACTGTGCTGTTGTTTTCTAGGTATTTTTTCAAAGGTAATAAGCTTTCTTTTTGGTAAGCAGATGTTAAATAAATTCTAGTACTTTTATAAATTGCCTTAATTTGGTCTATGTATGGTTGTGGGTCTTTTACTAGGTCTTTTTTGTTAAGTAATATTACTGATTTTATATTTTGCTCTTGCAAAAGTAGTAAAAATCTTTCTAAGCGAGTAATGTTAAATTGCTCATCTAAAGACATTATAACAAAAGCATAATCAACATTGCTTGCTATTGCTTGTAGTTTGTTTACTTTAGCTCTTGTAAGCACATTTTTGCGATTTATTATAGATTTTATTAAGTAATATTTGCTTTTTTCTTGCTTAGAAACAAAAACAAAATCACCAACGCATGGTTTTTCATTTACTGTTGCAGTTTTGTACAAAGAGCCTTTTAGCATTGCTTTTACACTACCTTTATTGTGTAGCATTAAAGTATAGCTATTTTTGTCTTCTTTTATAACTCTTGCTATGTTTTTTAGCTTGTTTTCTTCATAGTTTTCTTTATTTTTAAAACCGTAGCTAAAAATATTGTATTTTTCTTTTATTTCCATGTTTGAAATAATTTTAATCTCTACCTTTTTAAATTAGGGTTGGCTGTAGTTCTTTTGGGGTAAAATCTTTATTTTTTTAAAATATTTGCAACTTATTGTTAATTGGTTGGCTTTTTTTACTTTCTTTACACTATACTTGGTATTGTTTTGCACTAAATAAGATTTTTGTTTTTATTTAGTATTTTTTAAACCTTGCTATTTGCAAAATTAATTAGTGGTTTTATTGCTCTAAATCTTCAAGTGCTTAGTAAATATTATAACTAACTACTTAAGTTTTTGAAAAATAATTGCACAATTTTGGTTTTCTACCACTGTTTTACATTAACAAAATTTATATTTTTAGAGGTTTTAGTTGTTTTATAAAAAAATAATCTTTTAGTATCTTGTTTAAAAGAGCTTTACTTTTAGCTATAATCTTATTTTTTAAACAAACAATTAATGGTAGCTTTTTAAACCACCTTGTGGCTTCTTTGTTGTTTAGGTATAAAAAAAGCCAACAACTTTACTTGTTAGCTTTTAATTTTTATTTAGTTGAAGGTAATTTAATCAAAAACAACTACATGCTCTACTTTTGTTACTTTATCTTTTGATAAATAAACTTTAACTAAAGAGTTTTCCAAGTGTTTTGGTGTTTTTT
>CAYYLE010000018.1:13512-25212 GCA_964472375.1 uncultured Rickettsiales bacterium
CCTTTACCATCGTGCGGTGGTTTTTTAAGGTCAGATTTTTTATAAGTAAGCATAGATTTTGTTTCTGAAGATGGGTTGCCTAGTTCTTCTTTAACCTGTGATGATGTTTTACCTTTAAGGTCTGCAAACATTTTACCATGGTAGTTTTTGCCATGCATTACATGCTTGCCTTCACCATTGTAAAAGCTGTTTCCTGCTACAAATGTACAAGCCGAAACAGAAAACACAAGTGCAAAAAGCACTGCTAATTTTGTAAGTTTTTTCATCTTTTTTAAAACCATTTTGTTTTTTTAATTTTAAATAAGGCGTGGCTTTTTTAAAAACCAAACACGCACTACTAAGATACCACAACTTAAAATAAATTTAGCTTTATATCTGCTTTATTTATTAGCATAAATACAATTACCTGCTATAAGGTGTATAAAGAAGCTAAAAATAAAATTGCAAATGCTTTAAGTTTTTTTATTGTTAATATTTTTAAGCATAAAAATAAGTGCAATAAATTTCTACACACATTGTTAAGCATGGTTTAAATCTAAAGCACTTAATAAAAGATAAATTAATTTTTAATAAGCTCACCTGCTTTGCTATCTAAAAACACTATGCAATTTTCATGGTTTTTTAAAATAGAAGAAGGAAGCTTGTTGCTTGGCTCTTTACTTGTATAACTATTGTATATAACCTCTTTTTTGTGGCTACCAAAAGCAGAAAGTAAAATGTTTTTTGCCTTAATTATTTGGTTTATAGACATTGTAACAGCACGCTTTGGTGTATCTTCATAGCTTTTAAACCAACCTTGGTCATATTGCTGTTTTATTGTAATATCGTCTAAATCTACTATAATGTATGGTTTTGTTGTTTCAAAATCGCATGGAGGTTCATTAAAAGCTAAATGCCCATTGTTGCCAATGCCCGCAAATAAAAGGTCTATTTCTCTTTCTGATATTTTTTTGTCTAGCTTTTCTAGTTCTTCAGTTAGGTTTTGGGCATCGCCTTTTATAAAATGAACTTTTTTAAAGTTAATACCGTTTTCTAAAAAGTTATCAACTATGTATTTTCTAAAGCTACCTTTGTTGGTTTCTTCTATACCTACATATTCATCTAAATGAAAAGCTTCTACTTTGCTCCAGTCTACATTTTGCTTGCTTAGTTCTTTAGCAACTTTAGTGTAGGTCATTCCTGTTGCAAGCACAACATTTGCAAAGCCTTTGCTTTCTATTGCATTGTTTATTATTTCAGCAGCTTTAGAAGAAACCGCAACTACTGCCTCTTCTTGGCTTGTAAAAATATTTAACTTCATGAAAAACCCCTTTTGATTAAGCTTTCATAGATACTATTATGATTCTACCACATAAGTCAAGAATAAAAATTACTTTAAAAGTAGTGATTTCTAATCAACAGCTAGTAAAATAGCTAAAACACTATCGCCTTGCAACACAAGGTCGTTAAAAGTATGACAAGCACACCTTGTATTAACAAACTCAAGCAAAAAACCTTGCTCTTTAATAAACTTTCTAACTTCAAAGCTAGGGGTTACAAAACTTTGCCCACAGCCTATTACTAAATACTCAAACTTATCTTTGTAGTTTTTTAAAAATTCTAAAGTGATTTCAGTTATATCATTTGCATAAAAAGGTTTTGTAAAACTAATATTATGACCCTGTGCAAGTATTATATTACCTTGCAAAAAACCATTTTCAGCTACATTAAAGCCTTTGTTACCATAAGATTTTATAAAAAGTTTATCTTTTTCTTGCAACTTTTTTTCCGTCTTTTTCTTCATCATCTTCAATAGGAAGTATAGAAGTAACACTACCTAAATAAGTAAGTAAAGGAGCAGCCACAAATAGTGAAGAATAAGTACCTATTATTAAACCAACAGAGATTATAAAACTAAAGCTTCTTAAAACATCACCACCAAACAGATATAAAGAAAGTGCAACAAATAAAGTTGTAGCAGAAGTTAAAACACTTCTTTTAATCATTTGATTGACACTTCTGTTAATTATTTGGTTTGTTGTTAGTGTTTTAGAAAAAGTTTTAATGTTTTCCCTTAATTGGTCAAAAATAACAACGGTATCATTAATAGAATAACCAATAATAGTTAAAAAAGCAGCAATGGCTGTAATATTAAGCTCGTACCACATAAGGCTTAAAAGCCCAAGTGATATTACAACATCATGAAACAATGTAATAACAGCAACTACGCCAAAGTTCCAATCAAACCTAAACCAAATATATACAAATACAGCAAATAATCCTGCAATAAGCGAATATATACCATTTTTAAGCAAAGTACTACTTAAAGAAGGACCAACAAACTCAATTCTTAAAACTTCATAATCGCCTTTTATAGATGCTTTTACAGTTTCCACAAATTCTTGGCTTGATACATCTTCATTTACAGATACATTAAAAAGCAAGATATTATTGTCAAACTGCTGAATAGCTACATTGTTAACGCTTTCATTTGCAGAAAAAAACTGACGCAAAGTAGAAATATCTTGTAAATCATTAGTTTTTAGTTCTACAAGCCTACCGCCTTTAAAATCTATACCAAAGTTTAAGCTTTTGGTAAAAAGCAAACCAACACTTAACAAAACCAACAAAGCAGAAGCTAAAAAGAAGTATTTTTGATAATCAATAAAATTAATAGTTTTTGTTATTTTCATGTTTAAAACCTACTTAAGATAAAACCTTGCTATTAAGCCCTTGGTAATAAAAAATATTGAGAATAAAGATGTTAAGATACCAACAATTAAGGTAATTGCAAACCCTTTAATAGGACCAGAACCTAAGTTAAATAAAAGCATTGCAGTAATAAGACCTGTAATATTTGAATCTAAAATTGCAGTAAACACTCTATTAAAAGCTCTTTCCATTGCTTGAGCTTTGTGTTTTGTGTTTTCTAGCTCGCTTTTAAAACGCTCGTAAGTTAGTATGTTTGCATCTATTGCAATACCAATTGTAAGCACAACCCCTGCAATACCTGGCAATGTTAAAGAAACACCTAAAACAATAACAGATACTATAATAATAGCTATATTAAACAGTAAAGAAACACTAGCAATAACGCCAAGCTTTCTGTAAGTAAAAACTATAAATAATAAAACTAATAAAAAGCCAACACAAACAGCTTTAACACCTGATACAATTGAATCATGCCCCAAAGTAGGACCAACCACTCTTTCTTCGGCTATTTTTAAATCTACTGGTAAGCTACCTGCTTTTAAAAGCAATGCAAGGTCTTGAGCCTCTTGCACTGTAAAGCGACCTGTTATAATTCCACTTCCTGAAGGAATTGTAGAATTTATTCTAGGGGCGCTTATTATTTCATCATCTAAAACTATTGCAAGTAAAGAGCCAATATTATTTGATGTAATTTCAGCAAAAATTCTACCGCCTTCGTTGTCTAGGTTAAAATACACAACAGGGGCATTGTCTTGAAACTCAACTTTTGAATCTGTTAGGTTTTTACCTGTTAAAAGTGGTTCTCTGTCTAAAACATAAGAAATAGAGCTACCTTTTTCATAAAGTCTCATTTTATTGTAAGGCAAAACATCAGAACTTGCCGATAGGTCTACAATGTGGAATGAAAGCCTTGCAGTTTTACCAAGTATTTCTTTTACTCTTTCAGGGTCATCTACACCTGGAAGCTGTACAACTATGTAGCTATCGCCACTTTGTTGTAAAAACACATCATTAGTGCCTGATTGGTCAAGCCTTCTCCTTAAAACTTCCATTGTATTTTCTATTACAGCTTTATACTGTGTTTTAAATGTATCTTCAGTAGGTTTTACAACAAGTATTTGCCCTTGTGTTTTAACATCTAGCGTATTGTCATAAAAATACATTTTTCTTTTTAGCAAAGAAACTTCATTTTCTTGAGTAACATAAATATTTATTGTATTGCCTGCTTCTAAGTCGGCTCTATTTATTGCTATCTCTTCGCCTTCTGCTAAAGATATTAAATTTTGTCTAAGATTTTTAGTAAAATCTTCTCTAATCGTTTGTTTGTCAATTTCTAAAAGTAGGTGCGAACCACCTCGTAAATCTAAGCCTAGCTTTACTGTGTTTAAAAAATTAAACATCGGTTTGTTAGATTTATAATTTAAAAAAGTATTAGTTAAAACTAATATAACAAAGAAGGTAACAAAAAATACTGTTACCTTCTTCCAAAGTGGAAAAAAGTTCATTGAAATAAGTTATTTCTTTGATTTTGCTTTATTTTCAATTTCTGCCAATGTTGCAACAGCATTTTTACGCATTGTAATCTCTACACCTTCTGCAACAGTAAGCTTAATATCATCTTCTAATACAGCACTAATTTTACCAACAATACCTGCATTAGTTATAACTTCATCACCAACTTTTAGTGCTAAAATCATAGTTTTATGTTGCTGTTGACGCTTTTTCTGTGGTCTGATTAACAAAAAATAAAACACAACAACAATAAGAATTAAAGGCATTAATTGTGCAATAATACCGCCTGCACCAGCAGGAGCAGCTGCAGCATTTGCATAAAGGTTACTTACAAACATTTATTCTCCTTAATAAGTTTTGTTACAAATAAAATAATACTACCAAGATAGCAATAAAACAAACTAATTTATAAACTATCTATAACTTTTTAAAAATTTTAAAGGGTCAACAGGCTCTGAATTCCTTCTTAACTCAAAGTGCAATTGAGGGCTTTTTACATAACCAGTAGAACCAACTCTTGCAATTGAATCACCTTTTCTTACTTTTTGACCTTTTTTAACCATTATGCTTTCAAGATGAGCATAAGCTGATATCCAGTTATCATCATGCTGAACTAAAATAAGGCTACCAAAGGCTTCAAGTGCCTTGCCTGCATAAATAACGGTGCCACTTTCACTTGATTTTACAATAGCGTTCTTTTTAGCTCTAATATTAATACCTTCATTAATTGTACCGTTTAAGCTTGCACCATAATCTTGCAAGATTCTACCTACTAAAGGCCACTCAAATCTATCTTTATCATTAATATCGCTACTTTCTTTATCATTTTGTGCAATATCAGTGCCTTCATAATGGCTAACTCTACCCATATCTTTTAGTTTTAAAACTCTACCTGGTAAAATTTTACTTCTTAGCTCGTCTTTTTTAATGTTGTTTAAAGCCAAAATATCACTTACACCCATAGAGAATTTTCTTGATATTTCGTACAAAGTATCACCTTTTGCAATCTTATAATAAATATATTCAGATATTTCAGGCTCTACTTTATCAACCATAACACCTGATATTTTAATACGGTCACCCTCTTTTATAGTAGTTGGGTCTTTTATATTATTTTCATCTAAAATAGTTTGCAAGCTTGCATTGTACTTTTTAGCAACAGAATATAAAGTATCTTGCTTTTGCATAATATGAACATAGCTTTCAGCAACTTTTTCAGCTTCTACTGTTGCTTCATCATCTACTTTTTCTGCATTTGCTAGGCTTTCTGCTTTTGCATCAGGGTTTAAAGCATCAGTTTTAGGTTCTTCTGTTACAACTTCAGTTGCAGTTGTTTCACCTGCTTGAGCTTTGTCTTCTTGTGCTTGTTTTTCAGCTTCAATTTTTAGCTCTTTTTGCTCTTTTTCAAACTCTTCTTTATTTACAACCCAAGATGTTTTTGAAGGTAAAGCATTGTCTTTAATTAAATCACTAAGGTTTTGTTGCACATCAGCTGTTATGCTCCATTTTGTTCCTTGCTCTGCATAACCTTTTAAAGATGCAAAAACAACAAAACAAAATGCTAAAATTACACTAATTTTTTTCATAATAATACTTGCCTTTTATTTTGCTTTTATAACTTCTTGACCACCCATATATTTTACAAGTACATCAGGCACTTTTATAGAACCATCTTCTTGTTGGTAGTTTTCAAGCACTGCAATAAGAGCTCTTCCTACTGCAATACCAGAGCCATTTAAAGTATGTGTATATTTAGTTTTTCCGTTTTGGTCTTTGTAGCGAGATTTCATACGAATTGCCTGAAAATCACCACAATTTGAGCAAGAAGATATTTCTCTATATTTTCCTTGCCCTGGTAGATGTACTTCAATATCATAGGTTTTTTTAGCAGAAAACCCAGTATCACCCGAGCATAAAACAACAACACGGTAAGGTAGCTCTAGCATTTTCAAAACAGTTTCGGCACATTTTAAAATTCTTTCAAGCTCATTGTTTGATTGCTCTACACTTGTAACAGAAACAAGCTCTACTTTCTGGAATTGATGCAATCTTACCATTCCCCTTGTGTCTCTACCTGCAGAGCCTGCTTCAGAGCGATAACAATTGCTTAATGCAGTGTATCTTATAGGAAGGTCTTGCTCTTTTAAGATATTTTCAGCAACCATGTTAACCAAAGGTACTTCGGAAGTTGGTATTAAATAATGCTTGCTTCCTGCTTCAAATAAATCTTCTTTAAACTTTGGTAGTTGGCTAGAGTTATATAAAGCATTTGCAGTAACCAAAGTTGGCACTGCTACTTCTTCGTATCCATGCTCTTTTGTGTGCAGGTCTATCATAAAGTTTGCAAGGGCTCTTTCTAGCTTTGCAAGGTCTTTTGTTAGTATTACAAACCTGCTTCCTGCCATGTATGATGCTTTATCAAAGTCCATCATTTTTAGGTTATCACCAAGCTCATAGTGTTCTTTTGGTTTAAAGCTAAATTCTTTTGGCTTTAAGTGGCTTGAAACCAAAACATTTTCATCTTCACTTTCTCCATAAGGAACTTCATGATATAAAGTATTAGGAACTTGATACAAAAAATCTTCAAGTTCTTTTTCAAGCTCTTTAGTTTTTTTTACTAGTTCCACTTCTTCATCTTTTGTTTTTTCAACTTGCTTTAAAAGGCTTGCGGCATCTTTACCTTCTCTTTTTAAAACACCAATATCTTTAGAAAGCTTATTTCTTTCTGCACTAAGCTCTTGAGATTGTGTTTTTAAGGCTCTAACTTCTGCATCTTTTTTTAATATTTCTTCAGAAAGTGGCTTTATATCTCTTTTTTCAAGCAGTTTGTCAAAATCTTGAGGGAATTTACGAATAAAGTGAATATCATGCATGGTTAAAATCTTACTCTTTTACTTATTTTAATCTATTCAAAATTATAATAACATATATAGCAATTTCATAACATATTATAAGAAATAAAGCTAAAATTATTTGGCTAAAAGGGTCTGGTGGGGTGATTATTGCTGAAAATACAAACAATGCAAAAATCACATACTTTCTTAAAGACCTTAGTTGCTTTGGCTTTATAAGACCCAAAAAACCAAGCAATATTAATATAAAAGGCATTTCAAAAACTAAGCCTGCAATTAAAAGCATTTTTTTAGTAAAAGCAAAATACTCTTGCATTTTTGGTAAAAAGCTATAAAAATCTTCCCCTTGGCTTGCAAAATTAATAAAAAAACTCCAAATTTTTACAAGAAAATATTTATAACACAAGTAAACACCTGTGTAAAAAGAGAGCAAAAACAAAAGTGCTATTATTATATAAAAAACCTTCTCTCTTTTGTATAAAGCAGGGAAAATAAAAGAACATATTAGAAAAAAAGCAAAAGGAAGAGACAAAAGCAAAGCCACAAAAAAGGCTAAGTACATAAAACTTATAAACTTTTCTTCAAAAGATGTATAAATAAGGTTTGTGCAAGAAAGATTATTACAATTTAGGGTTTCTAAAAGCGGGTAAGCCAAAACTTTTACTATATACTCTATATAATAAAAAGAAAATGCAAACAAAAGGCAGAAAATAAGAATATAAAGCACTATATACTTGCGTAAAAGGTTTAGGTTTTCTACAAAGTCTTTAGTACTTAAATTATTAAGCATTTTTATAAACTATTTTTATCTTTTTTATCTGCAACTTCTTCAAAATCATCGCCCAAAATTTCTTTTTTGCTAAGCTGTCTTCTAAAAAGCTCTAAATTTTCTAAAATCTTAGCGTATAAGTCTCTTGAAAAATTAACTATTTTTATAACATCACCTGGTTTAAAAATTAAAGCAGCTACAAAAAGCAACACTAGTGCTTCAAGGTAAGATACACCAAACAAAAAACACCCTTTATAAATAAAAACCCTAAAAGTAATTGTTTTTTACTTAAAGGGCTTTTAAAAAGTTTAATTTAATTTAAAACTTTAAAATCTGTTAAAGTTGGGTAGCAGTCTACACCTTCGTCTCGTAAAAGGTTACAAAAGTTAACAGCTTGGCTTTTTGTTTCAAAATAGCCTTTGCCACCGTCATCACTATGTACATAACCTATGCGAAGTCTATAATACATTTTACCTTCAACATTAGCTTCTAAAATATGAGACTTTTGGTCTAAAAACAACTCTGGGGTTACTTTTTGTAAATCTAACCATTTTTTTCTTGCTTCACCAATAGAAGATGCTGAATAAACCTGCACTTGCCACACTTTTTTATCAAACATAGATTGTTTTGGTGCTTGCTGTGGTGCTTCTGTACTTTCTGGTCTTGCTATTATTTCTATTTTTTCGTTTATTTTTCTAGCTTCTGGTTTAATTTGCCCTGGCTCTACATTTGCAACCATAGTTTGTTTAGGCGCATTGTTTGCATTGCTATCAAGTGCTAAAATGGTACTTGCACCTTGGCTTGCTTCAAGAAGGCTTTTAATATCTTTTACTTCTTGTTCATAAGATTCTCTTGCCACTTGCCTTGCATAGCTTTCATCTCTTCCTGTTCCTTTATCTGAAACAGCTAAGTTATCACTTTGCACTTCCACATCTTCAATAAGGTTTTTTGAAGAATTTGTGATATTTAGACTGTTTAAGCTAGAAGCAACTCTTGTGCTACTTTCTTGTGAAACAGGCTCTGGATTTTTAAGCCTAAATAGTTCAAAAAGTTTGCTTTTTGCTTCTGAATCTACTTTTTGGCTTAGGAATTTAAAATCACCCCTTGCTAAGTTACCATCGTATGGTTTTTTGTAGCCACTTCCTGCAAATTCTACAACGCTATCATCATCTAAACTATTGTAAACAGAAAATACAGAATATAAGGCAAATAAAGAAGCAAAGAACATTGCAAACCAAATAACGCCACTTTTTACATCTGTTGCAATATTAACTGCTGTTGATTTTATATTCTTTTTGCTAAAAATAGGTTCTTTTTCACCAAAAAGTTTTTGGTACTGAATTTTATCTTCTGCTTTTTCAGTATCGTTTATATAATCTTCTACTGCTTTATCAGAATCTACAAAGCTTCTATATGTTCTTCTATAAGATTGCTCTTGCGATGCATCGTAGTTAGCTCTATCTTCATTGCTTAAAGCTTCATCTAACAACTTTTCTGAAATTTTATCTTCTTTTTTGCTATCTTCTTCAAGAAATAAAAGATTATTTTCAGAATATTTATTGTATCTATCAGACATTTTACTTTACATTTCCTCTAATAAATTAACACCTAACACCGACAAGCTTGCCTCAAAAACAGTTTTGAAAGCTTCTAATAATGCAACCCTTGATTTTGTAAGCTCTATGTTATCTTGCAAAATAACCCTAGCAGAACCATCTTGTTTACCTATACTCCAATAATTATGCAATAAAGAAGCAAGGTTGTAAACATAATTATAAAAACGGTTCGGGTCGCTTGTAAGAGCCGCTTGCTCTATTTTATTGCTAAACAAAAATAAGTTTTTCATTATTCTTTTTTCAACATCAAGAGTTAAAAGACTTTTATTGCTTTCTAAAAGCTCTTTTTCAGAAAAACTTATACCTAAGCTACTTTCAAGGTTTCTTTTAACCGAGCAAACCCTAGCAAAAGCATATTTTATATAAAACACAGGGTTGCTACTGTTTTGCTCTTTTAATGCATCAACATCAAGGTTTAAAAAAACCTCATTTTTACGAGTAATCATTATGGTTCTTATTATATCTTGGTCAACTTCTTCTGCTAAATCTCTTAGTAGTATAAAGTTACCTGACCTTTTAGACATTTTAAAAGGCTTACCGTCTTTTAAAAGCTTAACCAAACCACAAAATGTAACATCTAAGCTTGCGTTCTTTTCAGAAGTTGCTAAAACAGAAGCCTTAACTCTTTTTGCATAGCCTGCGTGGTCTGCCCCTAAAACATCAACCATTTTAGTAAAACCGCGTTGATATTTATTGTAGTGGTAAACAACATCATTACCAAAATATGTTAAAGACCCATCTGACCTTTCAAGCACTCTGTCTGTGTCATCACCAAATTCTGTTGATTTAAATAGTTTTAGCTCAACAGGCTCATAGTCTTCATTTTCATCAACACTTTTTGGTTTTTCTAGCATACCGTAGTAGCTTTTACCTGTGCGGTTTAGTATTTCATCTACTTTGTTGTAAATCTCTTGTGTTACAACCTTTTTTTCTGATACAAATGAATCATGCTTAACACCTATTAGTTCAAGGTCTTTTTTAATCATATCCATTATATTATCAACCACAAACTCCCCAAACTTTTCTGCAAAATCTTCAGTTGTAAGTGTTAGAAGCTTTTCGCTGTGTTCTTTGTGTAGCTGTTTTGCAATGTCTATTAAATAATCACCTGGGTAAAAATCTTTAGGATGTTCAATCTCTTTGCCACAAAGCTCTTGATACCTAATAAACAAAGAGTTTGCAAGGGTTTTTATTTGCATTCCCGCATCGTTTATATAATACTCACGAGAAACATCATAACCTATTTTAGAAAGCATAGAGGCTAAAATATCACCAACAACAGCCCCTCTTACATGCCCAATATGCAAAGGACCTGTTGGGTTTGCAGACACAAACTCAACTAGTATTTTATTGCCTTTGTATTTATCGCTTTGGCAGTAAAGCTCTTTCTTTTTTAGTATATTTTCAAGCTCTTGTGCTGTTTCTTTTTCACTAAGTGTGAAATTAATAAAGCCTGGGTTTGCAAACTCAACTTTCGTAAAAAAACCATCTTCTTTAAGTTCTTCTATTAGCTTATTTGCTATGTTTTGTGGCGATTGCCTTAATATTTTTGCATGCATCATAGCTATATTGGTTGCAAAATCACCATGCTCTTGGTTTTTACATTCTTCAATAACTATATTTTTATCTTCGCTTAGCAAAGCCCAATCATTTTGGCTTGCAACTTTGTTAAAGCTTTTAAAAACTCTTTGTTTAATTTTTTCTGTAATTGTTAGCATGAAAAACACCTTATAGCAAACTATTTTGTAAAAAATACAAACTTAATGTATTTTTTTTTAATTATAACCTAATATTATTACTATTTAGTAAATAATGTTTTAACCTTTTTTATTTTACCTGCAATTAGAAAGCATTTTACTTGTGATTAAAAAGCAAATATAGTAAAACTTAAAGTAAACAAAAACAATTTTTTAAAAAATATGACACACAGTATAACTATTTCAGACCCTGCAAAACAAAGAATTTATGAAATTATGCAAACTCGTAGTAAAAATAGTTTTTTAAGGGTAAGTATACAAAGCGGTGGTTGTGCTGGTTTTCAAAGCTCTTTTGCAATTGAAGATAAACTAGAAGATGATGATATAGAAATAAACCTAACCCATGAGGGTAAAGAGCTAAAAGTTGTGGTTGATAGCACCTCTTTAGAGCTTATTAATGGCTCTACTGTTGAGTTTACTAACAATATTATGGGCTCGTACTTTTGGCTTAATGTTCCTAATGCTGAAAGCAAATGTGGGTGTGGGTCTTCGTTTTCTTTGTA
>CAYYLE010000019.1:0-6000 GCA_964472375.1 uncultured Rickettsiales bacterium
TTGTTTAGGGTATGAAAAATTACGCTATTTTTTTTAAAAATATGGCTTTTATTACATTTGCAATATTTTCTATAAACACATATTCTTTATTTACAAACACAAAAAACTATAAAAGGCTAAAGTTAGTTGAAAGAAAAAGAAAAAACAATAGGCGTTGGTTTTATTACAAAGTTTTATAAAGAAGCCCCCGAAACAAGTGGCATTTATAAAATGAAAAACGAATTAGGGCATATTATTTATGTTGGTAAAGCAAAAAACCTGAAAAAAAGATTATATTCGTACACAAAAGAGCAACAAATCCTAGCAAAAAACTACTACTTAGTTAACCAAGTTGCAGATATTGAGCTTCAGCTAACATCTAACGAAGAAGAAGCCTTAATTTTAGAAGCAATTTTAGTAAGAAAACACAAACCAAAATATAATATTTTATTAAAAGATGATAAAACCTTCCCCTATATAGAAATAGGAAAAGAAGACTACCCACGAATAAGAAAAGTAAGAGTAAGGTACACAACAGGCGATAAAAAGCTGTATGGTCCTTTTGCTAGCTCGCAAGATGTTACAAACAGTGTAGATTTTTTGCAAAAAACTTTTAAACTTCGCACATGTAGTGATTATTTTTTTGAAACTAGGCAAAGACCATGCATGCTATACCAAATAAAACATTGTAGTGGACCTTGTGTTAAAAAAATAAATAAAGAGCAATATAAAGAAGCTGTAAACCAAGCTGTTGCTTTCTTAGATGGCAAAAACAAAAAACTATGGGCAAGCCTAACAGAAGAAATGGAGACTGCATCGCAAAATGAAGACTTTGAAAAAGCAATAATTTACAGAGACCGCATACAGGCACTGACTAAAATACAATCTAAACAATATGTAAACCTAAACAACGAGCAAAATTGTGATTTTGTTGATATTTTAAAACAAGGCAAAAATATAGGCATTGGTGTAGTGATTTTTAGAAACGGTCATAACAATGGGTTTTTATCTTTCTTTCCTGAAAATGCAGAAGAAGAAAGCGAATATAATATTTTAGAAAGATTTATTTTTGACTTTTACAATAATAAAGAAATACCACAAAACATATATGTAAGTGATAAATTTACCGACCTTACAAGCATAAACAAAGCCTTTAACAAACTATACAACTGCAATACAGGGCTTAAAAGATGCTTGCAAAACCCCTACAAGCAAATAATGCAACATTTACAGTTTAACCTTGAAAGTACCTTGCAAGCACAAACAAGAAAAAAAAGTAAATGGGTTGAAGATTTTAAAAACCTACAAGAAACAATTGGCTTAAAAGACCCAATAAAAAGCATAGAGCTTTATGACAACAGCCACTTCCAAGGTGCATCTGCCCTTGGTGCAATGGTTTATGTAGATACTAAAGGCTTTAACAAAAGTAAATATAAAATATTTTCTATAAAAGATGAAAAAGTAGACACAAAAGACGACTATGCAATGATGGGGCATGTGCTAGAAAGAAGAGTAAAAAAAGCTTTATTAGAAGACAACTTCCCTAGCTTAATAGTTTTAGATGGCGGTAAAGGTCAGCTTGGGGTTTTAGAATACATACTAAAAAAACACAAAGCTTTGCATCTTGTAAATGTTATAGCACTTTCTAAAGGACCTGACCGCAATGCAAAAGAAGAGATAATATACCAGTTTTACAAAAACCCAATTAAGTTAGATAAAGACAACAATACTTTGCATTTTTTACAATATATTAGAGATGAAGTCCACCGCTTTGCAATTACAAGCCACCGCAAAAAAAGAATGAAGCAAATGTTTAAAAACCCACTTGAAGATATTGAAGGTGTTGGCAAAAAAAGAAGGCAGATTTTACTTTCTCACTTTGGTTCTGTTCAAGGGTTAATGCAAGCAAAAGTGGAAGATATAGCAAAAGTACAAAACATAAGTAAAACACTTGCAATAAAAATTCATAAACGTTTGCATTAAACTACATAATAATCTATTATTTTAAGGTATTATCCAACAAAAATAGTCAGTTAAAAAAAATTGAAAAACATTCCAAATTTATTAACTATTGCACGCATTTTATGTTTACCTATTTTTGCTATTGCAATTTATTATGATAGCAACTTATTTAGATTTGTGCTGCTTGGTATATTTGCACTTTTGGCTATAACTGATTTCTTAGATGGCTTTATTGCTCGCAAATATAATATTGAAAGCTCTTTAGGTAGAGTTTTAGACCCAATTGCTGATAAAATAATCTTTACTATAATAATAGTAATACTACTTGCAAGAGACCCAATTTTAGCTAAGTTTATTATTATTCCTGTTATTCTTATAATATCACGCGAGTTTGTTGTTGCTGGGTTTAGAGAGTACCTTGCACAAAATCACTCTTTTTCTATGCCTCCTACTTTTATGGCAAAAAGTAAAACAACCATTCAACTAATATCTTTAGGTTTTTTAATTGTAAGCCTAGAAGTTGACTTTGTACTTTTTAAACTAGATGCTTTTGTAGTAGGTGTTGTGCTTTTTTGGATATCAGGAATTATGACAGTTATAACAGGCTATCAGTATATTTCTAAAGGTATTAAAATTATTATGAGTTCTGAAAAATAAAAGGAAAATTGCTTTGCTTAGTGTTCTACAAATAGCTTTAGAGTTTGTATTAAGCTTTATAAAATTAAAAGTTATAGGCGGTGTTTCTGGCACTGTGTTATTTTTTGGCTCTGCTCGTATTAAAAGCAAAAAAGAAGACGATGCTAAAATCTCTAAATATTATGATGATACTTGTAGCATAAGTTATGAAGTATCAAAGTGGATAAAAGAACAAAAGCTTGAAAAAAAATACCTTGTAGCATCAGGCGGTGGTCCTGGTATTATGGAAGCAGCAAACAAAGGTGCCTACAATGCTAAACTAAAAAACATTGGTTTTAATATTAAGCTACCTTTTGAGCAAAAACACAATAAATACATAACCCCTAGTTTATCTTTTAACTACCAATACTTTTTTTGTCGCAAATATTGGATGCTAAAAACAGCAAAAGTAATTGTAATTTGCCCAGGTGGATTTGGCACGCTTGATGAACTATTTGAAACTCTAACCCTTATACAGACAAAAAAAGTTACAAGAAAAATTCCAATTATTTTTTATGATGGTGAGTTTTATAAAGACCTAATATCTTTTATAAACCAACTTGCTTCTCAAACTTTAATTTGTGAAGATGATAAAAAACTTTATGAAATTGCAAACTCTAAAGAAGAAGCAGTAGAAGCTATTAAAAAGGCACTGTCTAAAAATGCTTAATATTCTTTTAATAGATGATGATAAAGACATTGGGGTACTTTTAACAAAATACCTTGAAAAAAACTTAAACTGCAAAGTTACTTACCTTGAAGCTACTAAAAAAGCTTATGCCCTTATAAAAGAAAATAGTTTTGACTGCATAATCCTTGACTATTTAATGCCTGATGAAAATGGCTTTACATTCTTAAAAAATATAAGAAAAGACAATCATTTACTTCCTGTTATTATGCTAAGTGCATATAGCGATGTTGAAAAAAGAATAGAAGGGCTTTCAATAGGTGCTGATGATTATTTAGGCAAGCCTTTTGAGCCTGAAGAACTGCTTTTAAGAATCAATAATGTTAGCAAAAGAAATGAAAGCCAAAGCAAATCCAATCAAAGTATAAATGAAACTGTTATAAAATATAACGATGAAATTTTTTACAACCCTAAACTAAGAAAACTTCAAATTAATGGCAAATCAATAGAGCTTTCTGAATCTGCCCATGTTATTTTTGTTGTGCTTTTTAAAAACTACAACAATGAAATTAGCAAAAAAGAAATTGTGCAAGCCATTAATAAAGATTACAGTATAGAAACAATAAATACCTTAAATGTTACTATTATGAGGTTACGCGACTACCTAAAAAGAAACATTGGTGAAGATATTGTAATAAAAACCATAAGAAACAAAGGATACATGCTAGTAGTAAACCTTTAAAATGCACCCTATTGAATACATAAAAAGAAAAATCTACCCAAAAAAACTGCTAACCCGCAGTGTTTATATACTGCTAATCTCACTTGTATTGAATTTTACAATCCTTACTGTTTTGCTTTACTCAAACCATTGGGACAAAATAAGATACAAGCTAGTATCTTTAACTTTTAGTGATTTTTACTTTTTAAATGAAAGCATAAGGAACACCAACAGCCTAGAAGAAGCTGATAAAATTCTTGCAGATGCAAGTTATTTTAGCTTTAACATGAAAATAATACCCAAAGAAGCCATAATTGATGAAAGATTTGGCGTTAAAAATAAAACCACTTCCTTGCTAGAACAACTTTTACAATCTCGCTACGATAAAAATAAATACAAAGTGGTAATGGTAAAAAAACATGCGTTTTCACTAAAAAAACATATATCGCCTGATTATGATATTTACATATACTACCATAGTAAATATGGTTGGCTTGTTAACAGCTTTAGCTCTTCTTTGGTTTCTAGCTCTTCTGTTGCAATGCTTTCATTTGTTATGATTGCCTTAAGTATTTTTCTTACTATTATTGCAACAATAATAACAAACAGACAGCTAATGCCTTTAAAACAGCTAGCAAGAGCAGCAAGAAACTTTGGTAAAGGTGAAGAAGTAAAAGACCTTAGCATAAGAGGAGCAAGTGAAATTAGAATTGCTTCTTTATCTTTTAATAAAATGAAAAATGATATAAAAAGCTATATTGAACAAAAAAGTTTGCTTTTGGGGGCTATATCTCACGACCTTAAAACACCTATTACAAAAATAAAGCTAATGATAGGGCTAGAAGATAACATGGCTATTAAAAACCAACTTAACGACCAGCTTAAACTAATGGATAATATAATTAACTCTTATGTATCTCTTTTAAGTGAAGAACTATTAATTAAAGAAACCAAAAGCACACTTGTTTACAACACTATAAAAGAGCTTGCAGAAAATGTGCAAAAAACACTTGGTAAAAAGCCTGAAATAGTCTTTAAAACTGATAAAAACATACGCATAAAAGCCCACGAACCTAGCTTGATTCGAGCCTTTTATAACCTTATAAACAATGCTTACAACCACGCTGAAAAATGTAGCATTATAGTAGAGGCAAAAAAAGATAAAAAAGCCCTTTTTATACATATAGACGACAACGGCAAAGGCATACCCAAAGAAGATGCAAAGCAAATATTTTTGCCTTTTTTTAAAGCTGAAAAAGCAAGAACTCAAAACCAAGCAAATATTGGCACAGGGCTTGGGCTTGCTATTGTTAAAGAAGTTATAAAAAAACATAAAGGTAAGGTTTTTTATAGCTATAATTCTTCTTTAAAAGGTGCTAGGTTTACTGTGTTTTTGCCAATAGAAGAATAAACCAAACTAGAAAAAACAAAAGTATTTTAGTGTGATTATGTGGTATAATCAAAACAATTATAAACATAAAAATTAGGTTTTAATTATGCATAAGTTACTAATGCCTAAGGCCGTTGCAGTTTGGCTTGTTGAAAATACATCTTTAACTTTTAAACAAATAGCAATATTTTGCTCTTTACATGAACTAGAAGTAAAAATGATAGCCGACCAAGAATCAGGTAATATAGTTCCTGTTAACCCTATTGAAACTAAAGAAGTAACACAAGAAGAAATAGAAAGGTGTCAGCAAGATGCTAATGCTATTTTAAAATACAACGAACATGATGAAGTAAACAAATACCTAGATAAAACACTAAAAAAATCTGGTACTACTAAAACTAAAAAAAGAAAAGATATTCCTGGTGCTGTTTTGTGGCTTGTTACCACTCACCCTAAAATCAGCAATTACAAAATATCAAAGCTTATTGGTACGACCAATAAAACAATTGATAGCATTAAAAACCGCACTCATAAAAATATAGATAACATTGTTGCACACAACCCTGTAACTGTTGGCTTATGTAGTGAAGAAGCTTTACTTGATGCTGTTAAAAAATATCAAAAAGATTCTGAAGAAGAATAAAA
>CAYYLE010000019.1:6100-6857 GCA_964472375.1 uncultured Rickettsiales bacterium
AAGCTTTACTTGATGCTGTTAAAAAATATCAAAAAGATTCTGAAGAAGAATAAAATACAAGTAACCCTTTATTAAAAACTACCTTTAAAAGAAGGGTTACTTGGTTTTATACACCCCCTCCACCTAATAGCCCACTATAATTTTTAAAAGTGCTTTCTGCGTTTGCTATTCTTTATTGCATTACTGTAATTGTAGTTACATATTTTTCAATTAAACCTAATCAACAAGTAATTAATTTTTTGCTTTAGAGAATACATTTTATATTGTTTGTTGGTTTTGCCTTTCTTCATGCACAAATATTAAGCTTATAATCAAAGCTTTGCTTATATAGTTTATCTTGCTATCTATTATTTTTAATTTATATATATTCGTACTTAAAGCTTGTGATTATAAATTTAATAAAGGCAATTTTTAAAAAAGTACTTAAAAATACACATATCAGCTTTTTATAATACATTAGTTGATATAAATTATTGCAATTTGTGAAAACAAGTACAAAAAAATACCTTAATAAGACTTTAATTAAGCAAAAAAGTTTTAGTAAGTATTTTGCAATGTACTTTTTTAAAAATACACTAAACCCTATAAAAACAACACCTCCCTTGCTACTTACACACATTTACAAGACACTGCAAAAAAAATATAATTTTTATTTATTTCCAAATATCTCACTTTTTCTTCAAACAATAGTAAAAAACCTCTACAATCAAGCATTATAGACTTAAAAACAAATAATAATTTCAATTATCTCCTTATA
>CAYYLE010000019.1:6957-18090 GCA_964472375.1 uncultured Rickettsiales bacterium
CTTTCCTACTTTCCTACTTTCCTACTTTCCTACTTTCCTACTTTCCTACTTTCCTACTTTCCTTAAGGCATTAGAATAACAAAAGCCATTAATTGCAAGGCACTTTTTTAAAACCAGCAAGAGCTAAAACAGACTTTTGTAGTAATGTATACTTTATTAAAAACACTTAAAGTTTAAGTAATAAGATGCAAAAATATAATTTTACTCACTTGCACCTTAAACACCACAAAAACATAAAGCCACTAATTTAAAAACAATAATTATTTAAATGACATTATCAAAAAAACAAACCCTTACAAAAAGACTAAATCAATAAAAAATACAAAAACTGCACAAAATACCTAGCTTTTATAAAAAATCGCTAATTTTAATAGTTTTTTTTGTTTACAATCGATTGCTTTAGGGTCAGACTTAAAAAAAAGCCACACAACAAAAAAGGAGATAAAAAAGTGGAATTTTTAACACCACTTTGGCAAGCAATAGGTCCATGGAAAATAACTTTAGAGTTTTTGGTCGTGCTTGGTAGTTTATTTTTTGGGTCTCGTGTTTCAGGACTTGGGCTTGGTTTAATTCCTGCAATTGGTCTTGTAATTTTAGTTTTCATATTTGGGCTTAACCCAGGCAATCCACCTATTACAGTTATGCTAATTATCATTACAGCGGTTTCTTGTGCCGCAACAATGCAAGCAACAGGCTCAATAGATTGGATGATAATGCAAGCAGAAAGGCTTTTAAGGTCACACCCTAAATTAATTACAATATTAGGTCCTATATGTACTTGGGGCTTAACAGCAATGGTAGGCACAGGTCATGTGGTTTATACCTTGATGCCAATTATTGCAGATATTGCCCACCGCCAAGGCATTCGCCCCGAGCGTGCTGTTGCAGTATCTTCAATAGCATCTCAAATGGGTATTACAGCATCGCCAGTTGCAGCAGCAACAGCAGCATTTTTAGCCCAACAAGTAGAGTTTGGCACTGGAATTACTATGGCAATGATTCTTGCAGTTTCTGTAACTGCTACATTTACAGGGGTTATTGTTGCTGCAATATGGTCTACATTTAGAGGTAAAGACTTAAAAGACGATAAAGAATACCAAGAGCGTTTTAAAAACCCTGAAATGCATAAATATATGTTTGACACTCAAGAAACTATGCTAAACCGTAGCTTTACATGGAAGGCTTGGTCGCCTGTTGTAATTTTTTTGTGTGCATTAGTCTTTATTGTAATATTGGCACAATTTAGTAACCTACGACCAATGGTAAATGGCAAACCCGCCCCTATGACTTTGTTAATTCAAATGATTCTTATGGCAACAGCAGGGGCAATTTTAGTAACAACAAAAGTAAACCCTGCAAAGATTATTAAAGGCAATGTGTTTCGCTCGGGTATGATGGCAGTAACTGTTATTTTTGGTATAGCATGGATGAGCAACACATTTTTTGGTGCTCATCAAGAAGATATGAAAATAATTACTGAAAATATAGTAAACTACGCCCCATGGGCTTTTGCCTTTGCATTGTTTTTTGTGTCTGTGTTTATTAACTCGCAAGGGGCAACAACATTACTTGTAATGCCACTTGGTTTTGCAGCAGGTGTTAGCCCTGTTATTTTGTTAGGTATGTTTCCTGCGGTTTATGGGTATTTTTTCATTCCTAATTACCCTTCTGATATTGCCGCTATGAACTTTGACCGCTCGGGCACTACAAAAATTGGCAAATACCTACTTAACCACAGCTTTATGGCACCTGGTTTAATTGGTGTTATTACTGCTTGTTTGGTTGGCTTTGCAGTTGCAAACCTAGTAATTACTAAAGTTTTATAAAACCATAAAAAAAAGACCTAAGCTATAAACTATAACTTGGGTCTTTTTATTTGTTTTTATAGCTTAACTAAAGCTTTACTACATAAAAGACAAACTAAGCACTTGCTTGTATTTTTGCCTTTGCTATAACATATTTCTACATCGTCTTTGTTGTCATAGTCCATTCTTTAGCCTTTATATTAATGCAATATAAAACAAGGCTTGTTAACTAAAACAAACCTTGTTTTTGCAATAAAAGATATTTAAAAAAAAATAAACTATTCATCACCTAAAGATATACCCATACCTCTTGCAACATTAACAAGATGAGAATCTTTTTTAACTTCATTGTAGTTGCCTGCAATTTTATCAAGCAATGTAGGAACAAGCTCATTGCCTTGTAGTGTTACAACATAGCCTGTTTCTCCTTGTGCAAGCAACTCTACTGCTTTAACACCAAATTCAGTTGCTAGTCTTCTATCAAATGCACAAGGATCGCCACCTCTTTGTATATGACCTAAAGATGTAGACCTTACTTCAAAGCTTGTTGCTTCTCTTATTTTTTCTTCTAGCATTACACCAATGCCACCGTACTTACCTGTGCTTTTTGTTATTTTTTCAGCACCTATCATATTAGCAGCTTCAGAACATACAATAATTGTATGGTTTAAGCCTTGTTTATAATTTTTTTCAATTACTTTAATAACATTTTTCGCATCAAAAGGAATTTCAGGCAACAATATAACATCAGCACCACCTGCAATACCAGAGCTTAAAGCTAAATGCCCTGCATCTCTACCCATTACTTCTAAAATCTGCACTCTATTGTGACTAAGTGCTGTTGTTCTTAGTCTGTCAATTGCATCTATTACAACTTCAACAGCAGTCATAAATCCAATTGCATAATCATTAAAAGCTACATCGTTATCAATAGTTTTTGGTATGCCTACAAATTTAATTCCACCTTTTTTAGCCAAAGTATCAATAATTCTCATACTGCCATCGCCACCTATGCCAATAAGTGCATCTAGCCCTAGCTCTCTATAACCATCAATAAAGCTTTGTGCGTTGTCTCTTTTTTCACCATTTTCTAGCTCTGTTTCACCAAATGGATCGCCTTTGTTTACAGAGCCTAAAACAGTACCACCTCTTCTTATAAGGTCGCCTAGCATCTCTTCTTCAAACTTTATATAGCTTAGTGGTCTTTCCATTAACCCAACGGTACCTTGCTTGATTCCATAAACTTCCCATCCACGAGAAAAAGCACTTTTTACAACAGCTCTAATTGCTGTATTTAACCCTGCACAATCACCACCACTTGTAAGTAGCCCTATTTTTTTAATGCTAGACATATTTACCTCTAAAATTTTTGGTTTTAGTTTACAAAACTTAGCTTTTTTACAATCTTTTTTTATTTTTCATGTAACTCATGTCTATTTTACAACATTTAAATAAAGAAAAATATTTTTTATTGCAAAACTTTTATAACTTTAGTTTAACTTATGTTAGAATAGCTCTCGTATTGGAGGTGATATGTATGCAGGTAAATGTACGCAACAATAATGTTGACCAAGCTTTGCGCATTCTTAAAAAACGAATGCAGCGTGAAGGCATTTTTCGTCAGATAAAGTTAATTACAACTTACGAAAAACCTACAAAGAAGCGTTTACGCAAAAAAGCAGAAGCTGTTCGTCGCATTAGAAAGCTTGAACGCAGAAGACTTGACCAAGAAGGTTTTTAGGTCTTTTTAGCTTTAACTATATAGCTTTTAAACAAACCAAGTTTTTAGAGAAAGATATTTCTCTAGGCTTGGTTTTTTATTACCTATTTATTGATTTATTGTTTTTTAAGCTTTGAAAATAAAATATCTAGCACCGACATAAAAGACAATAAAACCCCTAAAGCCCCCATTATGCTGTAAAGCTCTAAAAGAGATTCTATATTAAAAAGATTCTTAATATACAAAGCTACAAAAGGCATTGCAAACTGCCCTAAAAACATTGCACTATAATTTAATGAAACCCCCAAAACACGAGCATTGACAGGCAATAGATGAATTATATAGTTGTTAAAAAACAAACCTATGCCACCATAACCATAGCCAATTAAAAAAGATATAGCAACCAAAAGCCAAATAGAAGGGGCGAAATACCAAATAGTTAAACACCCTATTGATATAAGCAAAGAATACACAAAGTAGATATCTGCTTTAAAAAACTTTTGTACATAAATTAAAATAAAGCTAGATACAAAAGAGCCTAAAAGATAGAAAGATTGTGCTGTAAAAAGCACAGTGTTAGACCCTAACCCATGTTGCTTTATATAAAAACCCATATTGCCTAAAAAGAAAAATGAAACAATAGAGATTAAAAAATATTTAAGAATAACCCTCCAAGCAGAAAAATTAATATCTGCAAGACTTACTTGGTTATTTTTGTGTTTTTTATTACTTTTTTGCACAGCTTTGTTTGCTAGCATTTTTTCTTTTAGCTCTTTATCAGGAAAGAAAATAGCAACAGTAAGAAAAGGAATAACTGCTAAAATATAAATAAAGAATATAAAACGCCAAGAAAACATAGAAAGAAAAGCCGAAACAAGCAACATAAATATACCGCTTGCAACTGAAAGAACTGTAAAATACCTAAGGGCTCTAAACCTTTTTTCACCATCGTAAAAAATGCTTATTACACCTGTTGAAAGAGGCAAAATAATACCTGCTGCAATACCTGTAAGGCACCTAAAAAACATAAGTGATACTTCATTGTTTGCATAGTAGCTACCTAAACCACTTACAATATACAAATAAAGGGCAATCATAAGCAAGCTTTTTACCGAATACCTACTTACAAGAAAATTGCTAGAAAGAATAACAAATACAATAATTAAAAAAGGCAAACTTAAATAAGTACTTATGTATAAATCTAAGTTTGGTTTATTTATAAACTCTAGTATACCGTTTAAAACACCAATAACAGGCATGCCAACCATAGTAACAGTAATCGAAATTGGTAAAACAGAAATAAAAACCCTAAAGTCAAGTGCTTGCATTTTTATATACTATCATACTTTTAACTATCTCTTGATAAGTAATCAATAGCACAACCTAAAAAAGAATCTCCTTTGTAAGAACTGCAATCATCAATATCTAAGCGAGAGCTTGTTTTTACATTTGTTTTACGGAACTCTTTATCTAAGACACTATTGCTTTCTTTTAAAGCTTTATCTTTAATCTGCAATCTTGTATTTACCACTGCAATATCTGGCACTACGCCTTGGTTTTGTATTGAGTATTGCTCTGGGGTATAAAAAAGCTCTGTGGTAATCTTTAAGGCACTGTTGTCTTTTAGGTCAAATATTGTTTGTATAGAGCCTTTGCCATATGTGTTTTCACCCATTATCACAGCTATACCATTATCTTGCATTGCTCCTGCAAAAATCTCTGCTGAAGATGCTGTTAGCTCATTTACAAGTACAATAATTTGTGTTTCTTTGTTAAAAGCTCTACCAGTGCGAGAAACATAGCTTACTGGGCTTTCTTCTCCCGGAATTTTTACAGAAACCACAACACTGTCATCTATTATTGAGTTTAATATCTGGATGGTTTCATAAAACAAACCACCTGGGTTATCTCTTAGGTCAAAAATGACTGCTTTGTATGGTTTTTTGTTGTTTTCTATAAACTCATTAAATTGAGTTAAAACAGGTCTGTTAAAGTAATCTATATCTACATATAAAATATCATCATTAATAAATGATATGCTAGAGCTTACAAGGTTAACAATATCCCTTTTTACTTCATATGTATTTGTTGTTTTTTCACCATTGTGGAACATTCTTTCAACCACAAGCCTTACATAGGTCCCTTTTTTACCTCTTATTAATGCTGCAACTTGGTCTGTGCTACCTTTTTCTACATTTATACCATTTACTTTTAGTATAATATCGCCTGCTTTTATTCCTGCAAGGTCAGCACTTGAGCCACTATACACCTGTGCAACCATAATGTTTTCTGTTTCTTTATCTACATTAATTGCAACCCCAATACCCTTATAAGAGCCATCAAGCTGGGAATTAAAGGCATTTGTTGCTTCTTTATTTAGCCAAATGCTGTGGTTATCTAACCCATTAAGTAAAGATGCCATTACAAACTCTACAAAGTCTTCTTTTGTAAGATTTTGCCCGCTTTCTTGCTCTAGCATTCTTTTACTTTCTACAAGAACATTATTTAGCATTTTTTCTTTATCGGCATCTGACAACACAAGAACATAGTTTTTTAGCACAATATCATAAGCTTGCTCTAAAAGATTATTTGTTTCTTCATAGTAGCCAATGTGCTTTGATTCTAAGTATGCTTTGAACTCATTAGAAAAGTTATCATAAATATCATCAGCATATAGGGTAAAACTTGCAAGACAACTTGTAACAATAATTGCTATTTTTGTGCAAAAACGCTTCATAAAATACTCCTTTGTATAAAAAGTGTTATAAAGCATGTTAGTTAATATATTATTAACTTTAACTATATTGGCTAAATTAAAATTGCTTTACTTGTTTGTAAGCAAAGGAATATTAGAATTTTCTATAATCTCTTTGGTGTAGCCACCAACAAAAATTTGCTTCCACACCCCGCCTCTACTAAAAGAAGCCGTAACAAGTGTATCAACATCTTGTTTATCACAAATTTCTAAAACTTTTTTTGCAGAGTACCTAAGCCTTGTATCAAGATAAATTATCTTACTTTCAATGCCAAGTCTTAGGTATTTTTCTTTAAAGATTTTAGCAACTTTCTTAGGGTT
The DNA here is from genome assembly GCA_964472375.1 of uncultured Rickettsiales bacterium. Classification (GTDB taxonomy): domain Bacteria; phylum Pseudomonadota; class Alphaproteobacteria; order WRAU01; family CAYYLE01; genus CAYYLE01. The sequence continues at coordinate 13,559 of CAYYLE010000019.1, forward strand.
AACTTCATCTTTTGTAATAATAGCTGTTATTTTTTTAGGTTTAGACTTTGCAAACATGTAGTTAAGGTTAGTAAGGCTTCTTGCACAGCTGTTGCTTCCATTCCACATTACTGCTAGGTGTTTTTCTTGCAAGTATTTATAGCTTTTGTTTTTACGGTTGCTTGGCACCATAAAAATTGGTCTACCTGTGTGATAGATGGCATTTTTAAACCTTCTCATTCTATCAGAGGTAAAAAATGAAAGTGTATCAGGTTTTGAAAGCACTATAACATCTGCTAAACGACCATAAAATTTTATGTGGTCAGCTGAAAAACCTTCTTGAAACCTTACTTGAATGCCTGCTTTATCTTTAACTTCAAGCTCACTTTTTACAATATCAAGGTTAAAATCTTCACATACTTCGTTAATGATTTTTGAAACATTTTGTTTAAAATTCCGTTTTTTTTCTTCAAAATTTTGCATTAAGTTAGAAAATTTTTCATGCTTTATAGAAAGCGGAACATCTACAATTACAGAAGATGAAGGATAAGAAGAAAGTGCATAAATAAAGCCTTTTTCTGGCGAAACGATTGAAGCTGCTTTTCTAAGCACTGGTCTATCTAAATGGTCAACACCTGAAAGATAAACAAACACACTATTGTAAAACATATTTTATTAATCTACCTTAGTTGCTTAAATTTGATTATAAAGTTATAAAAATTTTATTTTTAAGGAAAAAGTACTTCCTTAACCCATGCACCATCTTTTAGGCTATATTGGTGCCTTTTATGAATTCTAAAGTTGCCTTCTTGCCAAAACTCAAACTTTTTAGGTTTTAAAATAAAACCCTTCCAGTGCAATGGTCTTGGTATGTCTTTATCTTTTGTTAGTTTAAACCTTAAAGTAAAGTAGGATACCCTTTTCATTAATCCTAAAGGTACTTTAATAACTTGAGATTGCTTAGAGGCATGAGCCCCTATTTTACTCATTCTTGGTCTTGTTGCAAAATAGCTATCACTTTCAGAGTTTTTTAGCAAACTAACAGTGCCTTCTACCCTTATTTGCATTCCTTTGTAGTTCCAATGAAAAAGCATTGCTGCATTTGGGTTTTCAAGCAATTGTGCGCCTTTTACACTTTGTGTATTAGTATAAAAAATAAAACCATCTTTTGTTACTTCTTTTACTAAAACCGCCCTAAGTGTAGGAATTGCATCTGAAGATGAAGTGGCAAGATAAACAGCATTTGGGTTTTCAATACTGTTTTCTTTACAATATGATAAATGCTTATTATAAAACTTATTAAATATTGCAAATGGGCTGTTTTTCATCAAAGCTTTAAGTATTTTCTTTAATTTTTATATCCAGTGCTTCAAAATCAAAAAAAGATGCTATATCTGTTACGGTGTCTATATTGCTAAAGCCTGCCTCAAAAGAAGCGTCATCATTATTAACATCTATATTACTAATCAAGCTATCTGCTTGCTCAATACTTGTATAGCTACTAGAAGATACAAGATTAATATCACCATCTTCTTTAGTGATTAGCACTTCTTCTTTAGGTGGTATATTGTTGCTTTCTTCTTTTTTGCTTTCTAAAGCACCTTCATTAGCACTTAAAATTTTATCTATATTTATGTTTTCTTGTGCTGTTTGGTTTAGTTTTGGGTCTTGCTTTGTAGCTTCTACTGCCTCTTCAGCTTTTTCTAAGCTACCTGATGTTGTAATATTAAATTCTTCAAGGTCAAAGGTTGTATCACTTGTTTGATAAGTAACTGATAAAAACTTAGAGTTGCTATCGTCTGACTTTAGCTCTACGCTTTGTAAAATATTTTCAACACTTTCATTTTGTGCAACTTCAATGGTCAAGGTTCTTTCTTCGTTATTCCATAGCCCGCTACTAAATGCATTGGTGCTTACTAAAGTATCACCTTCTTTGTATCCATCTATGATATTTAACACTATTTTATCTTTAGCCAACTTAAAAACCCTAAATTGAATTTTAATTTTATAAACACAAAACCACTAATAAGGTATTTTATATACTAGCATTTTTAAGAAATTATTTAGCAACAAAAATTACTTTTTGCAATAATATTCCTTAATGCTTCAATTTTAATGTAATATATATAGTTATGCAAAATTTATGAAATAGGAATTTGTTGGAGGTATTTTTCATGAATAACTTAATGAAGGGAAAAAAAGGTATTATTTTAGGTGTAACAAATGCCAACTCAATAGCTTGGGAAATATCTAAAACTTTGCACGAGCAAGGTGCAGAACTTTTATTAACATACCCAAGAGATAGCATTAAGCAACGCTTAGAAAAACTAAGCAGTGATATTGATGCAAGCACAAAGCTTGCTTATTGTGATGTTACTGATGAAACATCTGTAAAAGAACTATTTGCACAAGCTGAAAAAGATTTTGGTAAAATAGACTTTTTAGTTCATTCTGTTGCATTTTCTGACAAAAATGAATTAAAAGGCAAGTATGTAGACACTACAAGAGAAAACTTTTTAAACACTATGGATATTTCTTGTTTCTCTCTTGTTAATTTATGTAAACATGCAGAACCTATTATAAATGAAGGTGCTAGTATTTTAACCCTTAGTTACTTTGGTGCTAATAAAGTAATGCCTAACTATAATGTAATGGGTGTTGCAAAAGCAGCATTAGAAGCTAGTGTTATGTATTTATCTGAAGATTTAGGTCAAAAAAGTATAAGGGTTAATTCTATATCAGCAGGCCCTATTAAAACTCTTGCAGCTTCTGGTATATCTGACTTTAACAATATTCTTGAATGGAACAAGCAAAATGCTCCTTTAAGAAGAAATGTAACAACTAAAGATATTGCAAAATCTGCTTTATATTTATTAAGCGATATGGGCTCGGGCGTAACTGGTGAAAACCACTTTGTAGACGGCGGTTATAATATAATCGGCATGGGTGCAAACGCAAAAGCTTAAGGCCTTTTAATTTGCAGTAAAAACAGCCTTTAAAAGCACAGTTTTAAAAAAGTTTTGTTTAATAAAAACTGCAAGATAAATACAATTAGTGTTTTATTGATTGATTTTAAACCTTGTGGCTTAACCTTTTACATTTTGGTTAGCTACAAGGTTTTTTGTTTTTAAAGAATGTAAAATTGCTATTGCAGACTTATAGATTAAAATTTGTAGTTTTTTAGCAGTTTAATAAATATAAAAAAAGCAATTCTATTTTTTACCTAAATTTTTATATCTTTATCAAAAATTATTTTAATAGCTCTTTTATTGTTTTCTTTTTGTTGTCTATTTTTTTAAAACAGATTTGCAATAAAGCAATAACTTACCTGATTGTGTATTTTTTAATAAAAAACAGCTAAGCCAATTTTTGCAAAGCATGAAAACATATTCTAGAAAAAATCTTTACACAAAAAACAATGCAAGAGCCTTTTACTGCTTTTGCAATAGACACAAAAAAACCCCGTAGTCAGCATATAAGCTAAAAGCGAGGTTTTTAAAAAATAACCAAAATACAAGTTATTTAAAAAGTGTAAAAAATTACATATTAAATCTATATGCAAGGTTTAAGCCAACTACATGGTTTGTAGTACTAACACTTCTAAAGTATCCAGATCCAGGAACTTCTATGTTCATCTCTTCTACCTCTAACCCTTCTTGAACTTTAGCACCAATCATTTGGTAATCTAAAGAAACAACAAAATTGCTAAAGCCATAACCAACTGATGCACCTAAGTATAGTCCACCTTCTGTATCAAAGTTTTGCTCTTTTTCTGTAAAATCATCACCTGCAATTGTACCACTATAAGCAACATAGTCTCTATCACCACCTGTTGCATTATTATAACCAAGCTTTAAAGCTGTTGTTATAAAGTTGCTTTCGTTTAAATACTTAGTGTAACCAAGTTTTACATATAAAGGAACAGAAGAACCTTCTATATTATCAATTGCTGTATTGTTAACTGAAGTTGCACTTAAACCATTTGCACCTGATTGTGCATAGTTAACAGGAGTTAAGAATGAAAAACCAAAACCAAACTCTAGTTCACTTTTTTCATCTAATTTTTTAATAATACCAGCATCTATACCAATATTACCACCAATGCTAGATTCAGGTTCACCTGTAATAAAAGAAGCTCCTACATTAGGAGTGATTCTAAAACCATCAATGCTGCTTGCGTTTGCATTAAAAGAAAATGCTAATAACACAAACGATATTACCGAAATAACTTTTTTCATAAAAAACCTCTATGTAAATAATAATTAAATTTTATATATCAATAATTTAGACATTGTATTAAGTTTTCATATAATAATCAAGCCTATAAGCACAACTTTAGAAAAAATACGCATTCACAAGCTAAACAATACCTAAGGTTTACAAACTATAAATACAATTAGATTAAAACATAAAATCAGGCTTTACTTAAGACTTTAACTATGTAACTTTTTATACAAAATAGCCTTACTAAAAAGCATACTTTATAGCTAAAACAGATAATCAATTTAGCTTTCTAAAATATGCTTTTGCTGAAAATTAAAATCTTATTTAGT
>CAYYLE010000019.1:18190-21094 GCA_964472375.1 uncultured Rickettsiales bacterium
AATCAATTTAGCTTTCTAAAATATGCTTTTGCTGAAAATTAAAATCTTATTTAGTTTTATTTAAAGTCATATAAACCCTAGAGCCATTAGGTGCTTTTAATAAAATAAGAACTTGCTTGTCTTGTGATTTACTTAAAGCATCTTGCATTTGCAAAATAGTATTAACCTTCTGCTTGTTGATTTCTAAAATCATCATGCCAGAAACAATACCTTTTTCTTTCATTAGCTTAGCGTCAACTTTATCAATAACAAGCACATTTTCTTGACCTTCAATTTTATACTTTTCTCTTAAAGCTTCATCAAACTCAACTACTGAAATACCAAGCTCTTTAAAATTATACCTTAAGGTATCTTCTGCTTTTTTAGTTGCAGTTTCTTCCTCTTGCTCTTTTTCTTCTGGTCTTTCTGAAAGCACAATCTCAACTTCTTTTTTTGAAGAACCTGATAAAACCTCAAGCTTAACAACGCTTTGCGGTCTTAAGTTTGCAACTTTAGAAAACACCTTGCCATAGCTTGAAGCAAGCTCACCATTTATACTTAAGATGATATCACCAGGTTTTAGGTTTGCTTTAGCAGCAGGTGAATCTTCAATAACATTTGTTATTACAACACCTTTTGCATTTTTATCTAACCCAAAGTAGTTTGCAACACCTTCATCAAGGTCTTGAATTTGCACACCAAGCCAGCTTCTTTTTACACTACCTCTTTCAAGTAATTGCAAGATAATATCTTTAACCGAATTTGAAGGTATAGCAAAGCCAATTCCTACACTGCCACCTGTTGGGCTTGCTATTGCTGTGTTAATCCCTACAACTTCACCTTTAAGATTAATCATTGGTCCGCCTGAATTACCTCTGTTTATAGATGCATCTGTCTGAATAAACTCATTGTAAGGACCTATGCTAATGTTTCTCCCGATTGCTGAAATTATACCAGTAGAGGCCGAACCACCTAAACCAAACGGATTGCCTATTGCTATAATCCAATCACCAACTCTCATTTTTGAAGAATCACCAAGGTTTAAAGTTGGTAAATCTTGCCCATTAGGCTCTACTTTTAATACTGCAAGGTCTGACATTTTATCAGTTGCTAAAATCTGTGCATCTAGTGTTTGCTCGTTACTTAAAACAATTTTAACTTCTTTAGCACCTTCTATAACATGGTTATTTGTTACAATAATACCTTCTTTATTTAATATAAAACCCGAACCTAATGATGTTGTTTCACGAGGACCTATATTAAAGTTTTTTAAAAAACTATCAAGCAACGGGTTGTTTGTTACAGGTGCTTGCTCTAAATTTGGCTGAATAACTTTTATAGCTGTTACGCTAACAACAGCAGGCATAACATACTCTAAAAGGTCGGCAAACCCTTGGTGAATAACAACCTCTTTGTTATAGCTTTCTCTATCTGCAAAAGACATTGCATCTTCATTATTTACTAAACTAGAAGGCTTTTCCTCTACATTAATATAAGTATTATTGCTTTGCTTTCCTTGTATTAACCATTTAAGGCTACTTAAGGCATCAACTTTAGAAAAAATAACCACAGTAACAAACGCACCAAGCACTAAAACAATTTTTACCATTCTGCTTTTTAAAAGCTTAGAAAATATTTTAGGGATTTTAGAAAATAACTTCATGTATACCAACCAACTTTTAACTATTTATCTTATTTTAAAATATAAAACATATTATTATCTAATGTAAATAAAATATATAAAATTTAAATTAATATAAAAATGAAATTGATAACTAACCAAGCAAAGCAAGAGCTAAATAAAATAAAGCACCCTAGGCACAATATAGCATTGGGCAATTTTATTGCAAGTGCAATAATAGATGAAGAAAACAACTGCTATTGCCATTTTGCAAGCTCTAAATATTGCAACGAAATACAAGATTTAAAATTTATAATAAATAATGAGCTAAAAAAAGCCTTTGCTGTTAATAATGTTTTTATTACTATATCTAAACAAGATGAAAACAAAGAACAAAGCCCAAAGCAAGAAAGTAATATTAAACATATTGTTCTTATTACATCTTGCAAAGGCGGTGTAGGGAAATCTACAATTAGTGCTAACCTAGCTTATAGCCTGCAAAAGCAAGGGTTGAAAATTGGCTTGCTAGATAGTGATATACAAGGGCCTTCTATTCCTTCTTTGTTTAATATAAAAGAAGAAAAAATATTTTCTGAAAATGGAAAAATGATACCGCCAACAAAAGATGGTATACAAATAATGAGCATGGGTTTTTTACTAAAAGACCACCAAAGTGCTTTTTTTAAAAGCTCTATTGTTAGCAAAACCCTAAACCAGATGATAGAAAAAACCGCATGGAATAACTTAGACATTTTAATAATAGATATGCCACCAGGCACAGGCGATATATACTTTAACCTTGCAAAAAACTTAAAAATTGACACTGCCTTATTAGTTAGCACCCCACAAGAACTTTCCTTGCTAGATACACAAAGGTCTTTAAATGTGCTTAACAAACTAAAAATAAATGTGCTAGGGCTTATTAACAATATGGCTTATCTTAAATGCCCTTGCTGTGATAAACAGGTAGAGATTTTTAAAAGTGATAAAAAAGCACAAATATTAAACCAAGTAGAAGTTTTAACAAACCTAGAACTTGACCAAACAACAACAAGCCCCATCAAAAAAGATATTGAAAAAGAAAACAACGCAAACTATAACCAAAGCGAGTTTGAAAAACTTGCCAAAAAAATAGCTGAAAAGCTAGAGCTATAAATAAGATAAAGAGGGAAAAATAAACCTTGCATTAATTAAACTGTGCAAGGTAAGTATATATAAACCCTCTTAGTTGATTTAAAAACACTTATCTTTTTAGAATTTTATTTTCAAACTCTAAAAACTCTCTTTTAGAAAGATTGCTATTT
>CAYYLE010000020.1:0-6634 GCA_964472375.1 uncultured Rickettsiales bacterium
CGTTCTTCATTAATTTCAACTTCATAACTGTTGTAAAGGTAGTTTAAGAAAGAAATATTAGGCAATTGGCTTAAAAGTTCAGCAAAGTTATACCTAAAAGCATCGTATTGCTTTTTATCAACAGTAGAGCTTCTTATACCAACTACTTTAGCAACAACAACAAAATCAGAGTTAGGGTTATCTATAATAGTATTTTCATGCATAGGTAAATTAAACAATGATTGCTTGTTGCCATAGCTAAATAAACTATCTTTATTGTTGTCTAATAAAGAAACAGAAGATTTTTGTACAGTGTAATCAGCGGCTTTAAGGTTTGCAACATTAGAGCTAGAAGCAAAAATAGCGTTAGCAGTTTCAATAGCTTTAGTGTGTTGCTCTTTTTCTTGCCATTTAGCAATAATTGAAGGCATTACATCTTCTTTAGCTTTAACAAAGCTTTTTTCTATATTAGTAACCTTAACAATGTAGAAATTAGAGCCATCTTGCATTACAGATGAATTATTGTTTAACCCTAAGCTAAACAATGCATCTAAAGTTGCATTAGAGCCTAAAACATTAATAAACTGGTTGTTTTTACTTACGCCTTTGTTGTCTATATTTTCATATTTTGCATAAGAAAATAAAGCTTCTTGCTTTGCAAGGTCGGCTAAATTAGCATCTTTTGCTTTACTGCTAAGAGCAAGCTTAGTATTGTCAATCAAAAGTTGTTGTTTTTGTGCAGCAAGGTTGCTTTCAATACCTTCTCTCACTTCAGAAAGTGGTATTGTTCTACCATCAACTACATGCTTTAAAAACAAGATACTATAACCAGCATTAGTTTTTAAAACTTTTGAAAAACTACCAACTTTTTGGTTAGCAATGTTGTGGTTGTAAACTGCCTGAATAGAAGACTTTCCTACACTGCCAAGGTCAACAAATTCTTCACTTTTTTCATCAATTTCAGAAGCTTTTATTTTAGCTTCCATTTCTTTTGCTGATTTTTCATCAGCAAATACAGCTTGAGAAATATCATATAAATCTTCTTCGCGGTAGTTTGCAATGTTATCGTTGTAGTATTTATTTACTTCTTCATTGCTTGGTTTTGCTTTTGCAAGCTTAGTGATATCAAAATAGATAACTTCAGCACTTCTGTATTCTGGCACAGTAAATTCTGCTTTGCTATCTTGATAAGTTTTATCAATAAACTCTTGAGTAATTTCAGGAATATCTGTTATTTTGCGTTTATTAATTGCAACATACTCAATATTACGAGTTTGAGTTAAACCCTTGTAAGCATAGTCTAAAACATCATTAGGTAGTTCTAAACTAGTGCTAAGAGCCGAGCTAAACATTGTAAGAACAACATCAGTTGCTAAAGCTTTTTTAAACTCACTTTCATTTTTAAACTGTGAGTTTATAAGCTGTGCAAATCTTTCTTTATCAAATTTACCTTCTTCATTTTGAAAGTAAGGGTTTGTAGCAATTAAGTTGTTTAAAATACTACCATCAATTTGTATACCTAGCTTGTCAGCTTCATTGATATATAAATATTTTACAACATTGTTTTGTAAAGAGTAGTTAAGTATGTTGTATATATCTTGTTGGCTTGGTTGCATTCCTTGCATTTGGTACATTTGCATATAGTTTGCTATTTCAGCCTTTATTGTATTTGGGTTAATGTTGTATTTACCAACCTTAACAGCTGAAGAAACCTTAGAAGCACCCATATTAGAGCCAGAAAAAGGTATAAAAGCAACTATTAAAAGAAGACAAGCTGCAACAATGATTATTTTTTTAAGAGATGGTTTAAAAGTTGAAAGCTTCATATTTTAACCTAATTATTTTTTTGTAATGATTTGTCAGATATTATATTTACATAGTACATATAAATAATACACCTCTAGCTAATAAAATCAATATTAATTAACTTTTTAATTTTTCATTTAAGATATTTTTTAGTTTGCAACATAAATGCTTTATGCTTTATACTTTTATGTATTGTGTATTTAAAGTTTTTATTGAGTTGAAAAAATGAATCAAAAATTAATTGTTGCTAACTGGAAAATGAATTGTTTGCAAGAAGAAGCAAGAAATCTTGTGTCTTCTATTTTGGTAAATACTAACGGTGTAAGCTCTGAAAATGTATCTTCTGTTTTTTGTGTTCCTTATACTTTACTTTCTTCTGTTTCATCGGCTATTGCTGAAAATAACACTTTTAGCTTAGGTGCTCAAAATTGTTATTACGAATCAAAAGGAGCATTTACAGGTGAGATAAGTGCAGAAATGCTTAAAGATTTATCTGTTGATTATGTTATTTTAGGTCACTCTGAAAGAAGAAGTATATTTAATGAAGATGATGAAACAGTTAGCAAAAAAGTTGAAGCTAGCCTTAAAAACTCACTAAAAGCAATAGTTTGTATAGGTGAAACACTAGAAGATAAAGAAGGTGGTTTTACTAAAGAAATTATCTTAAAACAGCTTTCAAAAAGCTTACCAGAAGAAGGATTAGATACTAAAAACCTTGTAATAGCTTATGAGCCTGTATGGGCAATTGGCACATCTGTAACCCCAACACTAGATGAAATTGCAGAAGTACATAGCTATATAAGAAAACACCTGCAATCTTGCTATGGTGAAAAAGAAGGCTCTGCAATAAAAATATTATACGGTGGGTCTTTAAACGATAAAAACGCAGACGATATTTTAGCAATTAACCATGTAAATGGTGCTTTAATAGGTGGTGCTTCTTTAAAAGCAGAAAGCTTTGTAAGTATTATTAAATCTGCAATTGCTTTAACAAAGTAAGTTTAACATTTAATAAAATATATTTTATTTTTATATCAAGAAGGAAAATTTAAAAAATGGTAACCTTATTACTAGTTGTTCATGTTGTAATTTCACTTGCTCTTATAGGTCTTGTAATTATTCAAAAATCAGAAGGTGGTGCAAGCTTATTTAGTGGCGGTGCAGAGCGTGTTATGAAAGGTGTAACATATAATATGAACTCTTTTCTTAATAAGTTAACAATGTATGTTGTGATTGCTTTTTTTACAAGTAGCATTGTTTTAGCTATTGTTTTTTATTCGCAAGGTAATTTTGGTAGCTCTATTGCAGATGAAGTAGAAAAAACAATTATTGAGCAAGAAGGTGAAGCAACTTCAGAAGAAGATAAACCTCTTGTTCCTGTTGAGTAAAATTAAATACACTTTTATAAAATATTCAAAACATAAGTAATTTTTTTGTAACGGGGCTATATTAAAATGAGGTTTATTTTTATAACAGGTGGTGTTGTTTCTTCTTTAGGAAAAGGGATTGTATCATCATCGCTTGGTAGTTTGCTTAAATTAAGGGGCTATAATGTCAAAATGCGTAAGTTTGACCCTTATTTAAATATTGACCCAGGAACAATGAGCCCTTATGAACACGGTGAAGTTTTTGTAACTGAAGATGGTGCAGAATCTGACCTTGACCTTGGGCATTATGAAAGATTTACTGAAAATAAAAGCTCTAAAAGAGATACATGTACAACAGGGCGTATTTATCAAAGTGTTTTAAAAAAAGAAAGACAAGGTAAATATTTAGGCTCTACTATTCAGGTTATTCCTCACATTACCAATGAAATTAAAGACTGGATTGAGCATGATAAAGAAAAGTACGATTTTGTAATATCTGAAATCGGCGGAACTGTTGGCGACATTGAAGCACTACCATTTTTAGAAAGCGCAAGGCAAATCGCCTCTAAGTACGGCAAAGAAAATGTTATGTTTATACATTTAACATATGTGCCTTACTTACCTTCATCTCAAGAGCTTAAAACCAAGCCAACACAACACTCTGTAAAAGAGCTTTTAGGTATAGGGATATCGCCTGATTTGATAATGTGCCGTTCTTCTTATGCCTTAAGCAAGCAAGAAAGAGAGAAAATCTCATTATTTTGTAATGTTCCTTACAAAAATGTGGTGCAAGCACTTGATATTGACCATATATATAAAATACCTCTTGCTTACCATAAAGAAGGTCTTGATGAAAGAGTAATAGAGCATTTTGGTTTAGAAAATAAAGAAGCTAATTTTTCTCCTTGGTATGATATTGAGCAAAAAGTTAGTGCTTTAAAAGATACTGATAAAGAAATTAAAATTGCCTTTGTTGGTAAATACACCAAGCTAAAAGATGCTTATAAATCTGTTTATGAGGCTTTTTTTCATGCTTCTATTAAGCACAATATAAAAGTTAACCTTGTTAATGTTGAATCTGAAAACCTTGACAACAAAACAAGTGATGAGATAGCTAAAGAGTTTAAAGACTTTGATGGTATTTTTGTACCAGGTGGTTTTGGTAATAGAGGTGTTGAAGGTAAAATTAACGCTATATCATATGCAAGAAAAGCCAACAAGCCCGTGTTTGGTATCTGTTATGGTTTTCAGCTTGCTGTTATAGAAATTTGCCGTAATGTTTTAGGTATTAAAAACGCTACATCTTCAGAGTTCTCAAAAGATGAAAATGGTATAAATGTTGTAGGTTTAATGACCGAATGGGAACAAGAAGGCAACCTTGTAAAAAGAGACGAAAAAAGCAACCTTGGTGGCACAATGAGAATGGGTGCTTACCCTTGTAAAATCACTAAGGGGTCTAAAGCTTATGAAATTTATGGAAAAGAAGACATTAAAGGTAGACACCGCCATAGATATGAAATTAATATAGATTATAAAGACCGCTTATCAAAAGAAGCTGGCTTTGAGTTTTCAGGTCTTTCTCCAGATGGTTTATTGCCTGAAATTGGTGAGCTTACAAACCACCCTTGGTTTGTTTGTGTGCAATACCACCCAGAGTTAACATCTACACCTTTTAACCCTGACCCATTGTTTGATAGCTTTGTAAAAGCTTGCTACGACAATAAGAAAGGCTAGGTTGTTTTTTTAAACGCGTAAAAGATTAAAAGTATGTTTGTAGCTTTTGTTTAAAGCTTTAAGTTCTTACTTGTTTATTTTTTAAACCCAAAAGGTAGGGGGCTTGTAGCCTTGTTGCTTTTTGGTTTTTTTGATTGCTAATTGGTGTATTATATATTTATGTATCTTGTAGGCCAGCCCCTTGATTCTTGTGTTAACTTTAATACTTTGTTTATATATAGTTCTCTAACATTATTATCAATAACAACATCACCTTTAAAAGCATAACGATTTGACCCATCATCTGTTGGGTATTTGTACCACATTTTAGGTTTATATATTTCTTTTATTAAACCTCCTTTGTATCTAGCAATCACAAAGTCAGCTTTTTTAACTCTTTCTTCACTAACTGACCAAGCCTTACGAGAGCATTTATAAAGTCCAACTTCTGTTAATTTAGTTTCAATTGCATTAACAGAGTTGTGAACATAAACTACTAATACTTTGTGTTTAATATCTTTTTCATGAATTTCATCTGCTTTGTATTTAGCTTCTATATTCTCAAGCTAAATCAACTCCTAAATCCTTGTTATGCTCTCCATCTTTGCTATTAAAAGGTAAATTAGAAAATGAAAAATAAGGCAATACATTAATCAAGCTTGCTTCTAATGTAAGTGCTTTATTTTCAGTTAAACCGTGTCTTAGTATGTATGCTTGAAGAATATTATTAGACTGGTTATTTTTTTCATTTAAGCTTTCAAATACTCTTTGGTTTTGACCCTTGCCAATATAGTGTATTTTATTAGTGTCTTTATCAATAAAAGCATAAACATAGTGATTTAGTTTTTCAGTTGTTAGATAAGAAAACTCTTGAATTTGACTCATGTTAATTAATTGCTTCTATTATTATTTAATGCAAGAATTGTAATATAAATTACACATTTTTATATAGGTTAGCTTTTATATTTTTTTAAACAAAAACCTTTTATAAAGTTATATAATAATAAACAAAGCAAGAAGCTTTTAAAAAACTCTTGCCACAAAACAAGAATTAACAAATAAGCAATAAAAAGGTTAAAAAAATGTACGAAAAAGCCACAAGTGTAAAAGTTAAAGATATTGAAATATCAAACAACAAGCCTTTTACATTAATTGCAGGTCCTTGTGTTTTAGAAAGCAAAGACCATGCTTTTTTCATGGCAGAAGAAATTTTAAAAATTACTAAAAAGTTAAATATAAACCTTATATATAAAAGCTCTTTTGATAAAGCAAACAGAAGTAGCACAAAGTCAACAAGGGGATTAGGGCTTTCTAAGTCTTTAGAGGTTTTTCAAGAGCTTAAGAAAAAGTATAATGTTCCTATAATCACAGATATACACGAAAGCGGGCAGTGTAAAGAAGTAGCAGAAGTTGTAGATGTATTGCAAATTCCTGCTTTTTTATGTCGTCAAACAGACCTTTTAAAAGCAGCTGCTGAAACAGGTAGGGTTTTAAATATTAAAAAGGGGCAGTTTTTAGCACCATGGGATATGAAAAATGTTGTAGAAAAAGTTGAAAGCTTTGGTAGTAAAAATATAATGCTTTGTGAAAGAGGTGCAAGTTTTGGTTATAATACATTAGTTAGTGATATGAGGTCGCTTCCTATTATGGCACAAACATCTTACCCTATAATATTTGATGCAACCCACTCGGTGCAACAGCCAGGTGGCTTAGGTGCTACAAGTGGCGGGCAAAGAGAGTTTGCTCCTATTTTAGCAAGGGCAGCTATT
>CAYYLE010000020.1:6734-18219 GCA_964472375.1 uncultured Rickettsiales bacterium
TGCTACAAGTGGCGGGCAAAGAGAGTTTGCTCCTATTTTAGCAAGGGCAGCTATTTCCGTTGGTGTTGCAGGGGTGTTTATAGAAACTCACCAAAATCCAGACAATGCACCAAGTGATGGCCCAAATATGATACAAATAGATAAACTTGAATGTGTTTTAAGAAATCTGCAAGAGTTTGACAATTTAGCAAAAAAAGTATAAGATAAAGTCGGTGCAAATATTTATTTTATTAACAAAAACCATCTATTTTGGTTGGTTTTGTAAGAAAAACGAGAGGATATAATAAAATGTCTATTATTATTACTGGTGTTGCTGCAAGAGAAATTCTAGATAGCCGTGGTAACCCAACAGTAGAAGTTGATGTAACTTTAGAAGATGGAACAATCGGTCGTGCTGCTGTTCCTTCTGGTGCTTCAACAGGTGCTTATGAAGCTTATGAAAAAAGAGATAACGACAAAGCAAGATATTGCGGTAAAGGTGTTTTACAAGCTTGTGAAAATGTAAATAGTGTTATTTCAGAAAATATCGTAGGTGCAAGAGCAACCGACCAAAGATTTATAGACCAAATTCTTATTAATTTAGATGGTACAAAAAACAAAGACAAACTAGGTGCTAATGCTATATTAGGTGTTTCTATGGCTGCTGCTAAAGCTGCTGCTAAGTATTTAGATATTCCTTTATTTAGCTACTTAGGCGGTTTTAATGCTTATAAATTACCTGTTCCTATGATGAACATAATAAATGGTGGTCAACATGCTGACAACCCTATTGATGTTCAAGAATTTATGATTGCTCCTGTTGGCGCTAAAAATGTAAAAGAAGCTATTAGAATGGGTGCTGAAGTTTTCCATACTCTTAAACAACAGCTTCATGCAGCAGGTCATTCAACTTCAGTTGGTGATGAAGGTGGTTTTGCTCCTGCTTTAAAAAGCACTAAAGAAGCTCTTGATTACATTATGCAATCAATTGAAAAAGCAGGCTACAAAGCTGGTGAAGATATTATGCTTTCTTTAGATGTTGCATCTTCTGAATTCTACGAAGAAGGTAAATACAACCTAAAAGGTGAAGGCAAAGTTGTTGATGCAGCTGGCATGGTTAAATATTATGAAGATTTAGTTGCAAACTACCCAATTTACTCTATTGAAGATGGTTTAGCAGAAGACGACTGGGATGGTTGGTCAGAACTTACTAAAGTTTTAGGCAACAAAATCCAATTAGTTGGTGATGATTTATTTGTTACTAACCCTGAAATTCTTCAAAGAGGAATTGACAATGGTGTAGCTAACTCTATATTAATTAAAGTTAACCAAATTGGTACACTTTCTGAAACTTTTGATGCTATTGAGAACGCTCACAAAGCTGGCTATACTTCTGTTATTTCTCACCGTTCTGGTGAAACAGAAGATGCAACAATTGCAGATATTGCTGTTGCTGTTAACTCTGGTCAAATCAAAACTGGTTCTTTATCAAGGTCTGACCGTTTAGCAAAATACAACCAATTAATCAGAATTGAAGAAGAACTTGGTTTAACAGCTAAATATGCTGGTAGAAGCATACTTAAAAAATAGTTAGTTTAAAAACTTAGTTTTTATATAACTTTTTACAAAAAGCCGATTCTTTCTATACTTTGGGAAGGGTCGGTTTTTTAAACTGTTGGTTTGAAAAATATAAAAAGTAACAATTCTAGATATTTCTATTTTTTTTAAAAACTCTTTTAAAAATTAAACTAACTTTTTACCTTTTAACAAATTTTATTTTTTATCACCTTATATTTTCATGAAAAAGTTTTTTACAAGTTCTAGGAACTTTATTGTAAATTTTGTATTGTTTATTTCTCTACTTGGTTTGGTTACTTACCTTGTTACTAGTATGAATACAGTAACTATTTGGTATGGAAAATACACAAGCCTAAACGAAAAATACACCATTTTAAAGTTACAAGAAAGAGACCTAGAAACTCAAATTAGTAAGTACAAAATTAAGGTTGAAGGTATAAAACAAGATACTTTAGACAAAACAATACTAGAAAACCAAGTAAGAGAAAGACTAGGTATTTACAGCAGAAATGAAATAATACTAGCAAAATAGTATGTTTTAATGTAAGATAGAGCACTATGTTAAAATTTTAAATAGATTGATATTTATTGTTATAGATAACTATTAATTTACATCTGTCAAAAGGAGGTTGAAATGGCAAAATCACTAATTAAAAAAGGTGACCATGTAAAGCTATATCATGATATGTTTTTAATACGCAAATTTGAAGAAAAGTGTGCACAACTTTATGGTATGGGTTATGTTGCAGGTTTTTGTCACCTTTATATAGGTCAAGAAGCTATTGTTACAGGTTTAGAATATATTTCAAACCCTCAAGATTCTTCTATAACAACATATAGAGACCACGGTCATATGTTAGCTTCTGGTATGGACCCTAAAAAAGTAATGGCAGAGCTTACAGGTAGAATAGATGGTTATTCTAAAGGTAAAGGTGGCTCTATGCATATGTTTAGTAAAGAAAAAAACTTCTTTGGTGGACATGGTATTGTTGGTGCATCTGCTCCTATTGGTGCTGGTATTGCTTTATACCACAAATATAAAAAAGATGGTGGCATGAACTTTGCTTATTATGGCGATGGTGCTGCTAACCAAGGTCAGGTTGCAGAAGCTTACAATATGGCTAGTTTATGGAAATTACCTGTATTATTTATTATTGAAAATAACCAATATGCTATGGGTATGTCTAATGCTAGGTCTTCTGCCGAGCTTGATTACTCTTTAAGAGGTGTTCCTTATGGTATACCAGGCGAAAAAGTTGACGGTATGGATATTTTAGATGTTATTGAAAAAGGTAGCAAAGCAGCTAAACATATTAGAGACGGTAAAGGCCCTTACTTATTTGATATCTGGACATACAGATACAGAGGTCACTCAATGTCAGACCCTGCAAAATACAGAACAAGAGAAGAGCTTGAAGATGTAAGGGGCAACAGAGATTGTATTGCAAACTTCAAAAAATATGTTCTTGAGAATAACTTTGCTAGCGAAAGCGAACTAAAAGATATTGAAAACGAAATTAAAAAGCAAATAAAAGAAGTTGAGGAGTTTGCAATTTCAAGCCCAGAGCCTGAAGCTTCTGAACTTTATACAGATGTTATACTTTAAGTAATAAAACAAAAAACTGGAGAGATTGTAAGATGGCAGTAAGAATATTGATGCCGGCATTGTCGCCAACTATGGAAGAGGGTAAGTTGGCAAAATGGGTTAAGAAAGAAGGAGATAGTGTAGTTAGTGGAGAAGTTTTAGCAGAGATTGAAACTGACAAGGCTACAATGGAGTTTGAAGCGCTAGAAGATGGAGTGCTAGGAAAGATATTGGTAGAAGAAGGAACTGAAGGAGTTAAAGTTAATGAACTTATAGCAGTTCTTTTAGAAGAAGGAGAAGGAGAGCAAGAGCTTCAAGAAGCTTTAGCTGAAACAGACAGTGTTGTTTCTGAAAATTCTTCTAGTAATGACGCTAGCTCTTTACAAGAAAGTTTTTCTACACCTGTTTTTGAAAGTAATACATCAGACAACCAAAGCTATAATCTAGATGATGATAACTTAGTTGCTTTTGAGCCTGAAAATACTTCATTTACTCTTGATGAAAAAGAACAAGACGACTTTAGTTCTTTACCTGTTAGAAAGTTAACAGTAAGAGAAGCTTTAAACGAAGCTTTAGCTGAAGAAATGGCAAAAGATGAAGATGTTATCTTAATGGGTGAAGAAGTTGGTCAGTACCAAGGTGCTTACAAAATCACTCAAGGTTTGCTTGATAAATTTGGCGAAGAAAGAATAATTGATACACCTATTACAGAATACGGTTTTGCTGGTATTGCTGTTGGTGCTGCTTTTAAAGGTTTAAAGCCAATTGTTGAGTTTATGACTTTTAACTTCTCATTACAAGCAATTGACCATGTAATCAACTCTGCTGCAAAAACTTTGTACATGTCAGGTGGTCAGATTACAAGTAATATGGTGTTTAGAGGTCCTAACGGTGCTGCATCTCGTGTTGGCGCACAGCACTCGCAGTGTTTTGCTTCTTGGTATGCACATTGCCCAGGTATTAAGGTTATTGCACCTTGGTCGGCAGAAGATGCAAAAGGATTATTAAAAGCTGCAATAAGAGACCCTAACCCTGTTGTTTTCTTAGAAAATGAAATCTTATATGGTAAAACATACGAAATGCCAGAACATGATGATTTTGTTTTAGAAATCGGTAAAGCAAAAATTGAAAGACAAGGTTCTGATGTTACTATCGTTTCTTTTGCAAGAGGGGTTGAGTATTCATTAGAAGCAGCTGAAAAGCTTGCACAAGAAGGTATAAGTGCCGAGGTTATTAACCTAAGAACTTTAAGACCTTTAGACCTTGGTACAGTTATTAAATCTCTTAAAAAGACAAACAGAATAGTAACAGTGGAAGAAGGCTGGGCGTATGCTGGTATTGGGTCAGAAATATCTGCATTGATATCTGAATATGCATTTGATTACTTAGATGCACCTTTATTAAGGGTTACAGGTAAAGATGTTCCTATGCCTTATGCAGCTAACCTTGAAAAGCTAGCACTACCAAGTGCAGATGATGTTGTTGCTAAAGTAAGACAAGTTTGCTATAAAAAATAATAATTAAACTGGAGAGATTGTAAGATGGCAGTAAGAATATTGATGCCGGCATTGTCGCCAACTATGGAAGAGGGTAAGTTGGCAAAATGGGTTAAGAAAGAAGGAGATAGTGTAGTTAGTGGAGAAGTTTTAGCAGAGATTGAAACTGACAAGGCTACAATGGAGTTTGAAGCGCTAGAAGATGGAGTGCTAGGAAAGATATTGGTAGAAGAAGGAACTGAAGGAGTTAAAGTTAATGAACTTATAGCAGTTCTTTTAGAAGAAGGAGAAGGAGAGCAAGAGCTTCAAGACGCTTTAGCACAAGGCGGTAGCCTTGCAAAGCCTTCGCCTGCTTCAGCACTAAGTGGTTCTGTATCAGAGCCAAAACAAGAAGCTAAAAGCTCTTCAGCACCTTCTTTAAATAGTTCTTCTCGTTCTTTTGCTACACCACTTGCAAGAAAAATAGCAGAGCTTGAAGGTTTAGATATTAATACTATTAAAGGTAGTGGACCAAGAGGTAGAATTGTTAAGCTAGATGTATTAAAGGCTCTTTCTTCAAAATCTGCACCTGCTTCTGTATCTTCTGCAAGCCCATCTGTTGCTGTTTTTAAAGAAGTTGCAGTTGGTAGCTATGTAGAAAAACCAAACAGCATGATGAGAAAAACAATATCTAAAAGGCTTACAGAGTCTAAAGTTACTATTCCTCACTTTTACATGAGTGCTGATTGTAATGTTGATAAACTTTTACAAGCTCGTGCTAACATTAATGCAAAATCAGACGGTAGTTATAAAATATCAGTTAATGATTTTATAATTAAAGCTGTTGGTCTTGCTATGCAAGATTACAAAGAAGCTAATGCATCTTACCAAGGTGATGTAACACACTTTTACAACCAAAGCGATATTTCAGTAGCTGTTGCAATTGAAGGTGGTTTAATTACACCAATTATAAGAGATGTTACAAGTAAAGGTTTAGTACAAATTTCTAACGAGATGAAATCTTTAGCAAAACAAGCTAAAGAAGGTAGCTTACAACCGCAACAATATCAAGGTGGTGGTTTTAGTATATCTAACCTTGGTATGTTTGGTGTTAAAGAGTTTCAAGCTATTGTAAACCCTCCACAAGCTGGTATTTTAGCTGTTGGAGCATCTTCAGAAAAAGCAATTGTTGAAAACGGCAACATAAAAGTTGCAAATGTTATGACAATTACACTTTCAGCAGACCATAGGGTTTTAGACGGTGATGTTGCTGCTTTATTCTTAAATAGAGTTAAGCAATACCTAGAAGACCCAATAAGCATGATTTTATAGTTATTTTGGAGTTTATTAAATGTCTTATGATTTTGATATTATAGTTATTGGTGCTGGTCCTGGTGGTTATGTTGCAGCAATTAGAGCAGCACAGGAAGGCAAAAAAGTTGCAGTTGTAGAAAAAGAACACCTAGGTGGTATTTGTCTTAACTGGGGTTGTATACCTACTAAGGCTCTTTTAAAAAGTGCTGAAGTTTATAAATACATGAAAAGAGCTGACGAGTTTGGCTTTGAGGTTGGTGATATTAAAATAGACCTTGAAAAAATTGTAGCTCGTTCTCGTGGCGTTGCTACTCAACTTTCTCGTGGTATTGGTGGTTTATTTAAAAAGAATAAAGTCACAGTTATTGATGGTTATGGAAAGCTTCAAAAAGGTAAAAAAGTTGAAGTTGAAGATAAGCAAGGTAATAAAAAAATATACAGTGCAGAAAACATTATTATTGCAACAGGTGCAAAAGCTTTAAACCTTAAGGGTTTAGAGGTTGACCATGAACTTGTATGGAACTATAAAGATGCTTTGGTAGCTAAAGAAATTCCTAACAGATTGCTTGTTGTTGGTACTGGTGCTATTGGTGTTGAGTTTGCTAACTTCTTTTCTATTTTAGGTTCTAAAGTTACTTTAGTTGAAGGCCTTGATAGAATTATGCCAAACGAAGACCTTGAAGTTTCTGCATTTATGAAAAAATCTTTTGAAAAGCAAGGAATGAAAGTTCTAACTAGCACTATGCTAAAAGGCTTTGACAGAGACCCTAAAAAAGGTGTTGTTACTGCAACTTTAGAAACAAACGGCAAAGCAAGTGCAACAGAATTTGATAAAGTTATTTTAGCAATTGGTGTTGTTCCTAATATTGACAATATTGGTCTAGAAAATACTTCTATTCAAAAAGCTGAAAAAAACACAATTAAAGTTAATGACTACTTAGAAACTGACGAAAAAGGTGTTTATGCAATTGGTGATGTTACTCAAGGTCCTTGGCTTGCTCATAAAGCTTCACATGAAGGTATAATAGCAGTTGACAAAATCCTTGGTAGAGAACCTCATGCTATTAATAGAAGACTTATTCCTGGTTGTACTTACACAGTACCACAGGTTGCTAGCATGGGCTATACTGAAGCTGAAGCTAAAAAAGATGGCTATAAAATAAGAGTTGGTCGTTTTCCTTTTATTGGTAATGGTAAGGCTGTATCATCTGGTGATACTGAAGGCTTTATTAAAACCATTTTTGATGATAAAACAGGCGAGCTTTTAGGTGTTCATTTAGTGGGTTCGGAAGTTACAGAGCTTATTCAGGGCTATGGTATTGCCATGAACCTTGAAACAACAGCAGAAGAGCTAATGGGTACTGTTTTTGCACACCCTACACTTTCTGAAATGATGCACGAAGCTGTTTTAGATGCTTATAATAAAGTTATCCATATGTAGTTTTTTTAAAAAACTTTTTTAGATAGTTTTTAAAGATTAAGCCCCAAAGTTAGGTATTGCCCTAGTTTTGGGGTTTTTTGTATTTTGTGTAATTCTTGGGTTGCAGCAATTAGAGCAGCACAGGAAGGCAAAAAAGTTGCAGTTGTAGAAAAAGAACACCTAGGTGGTATTTGTCTTAACTGGGGTTATATACCTACTAAGGCTTTTTAAAAAGTGCTGAAGTTGTTTATAAATAGCCTTGTTTTTTATGCGTATAGATTGATGTTGTTAATATCTTGTGTCTACTACCCTAAGGTTTTTAATTGGTTGCCAAATTATATACTCATAGCTAGTAAACAACAAAATACAAAACCAAACAAACTTGCATTTATATTGTAAGTATTATATAATAGCAAACTATTTTATTGTTTTTAGGAGTTTACAATGAGTGATAATTTAAGAGAAATTGCTTTACAATCTAACGCTTGGCCATTTGTTGAGGCTAAAAAGGTTTTAAAAGCAATAAAGAATAAAACTCCTGAAAAAGGATATGTGCTTTTTGAAACAGGCTACGGTCCTTCAGGATTGCCACATATAGGAACATTTGGTGAAAATTCTCGTACATCTATGGTTATGTATGCTTTTAAAATGATATCTGATATTCCTTGTAAAATGATATCATTTTCTGATGACCTTGATGGCTTTAGAAAAGTGCCTACAAATGTGCCAAACCAAGAAATGCTAGCAAAATACCTAGAAATGCCACTAACAGTAGTGCCAGACCCTTTTGAAAAATTTGCAAGCTTTGGTGAGCATAATAATAATAGATTAATAAACTTTTTAGATAGCTTTGGCTTTAGTTATGATTTTTACAGCTCTTCTAAGTGCTATAAATCAGGTATGTTTAACAAAGCTTTATTAAGAGTTTTAGAAAAATACGATGAAATTGTAAAAGTAATTTTACCAACACTAGGGGCAGAAAGAGCAGAAACATACAGCCCATTTTTACCAATTTGTGAAAAAACAGGCAAGGTTTTGCAAGCTAAAGTTGTTGCTAAAAACTTTGAAAAAGGTACAATAACCTACATTAATGAAGAAGGGCAAGAGGTAGAAACAGAAGTTACAGACGGAAAATGTAAACTACAATGGAAAGTTGATTGGGGTATGAGATGGTATGCCTTAGGTGTTGATTATGAAATGTCGGGTAAAGATTTAATTCCATCTGTTCAGCTTTCTTCTAAAATTTGCCGTATTTTGGGCTCTAACCCGCCACAATCTTTTACTTATGAGTTATTTTTAGACAAAAACGGTGAAAAAATCTCAAAATCTAAAGGTAATGGGCTTTCAATAGAAGAGTGGTTAAGGTATGGTAATAAAGATAGTTTATCTTACTATATGTACCAAAAGCCAAAAACAGCTAAAAGACTTTATTTTGATGTTATACCAAAAAGTGTAGATGATTATTTAGCATCTATTGCAACTTATAGTTCTTTAGATAGTAAAAAACAGGTTGATAGCCCTGCAAACTTCATTCATGAAGGTAAAATACCTACTAATATTGAAGCTGTAAGCTACTCTTTAATATTAAACCTAGTTTCGGTGGTAAATAGTGAAGATAAAGAGCTAATTTGGGGCTTTATTAATAAATACCAAGATTATAATAAAGAAACTAAAGCTATAATAGATGATCTTTTAACCTATGCTATTAACTACTATAAAGACTTTGTAAAACCAACAATTAAGTACAAAGAGCTTAATGAAGAAGAAAAAACATACCTTAAAAATTTGGTATCTTCTTTAAAATCTTTAAACGAAGAAACAAGTGCTTCTGATATCCAAAGTGCTGTTTTTGCAGTTGGTAAAGAAACAAGATTAGAGCTTAAAGATTGGTTTAAGTTTTTATACCAAAGCCTTTTAGGGCAAGACCAAGGACCTAGAATGGGGTCTTTCTTTGCACTTTATGGTTTGCAAAATTCTATTGAATTAATCCAAAGTAAAATATCTTAAATGTAAAAAAGGTAGTTAAGTATAAGTATATATTTTTGCTACCTTATTTTTTATTTTTTTAAATGTATTATATAATGTGTGTGTTACTTAGTGTATATATATTTTTAATAGGTGGAATAAAATGAGTAAAAAGTTCAAATTTACTATTTTAATGTTTCTTGCATTGGTTGTAGTTGTGTTTGCTGTTGTTAAAAAGCAAGATAAAGTAGCTACAATATATGTTGGTAATATTATTACTATTGATGACAATAACCCTAGAGCCGAGGCAATTGCTGTTTCTAAAAAGGGTGAAATCTTTGCCGTTGGCGATAAAGAAAGTGTTTTAGCTACAAAAACATCTAACACAAAAGTTATAGATTTAGAAGGCAAAACTTTAATGCCTGCTTTCTTTGATTCACATAGCCATTTTTCTTCAGTTGGTTTGCTTGCTAGCTCTGCAAACTTATTGCCTCCTCCTGATGGTGGTGTTGCTACTGTAAACGGTGTTATTAAGGCTTTAAAAGATTGGTATAGCAAAAACCCAGACGCTAAAATGATTGTTGGTTATGGTTATGATGATTCTTTTTTAAAGGAAAAAAGACATATTTACAAAGAAGATTTAGATAAAGTTTCTACAACCTTACCTGTATTTGCTTTCCATGTTTCTGGTCATTTAGTGGCTGTAAACTCTAAAGCACTTGAGATGTTAAATGTTAACAAAGACACAAAAGACCCTGAAGGTGGTACTTACGATAGATATAGAAATTCTAGCGAGCCAAATGGTTTAATGATGGAAATGGCAATATATAAACCTTTTATGTATGTTATGGAAAATATAGACCCTGAAGGAAAAATCATAAAAGCACAAGAGATTTATGCATCTTTTGGTTATACAACAGTTGAAGATGGTGCTGCAAAAAATGATGATATTGAAATCCTAAAAGGAATGGCTAAGAAAAATGAGTTGTACCTAGATGTAATTGCTTATCAACTTTTTAATAATGTAGAAAATGAAAGTGATTATGATGCAATGTCAACAACTTACAAAAACAACTTCCGTGTTGGTGGATTAAAGTTGATTTTAGATGGTTCTCCTCAAGGTAAAACAGCATGGCTTACAGAAGAATATAAAGTTATTCCTAATCACGCCCATGGTGATATGCATTATAAAGGTATAGCATTTATGGAAGATGAACAGCTTTATTCATATGTTTCAAAATTATACTCTAAGGGTAAAAATTTTAACATTCATGTTAATGGAGATGCAGCAATTGACCAATTAATAAAGGCAATTGAGAGACTTAAAAAAGAATATGGTGAAAAAGATGTTGTTATAACTGCTGTTCACTCTCAAACAATAAGATATGACCAAATAGATAAGTTCAAAGAGCTTGGTATTTTCCCTTCTTATTTCCCTGCGCATACATTTTATTGGGGTGATTTCCATGTATCAAGTGTACTTGGTGGAGAAAGAGCTTCTAGAATATCTCCTTTAAAAACATCTTTAGAAAAAGGTGTTAAATTCTCTATACATCATGATGCACCTGTGGTAATGCCAAGACCATTTATGTCTTTATATGCTGCAGTAAATAGGCTAACAAGAAGTGGTGCGGTATTAGGGGCAAATGAGAGAATATCAGTTGAAGATGGCTTAAAGGCACTTACTTTATGGCCTGCACAACAACATAAAGAAGGTGATAGAAAAGGTTCTTTAGAAGCTGGTAAATTAGCTGATTTAATTATTATTTCTCAAGACCCTTTAACAGCCAATAAGAAAGACCTTGACAAGATTCAAGTTTTTGAAACTATAAAAGGTGGTAAAACAATTTATAAATTAGAGCAAAACTAGTTCTTATAAATTATTGTTGTTTATGGTAAATAGGTAAAAATATGAGTAAATCGTGTTTTTGCCTATTTTTTTATCTTTTAAATCTTTATACAAATACACTGCTTTTTATTTACTAAAAATAGATTTGTCAAAGTTATTAGAAAAGGTTCTTTAGAAGCTGGTAAATTAGCTGATTTAATTATTATCTCGTTATTTTAAAAAGTATCTTATATCTTTGTAATAAAAAACAGTTTTTACAAATCTTTAATCAACTTTGACTATATTTTTTAAACTAAAGATTTACTTTATTTTCAATAAAT
>CAYYLE010000021.1:0-16985 GCA_964472375.1 uncultured Rickettsiales bacterium
CCATCATCTGTAAAGTCAGCAAGGTTGCTACTTGTTCTTAAATCATGGTTGTATGCAGCATATGCATATGTTGAAGGTAAAAATACATGTCTTATACCAACTTCAACATAATGAAGAGGGTTAACTGAAACGCCTTTATTTTCTGCTGTTAAATAGTCGTAACCAGCATAAATGCCTGATTGTAGTTCTTTATCATAAAAGAATGCTACAAAAGCTTCAGCACCTATTGCTTCTTCTACAAAACTACCATTAAATGCAGTTCTTGAAGCTTCAGTTGCATTTTCTGCTGATGAAAAGAAACCATCTACAATATTTGTATGGTAAGAACCAGTAGCAGCTACATATAGAGCTCTATCAAGCAAGAGTAATTTTGCACCTGCAACTGTTGAAGTTGTGATATTGTTCTTATCAGTTGTTTTTACATCATCTTCTGTTGTTGTTTGTAAATCATTTTGAGTCATATGGCTAGCAACACCTAGTGCAAATCCATCTACAACTTGGTATTCTAATGCTAAACCAGCACCGTAATCTCTTGTTCTACCAAGTCCAGCCATTGTTCTTGTGCCTTGCGCAATTGCAGCAACCATTAAGCCACCAAATTGACCTTTATATTGCAATGAGTCATTAGCACGAGCAAGACCAGACATCCCCCCTGAATCACCATCACTGTACATTAAGTTAGCTTCACCACCTAAATATTCAAATTGGTCAGTATATGAACCAATCTTAGAATAAGCAGACCATTGACGACCTACACTAAAAGAACCAAAATCACCTTTAACACCTACAAAAGATAAACGGTGAGAGAGAAATTTACCAGCAGCATCTTCATAAGTTGCAGCAGCATTGTAGCCCCACTCTGTTTTACCAAAAAGCACTAAACCGTTATCAAGCTTAGATTCACCTGAAAATGTAAGCCTTGAAGAACCATTTTTATACTCTAGCCCATCGATATCTGAACCTGTAACAAAATAACCTTTTACACGACCATTGATTTCAAACTTTTTATTGCCATCATCATATACAGTCGTTGCATTTAAAGCACCAGCAAAAGAAGCCGCCACTGTAGCTAAAGCTAAAACTTTTTTCTTCATATTGTAAAACTCCTTATATTTACAAAATTGTAACCTTTTTCAGTTACCATATATTATAAGCAATACAAGAATAACTACAACCAATACAAACTAACACTTTATAACATAAGAACTATAAGTGAATCAAAAAACGGTGGTTTTTAGGCTTAATTTTTAAAGCAAGTTTTAATCAATAAAGGCTTTTAACAGATAGCTTTTTAAAGTCTTTATATGTAATCTTTAAACTAGCTTGCCTACTATTATAAAAAGGGTAAAAACTATCTATATTTATATATACTTTATAGTCTCTTCTAAAGTCTGTAATAACATACTTAGAACCCCAAAAGACAGAATCGTTTACTAAATTAAAATCAGCAACTTCTACTGAAAACACAGGTTTTTTACCTTTTGCATAATATATATACCTAACAGTTGAGTTATTTTCTTTGTTTACAATTAGGTCAACACTATCGTATAAATGGTCAAAATTACAGCTTTCTCTATTTAGCTTAGCTTCAAAAAAATAAACTTTATCAGCTTGTTTAGCTAACCTAGTGTTGTAGCATATAAAGTTAACATCAAGATAAGAAAGCAAAGCAATATAATTCATTATAGCTACATTACTTGCTTTAGAAGAAACAGACTTCCTTCTGTTAGAAACCTGCATGCTGTTTTCTTCATACTCAAAGTACATAAGCTGTGCAGAAACATCATTTGCTTCTTCTTGGTTTTCTTCAGAAAGCTTTGCAAGGACAATATAAGAGTTATTTAAATACTGGGTATTATTGGCAAAAAACACCCTGTCAGATTCAAAAATACTTTCAGAAGCAAATAGTTTTTTTTCAGCCTCTGAAAAAGTAAAGTTAGAGCTTACAAAATCAATATCATCTTTTAAGATATTGCTTTGTTTTTTAGAAAGACCGTGTTTTAAAAAATCCTTCTTCTGTTGTTTTTCTTCTTCACTTTTTAAAACAATTTTTTGTTGTTTATCAGTGGCTAAAAGCAAACCTTGGGTATCTGCAAACCTATTGTTATGAGAGTTTACTAAAAATCTCTTTTCTAAAGATGAAGCAAACTTAAAAACAACTATTTCACCCTGAAAATATAAAGACATTAAATCTTTTCTTGAATCTAAGGTCTTTTGTATAACATCTTCTTGGGCAAAAACAACCTTTATAAAAACAGCCTGCACAAAAGCAAGTGTTGCAAAACTTAAACAAACAAGCCTTTTTAACATAAAGTAAAAACTCTTAACATCTTAAAATAATGCTTATAGTAGCACATAAGTAAGCCCCCAACAAACAATAATCTTAATGATTATTGTTGTTTGAGTTGCCATTAATATTACTATCAAAAGTTTTATCTACTTCTGCTGAAGAATCTATCAAGCTATCATTTGCATACGACATTGTATTATCTTCGTTGATAATCATTTCGGTATTATGAGCATCGTCTTGAACAAGGTTGATATCTTGTATTAGCTGTTCATTACTGCCAAGCGATGCAATAGCATCTTGTGCTTGAGTTAATAAGCTTATCATATCTTGTTCTTGAGAGATTTGCGAAGCTTCTTCATCACTAAATACCATATCAGCATCTTGGTCTGCTAAGCTTTCAGAAGATACATAATCATCACCTGCAAAGTTAAAGCTGTCTGCATCTTGGTCAAGGCTAAAGCTATCTTCTTCCTTGTTGTTTTCTGCATTTGCTTCTTCTTGCATTTGTTGTTCTTGTTCTTCTTTAGCTTCAGCTTTTGCTTGCTCTTTCTCTTCTTGCTCGGCTAGTGCTTGTTCTTCTAGCTGGTCTGCAAGTGCTTGGCTTGCATCAAACTCACTTTGAGCTTGCTCTTGTTCCATCTGCTCTTGAGCCTCTGCCTTTGCAGCTTCTTTAGCTTCTTGTTCTGCAAGTGCTTGCTCTTCTAAATATGCTGCTCTTTGGCTTTGGAAAGCAGTATAGTATTCATCATAAGATGCTGTACTATATGTGTTTGCACCTTCGCTATCTTGATTGTAGAAAGCATTAACTATATCAACCTCATAGAAGTTAACTCCTGCCTCATACTGTACAACAGCATAATCAAAAAACTCATGCATATCAGCATCTTCTATGCCTATGTACTCAAGTAAATCTATTGAACCATGTTGAGCCTCATAAACTGTTGCATAAATTCTGAAGTAATCAAAGTCTCCATTCATTGAAGAATACTGTGCGGTAAGCTCATATAAGGTATCTTCAACCGAACCAATTTCAACTATCTGGTCTGTAGTTAAAAAAACATCCATAATCTCATTGTTGTCTTGAGTATTTACATAACTATAAGACCTTGATAAGTCGTTTTCTTCAGGTGCTGCCCCAATCACTAGCTTACGAACTACAATAGAGTTAGATTGCCATAACCTAAAGTTAAATCTCTCACCTGAATCAATGTCTGTAAAACCAATATCTAACAGACCTCTATCTGACACTGTTCCTATATGGAAGGTTTGGTTGTAAACATTTTCGTATAAATACTCATTTACAAAAACATTAGCAAGTTTCTGCTGAGGGAAACTACTACCACCTAAGCCATTTGATTCATGGTCATTTGGCTCACCATCAATCATCATCACAGACTTACCATCAGCAGGAGGAGAATTGCTTGCTGCTTTCCAAGATTGTTCATCAATCTTCATGTTAAAGTTAAAGGAAATATCACCAACTTGAGTTTGCCCACTTTCGGTAACAAATTGTATCATTTCAAGACCTGTTGCAACAAACGAACCACCTGCTGTATCTGAAATACTAAAACCACTGTTACCTAAATAGTTAAATGATGTTATTCCGCCTGATTGAATATAAATTTGCAATAAATCTTTTGCACTTGAGTGATTTGAGCCCTGAACAGTTGAAATACCATCTGTATTGCTCATTCTTACTAAAAATACATTAAAGTTACCTGAAGCATTGTTGGGGCTATATATTTGAGAAGCACCCAAGCTAACAGTTAAGCTACTATCATAGCCATCAAATGCAAAGGTTTCAAAGTTATGAACTTGAATAATACCATTACCACCACTGCTTGTAGTACTGTGTGCATAGCCAGCTTTAGTAACATGTGCAGTAGAATTATAGCCATTATGGTCCCATCTTAAATCTATAACACCACCTGTTGCAACAAATTTATCATTATCCGAGTTGTTACCATTTGAAGCTGAAGTATTTTCATCTATTATTACAAAACCGCGTTTAGCTGCAACAACACTAGTATTAGTACTGCCTGCAAATACACTTGAAGTCCAATTTGTTAAGTAATCTCCTGCATTAACATAATCACTAAAAGCAGTCATTTTCTGAATAGAAGTAGCACCATCAAGTACAATGCCTGTTCTTGTATCTGTTATTAAACCAGGTGCATAGTCTGTATTTTTTTTACCTTGTGAAGATAAACCTAATGTAATATTTACAGGTGTAGGGGTTACGCTTGTACCTGTATCAACAAAATAAATATCTGCATAAGTACTACTATGACCTGTAAATTCAGAATAATCTATTGTTATATTTTGTTGCAATAAGCCATCAACATGGTATTGGTTACCTACGTTAGTTGCACCACTGTTACCTCGTATTGTAAAGTGGTATGTACCAAACCCAGTCACATTTATTCCTGTACCCATTGCATAGTCAGTTGCTCTATCAGCCAAATAGAAACCGTTTATAGTACTTATTCTTACACTGTAAGAAGCGCCTGGACTACTCCATAAGTACAAGTTTACTTCAGATTGTGCATCACCTGTTATTACAACATTTTGTTGGTTACCTGCTATAGTGCCATCTAACCAACGCTGCGCACCCATTATTTCAACATCAGTATTAACAAAGTTCATTTTATTAGCACCAACAATACCTAAAACAGCATGGTTTATGTTGTTGCTGGATACATTATTGCCATACCACATGCTCATAAGACCACTTGTTGATACACTGCTGTCTGTTATACGCCCAGGAAATGCATCGTTATTAGAGTAATCATGCCCAAATTGGTCATCGTATACACTGTTAGCTTCACCAACCATGTTAGAAGATATATAAACATTCTCAACCCCATTACCAACAATAGTAACTTCGTGGTAGTTATTATAACCACCATTACCAGCACCACCATAAAAACCATTACCATTACCTTTTAGTGCTATTGATGAATATGTAGCACTTACACCAAGGTTATCCACACTACTATCATATTCACTAAAATCAAATGTTAGGTTCATATCATAGTCTCTTGCTAGTGCAGTGTCTGTAGTTTGTAAAACATTTTCACGAACTATGAATCTTCTAACACCATCTACAGAAATGTTATCCCCAAGGGAAGTAGAAGTAAATGTATTATATACTCGGTCAGCAGATGAATATGTAGCATTAAAGTTTACAAAACCACCTGTACTATCTGCTTCAGTAGGTGCAAGGTAATATATACCACTACCAATTCCATTTAAGTTAACTTCTCTTACAGTATTGTCTCTTAGGTCTCCTACAAAAACCTCTATACTAGCGTTACTAGCCGCACCAGTAAGATTTACATACTCAAAATTTCCATATGTAAGAGACATGTTAGTAATACCTGAAGACTTACCTATTAAGTTAAAATTACCTTCATCTAGTAATACTATTTCTCTAAAAATGTTAGTAAACCCTGAAATGTTTAAAGCATCATCACCTGCTCCAGCATCTACAAAAGTTTCTCTAGTTGTAGTTGTGTAGTCATAACCATAGGTGGTATAAAAACTATTTGAAATTGCAGTAGATGCACCCATGTTTAAAATATCACTCACACTTGTAAGAGTGTATGAGTTAAACCCTACAGTAGACATAACATCAGAAGAGCCAATTAAACCCATATCTAAGCCCGATGTTGTAGCATTGTAAGTAACATTAATCCCCACAAAGCCTGAAACATTTAAGTGGTATGAGTTACCTTGCAGTTGTGCAGTTGTTAAATTTGCAAGTGTTATGCTGCTTATAAGTGCAGTGGAAGATATATTAACAGTTGCATTTGTTAGGTTTGTTGCATCATATGTAAATGCTGTGTTTGAACCTGCACCCATGTAAGTATCTGTTAAATTAGCTGTTGCACCACTTCTGCTTACTGTTACAGCACCTGTAGAATTAGACCAGAAAGCAATGTTTAGTGTATTGTAATTAGAAGTCATGTTTGTGTAGCTAAGTGACGCTAAATCACCTGCTACTTTAAAATCAATCGCATTATCTAAAGATGCAGAAGCTTCATCAATTACTACATTGTAGTTCCTTACATCACTTGATATTGTAAATTCATAAGCTTTTGTAAAGTTTTGGCTTAATACACTACTGCCTGAAGTATCGCTAATACTTAGTACAGATTGTGCATTTGCTACATTTACAGTCACATCATACACATCTGCATTGCTTGCGTTTATTTCTCTTATAAGAACTGAAGTTTTAGCAGTACCTGAGAATGTAACAGGAGTATAAGAAGATAAATCATTAATGTTTAAGAAAATACTATCAAGATTAACTACAAAATCTTCAGCATTTAAAACTGTTACTACATCACCTGTGCTAAATGTAAATGCAAGCCCACCTGTTACAGCAACAACAGATGCAGTATTAGCAAAGCCTTGGCTTACAACTGTAACTCTATCTGTACCTGCGCCTACATCAATAATAGTGTTAGATGCAAATGCAGAAACCTCACCACCAACTACTATTTCATCATTAGCGTTATTATTAAGCACAAAGTTTGAAAAGTTTAAGAATGATGCGTTAATAGCTGCCCCACCTACTGTAAGCGTTCCGCCTACAAAGTCAAGGTTTAGGGAAGTGCCTGAAGTTAAGTTAAAGTTAAGTGTATCAACACCGCCGTTACCACTGTAACTATAAGCACCTGTTAAAGCACCTTGGTCAACATTAAAGATATCATCTCTTTGCGAGCCTACAAAATTTTCAATATTTGAGTATGTATCAGATGCTGAACCTTTAATAACAATAGAGTTAGGTATATCAAAAGTTACCCCAACAGCATTATTAGAGTAGTCTATTGTATCATTACCCGACCCACCTGTAAAAGTATATTGGTTGATAGTAGTACCATAAAAGGTATTGCTTCCTGTTGCAGAACCTATAATATTTGTAATATTAGCAAGCGTATCTTGCACAGTACCAGATGAACTAGTATAAGAAGCATAAGATGTAACGGCATTATAAATAATACCTACTGAAAACCCAGAATAATCAGCGGTGTTATTACCACCACCAGCATCTAGTGCTGTATTGCTATTTGATTGCACCATTATAAAGGTATCATTACCACCACCTGTAATAACAGATTCTATGTTTGTAATATCAATAGTTCTTGAAGTACCACCACCTGTTGGAGTAATTACTATACTACCGCTTGAAAAGTTAACCTCGTTATCATTACCTGTATTGTTTAATATTAAGGTATCATTGCCATCATGCCCATCTAGCACTGCATTTTCTGCTAAAGCACCTGAAAGCAAGAAAACATCTGCTTGAGCTGTACCAGTAACACCTAACTCTACAGAGTTTGAGATACTATCAATTGTACCGCCTTTAATAACTTCGTAGTTTGAAAGATCTACATACAAGCCATTTGATGATCTAGCTGCAGAATAATCTAATGTTAAAGAGCCACCTGCAGCTACATTAAATAGGTATGCATTGGTATAAGAAGTTGAAGAAAACTCAACAGATGCATTAACAGAACCATCAAAGGTAAAGACTTCCATCTCTGCAAATGTAAAGATATTAGTTGTCATTGCACCTGATAAAACACCTGCACTAACAGTACCTTTTGTTGCCCCATCTGATGTATCCATAGTTACCACAACATCTTGGTAACCACCTGATGACTTAAAGAAAGATAAATCAACAGTATCTTGCCCAATATTACCTTCAACATGAATATCACTAGTTGAAGATGCAGTAATTGTAGTAGATGTAACTGTAAAGGTATCATCATATAGTGTACCTCTAATACTTTCGGTGTTTAATATTGTTACAGTACCAACAGATGCACCAATATCAACACTTAATGCATTTGCACTTAAAGAAAAATCAATAGAGTCAATGCCATCGCCTGCATCAATGTATGTTAGAGTTGATGAACTACCAATAATAAAGCTATCATCACCTGTTGTACCCATTATTCTTTCAATGTTTACATATGTTAAAACAGCATCACCTGTTGTTTTGTCTAGCACTCTGTTTTCACTAAGTGCAAACCTAAGACCAGTAGAATAACCTGAATAGTCAATTGTATCTGTGCCTGCATCACCATCTATAATATAGCTGTTTGTTACAGAAGCATCTGCAAGGTAGAATGTATCGTTTAGTGCAGTCGATGTAAAGTTTTGTACATTTCTTAGCTCATCAATAATTGAAGCACCACCGCTTGTTTCAACAGAAAACACACCAGAAGAATTGCCTGTAAATACTAAACCACCTGTGTTTGTTAATCCATTTAATAAAAGTGAATCTCTTTCATCGCCTGTGTCAATTAACTTATAAGAATTTGTATTAGATGTTGCACTAGAGTAATCACCTGAAATTGTAATTGCATCTTGCTTGCTATTGTTGATTATAATTGAGTTAGCACCAGCAACAGTATTAAAGCCAGAAGTTGTTTGCGATTCTGCAATATCAGTGTTCATGTTAAGGTATATAGACATACTATCGTCGTAATCATAAACAACTGTATTGTCTGATGCTGTGTTTAAGTTAACGCTATACCCAACATACTGACCTAAAGTTAGATTAGCATTGCCTGCACTTGTTAGGTTAAACTGCTCAATATCATGAATATATAAAGCTGCAACAGTGCCAATTTGCATTTTATTAACAGTATCTTGAGAGATATCAGAACCTAGTGTATAGGCATTATCTTGACTTAAATCAAGCTCTATTGCAGTTGTTAGATTATTGCCATTAAATAAGTCTGTTCCTATATAGCCATTTATATAATAATCACCACTAATTGAGCTAGCATCTGAAATATTTATAACATCAGAGCTTGAAGAACCTTCAAAAGCACTAAAACCCAAAGTTTGGTATGTTATACCACCAATTGTTAAAGTACCACCTGATGTCAAATCAATTACTTGGCTATTACTAGAGCGAGAAAATGATAATAAATCAGCATCTTTATAAGAAGTTGCCGAACTATTGCCACCTGCATTTAAAACTATATTGGTTGTACCAGTTGTAAAGTAAGATGCACTTAAATAAACTTTATCTTGATGTGCTGCTGAAAGATTAAATGTTTCATTATTATAAATATAATCAAAACTGCTGTATGCATCTGCTGCAGAATTATAATCTTTAGAAACAAGAGTATAGTAGTTACCTGAAGCATCTTGTTTGTCAAAATCTAAAGAAACACCACTACCTTCATAGGTTACAACATCATCGCCATCACCCATGTGAACAATAAATGTATTGTTATCATATTCGGTATTTTGAAACTGTCTCACAATCATAGTATCATCACCACCTGTTAGCTCAAGTAGCTCAATACTTTGAATTGTATCTGTGCCTGTCACAGAACCACCATTGTGTTTGCTAATTTCCACACCTGTTGAATCATAAACCAACTCAACATAATCATTAGCTGCATATTTAATAGAATCAATACCATCTGCACCATCTACTAAAAAGTCGCCATCTGTAAGTGTTGAAATAGTATCAGACCCATTACTACCTACAACACCTTCAATATTTGCTAAAGAACCAAGTAGGTTAAGATCAATACTTTGTCCTAAAACAAAGTTTTGGAATGAAATATAGTCTATACCATCACCACCGTCAATAGATATACCATAAGGGTCGGCTGAATTAAGCAAGAAAACATCATCACCACTGCCTGAAACAATACTAGTAAAGTTTTTTAAAGTATCACGAGATGTTCTGCTATCGGTATCAACATACATGCTACCGCCTGCACCACCTAGGTTAAAAGTAATGTCTTCAGTTGCAGCTGCATAAGATATTTGGTCATTACCTGTTGCACCATTATAAGTTACTGCAATATCAGCATCTAAGAAGTTAACTTCAAAAACATCTGACCCAGCTGTACCTATAATATGCTCAAAATTTTCAAGTACTGCTGTACCACCTGTTGATGAAATAATGTTTATTTTATTTGCAGAAGTATCTACTAATGTAAATTGACCAGGTGATATAATATTACTTGCGTCAAATATATCAACATCGCTCGAGCTCTTATCTATATAAGAGAAAGTACCACTTTGGAACTCATAACCATAGGTTAATACTTGGTTGTTACCTGTGCCTGTAAAATGTACTTCTTCAAAAGATATAAGTTTTGAGTTTATAAGGTCATCTGTTGCTTCAAATATTGCACCATCGTAAGTAACTTCAATAATATCGTTACCTTCACCACCATCTATAACATAACTAACTTCTACTTTATTAGCAGAGTTACCACTTGCTATGTAAAGTTTATCGTTTTCTGTTGTAAGTGTTGTTGCATTAATGTTAAATAAGTTATAAGCTGCTGAAGAACCAACAAAAGTAATTTCTGTATAAAACTGACCACTTGCAGTAGGGTGTGCTTTATAGTATGCCTCAATTGCATTACCTGTTGTATCAAATTTTACAACATCGTTTAAGCCACTACCACCATCAATTGATATAGCAGTTGTGTCAATATCAGAAGGCATAACATCGCCTAGATTGAAGGTATCATCATTGTTTGTACCTACTATACTCTCAAAAGAAACAAGTGTATCAATACCTGCAAGGTTACCACTTGCACCGTATCTTCTTACTGTTACAACGCCTGATGTATTATCTTGAGTATATACAATTTTGCCAACTTCTGAATAGTTTGCAGTATCTAAACCATCTTCTGCTTGGTATGTGTAGCCATCTGCTGTTGTATCAAAAAATAAGAATGTATCATTAAAAGTACTTGCAATAACATTTTCAAAGTTATTTAAAACATCTGAACGACTACCTGAAGAAGTAGTAACACCAATACTAGTAGATTGAGAAAGGTCAAAGATTATACCTTCTGTTGCTTGAATGTAACTAACAGTATCATCACCACCTGAACCATCTAATACAACATCCGTACCTAAATCTGAAGTAAAGTTCACATAGAAAGTATCATCATAACCAGTACCGTAAATAACATCAACCACAATAATATCTTCAGCACCTGATGATTTTACAACCTCTGCTCTACCGTCTTGGTTATAAACAATTGCAGATGTTAAGTTTCTGTAATCTGCTGCATCATTACCGCCTTCACCATAGAAAATAACTTCAGAATTATCTGATGCTTGGTAAGCATCATCATAATCTGAACCATAAAATGTATTAATATTTAAAACATTAATTAAAGAACCACCCATTGCTGATACATAAAGATCTAAACCTATTGCATCAATAACACCAGAATTTGTAAATACAACCCTATCATTGCCTTCTAGTGCATCTACTGTAACAACAGAGGCATCAAAACCTGGAGGCATGTTAGTATCTATAACCTCAATAGTATCATCACCTGTTGTTAGTGTATATTCTGTAAAGTTAACAGTTGTTGTAGAGTTTTTTGTTGGGTTATTGTCTATAATATAAATAATATTTTTGTTAAACTGCATACCAATTTCATGCTCTGCAGCAAACGAATCTTCAATAATTATTGTGTTATTTTCACTACCACCGTCTGCATAGTCCACACCTTCACTAAGGTAGTAAAAATCATCACCACCGCCTAGGAGAACAGTTTCATCTGCCTTTGAGCCATAAAAAGTGTCATCACCACCGCTTGTTTCAAAAGTACCTGGTCTATAATCTTGACCATATACAGTATCATTGCCCGAACCTGTTAAAACATGCACAGGGTCTGTTAATGATGATGCGTTGTAATAAATATCTGATTGCCTACTAAGACCACTTGGCCCAGTAATTGGGTGAATGTCTATTGTTGCACTTGAGTTACCATGATATAAAGTTTCTGTAAGAGAGTTAAACCCCACTATTGTTACATCGATTTCAAAAACGGTAGATTCTACCATGTAAGGGTATTCTATGTTGAAAGAAACATCACCTGTTATTGCACCAATTGGTTTTAAAACATAGGTTTCTGCTGCAACTTTATCTAAAGTGAAAGAAGAATCAGAAGCTGCTGAAAGAGTGATAGTATCAGGAATACCTGTAATTGTCATTTCTTGTAAAACAACAATACGGTTGTTAAAGTCAACATTAAATGTTCTTTTGATAGTGTTGTATTCTGTAAGCCTTACAACCATATCATTACCTTGCCCACTATAGTCTATTACAGCTGGGTTGTACATAAGTGTTGGGTTGCCTGAAGTACCGCCACCGTTATGTATAAGTAGCTCGTTGTCTTCAAAATCAGTTCTTGACCCATAAAGTAAAGCAACAGTTGGAGAAATACTTAGAACAGGTGTAATTTCTGTTCCTACATCGTCATCTTTATCTTTGTTGTTGTAAATAGTTGTGTACCTAATAGGGATATCAGCTTCTAGCTCTGTGTAGTAGTTAAGAGTTTTTAGCTCAAATTGAGATGCAATTGAAACTAAAGTATCAAGCTCTTCAGGGCCTTCAGTATCTCCTTGCCCTGCTGGTCTTGCTTCTGATGCATCATCGTCTAAAATTTCCGATGCTGTACCATATTCTTCACCATCTTCGTTTACTTTTGTTGAGCTTTGGTCTCTAAAAAGCACAAGGAAGTTAGAATCATTTGTAGTTGAAGATACCTTACTACCTACTAATGCTTCAAACTCTTCACGACTAAAGGTTTTTGAGTTGTCTGAAATCTGTACCTTACCTGACTCAGAAAGCTGGATATCTGCATAGTGAGCAAGTGTTAGCCTACCACCATCTGGAAATGTAATTATAATATCACCATTTGCAAAGCTTATAGAGGTTGCATCTTCAACATCAAAATTGAACTTTACTAAATCGTTTGGTCTTAAATAAACCACTGAATCTTTAGCTGCTTCTCTATCTATTACTACATTGTTGCCTTCGTATGTTACAGACACTTTTTCACCCTTTCGTGATAAAAATTCGTTTTTTATATGCTCTAAATATACAACAAGCACATGCATATAAAGCTATTTAAAAAGTATATTTGCAATATTATTGCAAGAAAGAACCAAAGCAGTGCAAAGGCGGTAATAATGTACTTTCAAGCTAATTTAATAAGTGTTATATTCTAATTAACTACAATGTATAAAAAATCTTGCTCTTGTAAAAAAATATGCGTTTTAATAAAAGAAACTTTAAACAACCACAGCCTATAAAGCTTCATCTAAACAAGCTTTTGAACAATGTTTATGCACAAAACGATAACGGTGTTTTTATTAAGCTACTGGAAAACTGGGAAAACCTAACCCCTAAAAGCTGGCAAGATTATGCAACCCCTGTTGATATTAAATGGCAACAAAACCAAGCAACCCTTATTGTAAAAGCTAAAAACAAGAGTCTATCTGGTTTGCTTTTTCATGAAAACGATAAGGTTTTAAAAAAACTAAACCAAACTTTTTACAATACTTGCTACTTTAATAAAATAACAATACTATAGGGTTATAAATTAGATTAGTTTACACATTAGAATACAAAAAGGAGCAAAACAATGAAAATAGTTTTAAGAACTGCACTAGCTGTGCTTGCTTTAACATCGGCTTTATTTGCCGACCGTGACAAAACAACAGATTACACAACCCTAAACACATTAGGCTCTAAAGATGCCCCGATAATAATTTATAACTTTACATCTTTATCTTGCATACATTGTAAAAACTTTCATGAAAAAGAATTTGAGCAAATTAAAGCAAACTATATAGATAAAGGCCTTGCACAATACAAGCTTATTTTAATAAACAATGGTGAGGTTTCAAACGCATCTGCAATTGCACTTACTTATCTTGCAAAAAATAGTGATGAGTTTTATAGAAATGTAGGCTTATTGCTAAAACACCAAAGTGCTTGGAATGGCAAAAAACAAAAAATTTATGAGCTTGGTCTTTCGCTAAATATTACTAAACAACAAATAAACCACATGCTAAATGATGATAAATTTTTAGCTGAAACTGTTAAACTAAACAGCAAAGCAAGGGACGCTAATGTAAGAGGAACACCTACTTTTGTTATTACTAGAAAAGATGGCAACCTTAAAGCTCCACTTGCAAAAATTGAAGGCAACCCTGGCTCTAAAAAAATGAGAGAAACCATAGAAAAAGCCTTAATTGAAGTCCAAAGATAAGTAAAATAATGAATAATGCTGACAATAAAAAAATAAGCTCGCTTGATTCTATTGATAAAAAAATAGAAAAATTAAAACTAAAACAAGAGGGTAAAAGTGAAGAAAATGACAAAAAAAATGAGCTATCAAGCTACATTAAAATTGGCTTTGCTACACTTACCGAGTTTTTTAGTGGGCTTATTGTTAGCATGTTAATAGGGTATGGATTAGATAAATACTTTGACACAATACCCATTTTTTTAATATCATTTATGTGTGTGGGTTTTATTGTAGGTATAAGGAATATCTACAAATACATTAACAAAGAACTTTAAAATAAAGAAGATGGAAGCGTTATGGCAAGTCCTTTAGAGCAATTTGAAATCAAAACCATAGGCTCACCAATTACAGCAGGTGGCTTAGATTTATCATTTACTAACTCTGCATTATTTATGGTTTTAAGTGTTTTCATAGTTATTTTATTTCTTTTTATATCAACACGAAAAATACTACTAAAACCCAACAAGTGGCAAATGCTTATTGAGGTTGTATATTCTATGATTATGGATATGGTTGGAACAAACCTAGGTAAAAAAGAAGAGCTTAAATACTTTTCTTTAGTGTTTACCATTTTCATGTTTTTCTTAATAGGTAACTTATTGGGTTTAATTCCTTACAGCTTTACATTTAACAGCCACATTGTTGTAACCATTACAATGGCGTTTTTTGTTGTAGCTTTAGCCACTTTTATTGGCTTTTACAAGCATGGAATAAAATTTATGTCAATATTTTTACCTAAAGGAGTTCCAATGTTGATTGCTCCTTTAATTGTTCCAATTGAAATCATTTCGTATTTTTCAAGAGTTCTTAGTTTGTCTGTAAGGTTGTTTGCAAACATGGTTGCTGGTCATACTATGCTAAAAATATTTGCCTCGTTTGCGGCCACTACTGGCATTATAGGAGTATT
This sequence comes from uncultured Rickettsiales bacterium, assembly GCA_964472375.1. Classification (GTDB taxonomy): domain Bacteria; phylum Pseudomonadota; class Alphaproteobacteria; order WRAU01; family CAYYLE01; genus CAYYLE01. The sequence goes on from CAYYLE010000021.1 coordinate 15,314, forward strand.
ACCTGTAACGATGAATATAGGTCTTATAGGTTTTGAGATTTTCATCGCTTTTATACAAAGTTATATTTTTGCAATATTAACTTGTGTGTATTTAAGTGATGGCGTTAATATGCACTAATTATAAAAAGGAGTAAGTGTTATGGACATAGAAATTGCAAATATTTTGTTATCTGGTACTAGATATATAGCAGCTGGTATTGCTTTAATCAGTATGGGTCATGTTGCCATTGGTATTGGTAGAGTGTTTTCTACTTTAATATCAGAAACATCTCGTAACCCTGGTGTTAAAAAAGATATATTTGTATATTCGTTAATTGGTGCAGCTATGGCTGAGTCAATTGCACTTTATATACTTGTTGTGAGTTTAATAATCTTATTTGCGTAAAGGCAAAATAATGAGTATGAAATCTTATTACAGCGTATTATTTTTTGTATTACTTTCACCTTCTGCTATGTTTGCAGCCGAAGGTGAAGGTGGTTTTCCTCAACTAGATATATCTACATACCCTTCACAAGTATTTTGGCTTGTGTTAACTTTTGGGTTTCTTTATATTATAGTTTTTAGTTATTTTTCGCCTCGTTTGCACAAAATAGCTAAGAATCGTAATAACTATTTATCTTCTATATTTAAAAAGTTGGTAAAATGCAGAGATTCTTTAGCTGAAGTAGAGCAAAAAATAAACCAAGAAAACGCATTAAAAAGTCAATCTATTGAAGATATGAACTTAAAACTAAAAAATAAGCTTAAAGCTCATCTTGAGCAAGAAACAAAAATGCTTGAAGATGACTACCGAACAAAGTATGAAGGTCTTGTAAAAGAACAAGAAGAAATACTTAATGAAAGAAAAGGCAAGTTTAGTGAGTCTATCTCTTCAATAACAGAAGATATTTTAGCAAAATTAGATATACAAGTTAGCAAAGAACATGTAAGAGAATTTGCTAAAAGAGAAACTGAAACTTATATTAATAAAACAACTGCAAAATAAGGTTTTAGAATGAGCTTATTTAGTACTGCCGAATTTTGGCTATCTGTTTCTTTTGTTCTTTTTCTTGTTTTGTTTTCAAAAAAGATATACACAGGTATATCTCAATTTTTAGAAAGCAAAATAGGTGAAATTGAAAATACACTTGAAGAAAGTGAAAAAGACTATGTAGAATCTTCTAATTTACTAAACACTAGAAGACAAGACTTGTTAAATATACAGTCTGAAAACAGTGATTTTTTAAAAAAGAATGAAGATAGATACAAGCTTTCTTTAGAAAACTCTATGCAAGAGCAAGAAGAAAAAATTAAGTTTGCAAGCAATCAGAAAAAAGCTCTCTTAAAACAATATAAAGAAGATTTTAATAAAAAAATATCTCAATCTACTTTAGAAAGTGCTTTTAATGTTGCTAAAAACTCTTCTTCTAAAGGTTTAACAAAAGAGCAACACATGCAATTGATTGAAAAATCAACTCAAAAGTTTGCTTCAATTCTTAAACAAAAGCAAAGCTAAATTATGAGCGGCAGTTGCCTTGGCAATATTTTAAAGCTAAGCACTTTTGGCGAAAGCCATGGCAATTCTGTCGGCGGCATACTTTCTGGTATGCCCTCTAATATCACTATCACTGAAAGCTTCATACAGTCTTTTTTAAACGAAAGAAAACCCGGGCAAAACTCTTTTGTAAGCCC
>CAYYLE010000022.1:0-2605 GCA_964472375.1 uncultured Rickettsiales bacterium
TTATCAATATCACAAAATTTTTCTGATTTTAAAAACACTATTTTATCATCATTGCTAAATTTACTATACATTACTATTGCATCTTCAACATGCAACGAGTTAACCAAACAATTTTTAGTTTTAATTAAAATATCATCAGAAGCCTTATATAAATTGCTATCAACTTTTTTAAGCTTAGTAGTATTTGTAGCTTTGTGCATAAGAACAAACAGAGGCAAAAACAAAAACCAAAGAATACAAAACCCTTGTTGTTTTACTCATCTTCATATTTTTTTGTTTCGTTGTTAATTATAATAAGCTCAACCCCTGCTTCTTGCAGGATTTTACGAGAGTTTAAAGAAGCATGATAATTATACAAAGCTTTAACGGTTTTAATACCCGATGCAACAATAAGCTTAGCACAGTTGATACAAGGCTCCATAGTGCAATAAATAGTTGCCCCATTTGTTGAAACACCAAACCTTGCGGCTTGGGCTATTGCGTTTTGCTCTGCGTGAATGGTTCGTATGCAATGTTTTTTTATATTACCTTGCTTGTCTGTATATTCTTCAAATAAATGCCCTACTTCATCACATTCTAAGCTACCTGCTGCTGCACCTACATAGCCTGTTGCTATTATGCGGTTTTCTTTCACAATCACCGCACCGCTTCTTCCTCGGTTGCAAGTTGCCCTTTGTGAAACAGCTTCTAAAATATTAAAAAAGTAACTATCCCAAGAGATTTTTCCACTCATCTTTTTAGCTCCCCCTTTGCTGTTTTACCTTATAGGTCTTGTTTTATTTTTAGCTAAAAATAGTAACGATTTTAAAATAAGCAACAAAGCTACTGTTAAGCACAAAAATGCATTTACATTTATGTAGTTATTTACAAAACCAGCTAAATAAAGCCCTAAAACTGCACATGCTTTAAAAATTAACCCTAAATTAAAATAACTTAATTTGTAACAGGCTTTATCTAACAAGGTTAAAATCATGTTGCTCTCTTCTGTTTGCACTATTTTATGTAAAGCAAATAAAGGTTTAATCATTAAAGCTATAAACATAAAAAAAGATAGATAAAAAGAAGATGAAAACATTAACAAAATAGAACCTATTAAACTAAAAAAGCTACTATAAAGCAATGTCTCTGCTAATGAGTGTGTTGCAAAACCTATAAATATTCCTGCTAAAGATAAAAGCTCGGCGTGTAGGTAGTGTTTTTTGTATTTGTTAAAGTCTTGGTTTGTTTGTGTTTGCATAAAACCAACCTATTTGTTCTTTTTAACATTTGTAATACTTATTTTTTTACTTGTTACAGTACCAATTACAAACTCATTACAATCTTTATCTGTTTTTACTATAAACACTTTGTTATCTAACAAAATATCTTCTACCTTACAAGAAGCAGGAAGATTAAGACCATCTTGATACGAACTTAAAGATAAACTAGGTTCTTGATTTTTCTGTTTATCTTTTGCTTTTGTGTATATAATAGAAACTACAAATAAAGGTATAACAACAACGATTAAAACACCTAATGTAACAACTAAACCTAAAAGTTTTTTTATAGTACTATCCATTTAAGTGTTTTCTCCTATATTTCAAATAAGTTTAAAATTATGCAACAAATTACTCTAACAGTATATAACAATTTCCATGGCAAAAGAATAGATAAATTTTTAAGCCAAGAGCTTTCAGACAATTACTCTCGCAGTTTTATTCAAAAGCTTATAAAAGATGAAAACATAAGCATTTTAAGGCAAAATGAAAGCACTAAAGTTTTAAGCTACTCTCATAAATTAAGAGAAGATGATGTTGTTACTATAAACATTCCCCCTATTAAAGAATTTACTATACAAGGGGAAGATATACCTTTAAACATACTTTATGAAGATGATGACCTAATAGTAATAAACAAAGAAGCAGGTATGGTTGTTCACCCTGGTGCTGGTGTATACAGTGGAACACTAGTAAATGCTCTTTTACACCACTGTAAAGGTAGCTTGTCAGGAATTTCAGGAATTGAAAGACCAGGAATAGTACACAGGCTTGATAAAGAAACAAGCGGTGTTATGGTTGCTGCAAAAAATGATATTGCCCATAGAGAACTAAGCAAGCAGTTTGCCTCTCGCGATATTGAAAGAGCATATAAAGCCCTTGTTTATGGAAGTATTCAAATAGAAGGAAAAATTGAAAAAAACATAGCCCGCCACAATAAAGACCGCACCAAAATGGCTATTTGCCGTGGTGATAAAGGAAAATATGCCCTAACAACCTACAAGCGATTAAAATACTTTGCTAAAGAAGATTTATCACTTGTAAAGTGTGTTTTGCAAACGGGGCGAACCCACCAAATACGAGTGCATATGCAAAGCATTGACCATGCACTAGTAGGTGACAAAACTTATAGCCTACGAAAATACCAAAGCAGGCTTATACAAACCAACAAAGAAGTAAACGATATTGTAAGAAACATGAAAAGACACGCCTTACATGCTTACAAACTTGGCTTTACCCACCCAAGCACTAAAGAAGATATGCTTTTTTACTCTCATGAAACTGATATTTTAAAAACCCTTTATGAAACACTAGAGCAAAGCAATAGTTAAAAAGTGCTTATAAAATTT
>CAYYLE010000022.1:2705-16600 GCA_964472375.1 uncultured Rickettsiales bacterium
CCATAGGGTTAAAAATCCAACAACTAACAAATTAATAAAAATATTTTTTAGATTAAGTGCTAAGGCATTTAACCTAAAAACCACCATAATGCCCACAAAAACAATTTAACTTTTTTTGCTATTTTCTTCTTTGCCTTCTTCTTTTTCTACCTTTTCTAGTATTTCTGGTTTTATAAAGCTAGCAAACTCTTGGTTACTAATCTTATTGCCAAAAGACATTTTTAACCTTAAGTGATTAAGGCTGTTTGTGTGGTTTAAAAACTCACCTAGCACTTCATCTTTTAGTCTATCATTAGCAGGAAGTGAAATTGTAAGAGGGTTTACATGCTTTCCTAACACTATCATTTCATAGTGTAAATGAGGCCCTGTTGACCTACCAGTAGTACCAACATAACCAATCACTTGCCCCTGTCTTACTCTTCTGTTTAGCCTTGCACTTTTATCTATTCTCACCATATGGGCGTATCTTGTTTCTACACTGCTATTATGCTTGATTTTAATATTATAACCAAAGGTATCTGACCAACCACTAACAACAACAATACCATCACCAGCTGCATAAATTGGCGTACCTGTTCTTGCTGCAAAGTCTATACCTTTATGCATTTTTGTATAGCCAAGCACAGGGTGTCTTCTTACTCCAAAGTTAGATGAAAGCCTTGCTCCATCTATTGGTGTTCTTAAAAGGCTTTTTCTAATACTTGTGCCATCTTGCAGGTAGTAATTGCCTAAATATTTATATATTTTTACACTTCTGCTTTTTGATGAAAAATCAAGATAAACTAAATCTTGGCAAAATAGCTGTGTGTCGTATTGGTCAAACATACATGAGTATACAACTTCAAGTTCATTGTCTTTACTAACTTCACGCTGAAAGTCAATATCCCATGAAAGTACTTTGATTGCTTCTGAAATAATAGCAGGAGATATACCATTTTTTACTGCATCTTCATATAAACTTGTTTGAACTGTTATTTTCTTTCTTAAATAGTATCTTGAAAGTATTCTTTCTTCTTTTAGTGTGTTATAACTATCGTCACTATCTTTTCTTGAAAGTACAATATTGTAAGAGTTATCTAAAGGTATATGAATTTTTTCTATTTTATTATAGCCACCATAACGCAAAGAGCTAGAAAACTGTAGCTTTAAAACCCAACCTATTCTTATTTTTTCAACACTAAATACTTCGTTTAGTGTTTCTATAATTTTTTTTATATCAGTAGTTGATACATTATTGTCTCTTAAAATTACACCTAAAATATCACCTTCTTTAACTTCTATATTTTTAGTGTAGTACCTTGTATTACTTAAAATACTAGCATTTTCATAAGCGTATGATGCAACATTACCAAGTGCTAAAAAACTAAAACTATTTTGCCACTTTGTTGAGTTCTTTAAAAAAGCTGATGGGTGGGTATAAAAAGCAAGCACACCAACTATTAAAATAATGAATGTAAATACTATATGCGTTAGCTTAGTAAATATATTTTCTTCTTTTTCTTGAATAAACTTTTTACCTAAAACAGCACTAAAAGCAAGGTAAGATATAAAAACCATAGACTTAACCTTATGAAATATTATTTTTAACTCATAAACAAGTAGTAAATACACTTTAAAAACCAAAGCGTAGATTTTAACAAAGAAAAGTTTAATTTTTTGTCTACTTAAGGTTTTAAAAAATAAACATGTATCTCTAAAAATAAAAACAACAACTTCCGCAGCATAAACAGGTAGCTTTGCAAGCTCTAAAAGAACCAAGGATAAAGCATTAATAACATATGCTGTTTTTTCTGTTAAAACTTTTAAGAAAATAACTAATTTAGTTAAATAGCTATAAAGTTTTTTAAATATAAATATTGAAAATACCCTAATATTTTTACTTAAAAACAGAAGCTTACTAGCAAATAAGATAAGTACAAAAGGTGATTTTTTTATCTTTATTGCAAGCAATAAAAGCCTTTTTAGGCTAAAGCTAAAACTTTTTACAGCTAATGAAATCAACCATTTAAAAACGCTTTCTATAACTATTTTTAACAATATAGGAAAGTGAATAAAAATACTTAAAATAACAAGCCTTACAACAATAAGCAGTATATTTATTACAAATTTTATAAGGTCTACTATTTTTTTAATAGATAGCACAAAAAGACCAACTAAGCTTACAAAAAAGTTTTTACAAAAACTTTTAAACAAAAGCAATGAATCTGTTGTTTTTTTTGTAAATACCTTGTTTTTTATTTTTAAAAAGCAAAAACAAGCCACCGTACAAGCGCCTAAAAAACGCACAAAAAAAGACAAAATACTATACAACGCTCTTACTAATAAAGCAAATAGCAAAAAAGTAATTTTCAGTCCCTCAAGGGCTACTAAACCATACTTATTAAGTGTTTTTTTGTTAAAAAATTTCATAAAAGCCATGTTAGGTTTTAAAAAGTACCTTATATTATAAATATGTTAAGAGTAAAAATAACCATTAACAATAAAACTTACTTGTAAACAAAACATATTAATAAGCACAATATTTTGTTATAATTTTTTGCAAGATAGTTTAAATATTCTAAACCAATATGATTTTATAACAAAAATGCAAAAAAAAGAAAATTTCTATATAACTACCCCTTTATATTATGTTAACGACAAACCACACATTGGTCATGCATACACCAGTATAGCTTGTGATATTGCAGCAAGGTTTAACCGCCTAAACGGTGCAAAAACCTTCTTCTTAACAGGTACTGATGAACACGGCCAAAAGGTTGAACACTCCGCTAAAAACAAAGGATACGAAGACACTAAAAGCTTTGTTGATGATACTTCTTTGTTTTTTAGAAATATGTCGCAAGATTTTGATATAAGCAACGATGATTTTATAAGAACAAGTGAAGAAAGACACAAAAATTTTGTGCAAAAATCTTGGTTAAAATTAGTAGAAAATGGCTATATATACAAAGGTAAATATGAAGGATGGTATGCTTTAAAAGATGAAGCTTTTTACCTAGAAAAAGACCTAAGCACTAATGAAAAAGGTGAAAAAATAGCCCCAACAGGTGCTGAAGTTAAATGGCTTAGTGAAGAAAGCTACTTTTTTAAGCTTTCAGCATTTGAAGATAAACTACTAAAATACTATGAAGAAAATAAAGATTTTGTTAAACCAAACTCAAGGCTTAATGAAGTTAGAAGCTTTGTTAAAAGTGGCTTAAAAGACCTTTCTGTATCTCGTACTTCTTTTAGTTGGGGTATAAAAGTGCCTAATGATGAAAGCCATGTGATTTATGTTTGGTTTGATGCACTTTTAAATTACGTTAGTGTTTTAGAAGATAACAAAACCATACAAGATTTTTGGCCTGGTATTAACATGGTTGGTAAAGATATTGTAAAGTTCCATGCTGTTTATTGGCCTAGTTTTTTAATGGCTTTAGGTTACCCTTTACCAAAGCAAGTTTTTGCTCATGGTTGGTGGACAAACGAAGGACAAAAAATATCAAAATCTTTAGGTAATGTAATAGACCCTTATGAGATTAAAGAGCAATATGGCTTAGATGCTTTCCGTTATTTTATGTTTAGAGAAATGTCTTTTGGTAGAGATGGTAACTTTAGCCACAAAACCATTAGAGGAAGGCTAAATAACGAACTTGCAAACGAATATGGAAACCTATTGCAAAGAAGCATTGCAATGATTGTAAAGCACAGCGATAGTAAAATCCCTGCTGTTTTAAAAAGCTTAAAAAAAGAAGATATATCTCTTTGTGAAAAAGCTGATAATCTTTTGCAAGAAAGTGAAAAATACATTGAAAATTTTGACTTTTTTAACTGCCTAACTAATATATGGTCTGTTGTTAAAGATTGCAATGCGTATTTTAATAATATGGAACCTTGGTCTGTTGTAAAAACTGACAAGCAAAGATTTGAAGAAATAATGTATACAACATGCTATTGCATTAAGCAAATATCTTTAATCTTACAAGCTTTTATACCACAAAGTGCTGGTAAGGTTCTTGATTGTCTAGGTGTAGAAAAAGATGAAAGAACATTTACTAACTTTACTAAACCTTTAGAAGATAACTTTGTTTTTAAACCTTCTACCCCTATTTTTACAAAGGTTGAAGAAGAAAAATAAAACTTTATACTATTCTTTTATTTAAAAAACCCTGTGCTTGTTTGGCTTCTTACTATAAATAGGCACAGGATTTTGTTTTTAAAAGCTTCTTATTAAGGTACTTTTTTAGTCATCACAACGCACCTACCTTAAACATAAAGCCTATGAAATAGATAAGTAGTAAAAAACTCACTACTTAAAGAAAAAGCCCTGCCTTAACAAAAGTAAAGCAAGACTATTTTTAAATATTAAACAAAAAAGCAAGCTACTTTAGTGCCATCTTCTTTATTTTCTTTTAACTCTGGGTTATTCTTAAAGCATCTATCTTTAGCAATACTACAAGAGTTAACATAAGGGCAAGACCCTGTAAAAAACATGTTACTACTAAAAACATCTTGGCTTGTATCTTTGTAGTCTTCAAAAAACTTTTTCCTTGCAAGCTCTGGGTCAGGTATTGGTATAGAGTTAATTAAAGACTTTGTATAAGGGTGCTTTGCAACCTCATAAAAGTTGTGTGCCTTTAAAAACTCAAGCTGATACCCCAAGTAAATTACTAAAATATCTGTACTAATGTACTTAATTGTAGATAAATCATGGCTAATGAAAATTAAAGAAAGGTTTAATTTTTGCCTTAAATCATTAAGTAAGTTAATGATTTGTGCCTTAATAGAAACGTCAAGAGCTGATACTGCTTCATCGCACACTATTACTTTAGGTTTTAAGATAATAGCCCTTGCAATACCTATTCTTTGGCACTGCCCACCTGAAAATTCATGAGGGTATCTGTTTAAAGCATCTTCTGATAAACCAACATCAATTAAACATTTTGTAACCTGCTCTCTTGCTTCATTGTCAGAAATTTCAGGATAAAATTCTTGTAAAGGTTCTTTAATAATCTGAAAAACAGTCATACGAGGGTTTAAGCTTGCAAAAGGGTCTTGGAAAATCATCTGAATATCTTTTCTAAGCTCTCTAACTTGCTCATCTTTTAAATGAGTTACATCTTTACCAAACCATTTAAGGCTACCTTCTGCAATTGGCAACAGCTTTAAAACAGCCTGTGCAAGGGTAGATTTACCACAGCCACTTTCACCTACTATGCTTATTACTTGGTTTTCATATAGCTTAAAGCTAACATTATTAACAGCGTTTACACTACCGTATTTGTTAAACACTAAGCATTTACTACCTGTTCTTACTTTATAGTTAACCGAAACATTATCAAGTTCTATAAGAGGATTTTTCATTGTTTTTAACACTCTTAATTTGATTGAAATTCTTTTAAATTTTTATGGCAAGCACTTAGATGGTTGCTTTTTTCCTGCACTTTTAGCTTCATATCATAGCTTTTGCAAATATCACTTGCATAATCACACCTTGGCATAAAACTACAACCTTTAATAGCTTGCTTTTGCACCTGCACAGAGCCTTTAATAGAATAAAGCTTTTCATCTTTGCCATATAAACGAGGAACAGACTGCAACAACCCATAAGAATAAGGGTGTGCTGTTTTATAAAATACATCATCAATATCGCCTTGCTCAACAACACGACCAAGATAAAAAACAGCAATTTTATTACAAATACTTGCAACTACACCAATATCATGAGTGATTAAAATAATTGCCAAGCCTAACTCTTCATTTAACTTTTTAAACAAGCTTAAAATCTGCTTTTGCACTGTTACATCTAACGCTGTTGTTGGTTCATCAGCTATTAAAAGCTTAGGTTTAGAAAGTAAGGCCATTGCAATCATCACTCTTTGGCTCATACCACCTGAAAGCTGGTTAGGATAATGGTTAACCCTTACCCTTGCATCTTTCACCCCAACATACTCAAGCATTTCAATTGTTTTTTCTAAAGCTTTTTTGTAAGGCATTTTCTCTTTTAAAACCAAAACTTCTGTCATTTGGTCCCCTATTTTTAAATAAGGGTTTAAAGAAGTCATAGGGTCTTGAAAAATAAAAGAAATATCAGAGCCTCTTATTTTATTTAGCTCTTTATTTTTTAGCTTTAGCATATCTTTGCCTTCAAAGTATGCATTACCCTCACATCTACCATTTTTTGAAATTAAATCCAGCATTGCCATCATAGTTTGGCTTTTACCAGAGCCACTTTCTCCTACAATACCAAGTACATCACCTTTACAAACATCAAAAGATATAGAGTTAACAGCATGAACAGTTTGCCCGTTTAAAAGCTCAAACTTAACTGATAAATCTCTAACCTTTAAAAGCACATCTTCATTTTTATTTATTGTGTTTTCCATAATAAGTATGCCTTTGTTATCTATTTTTGTTTAGGGTCAACAGCATCTCTTAAACCATCACCCATAAAGTTTAAGCAAAATAGTAATATTGCTAAAAATGTAGCAGGTATTGCAAACATATAAAACGACCCACCTATAACCTTAGATCCTTCAGATATTAAAACGCCTAAGCTTGTCATTGGCTCTTGTACACCAAGACCCAAGAAAGACAAAAAGCTTTCTATCAATATAGCTTCAGGAATTGTTAAGGTTAAATAAACCGCAATAGTACCAAGTAAGTTAGGCAATATGTGCCTTGCCATTACTTTAAATTTACTTAAGCCATAAACCTTTGTGGCTTGCACAAATAGCTTATTTTTAATCGCTATTGTTTGCCCTCTTACTATCCTTGCCATTGTAAGCCAACTAATTGCCCCTAAAGCAACAAATAGTAAAATTAAACTACGACCAAATACAACCATTAGCAAAATAACAAAAAACATAAAAGGTAGAGAGTATAAAACATCTACAATACGCATCATTATTTGGTCTACCTTGCCACCATAAAAACCAGCAACAAGACCCCAAATAACTCCTATTACAAAGCTAACAAAAGATGCTGTAATACCAATCAGTAAAGATATTTTAGTAGCTAAAATCGTTCTTGCTAGAAGGTCTCTACCGTTAAAATCTGTACCAAATAAGTGCGATAATGAAGGGCCAGCGGGAAAGCTAGAGCTTTGGTCAATTTGTTGGTAATTCCATGGTAAAAATAATGGAATAATAAAAGTTGCAAGTGCAAGCAAAAGCAAACTAATTAATGAATAATAAGCTAATTTATTTTTTCTAAACCTAAGAGTTCCATCTTTCCATAAGCTAGAATTTTTTTTATTTAAAGTACTTTCAAGTAGTTTTTGTTTTTTATCATTAAAAACCATAATCTTAAACCTTTTTTGTAATAGTAAATGTTTGAAAAAAAATTATTTATCTTGCAAATCAACCTTAGGATCAATTAAAGAATACAAAACATCTACTATAAGATTTATTATAAGTATTAAAAATGCATAAAGTATTACAACAGCCATAACAACAGGGTAATCTCTATTTATTGCGCTGTTTACAAAAAACTTACCTAAGCCAGGGATATCAAAAATTGTTTCAATAACAACCGAACCTGTTAAAACAGCAGCAATAGCAGGACCAAGATAAGATATAACAGGCAATATAGCAGGCCTTAAAGCATGCTTAAAAAGCACCACCTTGTTATCAAGACCTTTTGAATATGCTGTTCTTATAAAATTAGAATTTAAGACTTCTAGCATGCTACCTCTTGTAAGCCTTGCTATGTATGCAATTTTTGGTAGTGCAAGTGCAATTACAGGAAGAATTAAATACTTAGCACCATAAAAACCAGCAACAGGCAAAAGCTTTAAGTGCATTGCAAAAATTATTACAAGTATAGGTGCAACAGCATAGTTTGGTAAAACTATACCAACCATTGCAAAAGTCATTATAAAGTGGTCAATTTTACTATTTTGATAATATGCTGCAAAAGAGCCTAATACAACCCCTGTAAATACAGAAAGTATTACAGCTAAAATACCAATTTGTGCTGTTACTTTAATTCCTTGAGAAACCAGCTCATTTACTGTAAAATCGCTATTTTTTAAAGAAGGACCAAAGTCGCCTTTAGCCACATTTAATAAGTAATCGGTATATTGTTGCCAAAGTGGCTTGTCTAAACCATATGTTTTTAGTAAGTTCGCCTCAACAATAGGGTCAAGTGCTCTATCTCCGTCAAAAGGACTGCCTGGTGCTATCTTCATCATAAAAAATGATAAGGTAACAATTACAAGCATTGTAGGTATTATTATTAATAACCTTCTAAGAATATAAGCTAACAAAGTACAAAACCTTTCTATAAATATTTAAAGATCTTAAAGCTTTCCCCCTTCTTGCTTTGTTTATTAAAACAAGAAAGGGAATTTTCTAAAAAACTACAAATAACCAAAGTTTTGGTTATTCTTCTATTTAAATTTTAAGTACTTTGTAAGATGATTATCTACAATGTTTTCTTTCCAACCTGACACTCTATCACTTACTAAACTTTTACTAGAATAGTAGTAAATAGGAATAATAGTGTGGTTTTCTAAAACCTGACGCTCAAGCTCTTTGTAAACTCTATTTCTTGCTTTGTTATCTACAATTTTTTGTGCCTGAATAAAGTTTTCGTCAAACTTATCACTATCAAACCTTGCATAGTTGTTGGCCGAGTGCCCTAAAAATACTTGTAAAAACGCTGATGGGTCTCTATAATCTGCTATCCAACCTGCTCTACCCATTTCAAAACCACCGCTTCTTAGTGTTGCATAGTGAGTTGTAACCTCTCTATTTACAAGCTTAAGGTCTACATATATGTTTTTAAACATATCAGCAGCAGCTACTGCAACCTTTTTGTGGTCTTCATGTGTATTGTAAGCAAGCTCTATAACAAGTCTTTTATTTTCAGAATAGCCAGCTTCTTCCATTAGCTTTTTAGCCATTTCTATTCTTTCTTCATAAGACTTTTTAACCCAACTATATTCGTAGCTATCGTAATCACCTAGGTTATCAGGCATTACAGAGTAAGCAGGTGTCATTTCTACACTTATTACTTTTTCTACAATAAAGTCTCTATCAATAGCCATGTTTAAAGCTTGTCTTACTTTAATATCAGATAATTTATCTAGGTTTAAAGCAAAGTAATAAACACCAAGCCATGGAGAAACTTTAACCATTTCATCACCTAGTTGGTTTTTTAAGGCATGGTATTGCTCTGAAGGGAAATCTCTTACTATATCAACTTCATTGTTCTTAAATCTTTGTGCTAAAGAAGTAAGGTCATCCTGTAAAAAGTAAGTTATATTTTCAATTTCAACTTTGTCTGCATCATAATGGAATTCATTTTTTACAGCTTTAACATAAGCACCTGCTTTGTATTCTACAATTTTGTAAGCACCATTTGTTACATAGTTGCCTGGTTTTACCCAATCGTTACCATATTCTTCTACAATATGTTTAGGAATAGGGGCATAAGCATAGTGAGCAAGCAGCTCTAAAAAATATCCAACAGGAGCTTCAAGTTCAATTCTTAAAGTTTTGCTATCAATAGCTTCTACTTTAATATCTTCTTTGTTACCTTTGCCAGATGCATAATCTTTAACGCCTTTTACAACATAAAGTAAAGATGCCCATTTACCTGCTTCTTGAGGGTTTGACCCTCTTTGTATAGAAAACACAAAATCATCAGCTGTTACATCTACACCATCTGACCATTTTGCGTCTTCTCTAAGTTTGAAAGTGTAAACTTTACCATCTTTTGAAACTTCCCAAGACTCTGCAACACCAGGAACTAATTCACCTTTTTGGTCAAATTCTATAAGCCCTGTAAATGCATCATAAAGAATGTATGAAGTCCAAGTGCCAGAAGCTTTGCTAGGATCAAGAGATTCAGGTTGCCCCATTACTGCAATTCTTATTGTGTTTTCAGAAGAGCCTGATTTTTCACCACCTGATAAGAAAAAGTAACCAATACCCGCTAGTAAGGCTACTATTAATAGTATTTTTTTATTACCAAACACCTAAAATCTCCTTTTTATTTGTTAATTTTCATTAAAAAGCACCAATTTATGATTGTAGCACAATAAGTCAAATTCAACAAATTAAAAATAAGCGTTACTTAGCTTAAAACAGATTGTAATTTAAGTGTTATAAGAATATTAATTAACATGTCTTTTAAAGGAGCGTTAAATGTTATGCCGTCTTTTTTATAAGTATTTAAAAGTTCTTTAATGCTTTCAAGGTCTTGATTTTGCTTATTTATGTGGTTTTGTATAATGTCTAAAATTATTACAAAATCCGAAGCTGTAAAGGTTTTCAAGGTAGTTATTTTGGTTATAAAATCATAAGCTTTTACTGTTTTTATATTATCTAGTGTGTTTGTTATAAAATCTATAAGGTTGTAAAAATCTTTATTATCTGCACATTTTTGTAACAAAAATAAACTACCTTCACTAAAATGTGATATTTTTTCTATATCTTTAATGTAGCTTAAATCAAGGTCAGTTGATTTTATTAAATCACTTATTTGCTCACTGCTTAGATTGTTAAAGCTTTGCTTAATACAGCGAGAAGATATAGTGGGCAAAAGTTTAGAAATATTATGACAAATAAGAAAAAACAATGTAAAAGGGCTTGGCTCTTCAAGGCTTTTTAATAGTGCATTGCTAGCGTTAACTGTTAAATCGTCAACGCTATTTACAATAACAATTTTGTATTTATCATCACTATATGATGTTTTTTTCAAAAAATCAAAAAGCTGTCTTATTTGCTCAACGCTAATATTGTTTTTTTTATCTTCTTTTTCTAAAATTATTAAGTTTGGGTGGCAAGAGCCATCTACAAGCCTTGAGTCTTCATTTTCATAAACCTTTAGCTCACTTGTGTTTTTAAGCTCATTGATAGGTTTAGAAAGTATTATCTTTGCAAGCTCTTTGGTAAAGTCAAACTTTGCAAGCCCTTGTCTTCCATGCATAAGGTAGGCATGGCTTAAAGAATTATTTTTTATTGCCTGTAAAAAAAAATCACTTACATTTTTGTGAAGGTTGAAAATATCGTTGTAAATATTTACCATAAAAAGCCTAAACTATACCATATTTAAACAAGGGGCTAAATCAAGGCATTTTAGCTCATCTAACTTGTCTACAATTTCACAATGAATTGTTTCTATATCCTTGTTATCAATATTTATTAAAATTAAACTACCGTTTTCTTTGTTTTTCTCATAGTAGTTTTTATAAATATTGTTTATTTTGCTATATGTTTCTTTATCAAAAGCATCAAAAGTATTGCTGTTTTCTTTGCTTCTTCTACTACAAATACGAGAGTATATTTTATCAATATCATCTGTATATAAAATAATGGTAACATCTGGCATAAAGCCATTGTGTGCAATATTGTGAAGGTTTAATACAGTATCTTGCTTTACCTCGTGTAACGCAGATTGATAAGCCAAAGTAGAAAGCACAAAACGGTCACAAATTACTATTTTGCCACTTTCTAGGCTTGGCTTTATATTTTGCTTTATATTTTCTGCTCTTGCTACATTGAAAAGCAAAAGATTGGAAGTATTTGAAAAACTAAGATTTTTATTAAAAAGCAAGCTTCTTATATTTTCAGCTTCTTTTGTTCCACCTGGTTCACGAGTTAAAGTAACACAATGAGGAAAGCGAGCCAAAACTGCATTGTATAAATGCTTTATTTGGGTTGTTTTGCCAACTCCATCTACACCTTCAAAAACTAAAAAAAGACCATTATTTTTCATTTTTTAAAACTACTTAAATCTATGTATTAAAGTTTTTGTTACATATAAAGGTGTATAAAAAAACTTTTGCCAAAAAGGCATATTTTTTTCAATATCTTCTGTAAAGTAGATTTCATGGGTTGTGTTGTAAAGCTCTGCGTTTTTAGCACCCTGTATTTCTACATTTATTGCAACTGCAACACTATCTTTAGCAATAGGAGATGCTATGTTATCTTTGTATCTAACATTTACTTTAATATCACCTTCTTTTAAAGATTTTGGATAAACTATTTTAATATCATAAGGTGCTTTTACTTCTACTTTTGTGTTTTTAGAGTTCCATACACTAATATCAGCAATTTTTTCGCCTTTTTGGTAAATGGTTTTACTTGTTAGGTTGTTTTCAACCCATTTTACTATTTTACGAGATTCGAGCGTTCTTGCTCTTGAGCTATCAAGACCATATACAGCACCTATATACCTAAAACCATTGGCGATACCCGAAAACACAAGTACATAGCCTGAGTCTTGTGTATGCCCTGTTTTTACACCGTCAACTTGTATATCATCCATAAAAAGCAATGAGTTTCTATTGTTTTGTGATATACCATTATGCTGAAAGCTTTTTTCAGAAAAATAATGATAATATTTCGGGTATTCTGTTATTAGGTGTCTTGTTATTGTAGTAATATCACTAAGAGTTGTGTATTGGTTTTTGTCAGGCCAACCTGTTGAATTTACAAAGTTTGTACCTTCTAAATTAAGCCTGTATGCAACTTGGTTCATGTAGTTTGCAAAATCTTCTTCACTTCCCTTTAAATGTTCTGCAATTGCAATTGTTGCATCATTTCCTGATTGTACAATCATGCCTCTTATTGCTTGCTCTAGTGTTATTTGCTCACCCCTTTGCAAAAACATTGTAGAGCTACCTGTATTAAAACCACCTTTTGTGAAAGCATTTTTACTTACTGTAATAATATCTTGTAAATTTGCTTGGTTTTTTTCTATGCTTTCAAAAGCAATGTAAGAAGTCATTATTTTTACTGTTGAAGCAGGATAAATTCTTTTATCAATATTTTTTTCATAAAGCACTTTTCCTGAATCATAATCTAGCAAAATAGCACCTTTTGCCAATGTTTGTAGCCTGCCAACACCTGCTGCAAAAGAACTTGAAAAACCCACAAAAACAATAGAAAATGCTAATAAAAAAACACGCAAATACATAAGTATCTATACCTAAAAATTATTTAATTGCTAAATATAAGCTAATTTTAAAATAAACAGATTATTAATACAAACAAATTATTAAAAACTAAGTTTACACAATAACCTTGTAAAGCAAGTAATCGAATAATAAAATTGTCTTTTTTTGATACAGATTAAACATAAATAAAAAGTATTTTTTTAATAAATAGTTTTTGTAGCTCTGTGCAAAAAACTTAAAGTATTCTAATTTCTGTACATAAAACAAAACTTTTATCAAGGTTACCATATATTCTCAAACTTACCCTTAATTCATAAAAGACCAGAGTTTTTATAAAGTAATAGTTTGTCTGTCTTACCTTAAACTGTTTGCATTTAGACTAAATCCTTAAAAATATCTTTTCCAAATATTCTTTCAAGATTATATAGTAGCAGTGCTTTTGCATGCTTTACTTAGTGTTATGATTGCAACAAACAGCCAGCTCTCATGATACATATTCCGCACATAGTAAACAGCATTTTTAATCGGTTCCAACATTCCTTGTTGCAAACAATTGATTAAAATCTTCAATAAGCTTCATGCCTGTTTCTTTTGGTACACCAAACTTATGGAAAATATTGTAGACCTTTTCTGTCACACATTTTGCAACAAAGCCTTTTTCTCTCACCAAAGAATTAAAGTCCTTTTCCCAGTCCAATAAAACATCGTCAACATCGATCAGAATAATCTTACCCATACACTTCTACTTCTATTGTTAAAGCTGCTTCATATATACTTGAAATTTGCGTCTGTAAGTGTCTCTTATAGAGTTTGTTTTATTTAAAAATTGGAGGTGATTATGCTATCGTCTTGATATGTTTGGTTTTTTCATTTCATGCTTATGCTGGGATAAAAGTTGTCAATGGTGATAGCTTGAAAATCAACAGGGCAAAAGCAAGGATTTATGGTCTTGATGCTCCTTGAGTATAATCAAACTTGCGAAGCAGATGGTTCTAAATGCTCTTGT
>CAYYLE010000023.1:0-14851 GCA_964472375.1 uncultured Rickettsiales bacterium
GTAATTGCATTACTTAAAAAATACTAACTTGTTGGCAGTGCAATGATATTATTGTTTATCACTTGTGTTATAATGCAGTTAACTAAGAAAACAATACTATAAAGTAAATAAATAGTTTTTACATACTGTGGAGGGGCTATGACTTCATCTTTACTTCCTAATATTATTCAATTTATTAGTCAAATTGGACCATTTGATAAAATCCCAAAATCAGCTCTTAAGCACTTAGCATCGCAAGTAAAGATTATTTATCTAGCAAGAGGAGAGCAAATTGTTCCCTCTGAAAAAGAAGAAGATAGATATCTATACATAGTTCGCACAGGGTCAATGGAGCAACGCAAAGCAAATGGTGTTCTTAGAGCAAGGCTTGGCGATGAAGATTTATTTGGATTTACTTTTTTAGAATCTGAAGTTGCTGATAATGAAAGCTACACAACTACTGCTATCGAAAATTCCCTTCTTTACTTAATTCCTCATTCAGCATTGCAAAATTTATTTAAAGAACACCCAGAAAGTGCAGAGCATTTTGCATCACAAGCTCAAGTGCGTCTTAAATCTGCATTAGATGTAGTATGGTCTAATAAAGAAAAAGGGGTATTTATTAAAAAAGTAGAGGAGGTTGCAAGCCGTCGTATTGCTATTGCAAACTCTAATCAAAGCATTCAAGAAGTTGCAAATCTGATGATTAGCCAATCATCACCTTGTGCAGTTGTTTTTGAAGATGAAAAAATTGTTGGCTTAATAACAGACCGTGATATGACTAAACGAGTAATAGCTCAACAAGTTAGCACAAATAATCCTGTATCAGAAGTTATGACACTATCGCCAAAAATGGTTGCCCCTGATGATTTAGTAATGCATGCAGCTTTAATCATGATGCAATACAATATTCGTAACTTACCTGTGGTAAAAGACAATAAAGCAGTAGGGCTATTAACAACTACAAACTTAGTGCAAAACCACCGTGTGCAGGCAATTTTTTTAATAGAAAAAATCAAGCATGCAAAACAATTAGAAACTTTAGTAGGATTTACCCCTGAAAGGCAAGCTATATTTGAAGCATTAATTGAAGGGCATGTTACACCAGAAGGCACTGGCAAAGTAATGACAATGGTGATGGATGCTTATAATAAAAAGCTAATCCAAATGGCGATTGATGAGCTTGGTCCTCCTCCTTGTGATTTTTCATGGATAGCAGCGGGTTCTCATGCTCGTAATGAAGTGCATATGCTTTCAGACCAAGATAGTGTAATTGTGCTAGAAGACAATGCAACAGAAGAAGATAAAGCTTATTTTCATAAACTAGCCGAATTTGTTACAAACGGCTTAGATGCATGTGGTTACCCTTTATGCACAGGGCATTTTATGGCTGTGGTGCCTAAGTGGTGTCAGCCTTTATCAGTTTGGAAGCGTTACTATAAAAAATGGGTATCAAGCCCAGAGTATAAGCAACTATTAAACATTAGTGTGTTTCTTGAAATTCGTACAGTTTATGGGAATGAAAACTTTGAAACTATTTTACGCGATGAACTACATAGAAATATTAGTAAAAACTCACACTTTTTAAGCTCTTTAGTAAACGATGCTGTAAATGTAACACCTCCTTTAGGTATTTTTAACAGCTTAGTGTTAGAAAAATCAGGCAATAATAAAAGAACTTTAAACATAAAAAAATATGCAATCACATTAATTATTGATTTAGCAAGGATTTATGGCTTAGCAGCAAAGTGTAGTAGCTCTTCAACTCATGAGCGTTTTAAAGCTGCTTTTGAAAAAGAAATACTAAGTGAAGATTCAACAAAAAATATATTAGGTGCTTATCAATTTATTCTTTCTTTCCGATTTAGCCATCAGTTAGAGGCACTAAGAAAAGCCGAAGTTCCTAATAACCATATTGACCCCAACACTTTTAGTAGCTTTGAGCGTTCACATTTAAAAGATGCTTTTAGAATTATAGCAGACCTTCAAGATGTAACTAAGATAAAATTTGGAGCACCAAAATGAGGAAACTAATTAATTATTTTCACCCTTTAGAAAAACAAAAAAGATATAAAAATAATTACTTAGCTAACCAAACAACATTATCAAGCTTACAAAAAGAGTTAATCAATTCGCTAAACCCCGAGCTATCAACACCTGTTTCGGAGCTAGACTATATTGTTTTAGATTTTGAAACAACGGGGCTTAACAGTAAAAAAGATGTTATTTTATCTTTAGGGTGGGTTGATATCAATAAGGGTAAAATTGACCTTAATACAGCAAAGCATTTATACCTTAATGATGATTCTTTAATTAAACCCAAAACAGCTGTTATTAACCACATAACCCCTCAAATATTGCAAAAAGAAGGTGTATCTATTGATTATGCAATGGCTACTTTCATGAAAGCAGCCTTAGGGAAGGTTATTATTGCCCATTGTTGCGGTGTAGAAAAAAACTTTTTCAATCATTATATGAAAACTCGTTATAACTTAACCGACTTCCCTTTATTTTGGCTAGATACCTTATGTATTGAAAGAAAAATAGAGCAAGCAGTTAATAAAGGACAAAACATAGACTTAACCCTAGCATCAACCAGAGAACGCTACGGTTTGCCAGAGTATAACGCCCACAATGCACTTGCTGATGCTGTTGCTACTGCTGAATTGTTTCTTGCTCAACAAAAGCGTTTAGCTTCGGGTAAAGAGCTTTATTTTGGAACTGTTTTTAAAATAAGCCACTAACTAGAGTTTTAGTAATGATTATCAAGTATTGTTTTGCTAAGGTTTGGTTTCATTTTCAGAAAAGTTTTAACCTTATAAAGATTGATACTTAAGAACTACCATTATAAAATTACCCATATACAGGAATGAAGTAACATAGAAATACTACCTAAAAAACCATTTAATTAAACTATATGTTAATCTACGGCAATCAAGTTTTCTATTTTTCTGTTGTTTATCTCCTTACACAATTGCACTCTTGGTATAATATTCATGCAAATATTAAAACCCATAGCTTGTGTGATTGCTAAAAAGGGAACAAAAACGTAATGCGATAAATATTGTTTTATTTTGTCGCACACCATTTAAGGTAGCATTTTAAAAAGTCTTTGCTCATGTAATTTGATTTTGATATACAAAATTATTGCATGCAATGTTTTAAAAAGCTTAAATATTTAGCTACTTTTTGGCGTCTTTGTTGTCTTTTACAATATCTTCAAGGTTTGATGATACAACCTCAAGGTCAGCACTTTCCTTCACTGACTTTAAATCATCATAAAAATCTTTTGTTCTTTCTTCTAAAAGGGTTTTACTTTGCTCTTTTAGTTTATCTAGCTCTGTTTCTTCAATTATGTTGTTTAGATAATTGTTACCTTGATTAATAGTGCTGCTAAGCTTCTCTTTGGCTTCTTTAAAAGATTTTAAAATACTAATAAGGTCTTTTGGTTTTAGAAAAAGCAAAGCTACGCCTAAAATAATAATAAGCTCTAAAGAACCGATACCAAACATTTTAAAACCTTAAATTTACACAACAATATATAAAATTATAACACTTAAAAGCCTATGGTTAGCTATTTTTTACCAAATATTTAAGCAGTTTTTAACTAATCTACTATTTTAAATATTCTACTTATGCGAATGTCTGTAAACCACTTCCAAACTTGTAAAAAATAACCGTTTATAGAAAAGAAAATAAACTTAGGGCTACCTACAATGTAGTCTTTATCTACCAAGCCAACATCAGGAAAACGGCTATCTTTAGACATATGTCTATTATCACCCATTAAAAAATACTTATCTTCAGGTAGTGTTATTTCTTGGTAATTGCTTTGGTAGTACTTATTAGCAAAGTGCCAAATATTATACTTTTTACCATCTGGGTTTGTTTCTGTATAACTTTGCATTTGGTTGTTTCTAAACACAACATCTTCATTGTATTCTTGTGCAAGAGGGCTATCGTTAATGTATATTACATTATTTACTATCTTAAATTTATCCCCAGGTAGGGCGATAACTCTTTTAACATAGTATATTAAATCATCTTGAGGGTATCTAAAAACAACAATATCACCTCTTTTTACTTCTTTTTCAAAAACTTTATCTTTAATAAGGTTTACATTAAAAGGCAAAGAGTATTTTGAATAACCATAATCGTATTTTGTGGCAATAAGATAATCACCTTCTAATAAAGTAGGGTACATAGAACTTGAAGGTATAACAAAGGCTTGGAATAGAAAGGTTCTTATAAAAATAGCAATAGAGCCTGCAATAATAATTGCTTTAATATTTTCTATTATTTTTTCTTTTAAAGTAAGAATTCTTTTTTCTTTCTTTTTTTTTCTAAAAAAAGCCATAACACACCAAATAAATAAATTAACAAAAGATACAAAACTATAACATGCTAAGCACTTTATTTAAGAAATTTTTATAGTTTTAAGATTATAACACTTGCAATTGCATATTGTCTTTCATCACTTAATGAAACACTAACACTAAATTTTTCAAACTCTTTCTGCAATATTTGCTCTATTTTAGATGAATATGAAACAATAGGGCAACCTTTACTATCATTTAATGTTTGTATATCTAAAAGCCTTATACCATCCTTGAAACCAATACCTAAAGCTTTTGCAAATGCTTCTTTTACTGCAAATCTTTTAGCTAAAAAAGCAATATTTTGATTTTTTTTAGCAAAGGCTTTTCGTTCATCTTTTGTAAAAACCTTGTTTAAAAAAACATCACCATATTTATTGTATAAACGCTCTATGCGGTTGATTTCAACAATATCTATACCTTGCTTAATCATAAAAGCTACCTTACTGTAAGTGATTTCATTTTAGAAACAGCATTTTCAAGCCCAATAAACACGCTTTCAGCAATGATTGCAAACCCTATATTAAGCTCTACAATTTCATTAATATCCACAATATCAGAAACATTTTGATAATCAAGCCCATGCCCAGCATGAATATTTAACCCCAAAGCAGAGCCTTTTTGTGCAATATTTTTAATTCTTTCAAGTTCTTTTTGTTTGTTTTGTGCATTAGCATAAGAACCTGTATGAATTTCTATACTATTAGCACCACATTTTAAGCAAGCTTCTAGCTGTTTTTCATCAGGCTCTATAAAAACAGAAACTAAAATATTATGTTTTTGTAGCTCTTTTATATAGTCTTTTAGGTATAATTGCTTTGCAAAAATATCTAAACCGCCTTCAGTTGTTATTTCTTCTCTTTTTTCAGGAACTAAACAAACAAAATTTGGTTTAACATTTGTGGCAATTCTTAGCATTTCTTCAGTAGTTGCCATTTCCATATTAAGAGGTAAAGAAAGCTCCTTTTTCAGGTTTATTATATCGCTATCTTTTATGTGTCTTCTATCTTCTCTTAAATGGGCAGTAATAGAGTTTGCACCAGCTTTTTGGCAAATTTCACTTGCTTTTATGATATCAGGAAAACCTTCTTGCCTTGCATTACGCAGTGTTGCAATATGGTCTATATTTACACCAAGTTTTAATGGTTTTTTATTTGTCATTTGGTGTCTCTAGGCTGTTTATTGCACATCTTCTATAAATATTTGTGCAAAGCTCTTTAAATCTACTACGAGACTGTATAGTAACAACTAGTTTGATTGTATAAAGCTTTTTTGGTGCAATGTGCTTAATTTCGCAACTTAGTATAGAAGAATTAAGCGAATCTATAAGCTGAAAAATTTTATAGATATTGTTTGCGTTTTCCTCAAGTACAGTTAGTGCTATAAAAGACTTACTAAGAATTTTGCGAGACTTAGCCCAAGATATTTTGTGGCTATATAGGTTATCTTTGTGTTGTTGGTAAACCTTGCAATCAACTGAATGCACAAGGTATCTTCCTTGTTTGTCGGCTTCAACTGCTATGATTTCATCACCAGGTAGAGCATAGCAACATTTTGCAGTATAAAATTTAACCTTATCTTTTTTTGTATTATTAATGCTTTTATAATGCAAGTAAGAAGAGTTTATTTTATCTTGATTGTACTCAACTTTAAATATATTACTTAATATAGCAAGGTGAGAGATATCATAAGAAAGTATATTATTGTATAAAGAATTATAATTATGGGTGTTAAAAGAATAAGCTGTTTTCTCTAATAATGCACTTATACTGTATTCGGAATCAGTACTATAAGCTTGGCTTGCAAGGTATTGCATAATTTCGTGTACTTTATTCTTGTTACCTAGGTCTCTTTTACCTCTTAAGTATTTTTTAATCTCACTTCTTGCACCAGATGTAATACAGCTGTTAAGCCAAATAGCTTGCGGATTTTTGCTTTCAGTTGTAAAAACCTCAACTATATCACCTTCTTGTAGCTTATAAGAAGAATTAACAGCTTTATTGTTTACTTTTGAGTAATCAAAGCTATTACCTAAATCTGTATGAATAGAATAAGCAAAATCTATAACAGTAGAGCCTTGTGGCAATATAACAGGGCTTTTTGTTGGTGTAAATACATTAACCTTATCACCTTCACTTATTTTATTTTCATAAGAGAAGTAGCCTTTACCAGCCATATTGCGAGACATTAAGTTATTAACTTGCCTTACATAGCTTTTGCTAAGTTCTTGCTTGCCTGATTTGTATATCCAATGTGATGAATTACCATAATTTGCTTCAAGATCCATTTTTTTTGTTCTTATCTGAAGTTCAAAAATTTCATCATCTTTTGTTAAAAGACCAGTATGAATAGACTGATAGCCATTTATTTTAGGGTGGCTTATGTAATCTTTAAACATATTATTAACAGAAGAAAAATGAGAGTGTAGTACTCCAAGTGTTTTATAGCATACTTTTTCACTATTTACTACAACACGGAAAGCAAGTAAATCGTTTATACCTTCAAAGCTATGGTCTTTTAATTGCATTTTTTTCCATATAGAATATGGTCTTTTAATTCTTCCTGTAACATTAGCAAAAATTAATTTTTTTAAAAGTAGGTGTTTAATTTGTTTACTATAACTTGCAACAATATTAGCATTGTTGCTTTTAAAATAGCCAAGTCTTTCAACAATCATGCCTCTTACAGAAGGCTCTAAGAACTCAAAAATCATATCTTCAAGTTCTTCTTTTATGGTTCTTTCTTGTAAAACATCGGCAATTGTTAGGTAAACATCTCTTGTTTGTTTAACAAGGTTTTTTTGTATACTAGCATCTTTTATTTTGTCTATGTAGGTAAGGTCAAAATACCTGCAAATTAGCTTAATTAACCAAATTCTTTGGTCGTTTAATAATGATTTAATAACTTCTGCAATTTCAATGTAGTCAAAAAACTTACTTTCAGTTTTATCTATACTAAAAACACTAGCAGCAAGCGAGTATAAATCAGAACCAAATTCTTTAATTATATAATCACGAGATGAAGCAGGGCAGTGCAAACAGTGAGATAAAAAAGTTGCACAAATGATTTCATAATTATATCTTTTAGATGCAAAAACATTTGCTACTAAGAATATTCTTTTGTAAGAATATTTCTCTTCGGAAAAAACACTTTCTAAATTATGGTTTAATTTTAAAAAGTATTCTTGGGCTTTTAAGGTGGTTTCCACCTCACTTTTTTTGTATCTTTGCTTTAAAAGGTATTCCTTTGTTAAAATGCTAGGTTGGAAAATCACTTATAACACTCCATTTAGCTTAAAAGATAAAATATGGCAAGGTGGAAAAATCTTTAATCTAAAGATACGCTTTCAGATGCAAGAAGCTCAAGATTATCAACAGCATCTTTCATCTCTTTGCTATTTTCTTCTTCACCTTCAAAATCATCATCTTCATTAGCGTTTTTATTGCTAAGTAAAGCAACAAGTTTTTTCTTAAGTTCACTAGGTTCTACATTACCGTCTGCTATTTCTCTAAGGGCAACAACATGGCTTTTATGCTTGTTGCTATCAAATAAAGAACCAGAAACAGTTTTTGCATATGCAGAAGCTAAAAGAACAAGCTCAAAGCTATTGTCAACTTTTTTTAAGCAATCTTCTATTGTTACTCTAGCCATCTAGTTCACCTTCTTTTGAAACAACTCTTCTTTTTCTTACAGTTGTTGTTTTTGTAGCAGGAGATTTTCTAGCTAAACTTAATTGCTGTTCTTCTTCCTCTTCTTCCTCTTCTTCATATTCTTCATACTCTTCTTCATATTGCTCTAAAGCTTTTGGACTTGCAACAGGAGCAGAAATACGATTTTTCTTTAAGCTTTCAGTTTTTTTACCTGTTAAAGAAAAGAAAACAGATTTAGAAATAGAGTTTTCTGAATCAGGAACACTGTTTGAGTTTAAAACCACAAAAGAAAGGTAAGAAACAAGCTTATGAGCTATGAAAACTAAACCCGAAACAAATATAAACACACCAATAAAGCCAAATGAATCATAAAGCTCTGGAGCATTGATAATTGTTAAAAATGCAACAATTGAAGATATTTTTGTTGTTAGTTTTTTCTCTAGCATTACAAAAATTAATAATAGTAGTACAATGTCAACTAAAAGCACTACACCAAGAACAAATTGACTGTTGTTGTAAAGGTCAAGCCAATCCATAAGTAATAAATCAAAGTAGTAAAGAACTTCCATTTTATTTATTTTCCCTTTTTCCAATAAAATTTCGCTATATTATTTATTTGCAAAAGTTACAAATATAATTCTAATACACACAAGTAGAGTATAACAAATAATAAAGTCTTGTTACAAGATATATATTAACATTTTTTAACTTTTATTTTTTTTAAATTGCATTAATGTCACCAAGTGTATACAATATGTTGTATGTTAAATGGTTGCTTTTTAATAAAATAAGCTTCTTTGTTGAATAATTTCATTTATTAAAAATAAACTCTTGGGGAGGATTTTTATGTTTTCTTATTTACAAAAAGTAGGGCAGGCTTTTATGTTACCTGTTGCTATGTTACCTGTTGCAGGTATTTTGCTTGGTGTTGGCTCGGCTGATATCCCTTTCATTAACGAAACAATAAGAAACCTAATGGCTACAACAGGTGGCTCTATATTTGGCTTATTGCCTCTTATTTTTGCTGTTTCTACCGCTATTGCATTTTCAAAAATGGACGGTGTTTCTGCATTAGCTGCTTTAGTTGGTTACTTCGTGTTTTTAGCATCTTTAGGGGTTGTTGCAAAAGTAAACGGCACAGACCCTGCTACAATCAAGATGGTTTTAGGCGTTGAATCAGTTGATACAGGTGTACTGGGCGGTGTTGCTGTTGGTTTTATTGCTGCATTTGCTTATAACAAATATAAAGATGTATCATTGCCTGATTATTTAGGCTTTTTTGCAGGCAGAAGATTTGTTCCTATCATAACAGCATTATTTTCTATTGCTTTAGGTATTGCATTTGCTTATATTTGGAAGCCAGTTGGAGTTGCTATTGAAGGTGCTTCGCATTGGGCTGCATATTCTAACCCTTTAGTTGCTTTTTCAACTTATGCTTTTGTAGAAAGACTATTAATACCAACTGGTTTGCATCACATTTGGAATGTTCCTTTCTTCTTCCAGGTTGGTGAATTTACAACAGCAACAGGAGAAGTTGTAAGAGGTGAAATTCCTAGGTACTTAATGGGTGACCCAACAGCTGGTAACCTAGCAGGTAGTTATTTATTTAAAATGTACGGCTTGCCAGCAGCTGCTTTGGCTATGGCATACTCTGCTAAAAAAGCAAAAAGAAAAGTAGTTTTTGGATTAATGATTTCTGCTGCTTTTACATCTTTTTTAACAGGTATTACAGAGCCAATTGAGTTTTCATTCTTATTTGTAGCACCAATACTTTATATTGTGCATGCTTTTTTAGCTGCATTGGGTTATTTAATAGTTATTCCTTTAGGTATTAAGCACGGCACTACATTCTCTCATGGTTTAATAGATTATGTTCTTTTATATAGTTTTTCAACAAAAGGTTGGATGTTGCCAATTTTAGGTTCTATTTACGCTTTAGTTTATTTTTCTATCTTTACATTTTTAATAAAAGCTCTAGACCTTAATACACCAGGTAGAGAAAAAGAAACTTTAGAAGAACAAAAACAATCTCGTGCAAGCAATAACAAATCTTCAGGCAATGAAGATGCTTCAAAAGGTGAGTTAGGTGAGTTTTTAGTAAAAATACACGGCGGTGCAGATAATATTACCAACCTAGATGCGTGTATTACAAGGTTAAGAATTGAAGTTAAAGACAAAGACCTTGTGCAAGAAGATGAACTAAAAAAACTTGGTGCAAAAGGTGTTATTCGTTCTGGTAAAGGTGTTCAATCTGTTTTTGGTACAAAAGCTGAAAGCATGAGAATGGAAATGGAGAAGTTTATAAAACAATAAATAATACTTTTTCATTAGTAATTTTTAAAAAGTTTTTTATCTAAACCACTTAAAGTTTTTCAATAAGCTTTAGGTGGTTTTTTATATTTTGTAAATATATAAATTAAGCAAAACGAGAAACAAAAAGTAATTGATAGAAAGACTGTTAAGCACCTAATCTTGATTAAAAGGTTTATTTTCAATATATAGGCTTAGTTTGTTCTTTCCTTGTAATTTTATACAGTTTGTATCTTAAGCAAACAAATGAAACATATCTCTCCAATAACAATGCAGACAACAATAAAACAAATACACAACCAATAAGTAAAAAAGTTAGCCCGAAAGCTTTAAACAAAAGTAAAGCAAAACCAACATTGCAATTGCTTAAAAATCAATTATTAAAAAATACTATTTTTATTACTTAAGTGTTAGAATTGTATGAAAAATCAATAAATAATCTATCTTATTAAAAACGATGAAAGACTTGCAAAGTTTTGTTGAAAAACTAAAAAAACACAACCAGTTGGTAGTTGTAAACGAACAAATAAGTAGCTACTTAGAATTAACTGAAATTCAAACAAGGTTGCTTGAAAATAACGGACCTGCACTTTTATGTACAAATGTTGTAGATAAAGAAGGCAAAAAAAGTGATTTCCCTGTGCTTGTTAACCTTTTTGGCTCTAAAGAAAGATTTTTACTTGGTATAAACAAAACAGAAAAAGAACTAGAAGAGCTAGCAGAATTACTTGCCTTTTTAAGGCAACCAAAACCACCTAAAAACCTAAAAGATAGCTTAAACTTTTTACCTATTGTTAAAAAAGTGCTTAAAATGTCGCCAAATGTTGTATCTAAGGCAAAATGCCAAGAGGTTGTATATAAAGATGAAGATGTAAACCTTGATATACTACCAATTCAATATTGCTTTCCTAATGAGCCTGCACCACTTGTTACATGGGGGGTTACTGTAACACATGGGCCAAGCTACAAAAAGGCCAACCAAGAAGATGTAGATGATTTTAACCTTGGTATTTACAGACTGCAGAAGCTATCAAAAAACAAACTAATAATGCGTTGGCTTGCCCACAGGGGTGGGGCGCAACAGTTTGCAAGATGGCAAAAAGAATTTAAGGGGCAAGATATGCCTTGCTCTGTTTTTATAGGGACAGACCCGCAATTAATACTTGCTGCTGTAACCCCAACACCTGATAATTTATCAGAATATAAATTTGCGGGGCTTTTAAAAGAAAACAAGGTTGATATTGTAAAATCTGTAACTAATGATATTATGGTGCCTGCAAATGCTGAAATTGTGCTAGAAGGCGTAATAAAATCTGATGAAGTAGCAGAAGAAGGACCATACGCAGACCATACAGGCTATTACAACGAAGTTGCAAGCTTTCCTGTGTTTGAAGTAAAAGCAATAACAATGCGTAAAAAACCTGTTTATCTTTCTACAATTACTAAAAGACCACCTGATGAACCTTCAGTACTTGGAGAATGCTTAAATATTTTACTTATACCAATGTTAAAGCAACAGTTTCCTGAAATTCACGATTTTTATTTATTACCTGATGCATGCTCTTACAGAACTGCCCATGTTTCTATAAAAAAGCTTTATGCAGGTCAATCTAAAAGGGTTATGATGGGCATATGGTCGTTTTTGCGTCAGTTTATGTATACAAAGCTAATTATAGTAGTAGATGAAGATTTAGATGTTAAAAGCCATTCCGATATTGCTTGGGCAATTTCTACAAATGTTGATGCAAAGCGTGATGTTACCATAATTGAAAACACACCTATTGATTACCTTGATTTTGCCTCGCCTGTTTCGGGTTTGGGGTCTAAAATGGGAATTGATGCTACAACAAAAATAGATACTGAAACCACAAGGCAATGGGGTAGAAAAATCTACATGGAGCAAGAAGTTGTAGATAAAGTTGATAAAATTTGGGAAAGCCTAGGAATAGAAGGCAACTATAAAGATATATGGAACAAGAAAAAACAATAGGGGATTTTTAACAAAATGAAAACTAAACTGCTTATAATAGACCCTCAAAATGATTTTATGGATACCGACCAAGCTACTTTACCTGTTTTAGGTGCAAAAGCTGATATGAAAAGGCTTGCCAATACACTAAATAAAGCAGGTGGCAACATTAAAGAGGTTTATGTAACTTTAGACAGCCACAACAAAATGCAGATTTTTCACCCTTGTTTTTGGCAAGATGCAAAAGGCAATGAGGTTGCACCTTTTACCACTATAAGCCATGAAGATATTAAAAACAAGGTTTACACACCTAATTACAAAGCATTTAAAGACAATAAAGACCACAAAACTATTTATGATTATTGCTTAGCTTACACCAAGCATTTAGAGGCTCAAGGGCTTTATAGCTTAACAATTTGGCCTTATCATTGTTTAGTTGGCTCTTATGGGCATTTAATTGAAGATGAAATCTTTAAAGCTTTATTAAACTGGGAAGAAAAAAGCCTAAAACCTGTTAGTTATATCTTTAAAGGCAACAATGCAATAACAGAGCATTACGGAGCTTTAAAAGCTGAATATGAAGTTGAAAACGACCCCAATACAAGCTTAAACACTAATCTTTTGCAAGAGCTTTTTGATACTGATAAGCTTTTAATAGCAGGGCAGGCAAGTAGCCACTGTATTGCAAGCACTTTAAAACAAATTGTTGCAAATGTTGACAAAAAAGACCTTTCTAAAATATACCTATTAACAGATTGCACAAGCCCTGTGCTTTCGCCTAATAATGAGCCTGATTTTGCAAAAATAACTGATGATTACTTTAATGAGCTAAAAGAGCAGGGGGTTAACTTGGTAAAGTCGGGTGATTTTTTGGGTTAGTAAGAGCTTTTTGTGGTTTAAAATTAGCTAAGAAAGACAAAAACCTGTCTTGTTTAATAATTTTATTTGCATTATTTTTTAAATTTAAAATATAGCAACTTCAAGACCTTTATTATCAGAATCCAAGAAATACTACAAAAAGGAACTCTAGCTAAATCTTAGTTAGCAACACACTTTTTAGGTATCCAAACAAACACCAAATATAGCCCTAAAACCCTGATTGTGTTAAACTTATTGCTATACACATGAATTTTTGACAAATTTTTTTATACATTTTTTTATACATTTATTATTTGATTTGTTTTACAATAATAATTAGATATAAATCTTACAGGAGAAGAAAATTGGTGAAAAAAATAATTGTATCTTTATTAGCTGTATTAGCGGTATTCTTTAATTTATCAATCTATGCTTATGCAAATGAAGAATCTGCAATTACTGTTACGACGGATAACTATGTAGAAGCAGATGTTGATGTTTCTTTTACTCATATATTTAGAGCTGTTGGAGCAAACAAGTTTAGACATGACCGCGACTTGATTCCTCTTGATAAACAGCCAGCTGTAGCCATGAATCGTGATACAGTTTACTCATTTGGTATTTTCTATGCTCCAAAAGGTACAACCATTACTTTACCAAAAACAAAAGATAACAGATATCAATCAGCAATGATTTTGCAAGCTGACCACTATATTGACCAAGTGTTTTATGGTGCAGGTCGTTACGAGATTGAATCTCAGACAGAGTTTGTAAGTATTGTTATTCGTACACAAGTAGACCCAACAAACCCTAATGATATTAAGTATGTTAATAGGTTGCAAGACCAAATTAAAGTAACTTTTCCAAAAGGTGTAAAAGTAAAAGAGTATCAACCACGCTCTTGGGACTTAGAAAGTTTGAATAAGATTCGTGCACAATATCAAGCAAAAGCAGCTAAGTTACCAAATCTTAATGAAACATCTGGTGCTCACGGTACATTAGACCCTGAAAAACAAAAAATGGGTGTATCAGTTGGACTTGGTTTGCTTCCTCCTCAAGATGCAATGTATATAAATCGTTCTTATGGGTTATCAAAAAATGTTTGCTATAAGGCAACTTATGATGAACCTGGCTATAACGATTTAGGATTTTTCTCGTTTACTATGTATGGTGAGGATAAATACTTACATGAAGGTATTAATAACTTAAATGACCGTACAATTAAGAAAAATGAAGACGGTACTTTTACGCTTTACTTTGGTTCAAAAGAGTTGTGTGGTGATGTTGATAATCTTTTAGATACACCATCAGATAATTGGAATTTAGTAGTGAGAGTTTATCTTCCTAAGGAAGATGTTATTGATGGTACTTACAAGCTTCCAATACCAGTGTCGGTAAAGTAATTACCAAATAACATAAAGAAAATTCTTTTTATTTTTTTAGCTAGTTAGGGATTTTATTAAAGTCTTTAACTAGCTATTTTTTAGATATTAGGTTTTTAATACTTTGTGAGATAAAATCATCTATATAGTGACAAATTTAATGGCAAAATAAAAACCGCCTAAAATTTTTGGGTAAATGTGTACTGTAAGACAAGTTTTAGAAAGTAGCATTGGTTTTGTATTTGCAAAAAAAATAAAAAATATACACATCAACAGATTTATTGATGCACGCCACAGGTATAATTGGAATTACCAACAGCAACACCA
>CAYYLE010000024.1:0-12698 GCA_964472375.1 uncultured Rickettsiales bacterium
AGAAAACCCACCACCTCTTCTACTTCTAGAAGCATTAGGCTTGCCACGGCTATTGTTTGGCTTACCACCACTTTTAGGTCTTTTAGCACCTGGGTTTAAAAGGCAATAGATGTCGTTCCAGCGTCTTTTATCAGAAGGAGAGATAAAAGAAAGTGAAGAGCCTTCTTGTCCAGCACGGGCTGTTCTTCCAATACGGTGAATATAGTCTTCAGGACATTGGGGTAAATCATAGTTAATAACATGCTGAATGTGAGGAATATCAAGCCCTCTAGCAGCAACATCTGTAGCAACAAGAATCTTGTACTTTTGATTTCTAAAAGCCTTAATAACTCTTTCGCGTTTGGTGTGTTTTAAATCCCCATGAATTGCCTCTGCTGCATAGCCTTCAAGTTTTAGCCTTTCAGCCATTTTCTCTGTGCCGTGTTTAGTTTTAACAAAGATAATAACAGAGCCTTCTCTTTCTTCTAGCTGACTTAAGAGTTCAGGGTATTTATCTTTTTCAGCAATGTTTAAGCTTTCTTGCTTAATTTTTTCCACAGGGTTAGAAACCAAACCAATAGCAATACGTTGTGGGTCTTGCATATATTTTTGTGAAAGATTAATAATATTTTTTGGCAAAGTAGCTGAAAATAAAAGGGTTTGCCTGTTACTTGGTAAATACTTTACAATTTCATCAATCTGCACAGAAAAGCCCATATCAAGCATTCTGTCGGTTTCATCTAATACTAAAAAGTTAAACTCACTTAAGTCAACGCTTTTGCGGTTTAAATGGTCGTTAATTCGCCCAGGTGTACCAACTATAATATTAGGGTTACGTTTAAGTTCTTTTAGCTGTTTGTGGAAAGAATCGCCACCAATTAAAAGTGCTGTTTTAATAAAAGCCCTTTGAGACATAAAAGTATGAAAAGATTTCATAACCTGCGATGCAAGTTCTCTTGTAGGGGTTATAATAAGTGCTTTTTTGTTTTTGTCTGCTAAAATTTGAGAAATAATAGGAATACTAAAAGCACCTGTTTTTCCTGTTCCTGTTTGAGACGAAACTAAAACATCTTGCCCCTTTAACACTACAGGTATTGTTTGCTCTTGTACAGGTGTTGGCACCTTAAAATTCATCTTATTTAAAGACGCCAACAAAACATCTGCCAATGCAAAAGATTGAAAACCCATACTAGCCTTCAATTTTTAAATCAACAGCTGAAGTTTTACCTCTGCTTGTTTCTTCTTCGTAGCTTACTGCTTGGCCTTCGTCTAATGCTCTTATACCAGCTTTTTCTAAAGCACTAATGTGTACAAAAACATCTTTACCACCATCGTCAGGTTGAATAAAACCATAACCTTTTGTTGTATTAAACCACTTAACTTTACCGTTTGCCATTTTTATATCTCCTATAAATTAGCGTTAAAAAAAATAATCAGAGCCTAAATTAAAAAGCAATAAAATTGCCAATTAAGTGTAAAACTCTTAATTTCAAAGCTTTTTAAGGAAGTGGTCTTTAAATAAAGAAAGTAACTTGTCTTGCCCTTTTTTCAAAGGATTTTTATAAAAGCAAATAATAATTAAAGAGTAAACAAACTCTAGAACAAGATTGTACAGAGCTTTTACTAAAAATGCAAGGCATTATTACTTTTGCCTATCTAACTGTCTGTCTATCTGTGTAACTGTCTGTATTTTTTCTATATACAATATATAAAAAAATGTGAATAAAAATAACAAAGGATAAAAAAGAAAGTGGCTGAGGTGGCAGGATTCGAACCTGCGCATGACGATATCAAAAACCGTTGCCTTACCACTTGGCGACACCTCAATTCACAAGTTATAGTATAACACACTAAAAAATAAAATCAAGCAAAAACTCACAACTAACTAAAAATTGTTTGCAAATACTTTGTGCTTGTGTAGTAATTATCTTAATTTTTTTCACACAGCAGTCCAAAAGCCATTCCATCAAATTGCTTAGGTGTATGTAAAGCTAACCACTTTGCAAAGGCTTTTTGTATAGCGACAAATTAAATGGCAAAAAGTGAACTTTTAAATGGCAC
Organism: uncultured Rickettsiales bacterium; assembly: GCA_964472375.1. Lineage (GTDB taxonomy): Bacteria > Pseudomonadota > Alphaproteobacteria > WRAU01 > CAYYLE01 > CAYYLE01. The sequence goes on from CAYYLE010000024.1 coordinate 2,041, forward strand.
AGATTTAGTGCTTTTTGTAATTTTATATTTTTAGTATTGTCAAGTTATTTATATTTATTACACCACCCTTAAGCAATAGTCTGTTTTATGTACAAATTTGCTAAGTTTAAGTTCATCTTCAGACATAACAAGGCAATCTATGGGCAAGCTAATACTTTTAGAAATAGTATTCATAAAGATTTTTTTAAACTTACTAACTTCTTTTTGAGAAGATTTATTACTATAAATAAGCAATATATCAATATCATTAGGGTATTCTTTTACCAAAACAGAGCCAAATAAATATATTTCTTTAAAAAAGTTATAAAATAAGTAATTATTTTTTATAATTTTAGTAGTGGTTTTAATATGATGCTTTTTTGTTTATATTTTTTTAATTATTTCAGATGCTTTCCAGGTATATTTAACTAAAATAGCAACACTAATAAATTTAATAGTATCAAATAGTACAAAAGGTACATAACCTGTTAAAAAAGCAGTTTTAAAATTACCCATAAAAAAAGCAAGCCAAGTAACACCAAATACAAACATTAATTGGTGGGCAATACCTAAACCTAATATGTTTAAGAGTATACTTTTATTATAAAATTTTTCTGTAAAGTAGCCTGCAAAATAAGCAGAAAAAATAAAACCTATTAAATACCCTCCTGTTGGTGAGCTAAAAAGCATAGTACCGTTTAAAGATGCAAACACAGGCATTCCAGCAAGCCCTTGTGCAAGGTAAGCCAATACTGCACTTGTGCCTAGTTTTCTTCCTAATACTGCACCTAGTAATAAAACAGTAGGAGATTGCATTGTAAAAGGAACAGGGTACATAGGTATTTGTATACGAGCCGATATAGCAAGAAGTAGAGATGATACTACAACAATTAAAGATTTAATAACAATAGAGTTGGTTGGTATAAATTCATTAATTAATATTTTACTAGCTGGTTGCATATAGGGTCTCCTTTTTTATACTAATGTTAAATATCTATTATGCACATTAATTATGACTTTTGTAAGTATTTTTATTATTTAGTTTGTTAGGTAATACTTATAAGTAATATGTTCATTTTTTGTTAAACCTGTTATAAAAAACTCCATAATAAAAAGTTTTTTGCAAAATTTTATGTAGGCTTTGTATTTGTCATTTTTACATATATAAGGAGCTTTTAATACAAACTCATTGTTTTTATTTATAAAATTAAAAATAAGTTTATACTCACCATGCTGAAAGCGGTAAAACAATAGGCTGTTTTTATTAAACTTCCAAAGTATTTTGTCTTCTAGGTGTAAGTTATTTTCTTTTATAAAGAGTCTATTGTTTATAAAAACATGGTCTTTTTTAAGTGTTATACAGCTTGTGCCAAATCCTTTTAAATCCCAGTTCATTTTAGAGTTTGGTAAACTTTTAGATATAAACTCAAAACCTTTTATTTTTGCTAAAGTTTGCTGTAGCTTCATTGCAACTTAACCTTTATTAAAATTAACTTATGCTAATAATAAAGCAAAATATTTACTATATACTTAACAGTTAGCAAAAAAATAAAATTTTAAGTAGTTATTATTTGAATATAATATAATTATAATAGTTATTATGTACTCTTTAGTTTATTAAAATGCAAGAATTTAATTACATAGAAAAATATTTTAAAAAACTTGTAAAGTATAAAGGTGCATTAGGTTTACAAAAAAATACTTACAAGGCAAAGCAACCACACCTAAAGCTAATTAATAAATACATAATTAAAAGTAACGCACTTAATGTTAAAAGGTTTGGCAATCATTTTTTCCACAAAAATGCTTTTACAAACGTCTAGCCTTACTACAAAGTGTAATAATTCGTGCTGCTTCTTCGTTAGAAACCCCATGCCTTTGGCTACTTACTACAACTCTTAATGCTCTTAGCTCGTGTTTTTCTAGCCTTTTTATAAAGTCAATTGCATCTTTTTGCTTTAAGTTTACAAGTTCGTCTTTAAGTAATAAACCAAGTTGTTTCATACCTTTATCGCCCCCCCCCCGGAGCATTTTGTTATATATTCTTTAGGCTTTTTCGCTCTTTACGACCCTAATTGGGAAAGGTATTTCAATATTATTTTCATTAAAAGATTTATGAAGCTCTTTTATAAAAAGATGGATTGTATAAGAACGCTTAGATACATCTAAAATTGGCAAAATTGCCCAAAAATCTACACTGCTATCACCAAATGCAGAGTAGCGAAAAACAGGAGCATGTTTTTTAGTATCTACCCCTATTGTTTCATGCTGTAAAACTTTTTTGGCTGTTTCTAGTGTTACATTTTCAACAAGGTCTAAATCACTTGAGTATGAAACCCCAACTGTTACAGTAACAAAAAATTCTTTTTTTGGTTTGTTATAGTTGCTTACAACAGCATCTGATAGCACTTGGTTAGGAACTATATGCAAAACATTTGAAAGCGACTGAATAGAAGTGTTTCTCCATGCTACATCTTTTACATAGCCTTGTACAGTATCTGAAACTACTATATAATCACCTTGAGAAATTTGCCCCGATGCTAAAATATTAAGCCCTGAAAAAAAGTTTGCTAAAGTTGGCTGAATAGCAAAAGCAAATGCGATACCACCAATACCTAGTGCAGTAATTATAGGTGTTATATGTATACCTATTGATTGCACTATAACCATTGCACCTATTATATAAATAGCAATTTTTACAAAGCCTGTAATTAAAGAGATATCTGAAAACTTTAAAAAGTGTTTTTTTATTAGTTTTTCGGCAAATACACCCGAAAAATAAGTAAACCCAGCAAGTAAGAACACAACTAAACTTTTACTTGCAAATGTTACCAAAAATTTATTTTCAGTGCCTGATGCTACTATGGCAAAAAGTAACGAAAATACTAAAGTAGCAATTTGGCTTACTTTGTTAACATATGTTAAAAGCCCACTACCTAATATATTTGATTTTATTTTTTTAGATTTTTTAAAATGCGAGTGCTTTATTATACGTTTAAAAATAAAAGCTCTTATATAGTTTAGTACCGCAAAACAAGCAACTGCTAGTGCTATAAAAAGAAACATGGTATTGTAATCTTGCATTAGCTTTAAGCACTCCCTTAAAAAAATAGCATACAGTAAATTATATATCAAAAAAACAAGATTGTATCACCCATGTATATAAAAGTTGCACTATTTTAGTTAATAATGCTAATTTTTACCCAAAAGCTAGGAAAAGCCTCTTTAATTTTATTGGCAAAATCTTGTGCATCTTGCTTTGTTTTGTGCATTGCAAAGCATGTTAACCCCGAGCCTGTAAGACCTCCTACTTGCCCTTCTTTTTCTATAAAATGCAAAATATCTTGCACGCTTTTGTGTCTTTTTTTTGCATTTTTTGTAAAATCATTACCTTTTGTTTTAACAAGGTCTTTAAGCTTTGCATAGCTTATATTTTCCATCTCTTTTTTGTTTAAAGGCTTTGAAAATACTTTAACATCTTTAAAAAAAGATGCTGTTGATTTTGAAACTAAAGGGTTTATTAGCGTTAAATAAAACTTTGGTAAAACTATATTTGTAATACTATGCCCTATATCTTCAACCAAGCAGGCTTTACTTTCATAACATGAAGGTATATCAGCCCCTAAGTTATAGGCAATATCTTTTAGGGTATTATCATTAATTTTTACCCCAAAGTTTTTAACCAAAAACCGAATTAATGAAGCAGAGTTGCAAGAGCCACCGCCCATGCCCGAACCTAGTGGAATGTTTTTTCTTAATGTAATATCTAAATAAGGTATAGAATAACCTAAAGCCCGAAAATAGCTTAGTGTTTTGTAAAGTATATTGTTTTGTATCTCAAAATCTTCTGCAAAGTCTTGAAAAATAGTTATGCTATCTTTATCTTTTGTGCTTTGTGTAATTTCTAGGGTATCTTGCACATCTTTTGCAAAGCAGAATATAGAGCTAATATTGTGGTAGTTGCTATTTAGCTCATTTTTTCCTGTAATTAATAGCACCAAATTTATTTTAGCTACTGATTTTTCAAAAAACATTTAAGCTTCGTTCTTGTTTTTATAGTAAAGTATAAAATCTTTGTAGTTTTTGTGGTTATTGTCTTTTGTTTCTTGGTCTAGGTAGCTAGGTAACACGCCATTTATTTTATTTTGTAGTGTTTTTTGCTCTTTATAGCTTTGGTAAGTTGCAAGCTTGTCTTTTTTGTTTGCATTTTGTTCAATTGCTATGCGTAAAGCCTCTTGCCAGTGATAAATTGCTAGCTGTCTTCTACCAAGTTGCCAGTAAACATCGCCAATATGGTCATTTACTTCTATGCTATATGGCATTTTAACCGCTACTTGCTCAAGCTTTGTTTTAGCTCTTTCGTACTTTCCTTTTTTAAACAAACCCCATGCGTAGCTGTCTATAATTTCAGGCGAGTTGCTTAGCTTCATTGCTTGCTCTAGCATTTCTAGAGCATAGTCAATTTCAAGGTCGTTTTCTATTAATGTATAAGCGTAGTAGTTTAATATTATAGGTCTTTCACTATCTATTTTTTTAGCATTTTCAAAGTGCTTTTTAGCATTTTTTGTATCTTTAAACTTGGTAAAGATAATGGCTTTATAAAACTCTAAATAAAGAGCAACTTGCTTATCATCTTCTAAATTTGCATTTTTTTCAATGTATGAAAGTGTATTAGTTGCTTTGCGATAGTTACCATTTGCTATATAAAGATAAGCAAGGTCTACTAACACCGAGTAATTTTGTGGAAAAGTATTATAAATACTTAGCAAAATATTTTCATATGATGTATTTTCAATATCTTTAAAAGAGCTATAATTTCTTGTGTAAAAATCATAATAAACAATGTTTGTAAGGTCTTGGTCTTTCACCAAAGAATAAGCTAGCTTACTATCTTGGTAAAAGTTTAAAAATAAAGATGCAAGGTGCGTTCTTGTTGATGCATTTTCTTGATTTAGCAAAAGAGAATAATAAGCAAACTGCAAGCCTGTGTTGTAATCAAACCTACTTATAACATAAGAAACCTGAAGCAAAACATCACTCATTGATGCATTAACATCGCTTATTTTAAAATCTTTAGACTTTTGTTTTAAAAAATCTATACCTACATTGTTTTCAAAATACTTACCATAAACTTCTAAGGCTTTGTCTTCTTTATTGTTTTCTATTAAAAAATTTATGTACTCATAAACAAGGGCATAGCTTAAAACTGCATCATCTTCAAATGATTTTTCAAACATTTCAAGTGCTTGTTCTTTATCACCTTTCACGTTTAAAGCCCTAGCAAAATGGCGGTAGAAAAAATTAACTGAATCGCTTGTTTTTAAAATCTTAAAAGCCTGTTCTTGTTTATCTTCTTGGATTAAATACCAAGAAGAAAATAAAGTATCAAAAAGCCCTATTAGTTGCTCTTTATCTTCATAGTTTTGTACATAATCTAAAGCTTGCTCTTGGTTTAGGTTTTTTATATTGTTTAAAAAAACAATATGCTCTGCTAGTTTTGTGCCTCTTTCTTGCTCTACAACTATGTTGCTTATTTTTATTGCTTCGTCAAAGTTTACTAGCCTTACTAAATGGTTTAAGTATTTTTCTAAAATATACTCGTCATTTTTTAGGTTATCAGGCAAACTATTGTAAAAAACTTTCAACTCTTGCTCTTTTTTTTCTGAAAATATAAGGTCTAAAGAAAGCATTGCTGTTTCATAATTTGGCTTATATGTACTTTTGTTACTTGGTGTAAAAAACTTAACAAAAATAACTAATGCAAGCACCAAAGAAAGGAAAATAATAGTAAAGCTTTTTAAGTTCTTTGAAGTAAACAAAACAAAAACCTGATAAATGATTAACTTTTTTAAAATGGTTTTTATTGCAATATTTTGCAATAATAAAATATATACTAATAGATACTTTACTAAAAAATAAGTAATAAAACAAAAAAATTAACTAAAAGCAAAAAGCAAGCAATGAGCAAAATTAGCGCAGTAGAGCTTTTAAAACTTTATAAACACCTAGGCTACAAAGAAGCATCTTCATTGGATGAAGAAGGAATATACAAGCTTGATGCTAGCTTACAGGCATCTTTGCAACGACAAAACACTAAAGTTAGCAAGGTTTCAAAAATAACTAAAAGTGTTACAAGTAATGTAAGCACAAATATAGTAAAGCCACAAATAAAACAGCAAGCTAAACCAAAAACAACAATAGCAGAAGAAAATAAAAAACTACACAAAAAGCTAGAAAGCATAAGCACACTAGAAAAATTAAAAGAAGAAATCTTAGCTTTTGAAGGCTGTGCATTGAAAAAAACAGCAATATCTACTGTTTTTGGCTATGGTAATGAAAACAGTAATATCCTATTTTTAGGTGAAGGACCAGGAGCAGAAGAAGACAAAGAAGGCAAGCCTTTTGTTGGTAAAAGCGGTAAGCTTTTAACCCTAGCATTGCAAAGCATAGGACTTAACAGGGAAGATATATTTATAACAAACACAGTATTTTGGAGACCACCTGGCAACAGAGCCCCAACAAACCAAGAAATGCAAGCTTGTGAGCCTTTTGTAGAAAAAATAATAGAACTTGTAAACCCTAAAGTAATAGTTGCTTTAGGCTCTACCCCTTATAAATTTTTATCAAAAGAACTTAACCCAAGGATAACAAAAGACCGCGGGAAACTAAAAAAAGCTTTGTTTAAGTCAGGTAAAGAGTTTAATTATATTCCTACATTCCACCCTGCTTATCTTTTAAGGTCGCCTTTGCAAAAAAGAGCAGTATGGGAAGATATGATAAAAATTAAAAAGAGTTTTTGTTAATGGTTGATAAAATTGTATAATACTATACAATTTACAATTACGCTTAATGAACGTATACTTAAAAAAATAAATTCAACTTTACTTACTATTTGGTAGTTTAATCACAATGTTACGCTTAATATCTTCTTTTATAATTACTTTTATGTTGCTATGCCTTAATTTAAATGCAGTAACATCTACAACAAAATCTATAAACTTTGATGAACAAACCCCTGTTGTACTTTCGCCTAAAGATTCTAAAATATATGAAGAAATCTTTTTACTACAATCACGAGAAAAAATAAAAGAAGCTGATAAACTAGTAGCAAAGCTTGATAATAATATATTAGTAAGCTATGTACTTGCTAATAAGTATTTATCTGCAAGCTACCGTACAAAATTTTCAGAGCTTGATAAATGGTTTAAGGCATACCCAAAGCATGCACTTTCTAGGCAAGTTTATACAATGGCACAAAAAAAGTTTGGGGCTAAGAAAGCCTCAAAGCTTAGCTATAAAAGACCTTCAAGCAATTTTGAACCTATTTATATGGTAATTCCTGATTTTAAAGACCAAAAAAGCTCTAAAAATGCCATATCAGATTACAAAATATCAAAACCTAAAAGCAAAACAGAAGTTAATTTAATAAGTTATTTAAAAAACGGAAAAACCTACAACGCTAAGCAAATTTTACTAAAAAAGAATACAAGAAACACAATAGGTAAACAAAAGTATTATCATTATACTAATTTACTTGCTAGGCATTATTTTTTAGATGGTAATTACAACCTTGCTATTGAATGGGCAGAAAAAACCATAAAAGGTGCAGGCAACAAGCTACCTTCTGCATATTATACCGCTGGGCTTTCTTATTGGAGAGTTGGTGATTTTAGAAAAGCCGAAAATAACTTTTCTCACCTTGCAAAAGGTAACTTTACCGATACTTTAAAATCAAGCGGAGCTTACTGGAGTGCAAGAGTAAACCTAAAACTAAACCGCATAGACCAATATGTTAAGTATTTAGATAAAGCATCTTACTACTCTTACACATTTTATGGGTTAATAGCATTAGAAGAGCTACAAAAAGAATACTCTTTTGACCGTGCAAGTGATTTAAAATCACTAAGAGTTGATGAGCTTAAACTACTTCCTAAAACTCCTGCGGGGCAAAGAGCTTTTGCATTATTGCAACTAAACCTTACAAACTACGCCGAGCAAGAGGTTATAAACCTACTTTCAACAACTATTAGAACCTCAGACAAGCAAACAAAAATTGCTTACTACAGAGAAGTTTACGAGCTTGCTAATAGGCTACCTATGCCTCATTTAAGGTATCGCCTTGCTGGTAATTTAGGTAAAAAATACGGCTTTAATGATTTATCATACCCTGTTGTATTATGGGATATTGGCGGGTATGAAATAGAACCTTCTTTAATTCTTGCTATCATCAGAAAAGAATCGGGGTTTAATTCTGCTGCTGTAAGCCAAGTTGGTGCTAAAGGGCTAATGCAACTAATGCCTGCTACTGCAAAAATGGTTTTTTACAACGCTAATGCAAGCGATTATATGAACAAAAGCCTATCATTGCACAACCCTTACATGAATGTAGCCATGGGGCAAGATTATTTAAAAATGCTAATCAATAACCCATCTGCAAACGGTAATTTAATTTATGTTCTTGCAGGTTGGAACGGTGGTTTTTTGCATGTTAAAAGATGGCAAAACCAAAACCATAGAATGAAAGAAGACCCATTATTTTTCATTGAAAGCATACCTTTTAGAGAAACAAGAAACTTTGTAAAATCTACCTTAAGAGATTATTGGATATACCAAACAATACTTGGTGATACCCCGTATACAATACATTCTATAATTAAAAACCAACAACCTATTTATGGCAACCGCATGCATTCTATTGCCCAAATGGATACTAAAACATTTAACGAGTTTAAAAAGGTAAGCTTTGAAAGATAATCTTAACCCTTTAATTATTCTTGCACGCCCGCAACTTGCCCAAAATATAGGCATGTGTGCAAGAGCGATGAAAAACTTTTCTGTTAATGAGCTTTCACTTGTAAACCCCCGTGAAGGCTCTAATGTTTTACAAAACCAAGATACTTTAAGGGCATCTTCAGGAGCAGATGACATTATAGAAAATGCAAAAATATACACAAGCATTTTTGATGCAAGTAAAGATTGCACAACTGTTTATAGCTTAAGCAAAAGACCAAGAGACATAAACAAGCAAACACTATCTTTAAAAGAGGCTTGTAAAAACACTGCTAAAGCTATACTAAAAGGCGAAAAATCTGCATTTTTGTTTGGTCCTGAAGCATCGGGCTTAAGCAATGAAGATATTGAAAACAGCAATTGTTTAATTAGTATTGAAACTAATGAAGATTTTGGGTCTTTAAATTTATCTCAATCTGTTATGCTTGTATGCTATGAGCTTTTTCAAGAAATTAAGGCACAAACCCCCCTAAATGAAGAAAAAACACAACAAAGCAAGCTTGCAAGCCAAAAACACTATAACTACTTTTTTAAACAGCTAGAAAACAAAACTAAAGACACAGACAACCAAGACCTAGCTCTTGCAAAATTAAAAAACATTTTTTTAAGGTCTAAACTTTCAGTGCAAGAAATAAATTTATTGCACTTGCTATTAAAATAATTTTATTATTGTTTATGTAATTACAAAACAAATTAATGGAGTTAAGAAATTGGAAGAATTAAACCAAAACAATTTTAAAGAAAAAACACAATCAAAAGATAAGCTAGTGCTTGTAGATTTTTGGGCACCTTGGTGTGGTCCTTGCCGTATGATTGCACAATCGCTTGAAAACATAAGCAACGAAATGCAAGATGTTGTTACTGTTTACAAAGTTAATATTGACAACAACCAAGAGCTTGCTTCAAACCTTGGTATTGCTAGTATTCCTACTTTGCATCTTTACAAAAATGGTGAGCTTGTAGATGTTAAAATTGGTGCTTTGCCACAGTCAGACATTGAAAGCTTTATTAAAAGCCATAGCTAAAATATAAAAAGGGTTTGTTTTTTACATTCCCTTTTTTCTTTCTTTTTAAAAGGTGCTTTACATTTTGCAAAAAAAATCTTTCCACAAAAAAAGCCTTGGGCAACATTTTTTAAACAACCCTGAAATTATAGAAAATATCGTAAACTCTGCACCTTGTTTAGAAAACTTAGATATTTTTGAAATAGGACCAGGTAATGGTGCTTTAACCCTTCCTTTAATTGAAAAAAGCAAAAAAGTTACTGCCATAGAGTTTGACAAAAGGCTTGAAAGCTTTTTAAACTCTCTTGTAAAAAAGCATGATAATTTTTCTTTTATAATGCAAGATGCTTTAACCTTTGACTTTGAAACTATAAAAAGCCCCTATGCTATAATCTCTAACTTACCTTATAATATAGGAACTGCTTTACTTTTAAACTGGCTAAAACTAAAAAATAAACCTAGCTATATGCTTTTAATGTTTCAACAAGAAGTTGCAAACAGAATAACAGCCAAAGCAGGAAGCAAGCACTATGGAAGGCTTTCTATAATAAGCCAATTATTATGCGATTGCACATATGTTGTAAATGCCCCAAAAGAGTATTTTACCCCGCCCCCAAAAGTAGATTCAGGTGTTGTTTTATTAAAACCAAAACAAAACACCTTAAGCCTTGAAACAATTGCAAAAGTTGAAGCTTTAAGCAACATGCTTTTTAGCAAAAGACGCAAAATGATAGGCACTAGCTTAAAAAAACATGATATAGACTTTAGCAAAATAAATATAGACCCGAAAAAAAGACCTGAAGAGCTAGAGCTTGAAGACTTTGTGTCTCTTAGCTCTTTTGTTTAGCTCTTTTGTTTAGCTCTTTTGTTTAGCTCTTTTGTTTA
>CAYYLE010000025.1:0-7523 GCA_964472375.1 uncultured Rickettsiales bacterium
AGTTCTTCCATTAGTTTTACTTGCTTTATAGAGCTTGCATAAAACTTAGACAAATTACCTAGGTAAGAAAGGTCAGTATTTAAAACAGATACTTTATTGCCTTTTTGTACCATAAGCATGCGGTTATTTGTTTGTGTTATTCCTTTTACAATATCTATCTGCATATCATTTAGCTCTAGTGCTTCTTGGTAAATTTGTTTATTAGCTTCAATATTTTTAAATATAAAACGGGTTTTACATTGGTTTAAAACAGTTTCTTTAACGCCAAGTGTTTCAATGTCTTTAACATCTTGAAAAACTATATTAATAGAGCCTCGTAACTTTCTGTGTTCTTTAAGCAAAACCTCAATATATTTTGCAAATATTTTATTTTTAAGCATAGATGATGTTTCATCTATAAACACAAGGTGTGGTTTAGCTTCTTTTTTAGCGTGTTTTCTTATTTTGTGCATTATGTAAGATATAACAGAAGATGATAGCTTTTCATCATCAAGTATGTTTGTCATATCAAAGTTTATAAATTTACTTTCTTCTAGATTTAAGCTATCTTGCTCACCGTTAAAAAGGTCTTTATGCACTCCAAATGCAAAAGGCTCAAGTGCTTTATATATGTTGCTTTCTTTAGGGAATAATAAATCTAAGTTTGATAGTTTTCTATCTTCTAAAGGAAGAGTTTTAAGCAAGTTGAGAGCAATATTTATAAGTTTAAAGCTCTCATCATCTTCAAGCTCTGTTGTAATAGAAAGCCATTTTGCTAAAAATAGGATATTTTCTTCATCTTCTAAGTCAAGTAATAAAGGGTTTAACTCTATTGATGCATCTTGTTTTAAGCTTAAATATTTACCATTTACAGAGTTTGTAAAAACCTTCATGCCTGAAAGTTTATCAAAAGCATAAATATTTACATCTTCATAATGATAAAGTGTGCCTGCAATAATATGTTGAAACAAAAATGTTTTACCGCTTCCTGTTGGTGCAAAAGCAACAGAATGTGCAACAGCTTCATTTTCTTCTGAAATATGCAAAAATAGCTTATATAAAGAGCCATCAATATTGTTAAAATAAGCTAAAGGGTAGTTACCCCAATCACACTTATTTAAACCATTAAAAGATGTTTTAAAATCTATTAAACTTGCTAAGTTAGAGCTTGTTATTGGTCTTTTTCTTAAAGAGTTATTAAAAGCTAAGATGCGATTAAAATAAGTAATCTCACTTCCTTTTGCTTCTTTTACAAGATTAAAGCCCAAGCTTGTGTATATTTTTGTAAACTCTTTTTCTATTAGTTTTAGCTCTTCTTTAGAATTTGAGTATAAGTAAACACTTAAACTAGTATCTATAAGGCTTTCTTGGTTAGATGCAATGCTTTCAGAAAGCTCATAAAACTCTAATGCCTTGGTTCTTGTTAAAAAAGTCATTCTTTTCCAAACTTCTAAGTTTGCAAGAGCTTTTGTATTTTCAAAAACTTTGGTATTTATTTTTATTTCTAGTTTACAAGGTAATTGCAAAACAGCATTAATTAAACTAGAGCTAACTTCATTAGGGAAAAAGTTTAAGCTAAAAATAGAGCAATGCAGGTTTTTTATAAAGTTATTTTCTAAGGTGATATTTTTACCATCAAAAATATGGCTTGTGCTAGAAAGATGATAATGAATATTGCTAGTATCATAAATTAAATTATTATAATCATGGTGGTTTATAGTTTTGTATAAAAACTTAAGTAAGTTATTGTGCTTTATGTTTTCTGCATAATAAAAAGCAAAAGATGCTAACACCTGATTATTTAGCTTTTCTAAATCATCTAAGTTTTTAGCAATACAGTATATGTAATAATTAGTCTCATAAGAGTTATTAGCTTTTAAGTAAACCCTGTTAAAGATTTTACTTAAAACACTATTGTGTTCTTCATTATCTTTGCTTTTTAGCTTTAAGTTTGCTTTATCTTTGTTTATATAAAACTCTAAAGATGCACCTTCAAGCCCTAAATTATTAAGTAAACTTTGCCTTAAGCTTGCAAGCTGTATATTATGATTTTCTGATATAGAAGAATAATCAACACCTTCTAGAGCAATAACAGATGCAAAAGAACCATTTTTAAGTTTTAGGTATCTATCTTCATAAATTCCATAAAAAGGTAATATATCAGCAATGGATTTTTCTAAAAGAGGCTTTGTAAGATAAGGGGTTATTTTTTTAAATAGTTTGTAGAGCAAAACCCCTGTTATTATAGCTATAACAAAGGTTGTTAAAAATGATTGTAAAAAGGTTGCAGGGATATAAAAGTCTATGCTTGCCATGTTCTTTTGCCTTTTGTTTTGTATATACTGTTAAAAAGCTTAAATCTTTCACTTTCTAGTAAAACATCAAAAAAATCAGGGTCTTTTTTAGTTAGGTAAGCACCACAGCTTATTAATAAAACAAATAAGACAACAGCTAAACCAAGGTTTTTAGTGGTTATCATAATAAATGCACAAACTATAAATATAAAAGAAAAATAGTTCTTAGAGACACCGTAATAGTTTGCTTTTTTGCTTATTTGTTTATATAAAGGTGAAACTATCATAAAAGTTTAACCCACAAATGTTGAAGCAAACTCAAACAGCATTGTTCTGCCATTTATAATAGCCCAGCCACAAAGTGGTAATAACACAAGCATTAAAAAGCCTCTTTTTGTAAATAACCACCAAAATACACCAACTATAAACCAAGCTGTAACAAGATTGTTAATAATGCTAAAAATACCACTTTCTACAATTTTTGTACTATCTGCAACACTTGTAAAAGGGTTTGCAAGAGCATTATTTATTAAGGTAAAAAATAAAACTATTCCAAGTGCTGTATAGTTTTTTATAATATTTTGTTTTTTCATGGTTGTTGTTCTCTTTTTTTCTTAAAGCCTTTTGTTTAAATATTTTTGCAACTTATTTTTTTAAAAGGTCTTTTTTATGTTTTCTCTTTTTGTTTTTCTAAAAATTAACTTATCTATCCATTGCTTTATCTTTACTCTTGGCTTTTTCAACAAATTCTATTTTTTGACCTTGTAAAACTTTGGCCTGTAAAGTGTGCCTTGTTTTACCTTCTTTATCTTGATAGGTATTGCTTTCTAAAACACCTTTTAGGCTTAATCTTTGCCCTTTGGTTTTTTGTTTTAGCTCTTGCACTGCTTTTTCATCAAAAACACTTACATTTATAAAGTTAGGTTTGCTTGCCCATTCTTTAGAGTTAGAGCTTAAAGTGTATCCTTTAGGAACTTTTTGACCTTCTTTAAGTTTTATAACAGAGTTATTGGCAATTGTTATTGAAGCAAACTCTTTACCATCTTTACTTGTTATGATTTTTGGCTCTTGGGTTAAGTTGCCTGCAAGCTCTATGTTTTGTTGAGGTTTTATATTAAGGTTTGTATCTGTTTTTTCAATGTTATTTGCAATGATAGATGTACTTGTTTGCTCTATTCCGTCTTTATCTTGGTATTTTGTTTGGTCAAGCTTACCTTTTACAAGAACTTTTACACCCTTGTTTACTTCTTCTAAGCTATCTAGTTTAAAAGAAGTAATGTTGTGCCAAGTTGTTTTGGTTTGTTCAGAACCTTCTTTATCTTTATATTTCTCATTTATAGCTATTGATATTTTGGCAAAGTTTTTTTCATCGTTAATTTCTACATTACCTACTGTGCCAACTAGCACTACATTGTTTGTGTTTTTAGACATTTTAATAAACCCTTTTGTTTTTTTCTTTTAGTATTAAAAAAGTAAAGATTGCCTAGCAAAACTGCAAAACACCACATTAAACATAAAGACTAAGCAATCTTAATGTAGGCAAAAACAAAAGATGTTATTTTGTTTAATTTAGGGAGCAAACAAAATAGTAAATATTTGCATTGCCTACAAATATATTTTTAGTTAGTTTGCAAGTGATTTAAAGTTTTGTAATAGGAAAAAAAGGGAAATAGATGTTAGGTTTTGTATATTTTTGTAAATCTTTGTCAGGTTTTAGGGTTTGATTTGTAAAAATATTATGCTTTTAGTATGCTGTGCTAAAAATTATACGAATCAGAGTGAAGAAAAAGTGCAATTTTTAGTATGATTAATATAGATATATTAAATATAATTAATAATTATGTTAGTTAGTTAATAGCAAAATATATTTTACAATAAAGCTTGTTGTAATATAGGTTTACGAGGGGATTGTAAGCAATATAAGTTACATATATTCAACTAACAGTAGTGATAAAAGCTTGGTTTTAAGGGGAAAATACATATAATTATATATGTGATTAGATGCAGAGCCACCCTGGTTTTATTTTTAATAGTTATCAGAGTTCTGCATCATTTCTTATTTAAACATTCTATCTCTTTCTTTAATAATTTCTTTCTTTGAAGTGTTAGATAACTCTTCAGCAAGTTCTTCTATTGCAATTTTATAATCTTTATCTGTTATGTTTATTAAATGCTTGCATATATGTTTGTATAAAATATTCATTGTTTGAGCTTTTACATTATCTTTTATTATACTTTCGTGGTGAGCACACCTGTTTCTAAAGTCTGTAATAGTTTTTAGTTCTGCGAAAGTCTCTTTCTTTTTATCTTTGTAGGTATCTTTTTTAACACTATCAAGATATGGAAAAATATGTTTTATGAGTTCGTCTTGCTTATAGCTTCTTAAAATAGTTACCCAACTACCAAATGTTAAAAAGCTTATTATCTTACAGTTTATATAATCTTGGTCTTTTTTCTTGTTGATATTATCTTTTATTACTTTGTTAACATTGCTTCTTGCATTGATTAACATGGATATAACAGATTTTGAGCTTTCATTGATATTTTTACTATAATATTTAATTAATTCTTCATACCAATTATCATTTTTGGTATCTGGTATTTTTTAAACCTGATTCTTGCTATATTGTTATCCCCAATGTGTAAAACTCAATCTCTTATTAATGTATATAAAGTATATATACTAATAATATATAGATAGTTATATTAAGTAGTTTATGGGAAGTGTAATTTTATTAAATATTAAAAAGGTTATAGATACATACAAATATCTATTTATGCATACTTTTATATTAAATTATGCATAAAATAAAAAATAGCCTTGTGAAGGATACAAAAAGATATATCTAATTATGCACAAAAGCATATCAAATCATTCGTATAAAACTAATAAAACTATAGAAGTTTTCCACTGTTTTAGGGAAATAAAACTAGATTAAAATAGTATGGATATAAAAATACACACTATGGAAGAATTTTGGAAGGTTTAAAATACAATAATTGAGGAAATATGCAAGTATATACAAAAATTTACAATAATATACAAGGTCAATAAAGTGTTATTGTTTGTATTGCAACCATTGTTGTAGCAGGGTTTTTATGAAAACAAATACACAGCAATACACCCTTGGTAAGGGTGAGGTCGTGAGTTCAAGTCTCACTGGTGGCACCATTCAAATAATCACGGTGCAGCAATTGGTATTTAATTATAACAATTAGCAGCATTTAACCATGAGCTTTAAAAACAACATTTTAAAAAATCATATTCAAAATATAAAGCTATATTTAAAGGTTTTAGCCTTTGTTTTTCCTTGCCCTTATTTTATACAAGGGGGCGTGGGGTTTTTAAGTATAGGTAAAACTTTTAATCTAATATGCGTTTTAAACTTAAAATTGTTAGTTACAACAATGGGAGGTTTAAAATATGCATAATCAAGATAATCTAGTTACATTAAAAGAAGCATCAAAATATTTAAGATATACTTATCGTGGGTTTTGGGGTCGTATTAGAAAACAAATTAAATTAACTCAAGAATTACCTGCTGGTGTTTACAATATAGCCCCTGAAAAAAGCAATAAGCAAATTTTAAGAGTAAATTTACAAGAGTTTTTAAAAGGCATTAAGAAGCATAACATAAGCACTAAGATACTTACTAACACTTATGAGAATTGTATTAAAGGTGCTGAAAACTCTTACTTTAGCACACTTACTAAAAAGACAAGGTTAAGCCAAGGTTATTTATCAGAAGGTAAATTTTGGATTGCAATAAGTGAAATATTGAGTTTTGTTTTAATTGATGTAAAAAAAACGGAGCTAGAATATTCATAGTGGTTTTTTAATAAGTTGGACAAGATAACTTTCTAAGCATGTAGCTTAAAATATTATTTTACCTATACTGTAAACAAAAAAATTACTCCCAAATAGGGTAGGGTTAACTAATTGCTTTTATTGTATTTTTTACAGAGCGTGATTTAATACCAAACAAATCAACTATCATTCTCCCATTTAGGCATTTTAACAACGTCTAACAGGTGTGTAATTTAAGTAATTTACAACATAATTTTTACCTACCAATCAACCTAAAACTAAAAATAGAAAGTTCATACAAAGCCATAAGGCTAAAGGCAAGTAGAACTTGTGAAAGTGGGTCGGGAGGTGTAAATAGTGCAGAAAGTGCAAAAACAGCAACAATCATATATCTACGACCTTTTTTTAAAGTATCAGCTTCACAAACACCAAGTGTAAGCATTATAAAAAGTATAACAGGCATTTGAAAACAAATAGCAAAAGCAAGAATGATTTTAATAGAAATAGAAAGATATTCGCTTAATTTAGGTAGCATAGAAATTACATGCTCTTGACCTCTTACAACTTCAAAACCTAAAAAGAACCTGTAAGCAACAGGGATAACAAAAAAATAAGCAACACAAACACCAGAAAAAAACAACAAAGGAGAGCTTACAAAAATAAACTTAAAAATCTTTTTTTCTTTTTTTTGTAAAGCAGGAACAACAAAACGATATATTTGCATAAAAAATATAGGTAAAGTAAAAAGTAAAGCTGCAAAAACAGCTATTTTAATATTTGCTATAAAAGCTTCGGGCAATGCTGTATAAATAAGAGATAAACTGCGAGATTGCTCTTTATAAACATTACTTAAAGGTTGCAACAATATAGAATACAAATAACCACTAAAATAAAAGAACACCAAACCAAATACAACAAATGTTAAAAAAACTAAAATCAGTCTTTTGCGTAGCTCGGCAAGGTGGTCTAAATAGTTGCTTTGCTCTAAATTTTCGTGCATTTGTTATTTTTCTTTGTTTTCTTGCTGTTTACCTTGTTCTTTTTTATCTTCGTCTTCAGGTGCAACTTCATCTTTAAAAGATTTTAAACCCTTACCAAGGTCTTTTAGTATACTTGATATCTTACCTTTACCGCCAAATAAAAGCAGTACAATAACTAAAATGATAACAAGTTGCCAAATACCAATACCCATAAAAGTAGCCCCCTTAAAGTGCAAATATTATTTATGTTTTTTATTTTTAAAAACTAGCTTAATAAATATATATATATTAAAATGCAAATTACAATAAGTTGCCAAATACCTAAGGCCATAAAAACCCTGCTTAACACATATAAAAACTAGTAAATATCTTCAAGGTGTATTTTAACACCATTTATAAATAAAGTAATATTTTTTTATAAAAATCACCCTAAAAACACTAATTATCTGCATTTTTATTAAA
>CAYYLE010000025.1:7623-11640 GCA_964472375.1 uncultured Rickettsiales bacterium
ATATTTTTTTATAAAAATCACCCTAAAAACACTAATTATCTGCATTTTTATTAAATAAAACAATATATTTTTACATTATTGACCTAAGTCAATGAAAATACACATTAATTGTGCTAGTTTAAAGTTATGAAGCTATTTAAATATAAAAGGGGTATTTAAACAGATGAGTAAAATCAACAGAAGAGAGTTCTTAAAATGGACAGGTTTAGCAGGCAGTGGCGTTGCAGGTGCATCGTTACTTTCTTACTACACAGTTCCTTTTTTTAAAGCTTTGGGTGCAAACGACCACCCAAAAAGAGAATACGATGAAGTAAAATGGGCTGCATGTGCTGTTAACTGCGGTGGTAGATGTCCTTTGCGTGCATTTGTTAAAGATGGGCAAATTAAATGGGTAGAAACCGACAACACAGGTGGCGATGAGTTTGGCTCTCACCAAGTAAGAGCATGTGTTAGAGGTAGATCTAATAGATTTAGACTATACAACCCAAACAGATTAACTCATCCCTTGAAAAGAGTAGGTAAAAGAGGCGAAGGTAAGTTTAAAAAAATAAGCTGGGATGAAGCCTACCAAATAATTGCCGATAAAATGATTGATATTAAACAAAAATACGGCAATGAAGCTTTTTATATTAACTATGGTACTGGTTCTTTAGGTGGCACAATTGCAATGAGTTGGCCTCCTTACTCAACCCCTATTGCAAGAATGATGAACCTTTGGGGTGGTCACTTAGAACATTATAATGATTACTCAACAGCAAATATCATGGATGGTTTAGACCACTTCTATGGCGGTTGGGTAGAAGATAGCGATATAACAAATGTTGAATACTCAAAACTAGTTGTACTTTTTGGCAACAACCCATTTGAAACAAGAATGAGCGGTGGGGGTATTGCGTACTCTTTTATCAACACACTTAAAAAAGGTAATGCAAAGGTAATAATTATAGACCCTCGCTATACTGATACTGTTGCAATAACAAACGCAAAATGGATACCAATAAGACCAGCAACAGATGCAGCTTTAATTGCAGGTATGGCTCATGTTATGATTAAAAACAATCTTCATGATAAAAGATTTTTAGACAGATATTGTATTGGTTTTTCTGCTAAAACTTTACCAAAATCAGCTAAAAAGAATGCCTCTTATGAAGATTATGTAATGGGTAAAGGCGACGATAAAATTGAAAAAACCCCTAAATGGGCTTCTAAAATCACAGGCATTCCCGAAAATACTATAGTTGAGCTTGCTTTTGAAATTGCACAAGCAAAACCTGCTTACATATCTCAAGGTTGGGCTCCACAACGCCACTCAAACGGTGAACAACAAGCAAGGTCTATTGCTACACTTGCATGCATGACAGGAAATATAGGTAAATTAGGTGGGTCTTGTGGTGCAAGAGAAGGGTCAACCGGTTCTGTTTCTCCTGCTCCTTTCCCAATTCCTGAAAACCCTGTTAAAGAGTCTATTTCTATGTTCTTGTGGACAGATGCCATAGTAAGAGGCAAGGAAATGACAAGCACTAAAGATGGGGTAAGGTATGGCAATGGTCACTACGGTCATGTTAGCCTTAAGCAGTCTGAAGAATATAAGAAAAAAGGAGTTATTAGCCTTAAGCAACCTATTAAGTTTGTTTGGAACTATGCAAGTAATTGCTTAATCAACCAGCATGCAGATAGTAATAAAACTCATAAAATTTTGCAAGATGAAAACCTATGTGAAATGATTGTAGATATTAATATTACAAGAACACCAAGTAATAGATATGCAGATATCATATTGCCTGATGCAAGCCATTTTGAACAAAAAGACTTTGCAAGTGTTGCTGGGTATAGCTCTGACAGACCTTATATTATTTTAACTCAAAAAGCTATTGACCCAGTAGGGCAGGCAAAACCTATTTATGATATTTGTGCCGAACTATCTGAAAGATTAGGTGGTAAAGAGCAAAGGGAAAAGTTTACAGAAGGTAGAACACAAGAGCAGTGGCTTGAAAAACTTTGGAATGACGCAAGAGCTAATAACCCATCTTACCCAACTTATCAAGAAATGGAAAAACTAGGTATCTATAAAGCACCAAGAGCAAAAAAACCATTTATTGCCTTTGAAGATTTTATTAAAAACCCTACAAGAAATAAACTTGGTACACCAAGTGGTAAAATTGAAATTTATAGCCTTGGGTTAGAAGAAAAAAACAAAACTTGGGAAATTTCCAAAGACCAAAAAATCACAATGCTGCCTGAATTTATTAGCTCTCGTGAAACTCACTTAGACCCAAAATCTGAAAAATATCCGTTACAAATGTTTGGCAACCATTTTAAAGGTAGAGCACACTCAAGCTATTGGGAAAATACTGTATCAAGAGAAATGCATCCTCAAGAAATTTGGATAAACCTTAAAGATGCTGAAGAAAGAGGTATTAAAACAGGTGACCAAGTTTTAGTTTATAACGATAGAGGAAAAGTGCAAGGTACTGCTAAAGTTACTCCTAAAGTTATGAATGGTGTAAGCGTTTGCGCAGAAGGTGCATGGTATATGCCTAAAAATGGTGTTGATATTGGTGGCTGTACCAATACCTTAACATCGCAACAACCAAACCCTATATCTAAAGGTAATGGTCAACATACTATTTTAGTACAAATAGAAAAACTGTAACTAAAGGAGATTTTAAATGGATACAAAAAACTTAAAGCAATTTGGCTTTTTCTTTGACCAATCTGCTTGTATTGGTTGCAGAACTTGTCAAATGTCTTGCAAAGACTACAAACAAGGTGATGTTGGCATAAACTTTAGAAGAGTTGTAGAGTATGAAGGTGGCACTTGGGTAAATGATGATGGGTCAGAAAACCTAGTTCCTAAAGGTGTTTTTGTTTACTACACATCAATATCTTGCAACCATTGTAAAGACCCTGCATGTATAAAAGCTTGCCCAACAGGTGCTATGCATAAAACTAAATATGGTATAGTAGATGTTAATCCAAAAAAATGCATTGGCTGTAAATCTTGTGCTTTGGCTTGCCCATATGGCGCACCACAATACGATAGCAGAAAAAAGAGAATGACAAAATGTAATGGTTGCCTTGAAAGAATTGAAGAGGGATTAAAGCCTATTTGCGTTGAATCATGCCCTTTTAGAGCATTAGATGCAGGTGATATTGATGAGCTAAGAGCAAAGCATGGCACTATTGCAGGCGTTGCCCCTTTACCAGATGCTAGAATTACACAGCCTAATATTGTTATTAAACCTAGTGAGAACTCTAAAGGAGTTAATGATAAATCTGGGGTTGCTCACTTGCCTAACCATTATCAGGAGGTAAAAAAAGATGTTGTCTAAAGTTATTTTTTTAGAATGGCCTTTAGTGTTTTTTACACTTTTTGTACAAGGAGCTTTGGGGCTTTCTTTGCTTTATAATGTTTTCTCTTGCAAAAGTGAAGATTTAAAATCTGATATTAACTCTAAAAAATATGTTGCTGTTTTTGGCATAACTATTTTTATGGGTCTTTTCTTTTCTGTATTGCACTTAAGTAACCCTATAAATGGCTATAATATTCTTTTTAGAATATTATATAAAGTAAATGAAGTAAACTATATTGGTTGGCTACCTTTAGAGGTTTTAGTGCTTGGTTTTACATCTTTTTTAGCTGGTTTTATATTCCTGTTAAAGTTTAAAGACATTAAGCACAGCCTTGCAGAAAAGCTAACTAAAGCCTTACCTTTATTGGCTTTTGTAGGTATAATATGCATGGTTTTCATTTATTCTTCTAAAAATGATACTGTGCTAGCTTGGGATTTTACCCATACATTTTTACTGTTTACCTCAACAGCTTTGGTTTTAGGTCCTTTATGTTTCTTGGCTTTGTTTAACTTAGAAAAAGAACAAGTACAAAAAACTACACTTGTATTAATTGCTTCTTATATGCTTTTCTTGATTGTTTTATTGTTTTATATTTTCTTCCTTGCTAATTTGCAAATTGCTGGCATAGAAAGAATTTTTGACCTTGCATATGGTTATTATGGT
>CAYYLE010000026.1:0-10172 GCA_964472375.1 uncultured Rickettsiales bacterium
TCAAACTTTTTGCAACTAAAGTAAGACCCAATCTGCCCACCAATAAAAACAGCAACAAAAAGTGGAAGATAAGAGTAAAGCTCTGTTAGCTGGTTAAGACTATCAAGCTTTTTTACTTGCCCCAAAAGCCCAGCAATAGAGTTGATAAAAATAAACAAACTACAAGCACCAGCTATTGATTTTTCTTTTCCCCATGAAATTAAATAAAGTATCGGGGCTAAAAATATACCGCCACCAATTCCTGCCATACCCGAAACAAAACCAAGCAAAGCACCAATTGGCATAAGTATGTATTTACTGTCTTTTGTTACAAGGGGGTTGTTTTTATTTTTGTTTTGTAAATATGTTTGTAAAAACATGGCAAAAGAAGCAATTAAAAGAGCAGTACCTAAAAGACCAGTGAAAAAAACTTTAGAAAGTACAATGCTACCTCCAAGCCAAGCACAAGGAACAGAGAGCACAAAACTAGGCCAAAGCTTTTTTATAGAAATATGTTTATTATAAGCAAAGCGTATAGTGCTGCCTGTTACTACAATAATATTACAAACCAAAGATATTGCAGGCAAAATAATATAATTAGTATTGAAAATAGAAAGTAAAGCAGTATAGCTAGAGCCACCACCAAAACCAGCAATAGAATAAAGTAAAGAAATTGCAAAAAACAATATTGCAAGTATATGCATTTTTAAAAAACCTTTATTTTAAATATCTTATAGAAGACTAAAACCCCCTTTGAAAGGCTTTATATATTCGTCTTTAGTGTTTTTTATACACTTAATTACATACTCTAAATAGAGCATTGTTTAACTTAGTCTTTTTGTTTTAAATCAAGCTGAATAACAAAGCTACTTTTAGCCCCTTTAATAGTTAAGCCATCTTTATTTTTACCCATATCTTTTAGTGTTTGTATATTTTCTTTGGTTATTTGGTAGTTTATTACACTTGCATCATTTTTTTGCAAAAGCTCTATTTTGCTTTCACTTGCTAGGCTTAGGTTTATAGTTAGCTTTGTTTTGTTGTCAAAAAACAAGCTATTTGTAAGAGTATTGTTATTTTCAATCTCTTCAAGTTCATTTTTTTGTAGTTTAAAATATATTTTGTTGTTTTTAAGCTTTATATTCATCTGGTATATACTCTTGCAGTTGTGTTTTGGTATTTATATTTATTATATTTTTTTGAAATTCTTGAGGTGTTTTAAGTACATTAAGGTTAAATTGAGCTAAGTAATCTCGTACTTTTATGGTTTTTTGTAGTTTTTTGTGTTGGGTATTAATAAAAACAGGCAGGTAGTTATTTTCAAAAAAAGCACCGTTTTGGTGTTTTAATAAATAGCTAATTACATTGCTTGTTATTAAAGGCATATCAACGGCTAAAAACAAAAATTTAGAATAAGGTAAAGATTTTATAATATCATGCATTGCAATTGCAGGACCTTCAAAATCTTTTTGGTCTTTTATGCAGTTATGGTTTTTGTAGTTTCCGCTTACATAAATGTTTTTTATATTGCTTTGTTTTAAGCTTTGTATGGCATTTTCTAAAAAAGTTTTACCTTTGTGTTTTAAAAGGGCTTTGTTTTGTTCCATACGAGAAGACCTCCCACCTGCAAGTACAACACCTGCAATATCACTATGCATTATCTTAGGCTATGTCCTTTCAGCCAACTTGTTTTGCCACTTTTGTAGTGTTCTTGCTTCCACACTGGTAGCCTTTTTTTTACTTCTTCAATTACATATCGGCAGGCTTTAAAGCTTTCATCACGGTGCTTTGACCCAACTGCAATAAAAATACTAATACCGCCAATTTCTAGCTTGCCTTTATAATGAACTGCATAAACTTTCGTATCTCGCCATTTTTCATTAGCTTCATTACAAATTTGCAACAAAACATTAGTCGCTAGTGTTTCTTGTGCATCGTACTCTATACCTAGCACATCATTGCCTTCATGTATATTACGCACAACACCAACAAAGGTATTAAAAGCACCAAAACCATCGTCTTTAATAAAATCATAACCTTCTTGAATATTAATATATTCTTTGGTTATAAAAGCCTTTACAGAATTTTTCATATTTTTTTAACCACCGCAAACAGGAGGAAGCAAAGAAAGAACCTGATTGCTTTGTATCATATAATTATCTTCTAAAATATTATTATCATCACTTATTGCAGATGCATCTAAAAGCTCTGTTTGGTCTTTTAAAAAATTATCTTTTAAAGCTTTGCGTAAATCAGAAATTTTTGAATCTTTTACTATTTTTATAGTTTTTTCATCGCCAAATTCTTTAAAAGCACCATAAAGCTTTAGTCTAACTTCAATCATTTTTTTACTCCTAAAATTACAAGCCTTGTTTTGCTATTTTGTTTAAAGCATCTTCAATAAAAGGGGTAATAATGTCAAAACATTCTTTACAAGCTTTTGGGCTACCTGGAAAGCTTAGCACAAGGGTTTTATTAATAATATAAGCATTAGAGCGAGAAAGCCACGCAGTTGGGGTAAAATATAAGCTTTCTTGTCTTAAAAACTCACCAAAACCACTTAGGTTGCGTTTTGCAATTTCATCTAAAGCTTTTGGGGTTAGGTCTTTTGCTCCTGGTCCTGTTCCGCCTGTTGTGATTAAAAGATTTATGCTTTCATCAGAGCATATTTTTAAAATCTCTTGTTTTATGGTTTCAAGCTCATCAGGAATAAGGCTATAACTAGCAACTTGACCTTTGTTTTCTTCAATAAGTTTTTTTAAAACATTGCCTGAAAGGTCTTGATATTCATTTGATGATGCACGGTCGCTAATTGTACAAACAGCAACTTTTTTATTTTTAAAGCTATAATCAGGCACTAAACCTTGTAAAAAATTAGGCAGCTCTTCTTTTCCTCTAAACACTCCACTTTTGCCACCAATTTTTAAAAGTAGAGTTACATCAGATATTTTTAAGTTAGGGTCTATTGCTTTGGTTAAATCCCATATTGTTAGCAAAGCAGCATTAACACCTGCCAAGGCTTCCATTTCTACACCTGTTTTTGCATGGGCAAGAACCTGACAATAAGCACTAATGCTTTTTTCTTCTTTGTTTAGTGCACAGTTAACAAGAGCTTGGTCTAAGCCCAAAGGGTGGCACATAATTAGCATATTAGGGGTATTTTTTGCCCCCATAATTCCCGCTGCTTCTGCAAGTGCTATAATGTTACCTTTAGGAATAGTATTGTGCAAAACGGCATTAAAGGCCTCTTTATTCATAAAGATTTTACCTTTTGCAACAGCCAGTCTTTTGGTTGGTCTTTTATTGCCAACATCTATCATTTTAAAATTATTTTCTATCTGCATAATTTAATCTCTTTTTTATTAAGTTTTTTTAAAAAATATTTAACCACCTATTGATGCTAGGTGCTTTCTTAAACCTGGGTCTTCATCATGTAAAAAGTGAGTTTCTCTTTTATAAGGCATAAGGCTTGTTATTTTTTCTATTAGCTCTTCTTTTTTAGTGTTTTCTTGCAAAAAACTACGAATGCAATAGCCTTTAGAGTCAAACAAGCATAAAAATAATTGACCATCTGAAGAAACCCTTAATCTATTGCATGTTTTACAAAAGTCTTTAGAATAAGGCATTATCAGACCAATTTTACCAATGCTATCTTTGTGCCTATAGTATATTGCAGGGCCATCGGTTAGAGATTTTTTTTCTTCTTTTACAAAGTTTTTAGTAAGCAATATATCTTCAATAACTTTGCCAGAAAGGTGATATTTTTTAAAATAATCGTAGTTATCTATTGTTTGCATAAGCTCAATAAACCTAAGAGAAACATTTTTATTTTGCACATAGTTTATAAAGTTATCAAGCTCTTGGCTGTTTACACCATTAAGCAATACAACATTTAGCTTAATATTCTCAAACCCTGCATCAAGGGCTGCATTAACCCCTTTAAGAATTTTAGAAAGTTTATCTTGCCCGCGGATATTTTTAAAAGTTTCAGGGTTTAAAGAATCAAGGCTTATGTTTAGTGCTGTAATACCACTTTGTTTATAAAGTTTTGCATTTTCTTCTAGCTTATAAGCATTTGTTGTAAGGGCTATTTTTTCTATACCTTCAACATTTTTTATAGATTTTATAATATCTATAAAGTCTTTGCGTATAGTTGGCTCGCCACCTGTTAGGCGTATTTTTTTAGTGCCAAGTTTTGCAAAAGCCTTAACAAGGTTTGTTATTTCTTCTATATTTAGGTTTTGGGTTTTGTCTTCTCTTTTATTGTAGCCATTTGGCAAACAATAGTTGCAATGAAAATTACAAGCTTTTGTAAGAGAAAGCCTAAGGTATGAAAAGCTTCTATTGTAGTTGTCTTTTAAAATTTGGTTCACAAGATCTCCTTTCCAAATACGGGAAGCTTAAGCGTTTCCGCAAAAACTTTGGCTTTTCTCCCATATTTGTTTTTAAGCAAACTTAGGCAAAAAAGCTCGGAGTTAACGCAATTTACAAAAATTTTAACATTATTTACATTTTTTAACAAAAAAAAGTAAAAACAATATTTTATTTGTTAGCTTATTGTGTTTTCAAGTGCAAAAAGATTTTTGTAGTTTTGCTCTCTTATTAGATGGTCTTTATTATTTAAAATAAAAACTTCTCTTGTAAGAGGGGTGCTGTTATAGTTGCTAGACATAGAAGCAGAGTAAGACCCACAATTAAAAAATGCAAGTAAATCATCTTTTTTAATTTCTTCTATTTTGTATTTTTTGTGGAATATATCACCTGTTTCGCAGATTGGTCCTACAATATCGTAGGTAAATTCTTGCAGAGCTTGGTTTTTTTCAACTTTTTTTAATTCATGATAGGCATTGTAAAGAGTTGGTCTTAAAAGGTCAGCCATTGAACCATCAATAATTGCAAAAATATTATCGTTTTGCTTTTTAACTCTTGTTGCTTTGGTTATGAGCAAGCCTGTATTTGCACTTAAAAATCTTCCTGGCTCAAAGCAAACTTCATAGCTTTCTTTTGCAAAAACCTCTTTTAGCATTGTGCTAAATTCTTGTAAGTTAAAGCTTTTATCATCTTTTTTGTAAGGTACACCAAATCCGCCTCCAAGGTCAAGAGTTCTTATGTTAACCCCTTGTTTTTCTAGCTCTTTTGCTGTTTGTAAAACTTTTATATAACTTTCTTTAAAGCTTTTAATGTCAAAAATTTGCGACCCTATATGGCAAGCAAGCCCAATTAGATTAATATTTTCTTCTTTTAAAGCAGTTCTGCATGATTGAGGCAACATATTTAGGTCAATTCCAAACTTGTCACCTTTTTTACCTGTGCTTATTTTTTCATGTGTTTTGGCACTAATATTAGGGTTTATGCGTAGCATAATATTAGCTTTTTTATTAAGCTCATTGCATATTTTTATAGTATCTTCAAGCTCTTCTAAAGACTCTATATTAATGCTTTTAATACCGTATAAAATAGCTTCTTTTAAGTCGTTTTCTGTTTTGCCAACCCCTGAAAATACAATATTAGAAGCAGGGCAGTTGATTTCTTTAAGCCTTAAAAGCTCTCCAAAAGATACAATATCAAACCCACATCCTAAGCTATTGAAATACTTTAAAACAGAAAGATTAGAATTTGCCTTTACAGAGTAAAAAACTTTGCCATTAATACAAGATATAGCATTTTTAAAATTTGTTAAGTTTTCAGCCATTTGCTTGCTTGAGTATACATAAAAAGGTGTTTTATATTTTTTAGAAAGTGAAGAAATAAGAAGGTTGTCAATACATAAAGTGTTTTCTTTGTAAGTTATGCTCATAAGTTTTAAACCTTATGTTTTTAAGAATTAAAGTATTGTATTAGCAGAGTTTTTATACTTTGCATCATTGTGTGGTAAAACCCATGAATGTTTTTTAGCAGGCACGGTTACACTTCTTTCAAACAGTATATTTTTAGGAGCTTGGTCGGCAACAAATATTTTTCCATTATTGTTGTGGGCTGCTTGCCTTATTCTTTCTCTTTTTTCTTGAGGGCTAGCTTTACTTTTTTCGTAAGGGTATTTTTTTGGGTAAATTTTAGAGTTTGAAACAGGTTCGGTATCATACCCGCAAGAAACCAACAACAAGCTTATTGTAAATAAAATAAACATGGTTTTTTTCATTGATAAACCCTTTAAAAAGTTACTTTTTATTTTTTTCCTAAAAATTTTGTAGCAAGCTACTTAAGTAGTTTGTTATGGTGTAATTATAAGCATTGTGATACACTAAAACAAACAAACAAAAAATACTTTAACACAATATTTTACACTATGAAAGCCTTAAAAGATTTATTAAAACAGTTAGCAGCTGGTGCAGAAGATGAAGACCAAGCAATAAAAACTCTTTTAAACATAAAAGAGCAAGACATTGCAAGCTACAAAGAAGAAATTGATAAAATAAGACAACAAAATTTTGACCTTGAAGAGGGGAACTACCCTCAAAGGCTTGCAGATTTCAGAAAACAGCTAGAAAAAGCAAATTTAGATGGTTTTGTTTTAAAAACATCTGATAAATATTTAAATGAATATGTATCGCTTGATTATTACCAACTGCAGTATTTAACAGGCTTTACAGGGTCTTTAGCTTTATGTGTTGTTACTAAAAATAAAGCTGTTATGTTTGTAGATGGAAGATATACACTGCAAGCAAAACAAGAGCTTTTGCAAGATTTTTTTGAAATACAGCCATATTCTTTAAAAGATATAAAAAATTGGGTTGTAAATAATACAGAAAGCACAGACAAAATAGCAATTGATTCTAGCGTGCATAGTATTTTAGAAGTTAACTTATTTAAAGAAATTTTTGCACAAAGGTTGCAGGTTTTAAACCACAATCTTGTAGATAGCATTTGGCAAAATAAAGCAGAAGAGCCGATATCTGAAGTTAGGGTGCATAGCTTAGAGCTAGCACATGAAAGCATAGATGATAAAAAAGAAAAACTATTGCAAGAGTTTGCAAATGATTATGATTATTTTTTATTAACAGAGTGCGATTGCATAAGCTACCTTTTAAACATTAGGGCAAAAGATGTTAGTTTTAACCCTATTGTACTTTCTTATCTGCTTTTAGACAATAAAGGAAACTATCATTTATTTATAGATAGCAATAAATTAACTAAAGATGTTAAAGATTATTTTGCTAAAAATAAAATAAATGTGCATGAAAATAAAGATGTTATAAAAAACATAGAAAGCTTAACAAAAGGCAAAAAGCTAGCTATTTGTAAGAGCTCGCCTTATATTTTCTTAAATAGTTTACAAGAAAAAACACAAGTTAGCTTGGTAGAAAACTTTTGCACAGCTATAAAAAGCAAAAAAAGTGAAAAAGTAATAGAAAGCATGAAAAAAAGCCATATAAAAGATGGCTTGGCAGTTTCTAAGCTACTTATGGAAGTTGAAAACAAAATAACAAATGATGAAAAAATAAGCGAATACGAAATAGCAAACCTTTGTGAATACTTTAGAAAAGAGCAAGAAGATTATTATAGTATGAGCTTTAACCCAATAGTTGGCATAGATGGCAACGGGGCTATTGTGCATTACAGACCAGAAGAAAAAACAAGCAAACTTACACATAAAAATTGCCATATTTTAATAGATTCTGGGGCTCATTATTTAGATGGTACAACAGATATTACACGTAGTATGTCTTTTGCTGATGATGAAAGCTACAATAAGCATTATACACTTGTATTAAAAGGGCTTTTAGCACTTTCTAATTTAAAATTCCCGAAAGGGACAACAGGTGATTACATGGATATTATTGCGAGGCAGTTTTTGTTTCAACATGGCGTGCAATATTTGCACGGTACAGGCCATGGTGTTGGTTATTTTTTAAATGTACACGAAGGACCGCAAAGAATAGCACCTTTAAAAAATGATGTGGCTTTAGAAGAAGGTATGGTGCTTTCTAATGAGCCTGGGGCTTATTTTACTGATAAGTATGGAATAAGGTTAGAAAACTTAATAGTTGTTAAACAAAGCAAATATAAAGATTTTTTAGAGTTTGAAGAAATAACATACGCACCTTTTAACACTAAAAATATTGTAGTTTCTTTATTGAGTGAGCAAGAAAGAAAGCAACTAAATAATTACCATAAAAAAGTTTTTGAGCTTTTAAAAGACAAAACAAAAGATAGTAAGCTACTTGCATTTTTACAAGAAAAAACAAAGGAAATATAAGCTTTGGCTATTTATACCAAAAAAGGCGATGAAGGGCTAACACAAGTAAAAAATAAAAAAGTAAGCAAAAGCTCTTTGGTTGTTGGTGCTTTAGGTGAGCTTGATGAACTTAATGTGCTAATAGGTTCTTGTGCAACTTGCCTTAATACAAAAAACTTTACAAATGAAGAGAGTTTTTTAATTTTATTGCAAAAAAATGTTTTTACTATAAGTTCGCACATTGCGGGGTATGATGTTTTTACAAACAAGCAAATACAAGAGCTAACAACAAAGCTAGAAAACAACATAGATAGCTTAATGTTTAATATAAAACCTTTAAATAATTTTGTATTAGCAGGCGGTAGTTTAGAAATTATTAACACAAACCTAGCAAGGGTAAAAGCCCGCAAGGTTGAAAGGCTTTTAGTTTTATTGTTTGAAACAGAGCCTGATTTTAAAAGCTCTTGTAGTTTTGTATTGCCTTTTTTTAATAGGCTTAGTGATTATTTTTTTGCTTTATCTTTATATGTTGCAGAAAAACAAGGTATTGAGCTAGAAAAATGGTTTTTAAACTAAACTTGTATTCTTTTGTATTTAAAAAAAACAATAAAGTGGAAAAGGTAACATGTTAAAAGCACACCAAGAAGCACTAGCAATTATTAAAAGCGTTGCACTTTCACAAAAAAGCACAGGAATAGAGCTTAAAGCTCTTGGCGATAGTGTTGGTTGTGTTTTGGCAGAAGATGTTATTGCAAAGCTTGATATACAACCTTTTGACAATTCTGCAATGGATGGCTTTATGGTGCTTGTAGATAGCCTTAAAAATGCAAGTGTTGATAATAAAATTGCCTTAAAAAACACAGGTTTAGTGCAAGCAGGGTGCAATGAAAATAGCTTTAATATAGAAAACAATACCTGTATGCAAGTTATGACAGGTGCAATAGTTGCTTTAAATGCACAAGCTGTTGTGCCTATTGAAGATACAGAAATAAAAGGCGATTTTATTTATTTTTCAAAACCTATTGAAAAAGAAAAAAACATAAGACGCAAGGGGCAAGACATTAAACAAGGCGAGCTTGCAGTTGCAAAAAATACCAAAATAGAACCTAAACATATTGCATTGCTAGCTAGTTTGGGGGTTTTTGAGCTAAAAGTTTATAAAAAACCAAAAGTATTGTTACTAAGCACGGGAAACGAACTAGTTGCAGAAGGAAAGCTTAAAATTGGGCAAATTTATAACTCTAATTTACATTATGCACTTGCTTACTTAAAGCAACTAGGTGTAGAAAATATAGAGCATAAAACAATAAAAGATGATGAAAAAAGCTTTGTAGAGCTTATTAAAAGCGTTAATAAAAATGAATTTAATATTGTGATATCAAGCGGGGCGGTATCTCAAGGTAAGTTTGACTTTGTAAGAAAAGGGCTTGAGCAAGCAAATGCAAAAATTATGTACCATAAGCTAAAATTACGCCCAGGTAAACCAAATCTTTTTGCTCTTTTGCCAAACAATATAGCTTATTTTGGCTTGCCAGGTAACCCTATGGCTAATATTGTTGGTTTGCGTTTTTTGGTTAGCTATTATCTTGCTTATTTGCAAAACAAACAGATAGAAGAAGGCAAAGTTGCTATTTGTGAAAATGATTTTACCAAAAAAGCGGGGTTTAAACTATTTTTGCGTGGCTTTGTAAAAACTGATGAAAATGGCATAAACAGAGTTGAAATTTATAATAAGCAAGATTCTTTCATGATTAATAATTTTAGTAAAGCAAATTGCTTTATTATTGCAGATGAGGAGATTGAAAAAATATCCAAAGGTAGCAAGGTAAAAGTTTATAGCTTGTTGCCTGATTTTATTTAATTAACAACATTTTGTAAGCTAAGCCATTTTGTTCTAGGTTATTTTTTTGAAAAAAAGTAGGGTTTTTAAGTAGCAATAATTTATTGTTATTTTTATATTGTAGTAGGTTATATTTGTAAAGCTTGGCTTAAATAAAATTAAAAACGGTTAAGTGTGTTT
>CAYYLE010000027.1:0-3590 GCA_964472375.1 uncultured Rickettsiales bacterium
TTTGAAGATAAATCATAAACAACTTTTGAAAGCCCATCAACTTCATTTGCTATTTTATCTGCAATATCAAACAAAATATTAAGGTCTATGTTGCTAGGTTTTGCAGTCATGCCATCTACACTTTCAACAGCTCTTATAGCACAAACTCTATCGTAGCTTCTTTCATCACCTTTTACACCAACAGTGCGGATAGGTAATAAAACCGCAAACAATTGCCAAATGCTGTTATAAAGCCCTCTTTCTCTAATTTCGTTAATTAAAATATCATCAGCTTGGCGTAAAATATCAAGCTTTTCTTGAGTAATATCACCTAATATACGCACAGCCAAACCAGGACCAGGAAAAGGGTGCCTTTCTATCATTTCTTGTTTCATGCCAAGCTCAAGCCCTAGCTTTCTTACTTCATCTTTAAACAAGTATTTAACAGGCTCTAAAAGTTTTAGCTTCATTTTTTCTGGCAAGCCACCTACATTGTGGTGTGATTTTATAACAGATGAAGGACCTTTAATAGAAGTACTTTCAATAATATCAGGGTATAGTGTTCCTTGTGCTAAATACTTAACATTTTCAATTTTATTTGCTTGCTCTTCTAAAACTTCAATAAAAACCCTACCTATAATTTTTCTTTTTTGTTCAGGGTCTTCTACCCCTTTTAGCTCTTTTAAAAACTTTTCAGATGCATCTACATAGCACACATTTAAATCAAGGTCTTTAAACATATCAAGCACTTTTTGCTCTTCGTTAAGCCTTAAAAGACCATTGTTTATAAAAATACATGTTAAGTTATTGCCTATTGCTTTGTGTATAAGGCTAGCTACAACGCTTGAATCAACACCACCGCTTAATGCACAAATAACTTTGCTATCTTTTACTTGCTCTTTTATTTGCTCTATTTGTGTTTTCAGCACATCTTTAACAGCCCAATTCTTACTTGTATTGCATATATTAAACACAAAATTAGCCAAAACTTTTTCACCATCTTCGCTATGGCTTACCTCTGCATGAAACTGCAACCCGTAAATATTTCTATCTTTATTTTCAATTGCTGCAAAGTTGCAAGATGAGCTACTTGCTACTTTTGTAAAGCCTTCTGGTATTTTTGTAACTTTATCAGAATGAGACATAAAACAACTTAGGCTTTCTTTGTTAATACCTTTAAAAAGCATGCTCTTGCTATCAAGCTCAACCATTGTTTTACCGTATTCTCTTGCCCCTGCTCTTTCTACCTTGCCCCCTAGCTTGTAAGATATTAACTGCATGCCATAGCAAACACCTAGTATAGGAACACCAAGGTTGAAGATTTCTTCATCAATATCAGGTGCATTATCTTCATAAACACTTGAAGGACCACCTGAAAGAATAATTCCTTTTGGGTTTAGTTTTTTAATCTCATCAAGGCTTATATTAAAAGGATATATTTGGCTGTATACGCCTAGGTCTCTTATTCTTCTTGTTATTAGTTGAGTATATTGCGAACCAAAATCTAAGATAATTATTGAATTTTTCATTAAACTTCTGCCTTGTATTTATACCTATTAATCTGTTAATTAACAAAAATACTAACACAAAAAATATATTTTTTATTTTTTAATTTATTTTATTGACATATTTACTATTAAATGTGTATTATTTGCTAAATAAATTCTTTAAATTGCATAAATATATTTTATTTTTATAGTTTTTGCTCTTTAAAGGTTTTATCTATTTTCATTTTTATATTTTTTAATCATTAAGATTGGGTGGGTGGGTACTAATGATAACATCTTTTTTATACAATTTTTTTCAAATCAAAGAACATAACTCAACAATAAAACGCGAGCTTTATGCAGGCTTGGTTACTTTCTTAACAATGGCCTATATAGCTTTTGTAAACCCTAATATACTTTCTGCAACAGGAATGGATAAAAACGCTATTTTTGTAGCTACTATTATTGCAACAGCAGGTACAACGCTTTTAATGGGGCTTTATGCTAGGTGGCCTTTGGCTTTAGCACCTGGAATGGGTACAAATGCATGGTTTACCTATGCTGTTGTGTTAGGAATGGGCTTTACTTGGCAAGTTGCCTTAGGTGCTACTTTTATATCTGGTATTTTAATGGTTTTCTTTACTGTTTTGCCAATTCGTAAAGCTATGATAGATGCATTACCTAGCAACCTAAAAATAGGTATTACAGCAGGTATTGGCTTGTTTTTAATGGTAATTGGGTTAAAAGCATCAGGCATTATTGTAACCAACCCTAACACACTAGCAAACCTTGGTGATTTAAGCTCTCCTGCTGTTTTGCTTTCTATTTTAGGTTTTTTTATTATTGTAGGTTTAGATATTTTAAAAGTACCTGGTGCTATATTAATATCAATCTTTACAACTGCTTTAATCTCTTTAATTATTGGGCTTACAGAGTTTTCAGGTATTGTTACTATGCCACCTAGTATTGCCCCTACTTTTTTACAGCTTGATATTGCAAACGCCTTAAAGCTTGGTGTTGTAACCATTGTTTTAAGTTTATTTTTAGTAGATTTTTTCAACTCAACAGGTGTTTTTGTTGGTCTTTTAGATGAATCTTCGCAAAAAGATTATGATAAAGGCGTTAAAAAAGCCTTATTAACAGACGGTGCAGGTACTATTTTTGGCTCTTTATTGGGAGTAAACACAGTAACCACATATTCTGAAAGTGCAGTAGCAAAAGAAACAGGTGGTAGAACTGGGTTAACATCTGTTACTATTGCATTTTTGTTTTTGTGTTTGCTTTTCTTTTCTCCTTTGCTTGCTCTTGTTCCTAGTAGCTCTACTGCACCTGTGTTGATTTTTATATCGTTTATGATGTTTAAATCAGTTAATAAACTAGATTGGAATAAAAACCCTGAAGAAATGCTACCGACTTTTTTAACTCTTATAACAATGCCAATTACATACTCTATATTTAACGGTATTGGTATTGGTATAATATCTTTTATTATCTGCAAACTATTTGCTAAAAAGTGGCAAAACAGCTACTACACACTGTGCTTTATAGCAATTGCTTTTATATTATCTTTAACACTATAAAAAGGTTTATTTTGACTTTACATACTAATAATAGAATTAAAAAGCATGTTTCATGGGAAGAGTTTCATAAAAATGCTATAAAGCTAAGTAAAACAATAAAAGCTGAAAATAATGATATTAAAGGTATTGTAGCTATTGCAAGGGGTGGGCTTATGCCTGCCCTTATTGTATCTTATGAACTTAATATCACCAAAAGTGATATTTTGGAACTAAGTAGCTACGATGATAAAGGATTTAGTGGGCAAACAATTGTAAAACAGCTACCTCACTATGCTTTACAAAGCAAGGGTAAGGGCTGGATTATAGTTGATGAACTATTAGACGGCGGCAACTCTATAAAAAAAGCTAAGGAAATTCTACCTTTTGCTAAAAGCTATGTTGTTTATTCTAAAATTGAGGAAAAACCTGATTATTTAGACGGCTATATTGAATACACCCCAAAAGATTATTGGCTTTGTTTGCCATGGTCTTACGGAAAAGATTAAACCTTGTATTATAAATAAATATCTTATTTGGGTTTATTAAAGCTTTATATTGTTAAAAA
>CAYYLE010000027.1:3690-5018 GCA_964472375.1 uncultured Rickettsiales bacterium
TCGCCTTTTAAAACTATTGGAAGTTTAACTTTACCTTCTAATACTAGTGCATGAGTTAAGTACCAGTTACGAGTATTAGCAGCAGTTGCAACTTGTGCCATAGCTCTTAAAGCATTAGCTTTAAGTTGCTTAAACTCAGTAGCACCTACTCTTATACCATAAGTTGCAAGTTGTGCAGACCACTGATAATCACCATTTTTGTAAGCTTTTTCAACTTCTGATTTAACTTTACCAAGACCGCCCATAGCTTTCACCATTTTTTGAGCTTCTACATTTCTTGGAAGTGGGTGAAGCTCAATAGAGTCATTACCGAAGAAGTGTAATAAATCGGCATAATATCTACGAACATGGTAAGAAAATTCACCATAGTTTTGCTCTAAATGAGGGTTGCTAGCTAAACTTTTAGGTAATTTAACTTGGTATTGTAGCTCATCAGGGCTTAAGCCTTTTGCAATTGCATCATTAACTGTTTTATTGAAAAAATCAATTAAGTCGTTTTGAGCTTTTACTTGTGCCGCAAATGTTTTACCATCAACAGGCTTGCCGTGTACTTTTAAGCTAAAATCAACATCTTTGTTTAACAACCATTGACCAGCTGATTTAAGATTACCTAGGTCTCTCCATCTGTCTCCTCTAAGAGTTGAAAAATTCATCATGCCATGAGCCCAATAAATATTATCAACTGTTATTTTAAGGTCAGGAAAGTAAAGAGCTAAACCATCTAAAGTATCAGAGTGTGCACCTGAAGTTACAACTTTAACACCATCAATTTCTATTGTATTGTCTTCATCACCAACAATTTCCGTAGGAGGTAAGTAAAAGCTAGTATCTGAAGCTAAGTGTCTTACTAAACCAGTTTTAGCAGGAGAATCAGGACCTTCTTCAGGTAAGAAAGCACCTAACTGGATACCACCACGAACAGAAGTAAGCATTTTAAAGTTAGATGCTGCAAAGCTTCTGTCTAGTTCTGCTTTGTGGTTTTTATGTGCAATAACTCTAGTATCTTTGTTTACATTCCATTTACCTGCACCAAAAATATAATGCCAATGAGTGTAAATAAATGCTTTAACAGGCTTTTCAGCTACTTCTTTAGGTAGCATTCTTAATGCTTCTTCAGCATCGTCTGGTGTCATACCACCATCAATAACAATAAGACCAGTTTTTGTTTCAATAACATTTATGTTATCCATACCAAAACCAGTTAAAGAGTAAACACCTGGTTTTACATTGTATACTTCTTTAACATACTGTTGGTCTTTAGCGTTTAAGCTTTCTTCAACAATATTATCTGTTGGTCCTACTATTGGCTTGCCATGGCTTAAGCTAGT
>CAYYLE010000027.1:5118-9255 GCA_964472375.1 uncultured Rickettsiales bacterium
TAACTAAGTGCTACATCTTTATTGCAGTTTATAAGGAAATCTAAAGCTGTTCTAAAGCCTTCAAGGTCGTATCTGTCAACAAGAATAAGCTTGCCTTCTGCGTTTCTCACCCTAAAGGTCATATCATTTGCTTTTAGCATATTTATTATAATCTCTTTGCCTTTTTCTGCACTTGGGCTCCAAGCTGAATCTTGATAATTTTTAAGCTCATAAACCCTTGTGTTTAGCCTTAAAGATAGCTTATAGCCACTATAAACAGAAACACCTGGCTTTATTTGCATAATAAGTTGTTTTTGGTTATACTCACTGGGGTAAATGCTTATAAAATATGTGCGTCTATTTGGATTTTCTTTGTTTATTTTTGGGTAACTCATTATTATACATTTTCCACCCGTGTTTGTTACATGCCAAGATTTATAGCTCTTTACCTGTGCATGCAACAAAGATGAATAAAAAATTGCAAACAAAACAATTAATAACCGCAAAAACATTTTTGGCTTTTTTATTTCTTTTTATATATCTAAATTAGTTATATTTAAAGCATTTTCCTGAATAAATTTCTTTCTAGGTTCAACTTCTTCACCCATTAGTTGCTCAACAGTTTCACCAACAGACTCAAAATCTTCCATACTTACTTGCAATAAAGCTCTTGATTCAGGGTCAAGCGTTGTTTCCCAAAGTTGCTCTGGGTTCATCTCGCCTAGCCCTTTATATCTTTGTATAGCAAAGCCTTTTTTACTTTGTGCTAAAACAAGCTCTAAAAAGTCTTTTGCTGTGTCTATATTAGTGCCATCTTCTTCACTAAGCTTTGAGTATAAAACACTAGATTTAAAGTATTTTGAAATTTTATTAAAAGAATTTGTAACCATAACAGCATCGTTGCTTCCTACTAAACTTAAAGGAACACTCATGTAGTCTCTTACACCTGCTGTATCTTTTTCAAAGTTTATGTAATCTTCATCAATGTTGTAAGTCCATTTTTGGTTATCTAAACCACTTAAAGTATTTACAACATTTTCTAGCTTGTCTTTAAGCTCTATATCACTTGGTAGAAAAACACCTTCTGTTAACAAGGTTTCTGCAAGTGCGTGGCTTTCTAGGTTTAGTGTTCTTTGGTATGCTGAAACAATAGAGCTTAACTGCACTAAAACATTTAAAAGGTCTTGACCTGCAAGCTCATCACCATCTTTGCTAGCAAGGTAGTGTCCCTCTTGTGCAAATAGGTTAAACAAAAATAAATCAAGTGCTTCTTGGTCTTTGTGGTAAATTTCTGACGACCCTTTTTTAGTTTTAAATAAAGGCGGTTGTGCTATATACACATAGCCTTTTTCAATAAGGTCTGGCATTTGTAAATAAAAGAAAGTTAAAAGCAAAGTTCTAATGTGGCTACCGTCTACATCAGCATCTGTCATAATAACAATTTTATGGTATTTTGCTTTTTCTGCATCAAGGTTTTGCGACTCTAAAGTGCCTACACCTATTGCAGCAACTAAGGCTTCAATCTCTGATGAATCAAGTAATCTGCTTGATTTTGACCTTTTTGCAACATTTAAAATTTTACCTTTTAAAGGCAATATAGCTTGGGTTTTACGGTTTCTTGCTTGTTTAGCAGAGCCACCTGCTGAATCACCTTCTACTATAAATAGTTCGCATAAACTTGGGTCTTTTTCAGAGCAAGATGCAAGCTTACCAGGTAGTGTAGCAATATCTTTGTTAGATTGTTTACGAGTTGCTTCTCTTGCTTTTTTAGCGTTTTCACGAGCTGTTGCAGCAATTACTATTTTATCAATAATCTGTCTTGCTTCGTTAGGGTTTGCAGCTAAAAAGTGGTTAATACCATCTGTTGCTATTTTTTCAACAACACTTCTAACTTCGCCTGATACTAGTTTATCTTTAGTTTGCGATGAAAATTGAGGCTCTGCAACTTTAACAGATATAACACAAGTTAAGCCTTCTCTTATATCATCACCTGTTATATCAACCTTTAGCTTTTTAGCTAGGTTGTTATCGTTTATATAGTTTGTAAAGCATCTTGTAAGAGCTGATTTAAAGCCTGATAAATGCGTTCCGCCATCTCTTTGAGGAATATTATTAGTAAAGCAATAAAATAACTCACTATCTTTTTTTGTCCACTCTAAAGAAACTTGAGCTTCTATGTTTTTTTGCTTACCTTCAAAAGATATTTTACCATTTTCTACAAGCTCTTTACGGTTTTTAGAGCTATTTAAATAGTCTACAAACTCAATTAAACCACCTTTATAGTGTAAGTTTTCTTGCTTGTCTTCTCTTTCGTCTATAAAGTCAATATTAATACCCGAGTTTAAAAAAGCAAGTTCTCTAAGTCTTGTAAGTAGCGTGCTATAACTAAAGGTAATATCACCAAATGTAGTTGTTGAAGGTAAAAAAGTAACCTCTGTACCTGTTACAAAGCTTCCATCTTCTTTTGTTTCTGCATCACCTACCACTTCTAGGTGTTTTACTGTAATACCTGCTTCAAACCTTGCTTTATGCACCTTGCCCGAACGCCATATTGTAAGGTCAAGATAATCTGAAAGTGCATTAACAACCGATACACCAACACCGTGTAAACCGCCTGAAAATTGGTAACTGTCTTGGTCAAACTTACCACCTGCATGAAGTTGAGTCATAATAACTTCAGCTGCTGAAACACCTTCTTCTGCGTGTATATCAACAGGAATACCACGACCATTGTCTTTTACACTAACAGAGCCATTTTTATTTATTTTTACAATAATTTTAGTGCAATGCCCTGCTAATGATTCATCTATTGAGTTATCAAGCACCTCGTAAACCATGTGGTGCAAACCAGAACCATCTGAAGTGTTTCCTATGTACATACCTGGTCTTTTCTTTACTGCTTCAAGACCTTTTAGTACCTTAATAGACTGTGCACCATAACTAGACATTAAAAACCTCTTTTATAAAAATAGCTTAAATAAATAATAAATTTGTAAGTTAAAAACCTTAAAAATAAAAGCGTTTTAGCCTCTTTTAACTCTTTTAAGGTGTTTATTAGCA
Organism: uncultured Rickettsiales bacterium; assembly: GCA_964472375.1. Taxonomy (GTDB): domain Bacteria; phylum Pseudomonadota; class Alphaproteobacteria; order WRAU01; family CAYYLE01; genus CAYYLE01. The sequence continues at coordinate 8,158 of CAYYLE010000027.1, forward strand.
AAAGTAAATACTACGCACTAATAACATGGTATTGTACCCTCTAAGTGTAAAAAACACAAGTTAAAAACCAATTTTCAACTAATACTTGATTTTTAACTAAATCTGAATATAATAGTATACATAAAATATATTTTACACACTTAGACAGACAGATATACAGACAGGCAGTAGCGTTTTTACCTAAAACGCAATTATAAAAAAGGTTAAATAACCCTTATGAAGCAGTCAATTACTCACAATACTTCTTTTTTGCAAAAGATAATCTTTATTTTATTTATTTCAGTTATTTTTTTAGGCTCTAACCTAAAAGCTACCGATGAAATCCAAGGCTTTAAAATTGTAAAAGGCAGTTTTGATATGTGGCGTGGCACAAAATCATCTGTTGCAAAAATGACAATGAAAATAACAAGACCTGACCGTAATGAGCAAATTTCTCTGCAAAGCTATGCAAAAGGCGATAAACTTTCACTTGTAAGGTTTATAGGCCCTGCTAAATACAAAGGTCAGGCGGTTCTTGTTAACAATAACTCAATGTGGACTTACTCTGCAAAGTCAAAAAGAAGCATTAAAATATCAAGCTCTTTAAGGTCAAGGTCGTGGCTTGGCTCTGATATGTCTTACGATGATATATCATTAAGTATTGATGTACTTGAGCAATACAACTACAAACTATTACCTGAAACCACCTTAAATGGTCAAAAAGCTTATGTAATTGAGGCTACACCATTTAAAAACGCCCCTATTGTTTGGGGTAAAGAGGTTTACTATATAAGAAAAGCCGATAACGCCTTGCTTGAAAAAGTATTTTACGACCAAGCAGGCAAAGCTATAAGAAAGTTTGAAGCTGTAAAAATAGGCACTTATGAAGGAAAACCAACTATGGACCATATGAAGGTAACCAACCTAGAAAAAGAAGGCTATTTTACCGAGTTTATTATGGAAAATGTAAAGTTTAATGTAGAGCTTGAAGATAGCATGTTTAGCCTTCAAAACCTGGAGCAAGGTTAAACAAAAAAAGGTTTTTGAGACAATGCTAAAACTTCTTTTTAAAATATCTTTAAGAAATGTAATAAGAAGAAAACTACAAACAAGCCTACT
>CAYYLE010000028.1:0-4320 GCA_964472375.1 uncultured Rickettsiales bacterium
ATTATTTCTTTACACTCTTATTCTGTTTCTACTATATCATTTAGTTTATTAACAATGAATTTTCTGTTCTTTTTCAACCTCAATACTTTCATAAATTCTTAAGTTGGGAAAAATCTTATAAAACCGAATATCACTACCACTTATTGCTTAAAGTTCTGCGTATTTAAGTTTCATTAAATTAGTCAAATAGCTCTGATAGTAAAGACCAATTTCAATATCTTTTTGCTTTATTAGCTCAATCAATATATAGACATCTTCTTTTGTAAGGCCCTCAATATTATCCAAAAAATTGCTTGTTTATTTTCTTTTGCATAAAATAAACATTAACTTTTTTAACCAATTTATTAACAATTGTTGCAATAAAAACAAATTATTATCAGTGCTATAAGTGTATCAATATCATTAAGGTGCATTCATATCTGTAACCTGTGCTACACCTTTATAAAACCTAAAGTACAAATAACCAGATTTTGTATTTTAAAGCTATTTCAATAATATTGTTTTCAATAAATGCTAAACTGCACTTATTGTCTCACTCATCTTTATGTTAACCCACCCTATTTTTTCACTCAAACACCACTTTAACAAAGCTTGATAAAAATACAAAGGTTTAAACATTCCCCCTACAATGCATACAAAAACCAAGACTTAAAAACTTGCAACTTGCTCCTTCTTGCCCAAACAAAAGAAAACACTAAGCTCCATTTTCCCCATGTGTAAAAGTGTTTATAGCAAATATATAACAAAAAACCCTAAAACCTAACTATTTTTAAAAATCAGTTAAGCTTTAAGGTTTTATTTTTAGTGTAAAAAAGTTAAGTTGGTTTAAAAAACTACTTTTACTCTTCGTCTTCAGAAGGTTTTAGCAGTTCTTCAACAGAAACTTCTACTTTTTTAACTTTTGCAGTGCTTAGAATGTTATCTACAACTTTATTTTCAATAATTGTAGACCTTAAAGCTCTTTCTGCTTCTTTATTTTCTTTGTAGTATTTGCTTATTTCTTGCTCTCTACCTGGGTATTTCATAGATTCTTGTTGAATGAAGTTTTCAATATCAGCAGGTAAAACAGCAATGCTATTTTCAGCAGAGATTTTGCCAATTACAAGAACAAGCTTAATGTTTGCTTCTGCAATTTCTTTTAGCTCTTTTTCAACTTCTTTATCATCTTTTTTGTAAAGATGGCTAAATCTACCTTTAGGAGCATTTTCATTTTCTTCAGCTTGCTTTTTTTCATTATCATAATAGGCTTTTACAGCTTCATATTCTTTTTTAGCAACACGAGAAGGAAGCTCAAAAGTATAATGGGCTTTTAATGCTTCAAAAACATTTCTTTTTGTTTCACCAAAAATATAATCTGTGTATTGAACTTTTTGAGACTTTTCAACATCAGCTTTTAAGTCTTCTAAGTTTTTATAACCACATTTTTCAGCAAGTTCATCGTTAATTTCATGATTAACAGCTTGTTGTAGTTTTTTAATTGTAACTTCAAAAACAGCTGGCTTACCTGCTAAGTTTTCAGCATGGTACTCTTTAGGGAACTCCACATTAACATCAAACTTTTCATTAACTTTTTTTCCAACTATTTGGTCTTCAAAACCAGGAATAAAGCTATTGCTACCAAGTTCTAATGGGTAGTCTTCACCTTTTCCACCTTCAAATGCAACTCCGTCAACTTTACCTAAAAAGTCAATAACAGTAGTATCGCCATTTTCTGCTGGTCTTTCTTCTTCTACATCTTTAAACTCTTTAAAGTAAGAAGATAGTCTATCCATAGCTTCTTTTATATCTTTTTCAGAAACTTGTAAGTCTTTTTCTTCAATTTCAAGGTCTTTAATGTCTTTTGTATCAAACTCTGGGTATAAGTCTATAAGAACAGAAAGATTTAAGCCTTCATCGTCAAACTTATCAACATTTACTTCAGGGTCGTTAAATGCTTTAATTTCATTTTCTTTATAAATTTGTTGTATAGAGCTTTGCAGTAAAGAATTAATAGCTTCTTGTGTTATTGTGTTATCATAGTTTCTTTTCACAATATCAAGCGGTGCTTTACCTTTTCTAAAACCATCAAGTTTAACTGTTTTAGCAACCTCTTCTAGTTTTTCTTTTTTTGCATCATCAAGCTCTTGCTTAGAAACATTAACAGTAAATTGTCTGTGCAGTGTTTCTTTATGTTCTAGTAGTTCTTTAATTTCCATAATTAATTATATACCTTGTTTATTTGGCTTATGTTTTAAATTTATACAACCACCAATTTTAAACACTTTAGCAAACTTTAGCAAGGTTTTATTGTTGTTATTTTGATTTATTTTTAATAGTCTTTATTTTTAGATTTCATTGTGTTAGAATCATAAAAAATTATTTGTTGTTAAAAAAAATAAAAGGCTAATAAAATGAATATAAGAAAACTTGCTTACACTTTGTCTGTTTTAACTCTTGCATTTTCTTTAAATGCCAATGCTTACAACTTTAAGGCAATGGAAAGACCATCTGAATTTGTAAAAGTTAAATCTATTGATGAAATAATAGTAAAAGACCTTACAAGTGGCAAAAATGTTGAGCTTTCATTAGATTGCGTAGATGAAAATGAATTGTATGAAGATGTTAGGTCAAAAAGAAAAGAAGCTATTGCTACTTTAACAAGAATACTAAAAAGCTCACAAATTACCGTATTTATAGATCCAAGAGAAGAGCATGAATACTATGAAAGCTTTGATAGAGATGTAGAAGGCGTTGTTGTATTAAAAGATAAAAACACAACTTTAAATGAAGAAGTTGTAAAGCTAGGCTATGCTTTTTTTGACCACGAAGATATAAGAGAAGAGCCTATTTGTAGAGAGTTTAATATAGGTAATAGATAAAAACACTATCTTTAAATAAAATACATACAAAATTAGGGCAAAAATAGACCAATATGGTTTATTTTTGCTTTTTTTGTACTTTATTGATTTAATGTTTGCATGTTCTTTGTAAAAAAATGTAAAATGAAGGTTATATGATTTTGTTTTCAAAATAAAATTATATGTTTTTATTTTAAATTATTCTACAAAGGAGATTATTATGTCAAGCAACTTATGGAAATCTAAGTTGGGCTTTATATTAGCTGCATCTGGTTCAGCAATAGGCTTAGGGAATATTTGGAAGTTCCCTTATATGACATCTCAATACGGCGGTGGAGCATTTTTGTTCTTATATCTCTTTTGTGTTATTGTAATTGGCTACCCTTTATTAGTTGGAGAGGTTCTTATTGGTAGGTCTTCTCGCAAAAGCCCATTGCATGCGTACGAAAGTAAGAATATGTTCTGGCGTTTACCTGGTATTGCTGCGTTTATTGCTACATTTATTGTTATGTCGTACTATATGGTTATTGCAGGGTGGTCGTTAAAATATTTAGTTGCTACAATTACAGGTTCATTACAGTTCGGGCTAGAAAACAACTCAGATTACAGTGATTTTTTCACAAATTTATTAGGGTCTTATAGTTCTTTATTACTATATACTTTCTTGTTCTTTATTTTAACAATGTACTTTGTGATAAAAGGTATTAACTCTGGTATTGAAAAACTAAACACTTATGCAATGCCTTTGTTGTTTATTATACTAATTGTTCTTGCAGTAAGAGCGGTAACTTTAGAAGGTGGCTTAGAAGCTGTTGAGTACTTATTTAAACTTGATTTTTCTAAAATTAATACTACGGTTATAATAGCTGCTTTAGGTCAGTCTTTCTTCTCTCTTTCTATTGGTTCTGGTGCAATAATAATATATGCAACTTACCTAAATGGTAAAGAAAATATTTTAAAATCTTCTACTTATACAGCTGGTTTAGATACTTTAGTAGGTATTTTAGCTGCTTTAATAGTTATTCCTATTGTGTTTTCTTTCGGGCATGATTTAAGCCAAGGGCCTGGTTTAACATTTGTTACACTGCCTTATATGTTTGGCAATATGGTTGGTGGCTTTATCTTTGCTATTTTATTCTTTGCATTGCTTGTAGTTGCTGCTTTAACCTCAACAGTTGCTCTTTTAGAGGTAACTTCTGCAATATGTAGAGATGCAGTAAAAAATAAACTAACAAGAAACCAATCTATTGTTGTTGTATCTGTATCTACTTTTGCTTTATCTTTATTGCAAATGGGTTCATTTAATGTTTTAGGCGGTTTTACAATGTTTGGCGGCATGACAATATTTGATGTTACAGATTATTTAGCTTCTAATATTTTGCTCCCTCTTGGCGGTTTAGCAACTGCTTTATATGTTGGCTATATTATGCCTAAACACAAAGTTATTCAAGAGCTACAAAGTGAAGGCACTACTAATGTAGGT
>CAYYLE010000028.1:4420-6124 GCA_964472375.1 uncultured Rickettsiales bacterium
TAAAGGTATTGCTTATAGATTTCTTGCAATGTTTGATACTTAATTTAGATATAAAACACCACAAACAATAAAATATAATTCTTTACATTATTATTTTACTTTTTAATACATTGGTTGTTTACTATAACGCAATATAATTTTACAACACAAAATCTTTGATACTAAGGACTTAATTAGATTAACTACATTGCTTTTATAAAAAATTGACTATTTAGCAAATATTAAAGCACTAAAACTACTAATTACTACACTTGCTATGGATGAATTTTAATTCTAGGTGCAGTAATGCAATTAAGTTGCTTTACATGTAACCAAATACCGTAGTCTTAACATCGTTAAAACAGCTATAATAAGCTTCGGTTTTACTCTTATTAAGAAAGATAATATCAACCCGTTTGCTGTATTTTGGGGTATTTTTAAACAAAAAATCATAATTAGCACAATTAACACGAGATATAGAGTTTTTATGCAGTTTCTTTTTAACAGTTAGATATTCATAAACACTATTAAGCCTTTTTCTTGCCAGCTCATAGTAAAGGTTTTTTCTTTCATTATCACTTGCATAAGAAATTAAAACAATCTCTTTATTGCACTGTTTTTGTATTATTGCAATATCGTCTAAAATTGCACGGTCATTTTTTGTTAAAGCATAGGTATTTTCATTAAAAAATAAAGATGCCGCCCAAAGGCTGTTAGTGTATCTTCTGTCAGCATTTTCATAAACAGAGCAATCTTTACCTTTGCTTATCATATCTTGTTTTATGCTTTCATGCTGTTCTTTAAGTCTATTGTTGATACTGCAAGAAGCAAGCAAAGAAACTACCATAAAGCTAAAAATTATTTTCAATAGTGTGTTTTTTACAATCATTTTTTATTGGTTTTCAAAAAAATACCTAATAACAGAGCTAACAGCTTGAGGTTGCTCTAAAGGGCTTAAATGCCCACTTTCTTCTACTACTGCAATACTACCTTTTTTACTTAGTTCTTTCATTTCATAGTGTAGTTGCATTGGGGTTATATTATCACGCTTTCCTGCTATAAATAAAGATTTACCTTCAAAGTCTTGCAAAGCCTTAGAGCTATCGGTACGAGAAAGTATTAACTTTTGTTGGTTTATAAAACTATCAACTGATATTTCTAAAGCCATTTGATTTACAGCATCTTTTACATCTGTTTTGGTTTTATCATAAACCATAGAAGAAAACAAAGAATCCCCCATTCCTATAAATTTACCTTTTTGTGCCGCTTCAATAGATTTAAGCCTTGTTTGCTTTCTTGCATCGCTGTCTACTTTGTGGCTTGAATTTACAATACAAAGGTTTTTTACTCTTTTTGGGTCTTGTTTTAAAATCTCTAAAGCTATGTATCCCCCCATTGAAAACCCTACAATACTAAAGTTATCAAACTCTGAATTTTCTAGTATATAATTTGCAGCTTTTTTTATTTCATCGTAGGTTTTTATTACAAAAACTTCATGGTTTGCTATATCGTCTAGGTTGTTAATTTGGTAGTTAAAAAGCCTTTCTGTGCAAAGTAGCCCTGGTATCCAAAGTATGTTATGTTTTTTCATGTTTTTAACTGTTTTTGTTTGTTTTTTGCTTAGTTTGTTTTGCAAATACAATATCGTTTTACTTTGTTTTTATTATAATTAAATTTCTACTATTTTACCACGAATTTATTTAACGCCTTGCCTTGTAGTTTTGT
>CAYYLE010000028.1:6224-8996 GCA_964472375.1 uncultured Rickettsiales bacterium
CCCAGCAAATTATACAAGTGATTTTTTAAAAAACTCTCTTTGCTATTTTGTAAAACTATGTTGCTTAAAAAATTGCTGTTTAGCTTTTATTTTAGTAAAATATTACCCTAGCGTTAAATAGTTTAGTGCTAAAAAGCTTGGTACTATATTGCTGAAGCATAAAGTACTTTAGTTGTCTTATATTGCTCTAATACTAAACAAAATTAGTGCTATGTAAAAATACTTTTAAAAAACTAACCTTAGAAAAATTTATCAAACAAGTGCAAGAAAATAACAATAAACAATCTGTAAACGGCAAAACATGGGTAGAAAAAAAAGCCCCCGAGCGTATTGTAGAGCTTATATTACAAAGCAGTATTTTAAAATATAAACCGACTTGTAAAGTTGCTTTTAACAGAGGGATAAAACCCCAAGAAATACAAAGCTCTATTAACTTAAAGCTAAAAAACACCCTGCCCGACCCCTACATACTAAAAGATATGGAAAAAGCATGCAATGTTACCCTTTCACATTTGCAAAAACAAAGTAAAATTGCTTTTTTTTCTGATTACGATGTAGATGGAATGACCTCTCTAGCTTGTATTACAGATATGTTTGAAAACTTTCATAGCAATTTTATTCCTTATATTCCAAACAGGTATAGCGAAGGCTATGGGCTAACTGTAAACGCTGTAAAAAAACTAATAGCTTTAGATGTTAACCTAATAATATGCCTAGACAATGGTAGCACCTGCCACGATGCTATAACGCACGCTAAAGAAAACAATGTAGATGTAATAGTAATAGACCACCACGCAGTGCAAGCAAAAGTACCTTCGGCTGATGCTTTTGTAAACCCAAAACAAATACAAGATGAAAGCGGTTTAGATTATATGTGTGCTGCTGGGCTTACATTCTTATTTACTATTGCATTAAACAGAAAGCTAGAACAAGAAGGCTTTTATAAACAAAAAGGGATAAAAAAACTAAACCTTTTAAACCTTTTGCCATATGTGGCACTAGGCACAATGTGCGATATTGTACCTTTGCAAGATGTAAATAGAGTTTTAGTAAAAAAAGGCTTGGAGATTATAGAGCTTGTTAAACCTGCTTTTGCTAGCTCTTTAGCTAGTGTTTGCAAAATTCAAGGGGAGATTACAGCACAAGATTTAGCTTTTGGTTTTGGTCCTCGTATTAATGCACCTAGTAGAATGGGTATGGCTATTTTAAGCTTTAATCTTTTAAAAGAAAAAAGTTTTGAAAAAGCAATAGTGCAAGCCAATGAAATAGAGCTAATAAATAATAAAAGAAAAGAAAGAGAAGAAGAAATAGCAAGCCAAGCTATTGTTGCTATAAAACACCGAAATGAAGATAAAAACCTGCCTTTTGTAATGCAAGGAAGTAGCAATTGGGAAAAAGGCATTATAGGTATAATTGCAAGCCGAATAAAAGACGAATACAACAAAGTTGCTATTATCTATTATACAAGCAAAGAAACCAAGCAAGCAACCGCCTCTGCCCGCTCTGTATTAGGTATAGATATTGGCAATATAATCTGTAAGCTAAACAATGAAGGTCTTTTAATAAGTGGAGGTGGGCATTTGCAAGCTGGTGGTTTTTCTTTTGAGCTTGAAAAACTAGAAGATATTAAAAAGTTTATAGAGCTTGAAATTAATAAAATAAAGCAAAAACAACCAAGCCAAGAAGTGCTTGTAAGCACTGATTATTATGATGATGCTTTAAGCCTTCACCAAATTAATGAACACTTGTTTGATGAGCTTTCATTACTAGAGCCTTACGGGGCTTGCTTTCCTTCCCCTTTATTTATACTAAAAAATGTAACAATAGACTCATACTTTATACTAGGTAAACATAAAAACCATATAAAATGCATGCTTAGTGAAATTGGCAATAATTTCAAATACCCTGCTCTTGCTTTTAAAGTAAAAGGTGCAAAAATAGAAAAAACCCTAATACAACAAGGCATTAAGATTGATGTTATTTGTGGTTTAAGCTCTTCTTACTACAATGGTAAAAGACAAATAAGTATTTTAATTAAAGATGTGATAGAAAACTAAAAACAAACCTTTATTTTTTTACCGATTTTACAAACTTTAGTATTATTTTAAAAAAAATACACCTAAAGTTGTAAGTACTGCAATCTTTAAGTTTTAATTTTATAAAAACCCCATTGTGCTTACTTTTAAAAAATAATCACTTTTTTGACTTTTTAAAGTTTAGATAAATTAAACTTATTTAAAAACCCTACAATTATAGCTTATAAGTTTTTGTAAATTTACTTAAAAAAATAAATGGATTTTAATGATAGTTTTTTTAAAACTATTTTATGGAACTAACTGGCTTTCTATCTGACTAACAACAAGTATACACATAAAATATAAAAAGTCAAGTAAAAAACACAATAGGTTGAAAATCAACCAAAAGCACACTTCAACAACTAGCTTTAATCATACAAAGCAAAAATATTAACCTAACCCTACTCTTAAAATAGCAATAATTTATACACAAACTAACTTCATAGCTTGAAAATTAAAGGTTTTATAACTACAATATTGCCCTTGTATAATGTATAGCGACAAATTAAATGGCAAAAAGAAAAAGAAAAACCGCCTAAAATTTTTGGGTAATGTAGGTGTTAGTTGTGCCATTTAAAAGAGTCTCGTTACATATAACCTTAAAAAAACTTAATACATTGGCTTTGTGAAAATAATTTTTAAGATAATTGTTAAGATTAAAAAGTTAAAAAACCGTACCTTGGCTTTTTTTAAACTT
>CAYYLE010000029.1:0-8512 GCA_964472375.1 uncultured Rickettsiales bacterium
ATGCAAAACAGTGATTTTGGTAATCATGGCAACATGCACCAACAAGATTACAGCATGCAACAAGGCAATATGCATCAAAACCCTTCTGTTGCAGGTGCAAGAGATGAATTTTCACAAAGACCACTTGTAAACAATGTAAGCGAGCATCAAAAGTTTAGGTCTATGACACTTTCAAGCCCTTATTTTTCAAAGTTTTTAAAAAAAAAGTAATGATGGCAGTTTTGGCTGCATTATCGTTTTGTTTATTTTTGTTTTTTCTGGCTTATATATCTAAAGGGTTTAATTATGGCTTTAATGCCAAGCTTCCTACTTCTGCCATGCAAGTTAGTACAGAAGGCAAGGGGTTTTTTAAACCAAAAGAAGAAAAGCCACTGTTTCACTTTAAAACCATACCTTTTGCAGTAAAAACTTATCTTAATGGCTCTTCTTCAAAGCTTTCATATGAGGTTGTAAGTAGTATTTATAACAACACTCAAAAATCTGTTACCCTTACTTTAAACATAACAAATAAGGCAGATATTGAGCAAATTCCTATTTTAAATCTGCAATTTTTTGATAGTGAGTTTAATTTAATAAAAGATTATGATATTGCAGACCCTAATGTTTTAGTAGCTAGTAATCAATCGAAAATGGTTACTTTTATAGTTAGCAATGTGCTTTTAAAGCCTAACAAACTTTATGTTTTCTTCCGTAATAATATTGAATAAAAAGGAGTTTTGAAAAATGATTAATCCTTTAGATTTAACCAAAAAGTTAATAACTTTTAAAAGCGTTACGCCAAATGATGCAGGTAGCTTAGATTATCTAAAAGAGCTTTTAGATGGGCTTGGTTTTGACACAAAAGTGATAACATTTAGCGAAGAAGGTACAGTAGATGTAAAAAACCTTTATGCAACAATAGGTAATTGCAAAAGTAAAAATATTTGTTTTGCTGGGCATGTTGATGTTGTGCCAGAAGGTGACCTAAAAGCATGGGAAAGCGACCCTTTTACCCCTACAATAAAAGATGATAAACTTTTTGGGCGTGGCTCTGTTGATATGAAAAGCGGAGTTGCTTGCTTTATTAGTGCTATATCTTACCATCTTAAAAATGGCTTTGATGCAAAAAACCAAGGTATTATATTGCTAATTACAGCAGGTGAAGAAGGTGCATATATAAATGGTACTTACAAGCTTGTAAAGCATGTAGTTGAAAATGAAAAAATAAATATAGATGCAACAATTGTAGCCGAGCCTAGCTCTTTAAACCAAATTGGTGATAGCATAAAAGTAGGGCGTAGAGGTAGCATGAATTTTACTGTTTTGGCAAACGGTAAGCAAGGGCATGTTGCATACCATAAAAAGGCTGATAACCCCTCTGTAAGGCTTGTTAGTTTTTTAAATGAGCTTTACAAACTTAAGCTTGACAATGGTAATGATTATTTTGAACCTTCTAACCTTGAAGTAACAGCTTTTGGTTCTTCTTCTTGCTCTTATAATATTATTCCTGAAAGTGTAGAAGCTAAGGTTAATATAAGGTTTAACAACAATCACAGTTCTTCTTCTCTTACTTTATTAATAGAAGACCTTGCAAAGTCTTATGAAGGTATTTCTATTTTGCATAATTTACCGCATACTGAATGCTTTTTGCTTGAAAATAGCTCTGATTTTTTAAATATAATGAGCAAAAGTATTACAAAGGTTACTTCTCTTAAGCCTTCTCTTTCAACATCAGGGGGAACATCTGACGCTGCATATATTAAAGACTATTGCAGTGTTTTAGAATTTGGCTTAAAAAACAGAAGCTTACATGAAGTAAATGAAAATGTAGACCTTAAAGATATTGATGTTTTAACAGAGATTTATCAGGTTTTTTTAAAAGATTATTTTGCATAAGTAGTGTTAAATTTACATGCTTAAAGCATGTTTTTTAAAGAATTAATAGTGTAAAAACGTTAAAGCAAAAGGTAAAGCGTTAGGGTAAAGCAAGTTAGCTTTGTTTTTTGTCAAACTTTTTATTATTAAGGCTTTAAAAACTGCTTTAGTTGTTTTTACACAAGAGTGTTTGCTGGTTTGCAAAACTGTAAAAAGCATGCACAACAAGGTTTGGTTAAAAACTATTTAGTTTTTTAAAGCAAATCATAAGATTAAGCTTAGGCAAAATATTAGTTATATAGTTGTTAAAGACTTAAGCACATAGTTTAAGGCAAGAGCTTAAATAAAAAATCTAAAAAATCTTAGAAAAAATAAAAAACGGTTTTTACCAGTGGTTTAAGAGATTTATTTTTATTAAAATAAAAAACACAAACCCAACTAGCTTTTTGCCAATTGGGTCTGTATAAGGAGTTTAAAAACTTTTTAAGAACCTGTAACAATGGTGCATCTTTGTGAAACTACACCAAAGCCAGTAAGCTTAGAATCTACTGTTGCAACTCGGGTAATGTTGCCAGCTTTTTTTGCTTTAGCAATAGATTGGTCGCCAATTGTAACCAAACCAAAGTAGTTAACAGCACAAGATTTACCTTTTTTGTTGCTAACCTGATCAGTTGCAGCAATTGGCTCAATAGTGCTTTGTATTAAAGATGTGCCAACATTAGTAGGTGCAATAGCACAAGCATTAGCAAACAAAACAAAAGGCACTACAAGTAATAATTTTTTCATATTGTTCACCTTTATTTGAATAAAATTCGTAAAAATAGTAAAAAAGTCATTTTGTACTTTAAAAAAGTAATCTAATTTTATAAAAATTACTTTTCTTTCTTTTCTAGCTCTTCTATTCTTTTTTCTAGTTCTGAAATTCTTTGTTCTATTCTTACATACTTATCTTTTAGATTATTGTATGAATCATAGCCCTTTTTAAGAAAGTCTTCACCTTTGTTTAAAGTCGTAGATGCTGTTTTTTTAATACCATCGCCAACTTTTTTAACCTGTTCCTTATCTATGTTTATAGATTTAACCTTAGCAACCAAGTTGTCTACTTTTTCTTTCATGTTTTCAACAGCTTGTTTAATATTTTCTTTTTGTTCTTGATTTTGCTCTTGGTCTTCTACTTTTTTATCTTCACTCATCTTTAGGGTCTCTTTATTGTTTAAAAAACTTTTAGTTTACATGCATATTATACTACATATTTTTATAAAATATATGCTATAATTTGCACCAAAGTTTATTTAAAAAATATAAACGGCCTTTAAAATGCTTAATGAAAGTCAATTTTTTGTAAATAATCTAAGCCCTGTTGCATTGCAAATAGGCAAGGTGCATATTTATTGGTATTCTCTTTCTTATTTGTTTGGTGCATTGTTTGTTTACTTTGCAGTTAACAAAACTCTTTATTTATCAGATATTAGTTTAAAAAATACGACAAAAAAAAACTTTCTAGATGATTTAATGTTTTATGCAATGGCAGGGGTTATTTTAGGGGGTAGGCTTGGTTATTGTTTAATTTATAATTTATCTTATTATTTGCAAAACCCTGTTGAAATCTTTTTTCTGTGGCAAGGCGGGATGTCTTTTCATGGGGGGCTTTTAGGTGTTGCTTTTGCTATTTATTTATTTGCTAAAAAATATAACACAGATTTTTTAAAGGTTACTGATTTAGTGGCTTGCTTTGTGCCTTTTGCTCTCTTATTAGGAAGGCTAGCAAACTTTGTTAACCAAGAGCTTTACGGGGCTCCCACTGATGTTTTTTGGGCTGTTATTTTTCCTAATGTAGACAATATTCCTAGGCACCCAAGCCAGCTTTATGAAGCTTTTTTAGAAGGTTTTGTGCTTTTATGCATAATGTTGTTTTTGTTTTTTAAAACCAAAGCAATAAAGCAAGCAGGGTTTTTATCTTCATTTTTATTGATTTTTTATAGTATTTTCAGGTTTTTTGTAGAGTTTTTTAGGCTACCTGATGCCCATATAGGATATATTTTTAGCGTTTTTACTTTGGGGCATTTGCTTTCTTTGGTGTTTTTGTTAATAGGCATTTTGCTTTTAGGGTATAGCTATGCAACAAAAAAATAAGCTAGAAGCAGAGATAATAAACACCTTACAAAAAGATAAATTCTTAACCCTTGATGATTTTATAGCCTTTTGTTTGTTTAGTAAACAATATGGTTATTATGTAAAACAAGATGCAATAGGCAAAGGTGCTGATTTTATAACCGCCCCTGAAGTTTCGCAAATGTTTGGTGAAATGCTAGCAATTTGGGCACTTTCAAACTACCTAGAAAATAAAGATAGCTTTAAAAATGTAAGTATTTTAGAGCTAGGGGCAGGAAGCGGAACTTTAATGAGTGACGTTTTGCGTTCTTTTGCAATATCACCTGATTTAACTTCTAAAATAAAAGATGTTAACTTGCTTGATATTAATGAAAGCCTAATGAAAAAACAAAAACAAAAACTTGCAGATTATAGCTATAACTTTAAATGGCAAGAAAATATTGAAGATTTTGATTTTAATAAAGATAACTCTTTAATAGTTTTTGCAAATGAGTTTTTTGATAGCCTTGCAACTAAACAATATAAGTTTAAAAATGGTGCGTTTTATCAGGTTTTAGTTAAACACAATGGTAAAGGTTTTTACCTTACAGAAGCTGAAAATAAAACAGAAATAGCAAAAAACTTGCTACCAAAACAAGAGCCTAAAGAGGGTGATATTTTAGAATACTCACCAAAAGTAGTAAATAGCACTAAAAAACTTTGCAAACTTTTAAAAAAACAAGGTGGAATAGCTTTAATAATAGATTATGGCTATAAAGAAAACACTTTTGGTAACTCTGTGCAGGCTATTTACAAGCATAAGTTTAGCAATTTTTTAGAAAATATAGGTAAAAGTGATATTACTTTTCATGTTAATTTTCAACATATTAAAGATATTGCAATTGCTGAAGGGTTGCAGGTTTCAGAGTTAAAAACACAAGGTGATTTTTTGCAAGAAATGGGTATAATGCAAAGGTATAGCTCTCTTTCTGCAAACAAAACAATGGAAGAAAAAACAAAACTAGCACAAGATTTACATAGACTTATAAGCTCTGATAAAATGGGGCAAGTTTTTAAAGTAATTGCACTAAGGTATAATGTTAATAACATTGTTGGGCTTTAAAAATTATGATATATAAATCACAAATTCTATCTAGTTTTAATTTTATAAAGCACGGGTTTTTTGGTCGTAAAGGTGGTGTAAGCTCATCTTACTACGGTAGTTTAAATATATCTTACTCATCAGGCGACCTTGCAGAAAATGTACGCAAAAACCGCAATATTATTGAAAACAAACTAAACCTAACTTCAGATTCACTAAACTTTTGCCATCAGGTGCATTCAAACAAAGCACTTGTAATTGAAAACAAAATAGACCAAAACAACTTACCACAATATGATGCTTTAATAACAAAAAAGCAAAACCTACCCCTTGCTATAACAACAGCAGATTGCGCCCCATTACTTTTAGTAGATAGTAAACAAAAAATTGTTGCAGGCATTCATGCAGGGTGGAAAGGGGCTTTGCATGGCGTTGTTATAAACACAATAAATGAAATGATAGCATTAGGTTGCAACACTAAAGATATTAGTGCTTGTATTGGTCCTTGTATTGCACAAGAAAGCTATGAGGTAGATGAAGAGTTTTATAAAAACTTTTTAAACCAAACACAAGCTAATAAAGATTTTTTTATAAAAACAGATAATGAAAAATACTTATTTTCTTTAGCTAGCTATTTGTTAAACCAATTAAAGCTATTAAAATTAAAAAATTGTGAAAACTTGGGGCTTAATACCTTTGCACTTGCAGAGAGTTTTTTTAGCCACAGAAGAATGACACTAAACAAAGAGCCACAAAAAGGCTTGCAGTGTTGTGTAATTAGTATTTGTAACCATTAAAATAAAGGCAAAAAAAGGAAGTTTATAATGAAGTTAATAGCAGGCAATAGCAACAAAGGTTTGGCTGAAAGTATAGCTAAAGAACTAAAAATAGAGCTTTGTGATACAAAAATAACCAAGTTCAATGATAGTGAAGTTTTTGCTGAAATAAATGAAAATGTTAGAGGTGAAGATGTTTTTGTTTTGCAATCAACTTGCTATCCTGCAAATGATAACTTAATGGAACTTTTATTAATAATAGATGCTCTTAAAAGAGGTTCTGCAAGAAGAATAACAAGTGTTATCCCTTATTTTGGTTATGCAAGACAAGATAGAAAAACAGGGCCAAGAACTCCAATTTCTGCTAAACTTGTAGCTAATTTAATCTCTGTTGCAGGCAGTAGCAGGGTGCTTTCGTTGGATTTACACTCGGCACAAATTCAGGGCTTTTTTGATATTCCTTTAGATAATATCTACTCAAATATTTTGTTTGTAGACCATATTAAAAAAACAAAAGATATTGAAAACACTGTTATAGTATCGCCAGATATTGGTGGTGTGTTGCGTGCAAGGTCTATTGCAAAATGGTTACATTGCGAGCTTGCAATTGTAGATAAAAGAAGAGCAGCACCAGGTGTTGCAGAAGCTGTAAATGTGATTGGTGATGTTAAAGGCAGAAATTGTATTTTAATTGACGATATTGCAGATACAGCAGGAACGCTTTGCTCTGCATCAGATATTTTAATGAAAAACGGTGCACAATCGGTTGATGCTTATATAACCCATGGTGTGTTTTCTAATAATGCTGTTGAAAAAATAGAAAACTCACAAATTAAAAACTTTTATTGCACAGACTCTATAAAAGGTTGTGTTGATATGAGTAAATCAACAAAAATTAAGTATATATCTATTGCAGAACTTTTAGCTACTTGTATAAAAAGAATACATGATGAAAAGTCTGTTTCTTCTTTATTTTTAGGTCGTTAGTATTTAATTAACCGAAAGTGTTTTATATTAGTTTGTAATTAAGCAACAAATATTTAACACTTTCAACTTTTTAAATTAATGGCAAGGTTTTTATGTTTAAGAAAAATGTACTATTTTTTAGCGACTACACAGCAAAAAATAATAAAAAAAATACAAAAAACAAAAACCGCAAGGCAATTGAGCAAGATATTTCAAAGCTTATTGCTTTTAGAGAGCAAAAAACAAACCATAATGAGTATGGTAAAAACTACACTGAAAATAGCTACAATACAAAACAACTAAGGCTTTTTAAGTTTATTTAGTATTTTTTGTAAAGGGCAAATAGGGGCTACTTTTGAATTTAATACTTAATATAGATGCTTACAAAGCTTTGCATTATAGCCATTATCCTTCTGATATTTCTTATATATCTTCTTATATTGAAAGTAGAGGCGGTATTTTTGATAAAACCATAATGTTTGGTTTACAGTCTTTTTTAATCAAATATTTATCTAAAAAAATAACCAAAGAAGATATAGACCAAGCTCAAGAGGTTTTTTTAACCCAAAATTGGAAGTTTAATAAAGATGCATGGCTTTATATACTAGAAAAACACGGTGGTTATTTGCCTTTAAAAATAGAGGCTGTAAAAGAAGGTAGCTTAGTTGAAAATAAAAATGTTTTAGTGCAGGTTGTAAACACCGACCCTAAGTGCTTTTTTTTAACAAACTATATAGAAACTGCACTATTGCGAGCTGTTTGGTATGGCTCTTGTGTTGCTACACTTTCTTTTAATCTTAAGAAAGTTATTTATAAATATTTGCAAGAAACTAGCGAAGATACAAAAAACATAGAAAATATGTTGCAAGACTTTGGAGCAAGGTCTGTTAGCTCTTATGAAAGCAACCAAATAGGGGCATCTGCCCATCTTATTAATTTTAACAAAAGTGCCAGTGTTTGTGCAACTTTGTTTTTAAAAGAGTTTTATAATGAAAGTTTAGCGCTCTATTCCAGTCCATCAACAGAGCATTCGGCGGTTGTTTCTTGGCAACAAGAAAACGAATGCAAAGCCTATGAGCATATTTATAAAGATATGGCAAGCTTTAGTAATGGTTTTTCTATTGTCAGTGATTCATACAACTTGTGGAGTGCTTTAGAAAATATTTGGGGTGATAAGCTAAAAGATATGGTTATAAAAAGTGGCAAAACACTAGCAGTAAGGCCAGACAGTGGCGACCCTGTTGCAACATCTTTAAAAACTATACAAATTTTGATGGAAAAATTTGGCTTTACATTAAATAGCAAGGGCTATAAAGTTTTGCCTAGTTATTTAAAAGTTGTATATGGTGATGGTATAAATATAAAATCTATTGAAAATATACTAAAGACCCTAAAGCAAAACCAAATAAGTGCAAGTAATATCCTTTTTGGTATGGGCGGGGCTTTGTTGCAAAGCGTAAGCAGAGACGACCTTGCTTTTGCCATGAAAGTATCAGCGGTTTATAAAAACAATAAATGGGTTGGCGTTGCCAAAAACCCAATTGATGCAAAAAACAAAGCATCTAAAAAAGGTGTTTTGGCTCTTGTTAAACAAAACGGTGCTTACAAAACTATAAACAAGCAAGATTTAAACGGGCAAGAAAATATGCTTGTAAAGGTTTTTGAAAATGGAGAGCTTTTTAACAAAGTTTCTTTTCAAGAAGTGAAACAAAATGCACTCAAG
>CAYYLE010000030.1:0-8428 GCA_964472375.1 uncultured Rickettsiales bacterium
TTTGCTATTTTGTTATTAACAGTATTTTTAGTTACTTAGCTTTTATTGTAAAAACTAATCTTAAGGTAAAACTTGTTAAAACAACTTGCCCTTAAAGTTTTAAACCAGTAAAGGCAAGTTTTACTAAACATACTGCCTTTACCTTTTTGTTTTCTCTCTTGTAAAAAAGCTTCTATATCTGCTAGCTTATGCCTTACAGATTTACCTACTTTTATATAAGGCAACTTATACCTTTTAGTACATGCCTACACAGCTAAGGTTGTTTCTTTAAGCTCTAGTATGCTGGCTACTTGCTTGCGGGTTGGTAACTTGGTGGCATTACTTTCTTGTATATTATTAAAGCTACTGTTATTTGAATTATTATTTTCTTGCATGGTGCATTATTCCTTTTAGAGTTAATAGTTATAAAATTTTACAAAGCAAAAGCTATGTAAAAACTACTTAGTTAACTTTTGTATTTCCTAAGCAAGAGTAATTTAACAAGGTTTATAACTATTTAAAACAGTCAAGGGTTTGATGGTAGGAGGTTAAATGGTTTAACCCTTGTTGTGTTGTGCTATAAAAACCAAGTTATTAAAAGGGTTTTACCTCTCATCTTATAAGTTAACTAAAATAACTTATAAGTTTATTTAATAAAAGCAATAATTTATAATCATTTAATTACTTTATTTTTAAACAAATATATACATTAGGGGCTAGAAGTGGCAGTTATACACGGTGAACTTGACTCATTTAACCAGCTACAAAACCACTTTAAAAGTGCAGGTATAAACTTTCTTCCATCAATAGATAGAATTATGTTTTTTAAAAAGCACTATGAGGTTAAAACAGCTGAAAAAGAAATTAGGGTTAGAGATAAAGCTAAAGATGACCTTAATTTAGAAATTGAAAAAGAAAAGACAGAAATTTTAACCTTAGAAAAGCTTCGTAATGAAAAATTAGAAGAAATAGAAAAGCTTTTAATTGTAGAGAAAACCCAACTACAACAAGAAATAGATGAAATCTCTAGTAAGTCAAATAGTATTTTTTCAAAGGTTAAAATCTATTTTTTAAAAAATAAAGAAAATACTATAGTTAATAATTTTAAAAAAGAAAAAGAAAAGCTAGCCAACCAATATAAAAGCGAAATAGATAATAAAAATAACAATCTAGAGCATATAGCAAATAATTATGACCTTTTAGTTGGTAAAAAAGTAGATAGAGAGCTTTTTTCTTTAAAAAGAGCGAAAAAGATATTAGATGAAAACTATGACTTATTTCTTGGTGCAATTGGTGAGCAAAAAGCTCTAGATGCATTAAAAGAGCTACCTGATACATTTACAATAATTAATGACTTTAAATTAAGGTTAAATAAGCCAATATATAATAAAAGTACAGATGAGCGAATTTACTCTATTCAAGCCGACCACATAGTTGTAGGTTACTCTGGTGTTTTTTTAATTGAAACAAAAAACTGGAGCAAAGACTCAATAAATAACTCAAATTTATACTCACCTATTGAGCAAGTAAAAAGGTCTAGCTTTGGGTTGTTTTGTTATTTAAATAGTTCTAATAACTCATTTTTGCATAGCAATTGGGGTAAAAGAAAAATACCAATAAAAAATATTGTACTTATGACAGGAGCAAAGCCTAAAGGTGATTTTAAACACGTAAAGATATTAGGCTTAAATGAAGTTTGTAGCTACATAAAGTACTTTAAACCAATTTTTAACCAACAAGATGTAGGTAAAATATTAGAGTCTTTAAAAGATGTGTCGTATAGCTATATCCCAAAAGTAAGAAGGTACAAAAGCTTACCAAACTATTATAAGCCAATAGTAAGTAATAGAGATATTAGGCGTGTTAAAAAAATCATTCGTTGGTTGAGGTAAGAGGCTTTTGTTGGCTGTTTTTTATTTTCTTGCATTACTCTTCCTATTTCCGCCCTTCCTAGCTGTTTCATACCTTATAGTAGTATCTATATTTTTTGCAAGGCTATCTGATAACTCAATGTTTTGCTCTTTAGCTTTGCTTTGCAAAAAGGCAACAACTTGCTTTTTAACAGGTGCGGTGGTTGTATTAGGGTTATAGTTAATCCAAAACTCATTAATGGCTAGGTTCATTAGCTTTAGGTAGTTTGTAGTGTAATTTGGTTTTGCAAGGGTCTCTTTTTCTTCTTCTAAGCCTATTAGCTCTTTAATATTTACTTTAAGTTTAAGTCTATTACATCATAATTATAAGCCCATTTTAAAAAGTTTTGAGGTTTTACTTTATCATCTTGGTATAAAGTTATTTCACCTAAGCTTTTTGAGTTGTTAAACATGCTTAGGGTTTCTTGAAACTTTAGTATGTTATTTATTAAGTTTGTAGTATACTTACCCGCATTATGTTTATAGCCATTTATTGCAATAATTATAGTTGGAAGAGTAACCAAAGGTTTATTTAAAATCATCTCTGTAAACTCTTCTTTGCTTCTAGTGGTTTTAAGTTGACTATCTAGCGATAATATTGTTTTGTAAATTTCTTCTTTTGAGTTTTTAAACATAAAGTCTCTAAATGCTTTATATTCATAGTCTTTAACAAAGTCTTTTGCTTTAAGGTCAAAATATTTACTTGAGTCTCTACCTACTTGCACAAGTGCAAGCTCTTTTAAAAATACAATAGCTATTAAGTTTTAATGTTGTTAAGTACTCATACTCACCTAAATGTAAAAAATAATCTTCTTTTTGCATAAAGTTTATATAGCCTTTGTTAATAATTTATGTAGGTATATTATACCTTATTAGGTTATATGTTTCAACTTTAAGTTGTTTTTGTCAAGGTCTGGGTTTGTAAAGGTAAATTTTTGTTGATGGTTTCCGTCTATAAAAATAAACTTTAAAATAGATGTAATAATACACAGCTATAAGTAAAACTTAATAAACAATCTTTATGCTTTAGCATTTACTTCTAAATATTCATCTAACTTACTTTTAAATGCTACCTCATCATCTGTATTGTAAAAAGGTAAGCCAAATATTTTTCTACTATTTTTACTATTGTTTATTTCTATGTGCTTATTGTTACCGTATATATTGCTAACTTCATCTAAAAAATCTTGTTTCCAGCTATCAACCTCTTTAAGGTGGCTACCTTTTGGTTCTAAAAATAATTGATAGCTTAAAAGTTCATTATTTTCTTTTTGTAAAAATAGCACAAAATCAGGTGCAAAACCCTTGCCATCTTTAAAGCTGTAAAGCCTAAAGTGCATTTCACTTCTAAGTAGGTATGCGTATTTTATACCATCTAGTTGCCTTATATAACCTTGAATACTTTGTATTAACTCTTTTTCTTGGTCTGTGCCTACAAATGATTTTTGGGCATAGTTTTCATATTCGCTAGTTTCTAACACTTCTTTAGATTTTGGTATTATTATAGTTTTGGTTTTAAATACCTCTTTTATTTGTTTTGGTATAAACTCTTTTGTGCCAAAGTATTCAGATACAAGTAAATTACTTTGTAGTTTATCTAGCATATTGCCTAAGCCATCTATTACATTCTTAGTTGATATTTCTACTTCTTTTATATCTGATAAAAATGTAATACTGCAATAAGCCATAGCTTGGTATAACTCTTTAGTAGATTCAATATCAAGTATGTACCTTAATTTATTAAACTCAAAAAATTCATTGTTGCTTAGTGCTTGTGCAAATAAATAAAAAGGTATATTTTTTACCTTTAACTTTTTAGAGTGCTTAAATTGAGTAGAGATAATTTGTTTTACTTTTTGTTCATCGTCTGTATCTGCTTCTAATACCTTTTTATTAATATTGTAGCTAACATTAATATCTTTAACTGCATCGTTTAAGTTTAAAAAATATTCATCGCTTTTAAATAAAAGTTGCTTACCTTGTGTTTTATTGTCTAAATCATCTCTTATAGATTTTCTTAGTTTTTTTTCATTTACAAAAATAGCACCTTCTTTATAAAGTTTTGTTGCTTTAAATTCTTCTTTTAATTCAATTTCAACTTCTTTTAGAGTTTCTTCTATTGAAAGCCCTTGTTCTTTTAGTTCTTTTTGTAATTTTGTAATAAAATCTACTTCATCACTACTATGAAAATGCATCCATTCTAAATGCTTTAAAGGGTTTTTGCCATCTTTATCATACTTTCTTTTATCTTTAAAGTCTTGTTGCTCTTTTGTAATGCAAAAAGGCAATAGCCTTGCCCCTCTACCTATTAGTTGTGCTTCTTGTGTAGTGTTTTTTGCATTTTTAGTTTTAAAAAGTTTTACAATATCATATAGGTTTAAAACGTCCCAGCCTTCATTTAGTTTATTTACTGCAAATATTACCCTTATTTTATTGTTTTCATCTTCTAATGAATTTAGCTGTAATTGTAATTCTTCTTTTTCTTTATCTTCATTTACATTAACAATAAATTCTTTATTAAAGCTAATTTTAAACTTACTTACAATTTCTTGAGAGTTTATTTTATTTTTTGTTATAAAGTTAACTATATCTCTTAAAAGTGGTGAGTTATATTGTTGACTTTTAGCAATATTTAAAACTTCTTCTATATCACTTATAGTTAAGTTATCTAATATCTGTAATAGCTCTTCTTGGTTATTTTTAGATTCTTTTATTACACTTGATTTAAACAGTATAACGGGCTTTATATTTATATTGCCTAAACTACTTGCTAACTCTTGCCTAAAATAACTTGTAAGTAAACCTAACAACATACGTTGTTTGTTTTCACCTCTATATACAAGCATAGCAATGTGTTTAGAGTAACCATCGTCTGTAAACTCTTTAAGTGAATACTTATAGATTAATTTATCTTGGTATTTTAAAGCTATTGCTTTTGTTTCTGTTTCTGCTGTTGCTGTAACTTCTAGTAAAATATTTTTATTATTAGCTTTTAGTATATTTTGTACTGTTTCTTCCCATGAACTTTCTAGCTTTATTTGTAACTGTTTTGTTTGGGTGTTTAGGTGGTGGGCTTCATCTGCCAACAACACAACTTTATGGTTTTGTATATCTTCTAGCGTTACTGAATTTTCTTTAGTATTTTCTAATGCTGTATGTAGCCCTTGAATAGTTGTAAATATTATATTTAAATCATAATCATTAGCCTCATCTAGGTTGTTTACTGTATTTATGTTTACTCTTTTGCCATCTAGTTCTATATTACTTGCAAATAAATATTTACTAGAGCTACTTTCTGCAAAGTTAGCTTTTGTTTTTTCTAAAATAGTTGTTGAATTAACAAAAAATATAAACTTTCTGTAACCTTGCTTGTATAAATAAAGCATAATGCTAGCCATTGTTAGCGTTTTACCACTACCTGTTGCCATTTCTGTTAGTATATGGTTAGCATTATTCTTGTATTTTTCTCTATGGTAAATAAAGCGTTTTACTGCTTCTTCTTGGTATGGTCTTAAAGGGTGCTTTAAAGCTTTTATAATATCTTGTGGAATACTTTTAAACATTTTATGTTTTGATAATGCATTGTATTCTTCGTAAAGTGGTTGTTCTGCCATTTTTTTTATAATTCTTGTATTAGTTTTTGCCAATTGTTAAGCAAGTAAAGTCTTATTCCATTGCCTGCATTATATTTACTGTAAAGTTTTATAAAATCTTCTTTAGCATCAATGTAGCTTTTATTGCTTATGATATTATTTTTAGCAAGCCAACACAGTACAATAGATGGAGAACGAGATACACCTTGATTGCAATGCACCAACACTTTATTTATTGCAATATTCTCATCAATAAAGCTTATTGCACTTTTAATTATTGGGTCTGTATACTTAGGTAGTAATTCTTTTTCCATATCAACCATATTTAAGTATAAATTACTTGCCTGCTTGTAAATTAAATAGTTTGGGTTATCTTGTTTTAAACCACCTTTATAACCAAGTGTTTTTTGGTGGCAAGTTTTACATGCATGCACAACTGAATAGCCTTCTTTATTAGTGCAATTCTTACAGTCACTATCATTGCCTATAAATAGGTTTTTATAAACTTCTTGCATTTTTACCTAAACTTATCTTTTACCATAAAATTGGGTTGTTAGCCTTTTTTCTACTTCGCTACAATTAAACATTTTGTCTTCGCTTTCGTTTGCATTTACATAAAGGTGGTTTTTATCTAGCAAATTAATAAGCAGTTCTTTAACTTTGTGTAGTTTTTCGGTCTTTTTATTTTGTTTTTGCTCTTGTTCTGCTTGCTCTGTTAGTTTTGCAAACTCTTGCTTTATATACTCTAGTTGCTCTGTTAGTTGGTTGCTTTTGCCTTCTAATAAATCTACTAAGTCTAGCTGGCTTGTTTTACCACTTAAATCTATTGGTTTTATAAAGCTTGGTGTTTGCCCTTGTTTTATTTCACCCATTGCATGGCTTAACAGTATTTGCAATATTTCTTGTAGCTCTTCTTTTGTTTGTGCTTTGTGTATTTTGTTTAAATACTCTTGGTTAGCTTGTTTTAACTCTAGGTACACAAACTCACCACCTCCTTGCCAATTAACTGCTTTACCAACCCCGCCATTGTCAAATTCTAGTTCTTCTTTGCCTTCTTGTTTTTTACCTATTACTTTTTTAAGCCTTTCTTTGGTTATATCTTCTATATAATCCATTTGTTCTACTGCTATCCACCTTCTGCCCATTTTGTGTGCTACTGCTGGGGTTGTACCACTGCCTGCAAAAAAGTCTAATACTAGGTCGTTTGGTTGGGTTGATATTTGCAGTATATTTTGAAGTAGTTTTTCAGGCTTTGGAAAAGCAAATCTTCTTTCTTGGAAAATCTCTTGCATATCTCTTGCCCCTTGTTGATTACTGCCATATTCAATACCCCAAAAATCAGACGGTATTTGCCCTTCATTGATTTTATCATCTAAATATATTTTGCCATAAGGCTGTCCATCTTTTCCACTTGCCCAGTATATGCCATTACTTAACAGTAATTTATTGAATTCATCTTCATTAATCATCCAAGGTCCGGTTAAAATTGAGCCTTGAGGGTTTGTAACGCTGTATATATGCCTGCCTTTAACTTTATCTAATAGTATGTTTCTTCTAAAATATCCTTTATCATCACTGTATCTATACTGCTCTTTTGCTTTATCAGATAAAGCTAATTTGTAAAACTTTAAATCGTTATTGTTTTTTGAAAATATTGTTATATACTCCTTAACTTTCGCTATTCTACCTATATTTGACTGATTATCTGTTCTTCTCCATACAATATTAGAAACAAAATTCTCCCTACCAAAAACCTCATCCATAAGCACCTTAAGGTAGGCTTGCTCATTATCATCTATCTGTACAAAAATAACACCATCTTGTTTTAAAAGGTCTCTTGCTATTTCTAGGCGGTTTTTCATAAACACAAGCCAAGATGAATGATTAAAGCGGTCGTTGTAATTAAAGCTATCGTTACCTGTGTTATATGGTGGGTCAATATAAATTAGTTTTACTTTGCCTGCAAATTGGTGCTTTAAGCTATGTAAAGCTAATAAGTTGTTGCCTTTAATTAAAAGGTTGTTATCTATTTGCCCGTGTGTATCTGTTTTAAAGTTAGTTAATGGTTTTTCGCCTTCTTGGTTTACAAGGCTTGCGTTGGTTAAAACTTTGTTGTCTAAAAGTTTGTTAATTTCATCTTTTGCTAAAATTTCGTTATAAAAAACCTCTTGGCTTTTTTGGTCGTCTTTACATTGGTTGCCTTGTAAGTAGCAATCTTTAAAAGGAAAGTTTAAAACAACATTGGTATCTTGCTTAAGGTATTTATTTTTAGCAGTCGATAGGCCAATTTTATTATTAAATGAAGTAAAGCTATCTTTTAAAAAGTTTTTAGAATTTATGTAAGTTATAAAGTCGTTTTGTTTAAAAACAA
Organism: uncultured Rickettsiales bacterium; assembly: GCA_964472375.1. Classification (GTDB taxonomy): domain Bacteria; phylum Pseudomonadota; class Alphaproteobacteria; order WRAU01; family CAYYLE01; genus CAYYLE01. Next base: position 7,854 of record CAYYLE010000030.1, read on the forward strand.
GTAAACCATTTTTTAAAGGTGTAAAAAACTGTTGTTTTAATTCTTCTTTAGAATATAAAAACTCAAGTAAAGTTTCATCATTTCTTAAAGCAAGGGTTTCTAATTTTACAGTATTTAAACTTTCACCATCTTGGTAGCAAAAATCTTTATTTTGCTTTAGGGTTTCTTCTAAAATATCTTTAAATGGTTTGTTTTCTTGCATTTTGCTTATAGTTTTATAATTTTTTGGTATTACATAGTATAATAATTATAGCAATTAAAAGATAAAAACAAAAACCTAAACCAATCCCCCAAACCTCACTTTTGCCGTTATCGGGTGCAAGGTGGGCATAAACCATAGTGGTGTTAATATCTTTATGGTTCATAAGTTTTTTAATAGTTAAAATAGGTGTACCTTTGATATTATACAACAAACATATGTTGCAGATTGTAAGTATAGGGTTTATTAAATCATGAAAAAAATATTGATATTACTAATATTCTTCCCTTTTGTTTTAAATGCAAATAGCATAACTGTAAAGTGCGGTCATTTAAAAGGTTATGCTTTAACAACAAAAGGTAAAGTATTAGAAGAT
>CAYYLE010000031.1:0-7869 GCA_964472375.1 uncultured Rickettsiales bacterium
AAAAAAGTTAGCTATTTTTGTATTTCATGCAAGTTTACAACTCAAGGGGCTTACAAAAATACAAACAAAATCTAGCTGTCTTCCTCTAGCTTATAGAAATGATGCAAAGGCCCATGCCCATGCCCAATATTATGCTTGCTACCGTAAAGTAAAGCATTTTGTAGATAATTTTTAGATATTTCACAAGCTTTTATAAGGTTTTCACCTTTAGCAAGGTTAGCTGCAATACTAGCTGAAAGTGTACAGCCTGTGCCGTGGGTGTTTTTGGTTTTTATTCTTTTAGTGCTAAAGGTGTATTTTTTACCATCTTTAGTAAGTAAAATATCACTAGAAAATTCACCACCTCTATGCCCATCTTTTACTAAAACATTTTGTAAGCCAAGGTCTAAGAGGTTTGTTGCAATTTCTTCATTAGAGTATTTAGAAAAATCATCAATTTGCAATATATTTTCAGCTTCAGGAAGATTGGGGGTAACAATAGTAGCAAGGGGCAGTATTTTTTCTTTTAAATCTGTTATAGCTTCTTTTAAAAGTAGCTCATCACCACTTTTTGCAAGCATTACAGGGTCTACAACTATTGGTATATCAGAAGCATATTTTTTCAAGTAGGTGCTTACAACATCAATAATTTCACTATTAAAAAGCATACCTATTTTTATGGCATGTGGGGTAATATCAGAAAATATAGCATCAAGCTGCTCTTTTACAGCACTAATAGGAAGCAAGTAGCAAGACTTTACACCAGTTGTGTTTTGCACAGGTAGGGCTGTTAAAACACTCATACCATAGCAATTATATGCACCAAAAACTTTAAGGTCAGCTTGTATTCCTGCACCGCCAGAGCTATCAAACCCTGCTATTGTTAGTGCTTTATATTTCATTTTTGTTTATCCTTGGTTTTCTAAAATGTTTAATTGGCTTTCTATGTAATCCCAATTTGGCTTTTCAAGTCCTTTTAATAAATTGTTTTTAAAATCTACAATGTTATCAGATTTTAAGGCACTTTCTTGACCCAAAATGGTATAAAACAAAGTAGCAAGCAAGCTGGCTTTGTAGTGGTTATTTTCAACAGTTGCAAAAGCACAAATAATTGCACCTAAAACACAGCCTGTGCCTACTAGATTTGGCATCATTTCACTTCCATAGTTTATTTTAGTGCTTTGCCATTCGTTGCTTATAAGGTCGGTTTTTCCTGTTGCTATAATAGTTTTTTGCTTTTTTAGGGCGAGATTTTTTGCCTCTTTTTCAATTTCATTAGCTTTTTTTGTGCTGTCTATTCCATGAGAGCTTTGCAAGTCATTTGCAAGGGTAAAGATTTCACTTTCATTGCCTTTAATAATATGTGCATGGTTTAGGTATTTTAAAGCTATTTTTTTACGCAAATCACTAGCACCTGCTCCTACAGGGTCAAGCACGCAAACTTTGTTATGGTTTTTGTTTTCTTTTAGGGCTTTGTTTACTGTTTTTATAAAATTATTGTCAAGTGTGCCAATGTTAATATTAATTCCATTTGCTATTTTAACAAGGTCTTTAGCTTCTTTGTGGCTAAAAGACATAATAGGAGAAGCACCAATTGCAGAAAGTACATTTGCCATAAAATCTAAAGTTACATGGTTGGAGTAATTTAAAACAATGCTTCTGTGAACTTTGATTTTTTCAAGAATATATTTTAAATCTTCTAGCATTTATATACTTTTGGTTTGTTTTATAATATTTGCAATATTTTGTATTTTCTTAAATGGGTTTTTAGCTTTGTGGATATCAGAGATTATAGCAAGCCCATCAGCACCATTTTTCAGCACTTTTTCGCTGTTTTCTTCAGTTATTCCACCTATGGCTACTATTTTGTGGTTACTTTCTTTTTTTGCTTGCTTTAGTCCTTCAATCCCCCAAATATTTTCAGTATTTTTTGAATCAGTTTTAAAAATAGCACCTAAACCTATATAGCTTAAAAAACCCATAGTATTTGCTTTTTTTAGCTGGTTTAGGTTGTTTACCGAATAACCTATTAAAGAGCCATCATTAAGGCTTTGCTTGGCTACAAATGGGCTTGCATCGTCTTGCCCAAGGTGAACATTGTGAAAAGGTAGTTGCTTGCTTACTTTGTAATCATCGTTTATAAAAACATGCACATTATTTTCAAGGGCTTTTTTAGCAAGCTTTTGTGTTTGCAGTATTAAGTATCTATCAAAATAACGAGATTTATTGCGGATTTGAATAGCAGAAACACCATTTTTAGAGCATTCTAGCAAAAAGTTAAAATACTCTTGTATGTTTTTGTCTTTTAGGTCTTCTGATACCAATATAAAAGAATATGGCTTCATTTTTCTTCTTTCCTCCAATTCGCAAGTATTACCTTGTTCAGTGTAGTAAGGGTATGTTCTCAGCTTATTAAGCACCCCTGAAAGTTTTTATTTTCACTATCTACAATACACTAAAATCTATGCTATTGCTAGGGTTTTGTGTATAATATGTTTTTGATTTTATAAAATAACAGGTAAATTTATGGATTTTCTTAAAAAGAATTTAAAACTTGTGGTTGTAGCACTGATAACTACTTTATTTATAGGTTTATTGATACCTCGTAGCTCTAGCTATGAGTATGTTGAAACAGTATCAGTGAAAAAAGATATTAATGAATATGCTGAATTTAATAATAAAACATTTAAAAATGCTTTATATGAAGAAGGCTTTAGAACTAGCGAAAATATTTATTTTGTGTTTAAGTATAATAGGGAAATGGTTAAGGATGAAGTTATAGCTAGTGTAAACAATATTATTGATACAGAGATTAAAGATGCAGAAAATCTGTGCAAATACACTAAACCAGAACATAAAAATTGCTATTTAATTTTTGTATCTAGTAACTACACTGCAACTAATCAAGTTCCTAAAAGTGAAGATAGACTAGCAACTACAATTTTAGAGTATAGGAAAGATATAGATACTAAAAAATATGCAGCTAGCACAATAAGTATACGCAAATAAAAGTTGCAAAAAGTTTTAGTTGTTGTACAACCAAAAACTTAAATAGGTTAAAATATGCAACCTATATTGCATAACTAAACCCAAAAAGCACTAAAGCACCCATTTTTATACATCTATCGGGGGTATCTTGGGGGCAAATTTGTCCAAACTCTTCATTAGTATAGCCATAAGGCAAGCCAACACTTAGGTTTAAATCAGCTCTTTGAGAATAATTATAAGATGCACCTAAAAAGTGAAAAGCACTACCGTCTTTTAAAGAGATTATATTAGAGTAGCTTAAGTAAAAATATGCACCAAGCTCAAAACTTGCCCCTAATGCTAAATAATCTTGAGAGATTAAATAAGTATCTTGTTCGTAAAATCTTCTTACTAGGCTAGGGCTTAGGCTTTTTATTGAGTTTATAGAGCTCATGCTATTGTCTGTACCAAAACCATTGTGGTAATACTCACCAAATATACTAGCAAATGTATTGCCTAAAAGTAGTGATTTTTCTACCCCTATAACGGTAGATGCTACATTTTCATCACGGTTTTCATATGGTTTGGTGATGGTAAAATCAGCCCTTAAAACCGATGCAAACAAAAAGTCAGCAGAAAAACCCGTTCCTATTACATAATCTTTTAAATATTGACCAAAAATTAAGCTAAAATCTAAGGTATCATTGCTGTAAAGATACCTAAAACCCATGTTGCTATCTTCTCTGGTTAGCTCTTTTGTTATGTAGTCTCTTTTTGGGTTAAAGGCCATTGCAATGCTTTGCCTGCCTGAAAATGCATAGCTAAAAGATACTAAATCGGTTCCTGGTTTATAATCACCATCATAAAAGCCAGGAATTTGTGGGTTGAAAAAATCAGTTACATGAAACATTCTGCCACGGCTCCATGTTAGAGTGTCTCTTCCCACACTTAGGTTGTAGTTGCTACCATAAAATGAAAAGTTTAATCTATCTAGTTTGTTAACAATGCTAGAGTTTGTATTATTGTAGGTTTTACTAAGGTTAAATAGCTCTGTTCGGTCATCTTCTATTACAAGGTCAATAGGTATTTGCAAAGAAGAGTTTGAAAAATTAGAAACACTAGTAAGCAAGTGGGTTTCAAACTTAAAAAAGTTGTTTTTATACCCTGCAACAATACGGTTATCAAGCCTTAGGTTGGCTGTGTTGCTTTCACTATCAAGTTCTTTTGTATTGCTGTTGTAATTAAAAGAACCGTTTAGATAATCATTAAAAAAGAACTGTGCTTTTAAAAAGCTAGAAGATGCAAAATTAATAACAAATACAAAAAATAAAACCTTTTTACCAAGCAAGCTACCCACCATTGTTTTTAAGAAACTACCGCACCATCTTTTAGCATTATGGCTCTTTCAGCTTTTTTAATTACCATTTCATCGTGTGATGAAAGTATAACAGTAGTATTGTATTTTTCTTTCATCTCTTTTAGGGTTTCAATTAAGCTTTCAGAGTTTTTACTATCTAGGTTTGCAGTTGGTTCATCGCCTAGAATTAGGCTAGGTTTACCAACTAATGCCCTTGCAACAGCAACTCTTTGTTGTTGCCCGCCTGATAGTTCTTTTGGCTTTCTTTTGTAAAATTCTTTCAATCCTACATCTTTTAAAGCTTTTAAAGACCTTTCATGTACTTCATCTTTGCTTAAGCCTTTTAGCTCAAGCCCTATGCCTACATTTTCTAATGCTGTTAAAACAGGAAAAAGGTTATAAGATTGAAACACAAATCCTATATTTTCTAAGCGGAACTTAGAAAGCTTTGTTGAGCTCATTTTGGTAATATCTTCACCGTTGATTTCTAAAGACCCAGAGCTTGGACTATCTAAAGAGCCAATAATATTTAAAAGAGTAGTTTTACCAGAGCCAGAAGGACCATAAAAAACGGTTAGCTCTTTGTTGTTAATTTCTAGATTAACATTGTTTAAAGCACGGGTTTCTATTTTATTTTGTTTATATATTTTTGTAATATTTTTTATTGCAATAACAGACATTTTTTAACTCCTTTTTGATAAAGCCTGAACAGGGTTTAATAAGCTAGCTCTTAAAGCGGGGTATATACTTGCTAAAACACCTGAAAGGAACATAACAAAAGCAATAAGAACAGTGTTTTTAAGTTCAATACGAGGGTAAATAACATCGCCTAAGCCAAGTTTAGAAGCACCTTCTGAAAAGTGGCTGATATCAATACCTGTACTTTGGAAAAAATAAGAAACTAGCAAACCAAGTACCATACCAATAATAATACCGATTGAAACTATAATAACTGCTTCAATAACTATATAAAAGAAAAGGTATATTTTTCTCATTCCTAAGGCCTGCATTAACCCAAATTCGTGGGTTCTTTCTAAAACTGATATTAATAGAGTGTTTGATATTGGTATAGAGGCAGCAAGCAAAGCAATAACAAAGAAGATAAGCATAAAAATAGCCATCATATCAAGCCATTGGCTTAAAAAAGGCATTAACTCCGCCCATGTATAAACCTCTAAATTTGGGTTAGATGCGATTATGTTTTTAATTTTTAAAGCAGTATCGTTTGCAGCATCTTCATGGTTTAGTATTATAGAAAACTCAGTAAAATTACCATTTAACCCATAATCATCAGAAACTGTGTTGATATTTGTAAACATAAAGATATTTTCAGCTTCTGGTATAGAGCTACTGAAAGTATCTTTTATAAAAAAAGCTTGTTCTCTTAGTTTGTCGTTAATATCTTGAGATGATGTTACAATCTTAAATTCTTTTTGAGTTTGAAGCTTTTCTAAAAGCTCATTACCTACTAAAATATTGCGGTTTTTAATAACATTTGCAAACTCATCATAAGGGTAGCTTTTACCAATAAAGGCAATATCTTTTTCAGTGTTTTCATCTATACCTACAAGCATAGCGTTTCTTATTTTTCTTTCACTTCTTACAACAACAGGAACAAGGGTTCTTTTAGTACCTTGTTTAACCTCTGAAAGAGCTAAAATTTCATCTATTTGCTCTTGTGAAAGGTTAAAATTGTATTTTATGTTATTTTCTACCTTGTATTCTTTGTGCATGATTTTCATATGCCCAATTAGTGAATCAAGTACAAAGTTTTTAACCTGCAAGCCAAAACCTTGAGAGATAGAAGATAGAAACTCAAGTAAAATAAAAGATAAAGAGATAATAAAGATTATAATTTTATTTCTTGCCCAATTGCTAAAAACACTTTTTAAAGAAAGCTTTAAAATTATTTTTAAGTTTCTAAACATTTTTAATTATTTCCTTTGTTTAATTATCGCTATTTATTGCTTTAACAGGCTCTAGCTTACGGATTTTTGCAAGTGATGGCACAATAGAAACCAAACAAAACACAAAAACCAATAAAGGACCAAGTAGTAAAAAACTATCATAAATTTCAGGGTAGAGCTTTGAATCAAGTATTACTATATCAAACTCTTCACCGCCTTGCTTGCTAATTTCAGGAATTGTAACCCCAACATGTGAAAGATAATAAAGCAACAAATAGCCAAGCAAAGAGCCAATTCCGATAAAAATTGTAGAAAGTATTAGGTTTTCAGCTAGTAAAAGATACTTAAGGTTTTTATTATCAAACCCAATAGCATGCATTATGCCAAATTCTTTAAACCTTTTAGTGGTTGAAAGTGTAATAGAATTAAGGATTATAAGCCCAATAATAGCTACAAGTATTACATAAAAAACAATGCTTGATATTTTATCAAACTCTATTGTTTGCTTAATTTCGGGCAAAATATCATACCAAGGCACTACTTTTAGGTTTTTATTTAGGTCTTTTTCTAAAAAAGCTATAGTTTTGTCTCTATTTTTAGGGTTTTTTAGCTTTACAGCAAGGTGAGAGAAGTTATTAGAATACGTAATATTTTCATAAAAATAATCAATGTTTATAAAGGCAGAGTTGTCTATTTGTTCATCACCAATTTTAAAAATACCTGTAACTTTAAAAACATCAACAATAAAGCTATCATAAATATCATTTGTCATTAACACAATTTCAGAACCTATTTTTAGCTTTAAAAAGTTAGCAATAGATTGACCAATTACAATATCATTAATTTCTGATTTAGGGTTAAAATAAACTCCTTTTTTGATGTTTTGGCTTACTAGTGATACATTTTTTTCACCTAAAGGCTCAACCCCAACAATCTGAAAAGCATAATTTTTATTATTAGCTTCTGCAAGGGCAAAGTTTACAGTTCTTTTGCTGTATGCTAGGTTGTTTCCGTATTGTTTTAGCTTGGCTTCACTGCTTTCTAGCCATTTTGGGTCTATAAGCTTGCTAAAGTCGTCTTCTTTATCTTTAAACTCTTTATTTTTTATCTGAAAATCGCCATGAAAAACCTTAGTATAGTTGTCTTCCATCATTTTGTAAGACCCTGTCTGCATACCAACCATTAAAAAAAGCAAAAAGGTTGTAAAGCTTATCATAAAGCCTAAAAGATAGCTTTGCATCTTCCTTCTTAAAACATTTCTTAATGCTATCTTTAGAATAATTTTCATGTTTTTCATTAGCCTGTTATAGTTTCAATAGGGTTTGATTTTGCAAGCTTTAACACAGCAGGAATAGAAGATAAAGTTGCAAATACATACATCAACAGAGGACCTACTAAAAGCAAAGGGTTGTTTGGGTTAGGGTATATCATATTTGATATTAAAGTAATTGGTCTATCAGAGCTTTTTCCTGCACTAGGTAGAGGTATTCCGTTATTTGCAAAGTATAAAACAAAAGCCATACCAAGGCACGATGCTAAAACAACAGCACAGGTTGTTATTATTGTGTTTTCAATAATTAAAATGTATTTAAAATACTTTTTATTAAGCCCAATAGCATACAGTATTCCAAACTCTGGTATGCGTTTCATTGTAGAAAG
>CAYYLE010000032.1:0-7752 GCA_964472375.1 uncultured Rickettsiales bacterium
TTGTTAATAAACTAAATGATATAGTAGAAACAGAATAAGAGTGTAAAGAAATAATCGCAAGCATTACATTTAAAGGCTGGTAGTTTTTTGTAAGGATAAGCAAAAAAAAATTTGAAATACCTTCAAGAGTCTTTGGTTGTTAAATTAAAGCAAACAAACAGGACATATGCTGTTAATTAGATAAAAAACAGCATTATTATTGATTATATGTAAAAATTGTAGTAAGCACTATAAAAACAGGTCTTATATTCTGTTAGTTATTTTATAAACACAAAAAAAGCCAACTTTTTTAGCAATATATACGCAAAAGAGGTTAAATCTTTTCAAGTCTAATCCAAACTAACCTTAAAAGCTACAACTAGGCTACTTTTACTTTGCAAAGCATCAGAAAAAGCAGGGTCTACACCTTCAAGCTCAAGGTTTGCAGTGTAGGTGCTATCAACATTGTATTTTTTGTAACCTAAAATTGAGTAAGTGTACTGAAAAACAACAGAAACATTATTAATGCTAGCAACTTCAGGTATAGGGATAATATGTTCATACCCTAAGCCAATATCATAATATATTGCACTACCTTTGTTTTTCATGTTTTCTCTTACATAGCTTGTAGTATCGCCTGTTATTTCAGCATCTAAAAAGTCTTTTACATTTAAAGAAACTTGAGAGTAAGAAGCACCTAAAACACCAAAAATATAGCCACCGTAGTAAGGGATTTTAGGCTTTAAGTACAAGTAAGCAGTGTGAGAGTTTACAAAGCTTTGGTAATTTACAGTTGAAGAGTATTCATGTATTGTATCAGTTTCAATATCATAGCTATACCCAGCTTCAAGGTCAAAATATTTTAGTCTTTGCCCTAAAAAAAGCCTTAATCTGTGGTGCACCTTCCATATTTTCAACTGCACTTTCGCTATAACCAAAAGCACCGCCAAAATACAAGTTACTTGCTTGTATGCTTCTTGCAAAAAATGTTAGTAATAGTATGGCTGTTATTAAAATAGACTTTTTCACCTTAAAAACCTCTTAAATAATTTTTGATTAAAATCTTAGTTCATTTAAATTAAATGCAATATTAAAACTTAAAGAGCTATATTTTTCAAGTTCTTTAGGCATATTATATTTATATTTTAAAGAAAGTGAAAAAAGACTGTCAACATTATAAGCATAACCCAAGCCAATACTATAAGCAGTATCACTTTGTTTGCTTAAAGAACCTGTATTTGTTATTATTTCACCCTCTAAAGCATCAGGGTTTAAAACACCTTGCCTTATGTCAACACTTTGGTTTATTTGCGATACTCCTGTTATTAAAAGCAGGCTGTGTTCTTCATTAATATTGTATTTAGGTGCAAGCTCAATATAAAAATCACTGTTGTTGTATGCTATTCTTTCAATTCTTGTTGATGCATCTTTTTCAAAGCCATAGTTATAGCCAAGTTCAATATTTAAGTTCTTAAACTCATACCCTAAGAAACCTTTTAAAGCCCCGCCTATTTTTTTATCTGCACCGCTATATTGGTTGTCTTCTACCCCAAAGCCTCCACCTATGTAAAGATTGTTAGCTTTTACACTATTTATTGCAAACATGAAAATTGTTGTAATTATTAAAATGATTTTTGTTTTCATGGCAGTTTCTTTTAAGGCTTTGTGTTTAGTTTTAGCTTTTGTAGTTTTATAATCAGCTTATAAAAGTATAAAACAATAAAAAGCATATGTAAATAACTGTCTATTTAGGTATTAAAATACAACCATTTATATTTTTTTTGCAAAAATATTATGGTGTTAAAAAGCCTTTTAAAAATCTATAGCTAGTCTGTTACTTAGGCTTATTGTGTTAAAAACTCATGCTATTTATTAGAGTAAAACTGTTTGTCAATCTTTTGCAAAATACACCATAAAGTTAGCTTTTATAAGTTAAAAAACACACATTCTAAAGATTTTTTAACAAAAAACTTTTTATAATTGAGATACAAAACTCTTTTAGTGGTTTGAATTACTCTTATTTTTTATAAGAAGGTATAAAAATGTAAAACAAAGAAAGATAAAATAAACACAGTTTTATTTGCCTAACAAATGCAATAAGTGTTGTAAGAGAGTAAAATTAAACAGCAAACAAAAAGTTAGACAAGCAAGTTTTTTTAAACTAATTACCTAAAGAACAGCTAAAAACCTTTTAAAACCACTAAAAAACCTAAAGCAAATTAATAGAAACACTATTAAAGTAGAAAGTTGTATTAAATATAGCTACATTAAAGCAAACTTAAGCCACCTTCTTCATTAATTTTGTATTGCTTGGTTAAAAGTTTGGCAAGGGAAGTGTTATGAGTTGCAACAATAGCACTTGTGTTGTTTTCAGCAATAAAGTCAAGCATAAGCTCAAAAACTTGGCTAGCTAGTTTATTGTCAAGGTTGCCTGTTGGTTCATCAGCTATTAAAAGACTAGGGGAGTTTATAAAAGCTCTTGCAATGGCAACTCTTTGGCTTTGCCCGCCTGAAAGCTCATGGGGAAAATTATTTGCTTTATCGGCAAGGTTTACTTTTTCTAGCAAGTGCAAGGCTTTTTCTTTTACTAGTTTAACATTAGGGTTTACAGTAAGTAAAGGTAGCATAACATTTTCAACACTTGTAAACTCTTTTAAAAGATGATGAAACTGGTAAATAAAGCCAATATTCTGCCTTCTTGATTTGGTTAAAAAAGTATCATCTTTAAAGTTACATTCTTTATTGTTAATAAAAACACTACCACTATTAGGAGAAGACACAAGCCCTGCAATTTGCAACAAAGTACTTTTACCCGAGCCACTTGGAGAAACCAAAGCAACGGCTTGCCCTTTTGTTAGGCTTAGGTTTACATTGTTAAGTATATTTAAGGTGCTTTGTGCATCTTTATAGCTTTTATGTATGTTTTTTAGCTCTAGAACATTTTCTAAAGCAGTATTTAAGACATTTTGTTGATTATGCATATTGTTTTTTTACTCTTGTTTAAGGGCTTTTGAAGGCTCAACTTTAGATGCTTTATAGCAAGGGTATAAAGATGCTAAAACAGTTAAAACCAAAGAAAATAAAATAATAAAAGCAACCTGTGTATTGTTTACACTTACAGGTAGTTGCGATAAAAAGTAAATCTCTTCAGGGAATAAATTACCACCTAGTAAGCCTTCTAAAAACTCTCTTATTTTTTGAATATTTAAGGCAAAAAGCATACCTACTAAAGTACCTATAAAAGTACCTACAAAGCCAATGAAAGAGCTTACTATCCAAAATACTTTTATAATATCTTGCCTTAAAAAACCATAGGCACGAAGTATTGCAATATCTTTTTGCTTAGTGTTTACAAGCATAACCATGCCAGAGATTATATTAAAAGCTGCAATAACAATAAGTAGGCTTAAAATAAGAAACATTACATTTCTTTCAACATCTAAAGCCCCAATAAAAGCCCCATTTAGCTCTTGCCATGTGTATACTTGGTTACTTTGTAAAATATTTGCAATTTCAGGTTTTGTTTTAGTGCTTTCTTCTGCATTGTGTAAAAATATTTCTACATTATTTACAGCATCGGTTTTTATGTTTAAAAGGTCTTTTGCAAGGTTAAAAGGCATAAGAACCAAAGAGCCATCGTACTCGTGCATTTTGGTATCAAAAACCCCAATAACATCATAGTTTGCTATTTTAGGCACAAAACCAGCAATGGTTGAGTAACCTTTAGGGTGTATTATAGTTACAGAGCTACCAACTCTTAGGTTAAGGTTTCTTGCCATTACTCTACCAATTATAACACCTTTATCTTGCCTAAAAGCACTAAGTGCAGATTGTGATATTGAAGATGATATAGTGCTTATTTTTTCTAAATCAGAAGGTTTTAAACCCTTAATAAAGCCACCGTTACTGCTTGAGTTTGAACTAACTAAAACTTGTGTTTGTAGCAAAGGCACAGCAAAGTCAACTTCTTTTAGATTTTTAATCTCTAAAACTTTATCTTGATAGTTTTGTATATTGTTAGCACTGCTTTGAGCCAAAACATGCCCATTAACGCCAATTAATCTGCTTACAATTTCTTGCCTAAAGCCATTCATAACCGACATTACAACAATTAAAACCGCAACCCCTAAAACAATTCCAATAAAAGAAAACCAAGCAGTAATAGAAACAAAGCCCTCTTCTTTCTTTTTGGTAAAAACATAACGCTTTGCTAAGAAAAAATGTATATATTTAAGCAAAAACAACCTCTGTGTATTTTTTAAAACTTTACTAAAAATATTAAGCTATTTTAAAGCAAAAAAACACATAAAAACTATACTTTTAATATTATCTTAATAAGGATATAATATTTGTGATTAAAAAATCTTACAAAAAATCAAATAGAATGCAAAACACTAAACACAGTTATATACCTCTTTATTGCCACAGTCTTTACTCATTTGGCGAAAGCTCAATAAGAGTAAACCAACTAATAGAATACAGCAAAAAGCATAATATTCCAGCAATAGGAATAATAGATAATGGCAATCTTTTTGGTGCTTTTGATATCACAAATTCTCTTATAAAAGAAGGCATACAGCCTATTATTGGCATTAACTTAAAGTTAACTTTAGATAAGCAAAGTAACTTTGAAGAAAAACAAAAAGAAGGGGTGCTAAGCTTTTTAGCAACAAGTGAAGTAGGCTATAAAAATATTTTAAAACTAGTTTACAATGCTTATATAACAAACAACGAAGAAAAAAACAACCCGCATATAACCTTAGAAGATATTAAAAACTTTAATCAAGATTTAATACTACTTTCAGGGGCAAAAAATTCTATTTTGGCAAACTTAATAGAAGAAAATAACAAAGAGCTAACTGAAAGTGTTGTAAATGTATTGCAAGAAAGTTTTAAAGATGATTTTTATATTCAGATAGAAAGACAGCAAGAAGCAAACCAAGAAACACTAGAGAAAAGACTTTTGCAAATTGCTAAAGAAAAAAACATTCCCATTGTAGCAACCAATGAAGCTTTTTTTGCAAAAGAGGAAGACTACGACCTGCATGATACTTACATGTGTATTACACAAGGGGTTACAGTTTTTCAAGAAGACCGCCCAAAACTAAATATAAACTCGTATCTTAAAAGCCCGCAAGAAATGGTAGAGATTTTTAAAGACCTGCCAGAGGCACTTGAAAACACAATAAAAATAGCCCAAAAGTGTTGCTTTGCAATTAAAAGCATAGACCCGCAATTCCCTAAATATAGCGATAACGAAAAACAAGAGCTAATAGACAAAGTTAATGAAGGGCTAGAAAAAAGACTAATTGCAAAAAGCATAGATGTAAACGACCCAAAATACAGAGACAGAGTAAAATACGAGCTTGATATTATAATAAACATGCACTTTGAAGGTTATTTTTTAATAGTTTATGATTTTATAAACTATGCAAAAGATAACAATATATCAGTTGGTCCTGGTCGTGGCTCGGGTGCTGGGTCTTTAGTTGCTTATTGCCTAGGAATTACAGATATTGACCCTTTAGAGTTTGATTTACTTTTTGAAAGATTTCTAAACCCTGAAAGAATATCAATGCCCGATTTTGATATAGATTTTTGCCCCCAAGGTAGAGATAATGTAATTGAGTATGTAAGAAACAAATATGGGCACGACCATGTTGCACAAATTATTACCTTTGGTAGGTTGCAAAGTAGGGGTGCAGTAAGAGATACAGGCAGGGCTTTAGGCTTTGCATATAGTGAAGTTGATAGGCTTTCAAAAAAAATTCCACAAGGAACGCCATCAAACCCTGTAACACTAGAGCAAGCACTAAAAGAAGATGAAGGGCTAAGAGACTTTATAGTAGGCAATGAAAGGCTTGAGCAACTTTGTGATTATTCTATGAAAACAGAAGGGCTTTATAGAAATATTTCAACCCATGCAGCAGGTGTTGTGATTGCTTACAAGCCACTTAACGAAACTATACCTGTATATATGAGTGATGGGCAAGACTTACCTTTAACAGGGTATAGTATGAAATATGTAGAAAATGCAGGGCTTGTAAAGTTTGACTTTTTAGGGTTAAAAACTTTAACCATTGTTTCATTAACTGTTAAAAATATTGCAAAATATAATAACAATAAACACATAGATGTAAGTAGCATAAGCTATTTTGATAAAGAAACCTGTAAGCTACTTGGAAGCGGTAAAACAATGGGTGTGTTTCAGGTAGAGGGTGAAGGGGTTAGGAAAATTCTAACCCAGCTAAAGCCAAATAGTATTCATGATATTATTGCGATAATCTCACTTTATCGCCCTGGTCCGATTGAAAATATTCCATCTTATATTAGAAGAAAACACGGGCAAGAAAAAGTAAGCTATCAGCACAGTTTGATGGAAGATGTTTTAAAAGATACTTACGGAATTATGATATACCAAGAGCAAGTTATGCAAATTGCACAGGTTATAGCGGGTTATAGCCTTGGTAGTGCAGATATTTTGCGTAGAGCAATGGGTAAAAAAGACAAAGAACAAATGGCTTTTGAAGAGCAAAGATTTGTTGAAGGGGCTTTTAAAACTAACCAAATAGATGAAAAACTAGCCAAAGAAATATTTAACCAAATTGAAAAGTTTGCAGGCTATGGGTTTAATAAATCTCATGCTGCTGCTTATGCTTTCATTTCATGGCAAACTGCTTACCTTAAGGCTTACTACCCTGAAGAGTTTTTTATATCTATAATGACACTTGATAGCTCTTCTCAAGAAGATTTATGTAATTTTGTATACGAAGCTAAAGAGTTTGGTATAAAGGTTTTAAGTGCAAGTATTAATGCACCTTCAGAAACTTTTCAGATAGAAATTGATAAAGATGGAAACAAAGCCATAAGGTATAGTATTCCTGCCATTAAAGGAATAAGTGAAAAGCTAGCTTCTGAAATTAGAGAAGAATTTGAAGCAAACGGCAAGTATAAATCGGTTAAAGATTTTTTTGAGCGTGTAAGCTTTAAAGCTTTAAACAAAAGACAGCTAGAGGCACTAATATACAGCGGTGCTTTTGATGAAGTAGAACCTAACCGCAAAAAACTAATTGAAAATGTCGAGCATCTGCTTAATTTTGCAAAATCTACCTACAATGCTAAAAACAGCAATCAGATTAGTTTGTTTGGTGATAGCTCCCCTGTTGCAGAAGAGCAAGACGAAAAAAGTATTTTTCAAAACCATGTAGATGGTGCTTATTCTTACAAAGAAAAACTATTTAAAGAAAAAGATGTAGTAGGGTTTTTTATAGATGAACACCCGCTTTCTTTAATTCAAGATTTTGTAACAAAAAATGATTACAAGTATTATGATTATATGTCAAGCCTTGATACTCGTAAAAACTACAAAGATATTAAAATAATTGGCACATTAATGGAAGTAAGCCTTACAAGAAGTAATAGGGGGATGCGCGCTTATTTGTTTAAAATATCAGATCCTAAAACTGGTATGTATAGTTTAACACTTGGTGCAGAAGCATTTGACCGCATGGGGATAGAAGTGCAACCAAACTCTCATTATATTTTTACTTTAAAAGCTGCTCCTAGTAATAATTCAGAAGATGAACACTGGATAAACATTACAAGTATAAAACCAATTAATGAAAAAACCGCTGAAAGAACAAGAGTAAAAAAAGCGGAAGATGGAAATAAAAAACCTAACAACCAAGTAAGTGCAGTAAACACAAGCAATAGTAATACTTCTGCAAGTTCTCAACCAAGCTACATGCAAGATGTACCACCTTTTGACCCTGA
>CAYYLE010000033.1:0-6985 GCA_964472375.1 uncultured Rickettsiales bacterium
ATACAAATGCTTTATTTTCAATTGGTTTGTAATTTAACTTAAATAGAAATTAATTTAGCAAGTTTTTTGCAATAACGCCTAAAAAAAGATAGGAAATTGCTTACAAAATCACTAGTTTTTAGTGAAAAATAAAGCTAGTTTGAGTGTTAAATAGTTAAGTAATCTTTGAATGGTTTGAAACAATGAGGATTTACATTTTGTTTTAGGGTTTTCATTTAAGTATTAAAAGCCTTAGTTTTTAGCTTTTAATCTATGTATTATGTTTTTAAATATTTTTTTGCACAATAAGATTTAAGTATTAAGACTTTATATTTTAGATGTTTTTTATAGCTTTAAATTGTTTTAACTCATGTTTTTAACATATTTAAAGAATTAAAATCTTGCAAAATAAGTAAAAATAAAACAATACCTTGTATTCTTTAAAGTCTTTCTTAAAATTAAAAGTGTATTAAATAGTATCTAGGTGTTAACTATCTTATATCTATATATTAAATTAAGAGTGTTTAAATTTGTAAGCTTACCTAGGCTTTAGTTTTTTATCTTTTTTAATAAGGTTAAAAGCTTGCCTTAAGATTCTTTTTACCTGCATAGACCTTAATCTATGTGTTTTATTAGCTAGTTTAAAGTATTTACAAATATCTTCTTTTATTTTAGCTAGGTCTTCTTTTGCTAGCCTTTTGTAGGATTTTTCTAAAAGTGGCAGGTATAAGTTGTATACTTTTTGTTTATTAATATCTTTATATTCTTCACACTTTCTTAAAGTTTGTTCAATGGTTGAAAGTAGGTTTTGTGCTAAAAAAACATGGTTTGTATTGTTGTAGGTTATGCTTTTTTCAAAATATCTGTGGTAGTAAAGCCTTTGCCCAACAACTGAAAATGATTTAGCTGATATTGCAAAAAGAGCATGAAACATCATATCATCAAATTTTACGCCTTTTTCAGCAAAAGAAAGGTGAAAATCTTTTACATGTTGTGTTTTTATTATTTTTGACCAAGGTGGAATAAAAGAGTACTGAAACTTGTCATAAACTGCTTTATCATCCAAATTGTATTTACCTTCTTTAAAAAAGGTAACATTTTTTCTAAAAGTTTTAGTTTCTTGAACATAGTCAGATGAGTATGTAACACAAGCATCTGTGTTGTCTTTTTCAAGCTTATTTATCATAAGCTCATATCTATTAAGTTCTTGAAAATCATCATGGTCAACAAGGGTTAAATAATGCCCTGTTGCTTTTGTAAGACCAAAGTTTCTTGCAATCCCTGGTCCTTTATTTTCTTCAAAAAAGTAGTGCTTTACTCTTTCATCTTTTTTAGCATAATCTAAAACTATTTGTCTTGTGCCATCTTGTGAGTTATCGTCAACTATTATAAGTTCTATATTTGTGTATGTCTGGTTAAGCACGCTATCTATTGCCTGCTTTAAATAAGTTTCAGAGTTATAAGTTGGTATAATAACCGAAAGTTTTTTTTCTTGTTTCATTGCTTGTCTTAATAAATTTACTTTAATTTAAGTATATATTAATAAGTCTTTTTTGTAAAAAGTAATGTTTTGTGTGTGTAAAATTTGTTAGACTCTTTAAAGGTACTGTAAAATTTTAAAAGGTCAATAAAATGAAAAGAATAGCTATTTTTGTGCATTTTGATGTCCACGACAAAGTAGATGATTATGTTGTGTTTTACCTAAAATCTTTAAAAGAAGCAGTTGATGATATTTTATTTGTTAGTGCATCAAAGCTTGATGAAAAAGAGCTTTTAAAAGTTAAACCCTATGCAATGCACTCTATTGTAAGAGAAAATATAGGCTATGATTTTGCAAGTTATAGAGATGGTTTTGCCTATTTGCAAAAGCAAGATATTTTAAAAAACTATGATGAAGTTGTATTTTGCAATGATAGTGCATACGGTGGCTTTCATTCTTTTAAAAATATGTTTAAAGCTATGGAAGAAAGAAAGTGCGACTTTTGGGGGCTAAACGATGCATATATGTATAAGTACCATTTGCAAAGTTATTTTTTAGTTTTTCGTAAAAGTGTATTTTTAAGTAGTATTTTTAGTGATTTTTTAAAAAATGTAACAGTGCAAAAAACAAAAAATGATGTTGTGCAAAAGTATGAAATTGGTTTGTCTTTAATGCTTTTTGAAAATGGTTTTAAGTCTTCAGTTTTTATTGGAATGCACAGTTTTTACAAAAAAGTATTTATTTGCCCTTGGCTAGGTAATGTTGCAGGATTTCTGAGAAAATTTGTTGTAGCATGTAATATAAAACTAAAGGGAGTAGGTGTATTTAAAATTCGTAGTATGAGTGCAAAGCTAATTATGTTGTTTGATTACCCTATCTATTGCTTGGATGAAAAAAGCCCTTTACTTAAAAGAACCGTTTTTTTAGCTTTAAACAATGATGGTGGTAAGTTAAAAAAGGAAGCAAAAAGGCTTTTAAAAGAGATAGATAAAAATACACAATATGATAAAAAAATAATAGAAAGTCATGTAAGTAGGATTTCTAAGTAAATGAAAATAGCCGTTCATATGCATATTTATTACTATGATATGCTAGATTATTTATTAAGCTATGTAAAAAACCTAAACCATTTAGATTATGACCTTTATGTAACACATTCTAAAAACGGCTTACAAAAAAACAAAGAAGAGATAGCTAAAAAAATAAAGCAATTTAAAGAAGGTGCAAAAGTTGTAGAACTAGAAAATAAAGGCTATGATATTGGTCCTTTTATCTATTTTTTGCACGATATTGACTTAAAAGAGTATGATATTATTTACAAAGTTCATACTAAAAATACAACAAGAGGCAAGGTTTCTAAGGCTTGGGGTGATGCTATGCTTAACTCAATACTTGGCAGTAAAGAGATTGTAAATAGTATAAATAAAAGCTTGGTTAATAAAAATAATAATGTAGGAATGGTAGGTTCTAGTTATTGTATCTACAAAGGGCTTAGAGGTATTTTTCATATAGATAAGTATGCATTTTATAAAACTCTATACTTTTTCTATAAACGCAATTTGGTAATAAAAAGCAATTATAAATTTATTGCAGGCACTATGTTTGCAACAAAGGCAAGTTTAATGAAGTTCATTAAAGACAATATCAAATTTGATGATTTTGAGACTCTAAAGCAATATAAACCAGATGGAACTTTTGCCCATGCAGTAGAAAGAGTTCTGGGTTTTTCAGTCTACGAACAAGGATATTGTATAGATTTCTTTGATAAAGACACCAATATGCAGTTAGAGAGATTGATGAAAAAGAAAAAATCCTTTTCTTCAAAACTATTTAAAATGACAAGAAACTTTATATTCTTCCCTATTAATTTCACAATAACCAATTTTATCTATATTGCAGTATTTACCTGCAACACAAAATCACGCATCTACAATCTTTTAAAAAAACAAACCATTAATAAAAACCATCAATAACCCCTAAAAGGAGATAAAAAATGAAAGGCATAATCTTAGCAGGTGGAAGCGGAAGCAGGCTTTACCCTTTAACAAAAACAACTAGCAAGCAGCTTTTACCGGTTTATGATAAACCTATGATTTACCATCCTCTTTCTACACTTATGCTTTTAGGGATTAAAGATATTTTAATTATAAGCACAGAAAGAGACCTTCCAAATATTGAAGAGCTACTAGGAGACGGTAGCTTGCTTGGTATTAAGCTATCTTACAAATCTCAAGCAAAACCGAACGGTATTGCAGAGGCTTTTTTAATTGCTGAAGATTTTTTACAAAACGAGCCTGCTACACTTATTTTAGGTGATAATATTTTCTATATATCTGATGAAGATAATCTAAAAAATGTAACACAAACAAACAAAGGTGCAACAATCTTTGGTTACCATGTTAGCGACCCTAAAAGATTTGGCGTTATAGAATATGGTGAAGATAATAAAGTTTTATCAATTGAAGAAAAACCACAAGAGCCAAAATCTAACTACGCTGCTGTTGGCTTATATATTTATGATAATACCGTTGTGCAAAAAGCAAAAAGCCTAAAACCATCTGCAAGGGGCGAGCTTGAAATAACAGATTTAAACAAGCTTTATTTAGAAGAAGGTAACCTAAAAGCACATTTATTTGGCAGAGGCAACGCATGGCTTGATGCAGGAACACCAAAAAGCTTGCTTGATGCATCTAACTTTGTGGCTATTATAGAGCAAAGACAAGGTTTAAAAATAGCATGCATAGAAGAAATTGCTTACAAAAGAGGTTTTATAAACAAAGAAGGTTTACAAAAAGTAATTAACACAATAAAAGCAGATGTTGATTATAGAATATACCTTGAAAACCTAATAAAAGAAGAAGACTAAAGGTTAAAAAATGGAATTTAAAGACACTATAATTAAAGATTGTTTTACTATTAAGCCTAAGGTTTTTAAAGACGACAGAGGCTACTTTTTTGAAAGCTATAACCAAAAACTTTTTGATGAAAAATGCCCAAATGTTAACTTTGTGCAAGATAATCAATCATATTCTACAAAAGGTACTTTAAGGGGATTGCACTACCAAAAAGGTGAGCATGCACAGGCAAAATTAGTAAGGGCTTTAAAAGGAACAGTTTTAGATGTTGTGGTAGATTTGCGTGTTAATTCGCCTTCATTTGGTAAGCATGTAGCTGTTGAATTATCTGCTGAAAATAGCTTACAGCTTTTTGCACCTAAAGGCTGTGCCCATGGTTTTGTGGTTTTAAGTGAAGATGCAATATTTACATACAAGTGTGATAATTTTTACAACAAAAGCCAAGAAGGTGGAATAATCTACAACGATAAAGACCTAAACATAGATTGGCAACTAAAAGACACAAACTTTACACTTTCAGCAAAAGATTTAGAGTTAATTAGCTTTAAAGAGTATAAGGAAGACCCATGTTTTTAATACTAGGGGCGTATGGTCAGTTAGGTTCTTGCTTTAGAGATAAACTAAACATAAAAGACTTTTTTGCACCAACTTTAGAAGAATGCGATATAACAAGCCTAGATAGTTTGCAAAACTATGCAAAAGGCAAAAACATTAGTGCAATAATCAACTGTGCAGCTTATACCAACACAGCAAAAGCAGAAGTTGAAGAAAAAGAGCTTTGCTATGATATTAATGAAAAAGGCGCTAAAAATGTTGCTTTATTATCGCAAGGGATTAAAGTTCCTTTAATTCATATTTCAACTGATTTTGTGTTTGGTGAAAAAAAAGACAGTGAGTTTTTTGAAAGCGATAAAACAAACCCTTTAAACGAATACGGAAAATCAAAAGCACTTGGCGAGCAAGAAGTTTTGCAAAATGCTTATAAAGGTGCAATTATAAGGGTTGCTTATTTATATTCGGTGCATGGTAACAACATTGTTAAAACTTTTAACAATTTACTAAAAACCAAAGAAAGCATTAAGGTTGTTAAAAACCAAGAAATCAGCATTACAAATGCACATAGCCTTGTTGATTTATGCCTTTTAATGCTAAAAAAAGATAGCTTTAAAGGGGTTGAAATCTACCACTTTGCAGGTAAAGGTAGCTTAAGCCTTGTTGATTTAGCAGGCTTTATAGCAAAGCAAATTAATAGCAATTGCAAAATTGAAGAGATTTTACTAGAAGATTACCCTAGTAATATTAAAAGGTCGCACAGAACTGTTTTAAACTGCAACAAAGTAGAAAAAGACTTTAATATACAAAGAAACACATGGCAAGAGGAGATGGAAAAATGTTTGAAAAAACTATAATGGTTACAGGGTCTTATGGCTTTATTGGTAGCAACTTTGTGCCTTATTTTTTGCAAAAATACCCTAATTATAAGGTTGTAAGTGTAGATAGCATTACATACGCTGCAAGTTTAGAAAACTTAAAAGAGCTAGAAAACGAACAAAGACATGTTTTTGAAAAAGTAGATATAAGAGACAAACAAGCTCTTGAAGAAGTTTTTAAAAAACATAAAATTGACAATGTTATCCATTTTGCAGCTGAATCCCATGTTGATAATTCTATAAAAAACCCAAGTATATTTTTAGAAACAAATGTAATAGGCACACACAACCTATTAGAGCTTGCAAAAAAATATTGGTTTGATGGTAAAGAGTATAAAGAAGAGTTTAAAAACTCTCGTTTTCATCATGTATCAACAGATGAAGTTTATGGCACATTAGGCAAAACAGGTTTGTTTACTGAAAGCACACCATATGCACCAAATTCACCTTATTCGGCTTCTAAAGCATCAAGCGATATGATAGCAAGGGCATACCACCATACTTATGGAATGAATATTACTACAACTAATTGCTCTAATAACTATGGACCAAAGCAACACAGTGAAAAGCTAATTCCTGTAATTATTGAAAGTGCTTTAAGTGGGAAAACTATCCCTATTTATGGTGATGGTAGCAATATTCGTGATTGGCTTTATGTTTTAGACCATTGTAAAGGGGTTGATTTAGCCTTTCATAAAGGAGAAAGTGGGCAAACTTACAATATTGGGGGCAAAAATGAAAGGGACAACCTTTATATTGCTAATAAAATTTGCCAAATATTAGACGAGCTACAACCAAAAAAAGACAGCAAAAGCTACAAAGAACTAATTAAGCTTGTAGAAGATAGACCAGGGCATGATAAAAGATACGCAATTGATGCAAGCAAAATAGAAAGCGAATTAGGTTGGCAAGCAGAAGAAAACTTTGAAACTGGTATTTTAAAAACTGTGAAATATTACCTAAAAGGCAAGTAATAGCTCTAAGTATTTTTTATCAAAAAAGCTTTGCTTGAAAACTGTATTTGTTAGTAAAACAGCTATTACACTTTTTGTTATTTATATTTAAATATACAAAGGTGTTTTTTAAATATTGCCAATAACTTATACAAAAATGTGAAAATAAATAATTTATTGTAAAACTATACATTTTTTTAATAAACTATGCTTTTGCAGGCAAATAAGTTAAACAATATTTTTTGGTTTATTTTTGCAATAACAAAATATATGCTAAAAACAGTAAGC
>CAYYLE010000034.1:0-5606 GCA_964472375.1 uncultured Rickettsiales bacterium
ATAAAAAAGAACAAAAACTATTATTTTTATCCATTGCTCTTTTTTGTTTTAGATATTACAACAGATATTTTTTAAAAACAGCCATAAAAAATATTGAAGCTAATCAACAAAAACCCATAAAAGTTTTATTAAAATTTTCTTGCAGAGAAATAGTGAAAAAGCAACTCTTAACTGCTCTCTTGCCTTGTTTTTCCTATTTGTTTTTTATATATTTGTTTTTGCAAATAAGGAAAACCTTAACTAAAACTGTTTTATAACTTCATCTAAGTTTGTATAGCTTTTGTTAGCAAGCCTTGTGGCTTTTATAATGGTTTCAACAGACTGTATGCTTTCTTTTAAAACATCATTTACTAAAATATAATCATATTCTTTAATGTGTGAAACATCTTGAGAAAGTTGGTTAAGTCTTTGGTTTAGACTTTTGTCTTTATCATCGCGAGAGCTAAGTCTTAAGCGTTGTGCAGAAGCATCAGGCGGAAGAACAAAAATCAAAGTAATATCATCTTTATATTTTTGCTTTAAGGCTCTTGCACCTTTAATTTCAAGGTCAAGAATTAAATCATTATCATCATCACTATTTTTTATACAACTTTCTAATGTTCCATAATAGTTGCCAAAAACTTCTGTGTATTCTACAAACTCATTATTATCAACTTTTGCTAAAAAATCTTCTTTTGAAAGAAAATGGTAGTTAACTCCATCTACTTCGTTTTCTCTTGGCTTTCTTGTAGTTGCTGAAACAGAAAAACTAATACCTATATTGTTTTCAAACAACCCTTTAATAATAGCACTTTTGCCAACCCCAGAAGGCCCTGTAATAACAAAAACGCTTTTCTTTCTTTTTAGCATCTCCCTAACTCTTTCCTTGCAGCTTATTGCTATAAAATAGTCTTTTAATAATTTTTTTTAAATATGGGGCTGATTTTAAACCAAAGTAATATTTATTGTTATCAATTTTACATTACATTAAATAACAATAAATTTTTAACCACTAAATAGCTTAAAAACTATGTTATAATTCTTTAAAAAATTGTAACTAAAAACAGGTGAAAAAGAATGGATATTGTATTAATTCCTATATTAAATGGAGTAAAGGCTGTTTTAAGCATTTATAATATGGCTATTTTTATACGCATAATTTTAAGCCTATTGCTTGCTTTTAATGTTATACAGATGAACGGCGGGTTTTTATCTCACCTTTATTCAGCTTTGTATCAGTTAACAGAGCCTGCTTTTGCTTATATAAGAAGGTTTATTCCTCCTTTTGGCATGTTTGATTTTTCTCCTATAATTGTAATTATAGCTATTAATATACTTAGCGATGTAATAACCAGAATAATAATAAAAATACAATATGCAGCACCAGTTTCTTTTTAACGATAACATAATCCCTTTTAAAGAAACCAAACAAGGCATTGCATTTAGTGTAAAAATAAAAGCAGATGCAAACCAAAATGCTTTAAAAGAGTGTGTTTTTGTTAACGATACAATAGTGCTAAAAATAACAGTTAAAGCCCAGCCTGAAAAAGGCAAAGCCAACAAAGAACTGATATCTTTTTTAGCAAAATTAATGGAAATAAAAAAAGAAAGCGTTTTTATTAAAGGCGGGCTAACTGACAAGCACAAGTTAATTGAGGTTAAAAACCCTTGCTCTAGCAAAGCAAAAGACTTTTTAAATAAATTAATACACAAGGTTTAAATGCAAATAATAGATGGCAAACTAAACGCAGAACAAATAGGCAACACCCTAAAGCAAGATATAGCTAACTTAAAGCAAAGCTATGGTATTGTGCCTACCATTTGCACAATTTTAGTTGGTAAAAACACTGCAAGTAAAATTTATGTTGAAAATAAAATCAACAAAGCAAATTCACTAGGAATAAAAGCAAAAACATACCACCTAGAAGAAGAAACAAAACAAGAAGAATTAATTGCTCTTATAAAAAAACTAAATGACGATAAGAGTATAAACGGTATTTTAGTACAGTTACCTTTGCCTTCTCATATTAATAGCAATAAAGTTATTAACACTATAACCCCTTTAAAAGATGTTGATGGTCTTACTGTGCAAAATGCTGGTTTGCTTTCTCAAGGAAGCAAAAAAGCCTTAGTTCCTTGCACTGCACTTGGGTGCTTATACCTTATTAAGACTGTAAAAAAAGATTTAAAAGGGTTAAGTGGTCTTGTTATTGGGAGGTCAAACCTTGTTGGCAAGCCTAGTGCTGTGCTACTTACTTACAATAATGTTACAACTACAATTGCTCACTCTTATACTAAAAACTTAAAAGAGCTTTGCTTAAACTCTGATATCATAATAGTTGCAGCAGGTAAGCAAAACCTAATTGATGCAAGCTATATAAAAGAAAACGCAATAGTTATTGATGTAGGAATTAACCGTAAAGAAGATGGCAAAATAACAGGTGATGTTAATAACGAAAATATTACAAAAAACATATACATAAGTCCTGTTCCTAAAGGGGTAGGACCTATGACAGTGATTTTTTTAATGGTAAATACATACAAAGCAAGCCTTGTTCAAAATGGGCTTGAAAACAACACAACACTAGGAAATATATAAAACTATGAGCAATAAACTAACTCACATAAGAAACTTTGCAATTATTGCCCACATTGACCATGGTAAATCTACCCTTGCTGATAGACTAATTGAAACCTGTGAAGCTATAACCTCTCGTGAGATGAAATCACAACTACTTGATTCAATGGATATTGAAAGAGAAAGAGGCATAACCATAAAAGCCCAAACTGTAAGGCTAAACTATGTAGCAAAAGATGGCAAAACTTACCAACTAAATCTAATAGACACCCCAGGCCATGTTGATTTTTCTTATGAGGTAAGCAGAAGCCTTGCAGCTTGTGAAGGGTCTTTACTTGTTGTTGATGCGTCTCAAGGGGTTGAAGCCCAAACTCTTGCAAATGTTTACCTAGCAATTGACAACAACCATGAGATTTTTCCTGTTTTAAACAAAGCCGACCTACCTGCTGCTGAACCTGAAAAAGTAAAAACTGAAATTGAAAATATAATAGGGCTTGATACTTCAAACTCGGTTTTAATCTCTGCAAAAAACGGCTTGGGAATTGATGATGTTTTAGAAGGCATTGTGCAAAATCTAAATTGCCCAGAAGGTGATGAAAACGCAAACCTAAAAGCTTTATTGATAGATAGTTGGTACGATGCTTACTTAGGTGTTGTAATTTTAGTAAGAGTTTATGATGGCTTTATAGAAAAAGGCATGAGCGTTAAGTTTATGTCTAACGATAAAAATTATAGCATAGACCAAGTTGGTGTTTTTACCCCAAAAATGAACTCTATTGAAAAACTAAAAGCAGGTGAAGTTGGCTATATTATCTGCGGTATTAAAAGCCTTGTAGACACCAAAATTGGTGATACTATAACAGATGCTAAAAACCCAACCAAAGATGCCCTTGAAGGCTTTAAACCATCAAAACCTTTGGTATTTTCAACCATCTTCCCTCTTGACCAAGGCGACTTTAACGACCTAAGAGATGCACTAAGCAAACTAAACATTAACGATAGTAGCTTTAGCTTTGAAGTTGAGCATTCAGGTGCATTAGGGCAAGGCTTTAGGTGTGGTTTTTTAGGACTTTTACATCTTGAAATTATTCAAGAAAGAATAACCCGTGAGTTCAACCTAGAAATTATTACAACTTCTCCATCTGTTGCTTTTAAGATTTTTGATAAAAACGGCGGTGAGCCTACTTTACTTCACAACCCTTCTGATATGCCAGACCCAAATTTAATAGAAAAAATAGAAGAACCTTATGCAAAGGCTACTATTGTGGTATCAGAAGATTATGTAGGAACCATTATGCAACTATGTTCTGAAAAAAGAGGCAGGCAACTAGATGTACAATGGAACAACAAAAGAGCTATTTTAAGCTATATGATACCTTTGACAGAAATTGTTTTTGATTTTTACGACCAATTAAAGTCCCTTTCTAAAGGCTATGCAAGTTTAGATTATGAAATAGATGGCTATGAAGAAGGCGACCTTGTAAAAGTTGGTATTTTAGTAAATAACGAACCTGTTGATGCTCTTTCATTCATGACCCACAGAAGCAACAGTGAAACAAGAGGTCGTCAAATTTGTGAAACACTAAAAGACCTTATACCAAGGCAGATGTTTCAAATTCCTATACAAGCTGTAATAGGTGGCAAAGTTATAGCCCGTGAAAATGTAAAAGCCTTTAGAAAAGATGTTACTGCTAAATGCTACGGTGGTGATGTTAGCCGTAAAAGAAAGCTTTTAGAAAAGCAAAAAGAAGGTAAAAAGAGAATGAGACAATTTGGTAAAGTTGAAATTCCACAAAATGCCTTTATAGAAGCTTTAAAAACTAAAAGAAAGTAAGCAATAATTAAAACAACTTTAGTAGCTTTGCATTTTGCTTTTGTTTACTAAGGTTGTTTTAGCTCTCTTTTTTAAACACCCATACTTTTTAAGTAAACTTATTTATAGATACTAAAAATCATTAAACTCTATTGCCTTGATTTAGATGTACTAGACCCTAACCTTTTCCGCTCTTTACTGTTTTCTAATGTAGATTATGATAAGGATATGTTTGAAGGAGTTGCAAAAAACAAACTAAATATTAATCAAGTAATTGATGCTTTAACAAGTGTTTCTAAAACTTCTGATGTTTGTAGGATTGGGAATTACCAAATACCTACCATAGAATGCTTTGGTCTTAAAAAAAATAGGTAAAAACCACCCTGCAAAAACAAGCAACTAAAACAAGTAAATAGGGTTATTTTTAAAACAGCAAGATATTTTATTGTATTTGGCAATGCACTTACTTACTTTTTTATTAGTACAAAACCATAAAGCTACCTTGCTTTCCCTTCTATATTAAAAACATCTATAAATATTAGCAAAAATTTAATAGTTTCTTAATATAACAACACAGGTATATTTTAGTCATTAACTTTATAATACAAGCTAGCTTTACTATTTTCGTTTATAGAATAAACATTATAGCCATTAATGTTTGCCCCACCCATACCAGGCGAACCAGCTGGCATGTTTGGCACTGCTATTTTTTTAACATTTTTATCTTGCAATGCTTTTTCTATCACATTTACAGGCACATGCCCTTCTACAACTAAGCCATCTATTAAAGCAGTATGGCAAGAGTACATATCTTCAGGTACACCTTGCTGTTTTTTAAAAGCAACAATTTCACTGTCTTTTAAAATATTTATTTTTACATTATAGCCTTGCTTTTGCATATAACCAGCCCAAGCAGAACAACAAGAGCAACTTGCTGATTTAAAAACATATACATCTTTAGCCTTTGCTTGCAAATTAAACGCAAAGATTAATAAAAAAGATATGATAGAAAAAAATAACTTAAATTTTTTCATAATAAGCACCTGTTTTTTTAATTATAGCTTTAATGATTAAATTAATTGTAGTACAAATCCTATTTAAAATAAAGGCTTGGGCTTTTATTACCTATTTTTTATTGTAAGTTTTTCATATTCTATGCTATGGCTTTTTTATTTTTTCTTATTAATTGGTTTTATACAGATTTATACAATGTGTATTTTTTCATTTTTAAGCAAA
>CAYYLE010000035.1:0-5495 GCA_964472375.1 uncultured Rickettsiales bacterium
GTCAAATAAAAATGGTGGTTATTTTTTATATAAATACAAGAAATCTATAATTATGCTGTAGTGAAACATATCTAGTTTTTTTAAATTATTTATATACAATAAGTATACATGTATGTGTTTTTACAAGTGTTACTTAAGGTGCTAGCAGTGTTTACCTATTGCAAAATAAAATAATGTAATAAAAAACCCACGCAAGCACCTAAAGTACCTACATGGGTTAAAAATGAATTTTTAAAAAGTAATCAAATTAGAAAGATAAAATTATCTAGCTAACCAACCACCGTCAACAGCTAAAACATGCCCATTAACATAATCACTAGCTCTAGATGCTAAAAACACAGCTGCACCAGCTAAATCTTCAGTTTGACCCCATTTATTAGCAGGAATTCTGCTTAAGATTTCAGCATTTCTTTTTGCATCTGCTCTAATAGGTGCTGTGTTGTTAGTTTCAATATAACCAGGTGCAATAGCATTAGTTTGAATGTTAAATTCAGCTAACTCATTTGCAAAAGCTTTAGTTAAACCAGCAACGCCATGCTTAGAAGCAGTGTAAGAAGGTACAAATTTACCACCTTGAAAAGAAAGCATAGAAGCGATATTAATAATTTTACCACCACCTTGCTCTTTCATGATTTTAGCAGACTCTCTACTAATGTAGTAAACAGCGTTTAAATTAATATTTAAAACAGCTTCCCAATCTTCATTAGGTCCTTCTAATAAAGGTGCTCTTCTAATTGTACCTGCATTGTTTAAAACAATATCAAGTTTACCCATAGCTTTAACACACTCTAAAGCAATAGCACAAGCGTTTTCAGCTACCGATAAATCGGTTTGAAAAAAGCTAACTTTTCTACCTAGTTTTTCAACTTCTACTGTCATTTCTTCAACACCAGTGTTGTCGTAAACAGGAATGAAAAGGTCAGCACCTGCTTTAGCAAAACCCATAGCTAGGCTTTTACCAATACCCATGTTGCCACCAGTTACCATAGCAACTTTGCCTTCTAAACTAAACATATTTGTTTATCCTTTTATTTAAAAAATTTATATTAAGTTTAAGATACTATCTTAAATCTTCCATAGGAACCATATCCATATCTTTAAAGTCTTGGTTTTCACCAGCCATAGCCCAAATAAATGTGTAAGCACCTGTGCCAACACCAGAATGAATAGACCAAGGAGGAGAAATAATAGCTTGAGACTCTTTAATCACAAGGTGTCTTGTTTCATTAACTTCACCCATAAAGTGGAAAACTCTAGAACCTTCGTTAATATCAAAATAAAGGTAAGTTTCCATTCTTCTATCATGTGTATGGCAAGGCATTGTGTTCCACATATTGCCTTCTTCTAATACTGTCATGCCCATTAAAAGTTGAGCAGACTGACAAACAGCAGGGTGAACATATTGGTAAATTGTTCTTTTGTTAGATGTTACATTATCACCTAGGTGTACAGGTTGTGCATCTTTAAAGAAAATTTGTACAGTTGGGTACTCAATATGAGAAGGAGCAGAATTAAAGTAGAATTTTGCAGGGTTTTTAGCATCTTTAGAAGCAAAAGTAACCTCTTTTACGCCTTTACCAATATAAATACCATCTTTACTTTCAATAGTATATTCTTTACCATTAACAACAACAACGCCAGCACCGCCTACATTGATTATACCAATTTCTCTTCTTTGTAAAAAGAATTCAGCAGCAATAGTTTCACCTTTTGGTAAAGCTAAAGTTTTGCTAACAGGCATAATACCACCTAAAATCATTCTATCATAGTGTGTGTATTCTGCAATTGTTTCATCAACTTTAAAGATTTCTTCTACTAAAAAGTTTTCTCTAAGCTCGTCTGTATTCATTCTTTTAACCGCTTCAGGGTTAACTTCGTATCTTTGTTTCATGTTAAAAACACTCCTTATAAAAAATTAATTATTACTTTTCTTCAGCTAAAAAATCTTCTCTTGCTGGTGTAAAACTATCAATTAACACACCATCTTCTAAGCATACACAGCCGTGCTCAACATTAGAGTCTGCAATTAGTGTATCACCTTCTTCACAAAGGTATTTTTTACCGTTTACTTCAAACTCAAACTTGCCTTTTAGTATGTATGTGCTTTGAGTATGCACATGAGAGTGTAAAGCACCAATTTGACCTTTTTCAAACTCAAACTTAACTAACATTAAGTCTTTATTATTTGCCATAATGGTTCTTTTTACACCATTGTCTAAAACCTTAGGTTTATAGTCTTTATTACTTAAATACATCTTAAGACTCCTTAATTTAAACTTTATTTAAGATATGTTAAATATACAGCAGGCTTACCATTGCAATCAGAAGAATATAAAATTCTTTCATCTTTCGGGCAGAAAGAAGGATGCGGGTGGTTAATTTGTCTGTTGTTCATAAATACATCCCATGATGTTTTATGCTTGCAAGAAACACTTACTGTTTTGTTTTTGATATCAAATACATAAATATTTTCATCAGCTTCAAACTGATGTTTATCTTTATCTATAACATCATCAGGAACAGAAGCACCATCACCAACAACTAAAGAACCATCAAAGTTACTCATTAAATGAGAGCAATGAGGCATTTCCATAAGTAATTCGTTTTCTAGTGTATCTGGGTTTACAGCCTGCATATATCTTTGAGTATCATCATCTTTAAAAGATACATAAATCATTTTAGACCCATC
Organism: uncultured Rickettsiales bacterium; assembly: GCA_964472375.1. Taxonomy (GTDB): domain Bacteria; phylum Pseudomonadota; class Alphaproteobacteria; order WRAU01; family CAYYLE01; genus CAYYLE01. The sequence continues at coordinate 2,690 of CAYYLE010000035.1, forward strand.
AGGAACCCAAAACTCATGTGTGCAATGCTCGCCTTTTTCCTGAATTTTGCCAGGTCTCATGTTTGTGCCATCTTCATTTATAAACCAAATGCGAGATTCAATTAAATCATGAGGGCCTTCATGGCAAAACGCTACTGTATTATCATCAAACGGTCTGTAAATTGGGTGCCCTAACCATCTTCTTTCTTTGTGTAAAACTTTATGCTCACCTGTTACTAAATCAACAGTGAAAAGCCTACACAAAGGTTTAGTATGGTACATTTTTATGAACTCGTCCCAATTTTCCAAAGGATTCCAATAATCTTTATGGATTTCTATACCTACCATTTTAGTAGTTTTAGAGTTTGCAACCCAAGTACCGTAAGATACCCAATCAGAAGAAGAGCTATAAACATCTTCTTCTGTGTTGTCTTCTAGCTTAACTCTTTTAAGGTGAGAGTTGTTTTTTACATAGTATAGGTATTTATCATCATGCGATAAAAACCCACCAAAAGTATTATCACCCTTACCTTTAGTTATTTGCCTAGCAACTTGAGTTTTTAGATTTAAAAGATAATAGTTTAAGTTACCTTCGTCAAAATCACCTGCAAAAAGTAGTGTTTTACCATCGTTAGTGAAGCATTTTTGATAAAAATAGTTTCTATGGCAAACATTTTCATTGGGTGTTAATTGCAAAACCCTTTTACCGGTTTTGCAATCTTTGTGTTCAATAAAATTTAATTTTATTTCTTTCATTGTATTAAACCTTATTTATTTATGCTCATCTAATTGCCTTGAAGCAATATGCTTGAAAGAACCTTTATATAAGATGAAACCAATACCAGCTAAAATTGCAGCAGAAGCAACAAAAACAAATCTGCCCCACATAGGGTTGTTTATTAATGCAAGTAATAACATACCTGTTGCACTAACTAAAACAATTTTACCTAGGTTTCTTCTTTGGAAGCTATCGTACTCATCTTGCTCTAAATCTTCTTGATAGTTTACTTCTGTATCTAAATCTTTATAGTATTCTTCAAGAACTTCTTTTCTTTCGCCAACTGGTTCTTTATAGAATAAACCAGTAAGGAAGAAGAAACCGCCTGTAAATACTAAGTGAGCAAAAATATTCCACATTGTTCTAAGTTCAGAGAATTCTCTGCCTGTAAACTCTACACCAACCCAAGCTGCCATGTTTTGTACTGTAAATGTTGTAGAAATTAAGTAAGAAACTAAAATACCAAACAATACTGTTACATAACCTGACCAATCTGGAGTTTTTTTGTAGAAAACACCAAAGAATAACGGAACTAACATCGGTGCTTGTGCAATTGTACCTACTTGCATTGCTAAGTCAAATAAACTTAAGCCTTTTAAAGAGTGGTAGAATAAAGCTGTTAAAATAACAAGTAAACCAATTAGTAAACAAACAACATTACCAACTAATAAAAGCTCTCTATCTGTTGCTTTTGGTTTTAAAACTGCTTTGTAGAAACTTTTAACAATAATACCTGAATCTCTGTTTAAAGCTGAATCCATTGAAGACATAGTAGCAGCAAATAAACAAGCTATTATAATACCAACAGTACCAGCAGGCATTGACCTTTCAGCAAATATTAAGTATACAGCTTCTTTTGACCTATTAGCTAGTTGTGGTGCATAATGTGTTCCTGCATCTGGGTATAAAATAGCAGTTGCCCAAGGAGGAATAAACCAAATAATTGTACCAAACACCATTAAAACTAAAGCAAGCATAGCACCTTTTGATGCATTTTTTGAATCTTTAGCAGCTAGAAATCTATAAGAGTTAAACATAGAGTTGTTTGTTTGAATTTGTTTAATTAGGAAGAATAAGAAAGTACCTATAAAAATCATTCCATAGTTCATATCAGGTCCATAAACAAAACCACCTGGGAAGTCTGAAATAATAACACCAGGACCACCTACTTGGTATAATGCAACAATAGCACACATAACAGAAACAACAGCAACAATTAAAGACTGTACAAAGTCAGTTGCTACAACGCCCCATGCACCACCTAGTAATGAAACAAATATAACAGCAGCACCTGTAAGCCAAATTGTTGTTACAACATCAACTTTTAAAACTAATGATACGAAAATAGCAAGTGAATTAAGCCATAAACCACCACTTACAACAGACATTGGAACTGTAAGCCATGTAAAAAACTGCTCGTTTTTGCTACCAAAACGCTTTCTTATGATTTCACCACCTGTGTCAACTCTTGTTTGACGGTATTTAGCAGCAAAATATTTATAAGCAGCATAGAAACCAACAACATTACCAACAAACACAGCTATAACCATAAGACCATCTGTGTAACCTTTTGCTGCTGCACCTGTAAAGGTCCAAGCTGAAAATTGAGTCATAAAAATGGTAGAACCAACCATCCACCATAACATTCTTCCACCACCTCTAAAGTAGTTAGAAGAGCTAGACCTACCTAGCTTTTTAAATACAAAACCAGTGCTTAAGATAATTCCTAAGAAAAACATAACCACTATTAAATCAATATTAAACATATCTACCCCTTTGTTTTAAAAACAAAATTAATTACCTTTTAATATCTAAACCCAAGCTACTTACATTGCTTCTTACAGAACTTACATTAACATCTAGTACATCTCCTAATATGGAGTACTTCATTAACACGCCCATTAAAGCAAACTGTAACGGATTATCTTCTTTATTAAACAAGCCTTGTAGTAAACCAGCTACAAAGCTATCTCCACCTCCTATTCTTTCTTTAATGTTAACCTTAAAACTGTCTGTAAAAGACACCTTACCATCACGACACAAAAATGC
>CAYYLE010000036.1:0-5042 GCA_964472375.1 uncultured Rickettsiales bacterium
AGGTTATATTTGTAAAGCTTGGCTTAAATAAAATTAAAAACGGTTAAGTGTGTTTGCTTTTTAAAGATTTTAATCTTTATCTAGTGCAATCAGCAAAAATAAAAATTTTATTTTCAAGATTATTGCAGTGAAGAAAAAGCCTTTATATTTGTTTAATTTTTTCAAGCATATATGAATACAACAACAATCTAATTTTTATTTTTTAAACTAAAGCAAAAAAGCCCATGAAGGTAAGTTTTTCTTTGCTTATATAAATAGTTATTGCAAAGATGCAAACATCTTCAGGATTTGAAATTATTTTTAAGGGTCTAAAAAATTAGTCTTGTAAAATAGGGGTTATTGTTTAAAAACCCCTATTTAAAAATAGTTTTACTGGCTAGGTTCTTGTTTTTCTTTTCGGCGAGAGCATTTGTGAACAAAATCAAGATTACAAAAGGTACACATTGCATCAGGGTCTTGAATCTTTATACGGTTGTTTTCTACTGTAATAGAAAATACCTCTTTTAGTTTTGAGAAATTACGAGAAAATGTTTCTGGCGACATTCCTAAATAATTAGCAATTACAGATTTATTAAACTGAAAATCTATGGTATTTTCTTTAGTATTTTCTAAAATATAGCTACCTATTCTTTCAAGAGGGGTTTTAGAAAGTATGGCTTCCATATGCTTTTGCATTTTTATATTTTTATAGCCAATAAAATAAAGTAGATTATTAGAAAAAGTACTATTTTTAGAAATATGCTTAGTAAGTTCGTATTTATGAATAACTATTAAATTAGTTTTTTTAAGTGTAACAAGGTTGTAAGGAAACCTTGCAATATTTGTAGTAAATATGCTTTCATCGCAACAAATATCACCTTTTTTAAAAAGGTTTACAATGGTTTCATCTCCAGTTTGTTCACCTATAAAGCCACGCAATGCACCTTTTTTTACAAAATATATATATTCGCACTCTTCACCTTGGCAAGCCAAATATTGCCCTGCACGGTATTCTTTTACATAAGCATTTGCAAACATATCTTGCAATGTTTCTGTGCTTAGGTCTTTGAAAAGACTATGAGAAGATAACTCTGCAATACTTTTTGCATCAAGTTTTTTATTCATGTTAAAAACTTTATATATAATATTTGGCTTCTTATGTTTTTAATTTTAACAAACAAAATATGAACTCTACAAATGCTTTTGTAAAATTAACTACTTAGTAGCTTTTAAATATTTGTTTTTAATGTATTTACAAGCACCTTCATTTGCAAGGGCAATTGATTTTTCTTGCACAAGTCTTGGTACTTTTTCCATAATTTGGGTTTGGTTTAGACCAGGTTCTATTGGGTCTAAAAACTCAACTATTAATTTACCAGGGAACTTTAAAAAACTTTGTTTTGGCCAAATATATCCAGAGTTTAAAGCAACAGGAACAATAGGAACTTTATGTTCTTCATAAATTTTTGCAAAGCTTTTTTTCCATTTTATGCTTTTGCCAGGCTTTACCCTTGTGCCTTCAGGAAAAATAATTAATTGACTATTGTTTTCAAAAAGCTCTTTTGATTTATTTAAAATAACAAAAGATGATTGCTTTATCTTTTTGCGGTCAATGGCAATACCTACATGGTTTTCTATGGTTTTGCCAAGCATAGTGGTTTGTACAATCTCTTTTTTTAGCACATATCTTGGGTCGCTAAATAGCTTGTTGTAAACAAACATTGTTTCCCATATTGATTGATGAGAAGAAGCTATAATACAAGCTTTGTTAGAAAGATGAGTAACTTTTTCAGCTCCTCTAATTTCTAGCTTAACTCCTACAATTTTGTAAAGCATATAATGCACAAAGGCACAGTATCTTTTTGCAGAATTAAATGTAGCTTTAGTGCTGATTTTAGATACTAAAATACCAAGTACATAAGCTAAGGAAACAGAAGAATACGCAATTATATTGAAGACTAAAGACCTTAAAAAATAAATAATAATCATTTTTGAAACATTTTGTATGATAGATTGAAAGTAACTATACTAGCAAGTATATGCGTTAAAATTGCAAAAATAAAGGGTACAAATAACAAAATTAGTAAAAAGTTGATTAAAAAAGATATTGCAATAACAAGCTTAAATACAAAAGCAACAATTAAAGATAGTAAAATACCAAGCAACACACCTATAAAAGAGCCTTTTAGCGTAATGCTTGCAATCCAAAAAGAATACTCTCGCGATATCCTTGCAACAGTAGTACCTAAAAAAAGCAAAATATTAAGCTCTTTTTTGTGTAGGTTTATAATTACAGCAACAAAAATCCCCACAGAACTCAAAAGTGCAAAAAGCATTAAAAAGGGAATAAGGGTTAAAACTCCTTTAATTCCTAAAACTTTTGAAGAAAGTGCCTTTATACTGTCATTTTTACTTTCTACAAAAACATTTTCAGCTTTGTTGTTAAGGGCAAACTCAAGGTCATGATGGGTTATGCTAGTTTCTTGGCTTAAAAGCACCTGAAAAACAATAGGAAGCTGTAAATTTTCGGTTATTTTATTAAATTTTATAAATCTGTTCATTAAAGAGCGTATTTTTTCATCGCTTACTTTTTCAAAACTTTCTATGGATTTATTTTCTGTAAGATAGTTTTCAATAACCTTAGCTTTATCAGAGGTCATTTTTCTGTTGCTTTCAGGAAAAGCATAAACAGTTATTTGCGTTTTGTCTATGTATGTAAGAGGGTCAGAAACTTGTTTAATTACTAAAACACTAAATATACTAATAATAGAAACAGCAGTAAGGCATGATGTAAGTGCTGTAAATAGTGTTGTCCAAATGTTTTTTTTGCTAAAAACTACTAATGATTTTGCCATGCTATCTTATATACTTTGTTATTCTTTTTACTGTGTGGTCTTGTATGTGCAGGTTTTTGTTAGATGATTTTTTAACAAGCTCTTTATTATGGGTTGCAAAAATAACAGCAGTTCCTTGCGATGCTAACTCTTCTAACAAAAAGATAATGTTTTTTTCCATTTCATAGCCAACACCTGCTGTGGCTTCATCGGCAAGAATTAGTTTTGGTTTGTTTATAACGGCTCTAGCCATAGCTACTATTTGTTGCTGCCCACCTGAAAGTACATTAGGGTAGGCATCTTCATATTGCTCCATATTAACCCATTTAAGCATTTCATGTACTTTGCTTTTAATGGTGTCTTCTTTTTCGTTTAGTATTCTAAGTGGCAATGCAATATTTTGAAAAACATTTAAGCTATCTATTAGCTTAAAGTCTTGAAAGATTAGCCCCATTTGTCTTAGTGTGTATGGTCTTTTTCTTGTGCTTATTGTTGCTACATCTTTACCAAATAATGAAACAAAGCCACCTGATGGACTAAGAGAAAGATTAATAATATTAAGAAGTGTAGTTTTACCAGCACCACTTTTACCTGTTAGAAAGTAAAAATCGCCTTCTTCTATTTTAAAGCTTACATTTTTAAGCAAGTTATCTTCTTTTGTGTACCTTAGGTAAACGTTATCAAACTCAACAACAACTTTTTTTGACCCTTTCAAGTAAAAAATCTCCTTAATAAAATACACTAAATAATATACTATCTACATAGTTAAAATTATGTTAAAATAACACATTCAAATGCGTAAATAAAAAAGCAAAAATTAAATTATTTTTGAAAAAAGAGTATATAGGAAGCTAGCTTAAATGAATTCTTTAATAGTGCTTAAGTGTAAAGGTTGTGGTAAAAGTCAGTTTTTAATGCCTGATAATGATAGTTACGATGCTGTGCCTTGTATTAGTTGCAATAGCAGAATAATTATTTCTCAAGCTGGTCAAGGGCAAAACCATAGTAGCAACCAAAGTCAGTTTAGCAACAATAACAATAATAGCTTTAGTAACAATTCCGCTTTTCAAGAAAATAAACTTAAAAAAGATGCTGAACAAAGCAAAGGGGCTTTTCAGAAGCAGATGGATGCTTTTAGCAATCATTCGCAAAGCAATAGCCAACAATACAGCCAAGAGTCTGGCAACTATAAGCAAGATTTTATGGCAAGTAATTCTGTTTTTCAGCCTTCTAGCTCTAATTCTTCAAACAGAAACAACAATCAAACAAGCCAACAATCGGCTTTTTCTCAAAATTATAGCTTTAGTGATAATCGACAGCAGGAAAATGCGGGTCAACATCAATTAGGTCAGCACAAAGACATTAACCCTTTAACCCTTCAGCAAGGTGGTGCGCAAGCTTTTACTGGAGTAAACTCTAATAATGTAAACCCTAATTTTACTCAAAACGATGTAAATACTTTTGATTTTCATAAAAACAACACTAAAGATTCAAAGCAAGAAGGCGGAAAGATAAACGCTTTTAATCAGGTTTTTCAACAACAGAAAACCAAGTTTTTAAACCAATTAAGAGAAGAAAGAGGTGAAACAATAGCAGATAGCCAAGACAGATATCAACAAGGTAATGGCAACAATAATGCTTTTTCTCAACAAAATACAAACAACCAAAACAATTTTGGAAACCCTCAAAATAATAACACAAACGCTTTTGCACAAAATAGCAATAGCAAACAAAATAGCCAAAATAATGCTTTTGCAAGCAACCAAAATAGTGGGTTTGGCAATAGCAACAGCGATGCTTTTTCAAGAAACCAAGAGCAAAACAACAACGGCTTTGCACAAAGCCAAGGCAAAAATACATTTGCACAGAGGCAAAATAACCAAAACAGTAATAGTTTTGGCTCAAATAGGCAACAACAACCTTTTGAAAATAACAGCTCTCATTTTGAAAATAAAAACAATCAAAATGATTTTGCAACAAGAAACAATAGTAATAATGTAAACCGTTTTGCACAAAACAATCAAAGAAACAATATGCAAAACAATGGCATGCATCAACAAAATAATCAACACCAGCACAATGCTTTTGCAAGCAATGGCGATGAATTTGCACAAGACCAAAACCATTATGGCGATGGTTTTACAAACCAAAATAGTAACTATGGCAATAATGGTATGCAAAACAGTGATTTTGGTAATCATGGCAACATGCACCAACAAGATTACAGCA
>CAYYLE010000037.1:0-4600 GCA_964472375.1 uncultured Rickettsiales bacterium
GATTTAGGTGCAAAAGAGTTCTTACAGCTATTAGGTACAGATTTAAACTATACACCGTCTAAGTTTGCTAAAACCTTGGGGCTTTCAGATACAAAAAAAGCAATAAAAGATGGTTTAAATGCTTTTTAGCCACCATCTTTTTTGCAACAAAAGCTAAATATTGTCTTTTATATTAAAAATATTTTCTACTTTTGTAATTTGATTACCAAGAAATGTTTTACCATCACAATTTTGTAATGCTTTAATTACATCATGTGTTATCTTTTCTATCTCTTCAGGTGTAAAACACATAGAAGAGTTTTTAAACTTTGTTTTTAGGTTTTTTCTAACAAGGGTAAAGTGGTGCATGGCTATTTCATTGGCAGGAAGCAAGTAAAATCTTCCTTTAAATTTAACTTTTCTTGTAGGGTCTGCCAAGCAAGGAAAGTAGCCTTTTCCTAATTCTACACCGTGGTTTATTTTAAAAATAAAAGGAACACTAGTGAAAGACCGTTTAGTGTAGTGGTAATTGGATTTAATATAATCATAGTATGAAACAGCAGAGCATTTTATATTTTTTCTATATACTAAATCCTTTGCTTTTTTAAATTCAGCACCTTTGTAGTACTCATCGCAATCCATACTCATAAAATGAGTACAGTTTTGCTTTTTAGCTAATTTAAGACCTAGATTTCTTTTATTTGTCTCATTGTGATGGGGGGGGGGTAGATTTGTTTAAAGTAGGTTTATATTCTACAAAATCATCAATCAGCCCTTTTGTTTTAAGGTCTTTTAATAATTCTTCTAAATTAGTTTCTGATTTATTGCCAAAGTTGGATACATTTTGATAAACCACATTAATATAATCTACATGGTTTCTTATGGATTTTATAGAGCCTTCAAGTAGGTCTTCACCATCAAATAAGTTGTAAGATACACCTAATTTATATTTTTTAATTCTTCTATTATAGTAATTGTCCCTCATTTGAGCAGACAATTTTTTTCTTTTTAAACATATATATTTTTTAAATCTCATCAGGTAATACCTTATTTAAAATAACACCTGTTAGGGTAGCTAAAAACAAGCCAGAAACTGCTATATTTTCAACAATTGTTACATTGTCTACAAAAACACCTAGAATTATAATAATAGCAGGTATCACAAGGTTTTTGTACTTGCTAAAATCAACTTTTGAGTTAACAAGTGTTTTTAACCCAATAGATGCAATTAAACCAAATAAAAGCATAGAAATACCACCCATAACAGCAACAGGTATGCTAGAAATAAGTGCTGAAACCTTACCAAAAAATGCAAGCAATATGGCAAAAAGTGCAGCAATTCTTAATATAGCAGGGTTATAGTTTTTTGTAGCAGCAAGCACGCCTGTATTTTCACCATATGTTGTATTTGCAGGGGCGCCTAAAAAGCCCGCTAGCATGGTAGCAAAGCCATCTGCCATTACTGTTTTATTTAATCCTGGGTTTTTTACAAAGTTTTTACCAACAACAGCACCGTTTGATTCAATATCGCCAATATGTTCTAAAAGCACAACTAAAGAAATTGGTGCAATTATTAAAATAGCACTTAAGCTAAATTCAGGCGCTTGTAAAATCATAGGTATATTGCTACTGTTAAGCCCAAAGATAGGAGCATTTGCAACTATACTAAAGTCAACCATTCCTAAAGTTATAGCAAGTAAATAACCTGCAACTATGCTTATAAAAATAGGTATCAATCTTATTGTTTTATACTTTGTAAAAGATATTAAAAGCACAACAGAAAGTGTAAATAAAGCAACAGATAAAGATTTATAATCTAATGCATCTTTAGAGTAACCAGCCATAGAAAGTGCAATAGGTACAAGCTTTAAACCTATTGATACAATAATAGAGCCAACAACAACAGGAGGTAGCAAGCTTTTTATTTTACTAACCCCATAAGCTTTAATAACAAAAGAATACAAAACATACATTAATCCTGTTACTACAAGAGCTGCTTTTACATAACCAAGCCCATATTGGCTTAAAACAAGGGCAATGCCAGGTATAAAAGCAAAAGAAGAGCCTAAAAATACAGGCACAACACCTTTTGTGATATAGTGGAATAACAAAGTACCCAAGCCCGCTGAAAGCAAAGCTATTGAAACATCTAGACCTGTTAAAAAAGGAACTAATATAGTTGCACCAAACATAGCACACACATGCTGTAAACCTAAGGTGCAGTTTTTTATACTAAAATCAAACAATTTTTATAACCTCTTGTCTTTTTAAAAATTATACATTACGGACTATTATAGCTATATTTTTTAGTTAAAAAAACTTAAAATATTGTTTGCACAGAATATTTGCTATTTTTAATAGTGGTTACAAGGCTTCTGGTTTTCCGCTTTTGTCAAAGCAACTAAATTTGCAGTTTACTGACCTATTTGCAAAGTTTGAGCAACCCCACCAATAAATTGTTTTGCCTTGGTTGTCTTTCTTTTTGCTTGCTCTTTTAATAAGCTTACCATCTTTGCATTTTGGGCAAGAGTGAGAAGATGCTTCTAGCTTTGGTTTATCTTCTTTATAAATAGTTCTACACTTTGGGCAGGTTTCAAACTTGCCATATTTACCTTTTATTACAATATTTTGTACATCACAAGTTTTGCACTTATGTTTGCCTACAGCTTGCTTACTGCTTGGTTTGTACTCTCTTTTTTCTAGGCTATGAATGTTTAACTTTGCGGTTTTTAAATAGGCAACTTGTTTATCAATAAAGTTATCAATAGAGCTTATAAAATCGGCAACACTTAACTTATTAGCTTTAATTTCACCTTGTTTTTCTGCCCAAAGTGCAGTCATATCAGGGTTTTTGATTTCATCAGGCAAAAAAGACAAAAACTCTTTACCTAAGTCTGTTGTTACTATTTTGCCTTTTTCTTCTTTTAAAAAAGTTCTATCAAACAATAGTTTTATTATACTATCTCTTGTTGCTGGTGTGCCTATGCCACCGCTTTCGCCTTTTTTATCTTTATCTTTTTCTTTAAATAAAGCTTTTATTTTTGCATCTTTAACATAGCTTGTTACATTTGTTAGCTGTTTTAATAGCGTTGCAAATGTGTAAAGCTGTTTTGGTTTAGTTTCACCTTCAATAATATTAAAGGTGTTAAAGTTAGCATCATCACCTTTTTTATAGCTATATGTTTTTGGGCTTTCTTGCTCTTCTTTATTTTCTTCTTTTTCAGCTTCTTGTAGTGTTTTATTAAAGTAAAATTCTTGCCAACCAAGTGATAGTGTTTTAGAGGTTGTTACATTAAACTCAAGCTTTGTGCTGTTGCTTGCAGTATATTTTGTTTTTTCGTTAATTCTATTAGGTAAAAACTGAATAAGATAGCGTTTTGCTATCATTACATAAATGTTAAACTCGTCTCTTGTAAATTTAGAAACATCAACATTGTTAATAGTTGGTATAATAGCATGGTGGGCGGATACATTTTTGTTATTAAACGCTCTGCTTTTAAAAGAGCTACTTAGCTTTAGGCTATCGTCTTTTGCAACAGAGTTTTTGAACAATGTGCTTATGCTATCTAGTGATTTTAAATTATCTCTAATTGTTTTTAAAACCTCTTTTCTTTGCTCGTAATGTTCATCTGTTAAATATTGGCAATCAGACCTATTGTAGGTTATAGCTTTGTGTCTTTCTCTTAGGTTTTGGGTTAGGTTTTTTACTGTTTCAGGTTTTAGTTTAAAAAGCCTGTTAGCCTCTGCTTGTAGCTCAAGCAGGTTGTAAGGTAAAAGAGGGGTTATTTCTTCTTTTTTAACTTCTATTTTAGTTATTTTAAAGTTATTGTTTTCTTCTGCTTGGGTTTTAATGCTTTCTATGTAGTCAAGGTCTTTACATAGTTTGTTTTCTAGTTTTTCTTTAGGTATGTTGTAAGCAAAGTTATTGTCGGTTTTTAAATTGTAAAACACTTCTTTAACATGGTTTTTTACTTCCATTTCACGCATATATACAAGGTTTAAGATAGGGGTTTGCACACGCCCAACCGAAAGCACCTTAACATTAGCACCTTGTTGCCTTGCTTTTAGCGTATAGCCTGCTGTAAAGTTCATACCTACTTTATAATCAGCAACCGACCTACAATAGGCACTATCACCTAGTGTTTTAAAATCAATATTTTGCTTTAAGTTAGCTAAAGATTTTTGTACTGCTTTGCTAGTATTATCATTTATTAAAATACGCTTTACATTGCTAGAGTAGGGGTCTTTTTTTAAATAAAGTAATAGCTCATCAACTAATAGTTGCCCTTCTTCATCAGGGTCGCCTGCATTTACTATAATGCTTGCATCTTTAAGTAGTTCTTTAACTATTTTAACTTGCTTATTTTTACCATAGCTAACTTTTAAAGGAAGCTTAGAGGTATTATAAGGCAAATGGTCTAAACTCCACTTTTCATATTTTTTGTCAATTTCTTTTAGCTGTTTAAACTCAAGCAAATGACCAAAACACCAAGTTATTATAATATCTTCAGAAAGATTTAAACCTTGTGCTATATCACCCTTATTTATAGCTATATAACCTTCTTTTCTTGCTTTTTTAAAGCTTAAGGCATCTGCTATTGCTCTTCCTAGTTCTGGTTTT
>CAYYLE010000038.1:0-3656 GCA_964472375.1 uncultured Rickettsiales bacterium
AAAACTTAAACTATATTATGCAGCGTATTGGCTTGCAAGTTTTTCATTATAGTTGCTTTTAGCCAAAAAGCTATTGTCAAGCTCAATAATTTCATAGTTGCTTTTATCAGCAAATAAAGCTCTTAAAATAAGGTTGTTAGATGTATGACCACCTTTATAAGATGTTAACTTACCTAAAATATGATAGCCAGCTAAGTACATATCGCCAATACTATCTAAAGTTTTATGTTTAGCAAACTCACCTTTACATCTTAAGCCTTCTTTATTAACAACACCGCTATCGTCAACTATTATAGCATTGTCTAAGCTACCACCTTTTGCTAAACCTTTGCTTTGCATTGTTTCTACATCTTGCTTTAAGCAAAAAGTACGACATAAAGATATATCTTCAAAATCATCATCATCTAAAGAAAAATTAAACTCATCAGAACCAATAACACTATGCTTATAGTCTAATTTAAAAGTAAAATCACGACCATTGCTAGGCTCTAGTTTTGCACTCCAACCATCTTGAGAAAGCTCAACAGTTTTTAAAATTCTAATATATTTACGAGATTTAGTAGAGCTTTTAACGCCAATTCTTTTTATTTCTTTATCAAAAATAATAGCACTACCGTCTAAGATAGGAACTTCAGGGTTGTTTAGCTCTAGTATAGCATTATCAATAGAGTTTGCACTTAATGCAGCCATTAAATGCTCAACAGTAGAAACATAAGCACCAAAGCTATTGCTAACTAGTGTACAAAGTGTTGTGTTTGTTACATTGCTCCACTTCATGTGTATTATGTTATTTTCTTTAAGGTCTTTTCTAATAAAAACAAGACCAGTGTCATCGCTTGCAGGTTTAATAGTAAGAACAGCCTCTTTAGCACTATGTAAGCCCACACCTTTAAATGTAATAGGTTTTTTGATAGTGTTTTGTTTATGAGTCATTAGCATTTTGCTATCCTTCTTGCATACATATTTATTTTCTGTTGTTTAAATCTTACTAAAATAAAAATATGTATTCTATAAAGCATGCATTACATTTAATTACATTAAATAATTAAGTGTAATAATTTATAAAAAATGCTTAATATTTTGTTGTATAAAAGGTAAAAGATAGCAAAAATATTAACAAAAACTAGCTAAGAACTAACTATTTTTTAAGAATTTCTCTTTCTTTTGCAAGGTTTCTTTCTGTTGCTTGCTCTTTTGTAAAACCTTCAGGGTATCTTGCTTTTAGTTTTTCTATATTAGTTTCTAAAATTTTATAAAAATCAAAGCCATTTGCATTGCAAAGCAGGGCAACATACCACATAAGGTCGCCTATTTCTTCTTTTATGTTAGCTTGGTCTATTTCTTTACCATAAAATATATGCTTTTTAAAGGCATCTAAAAGTTCACCTGATTCTGTGCTAATGCCTATTAAGGCGTGTAAGCTATCTAGGTTTAGTTTGGTTAATCTTTCTTGTATTTCGGTTTTATCTTGAGTGTTTGTTCTTTGTGAAAGCTCTTGATATTCTAAAAAATCCATGTTTCTTGCCTTTTGTTAGCTTGGTTTAAACTTAAAGTAGCATGTTTTATAAACAAATAAGTTGCAAAGTTATAACACTTGTAGTAAAACTTGCTAAATAAAATAGTGTTATTTTTAGTTTTTATAAAATTATAGTTAATCTAATAAATTCTCTTTTTATTGTTTAAGGCTTTAAAAACAATATTATGTAAACTAAAACTTAAAAGTGGGTTAAATAATTAAAAATGTTTTCAAATAAAAGTATTTTATACAAAGTTGTTTTATTTTTACTAGCAACAGGCTCACTATTGCAGGCAACAAACCAAACAAGCTATACAGAGCAATATAACATTAATATTGCACAGCAAGAACACTATAAAAGTATAAAACTAGCTGTAAATGGCAAAGATGACGAAGAATACAACCACTTAAAAGACCCTAACCACAAGCACGATAAAAACCGCTATATACTTACTACAATGGGTGTAAGCTTAGGTGCTATGGTAGTAGGGGCAGGTGTTTTATACGCATTGCCTGAAGAATTTACAAACTGGAGCAAAAGTGAGCTTTCTGAAGACTTAAAAAATCTACCTTCAAAATGGAAAGAAAATGTATCTGAAGGACCAGTGTGGGACCAAGATGATTTGTTTCTAAACTATGTAACACACCCTTACTGGGGTGCTGTATACTACATGCAAGCAAGAAACGGTGGCTATGGTCCTTTTGGGTCTTTTATGTTTTCAGCTATTATGTCTACCTTCTTTTGGGAGTATGGTATAGAGGCTTTTGCAGAAACACCATCAATACAAGACCTTATAATAACACCTGTTGCAGGGTCTTTAATAGGTGAGCTTTTTTACATACAATCTAATAAAATTAAAGCCAATAACTACATGGTCTTAGATTCTAAGTTTTTAGGCTATACATCTTTAATACTAATGGACCCTGGTTTTGCTATAATAGAGCTTACAGCACTACATGATTTTGTTGTAGAGCAAGAAGAACCATATACAAGCATTACACCAACAGTAGGCGGTATGGCATTTAACCTTAATCTTAAACTAAACAATAGGAACTATTACAGTAGAGGTATTTAGTTAAAAAAACGCTTTTGCTAAACTATATAATCAATAGGAGATTTTAAAAAATATGGAAGAAAACACAACCCCAAATTGCCCAAAGTGTGCATCTACTTATGTTTATGAAGACGGAGAGCTTTTTGTTTGCCCTGAATGCTTTCATGAATGGAGTAAAGGAGAAAACCAAGAGCAAGCAGAAGAAGGTGCATTAGTTGTAAAAGACAGCAATGGCAACTTGCTAGAAGATGGTGATACTGTTATTTTAATAAAAGATTTAAAGCTTAAAGGCTCTTCTACTGTGCTAAAAAAAGGTGCTAAAGCCAAGGGTATTAGGCTTGTAGATGGCGACCACGAGATTGACTGCAAAGTTGATGGCATGAAAATTATGCTAAAAGCTTGTTTTGTTAAAAAAGGCTAGCTTTAAAGCCATTTAGAGTTAAAAAACTACCATTTTTATATTAAAAATCAATAAAGCACTTATTTTGCCTTATTTTTAGGGCTTTTTAAGTGCTTTTTTGTTGCTTTGTGATGTTGTGGCTTCCTTACAACAAAACTACTTTAAAAAGCCTTTATTTTTGTATTTTAATTAATTGAACGCAAAAAAGTAAGGTAAATACCACAAGATTTTTCATAAAGGCAGATACTTGACTTTTTATAAATTAATAGAAAAACATAAGCTTTAAAAACATTTAACGAAAACAGACTGCACAAACCACAATAACACCAATTAAATTTAAAAATGCCTTAGTTTTTTTGTATTTAAACAAAAAGCATCTATAAAGTTTACTAATAGCCCTAAAACATATGAATATATTAGTTTTAGTTGTTAAAAAACAACTTTATAGCAAAAAACTTAACTGCCTAAAATTTTTAGTTAAATTGGGTAAATTGCTTAAAATATTAGGCTTATGTTTCTTATTAAGGTAAAAAAGCCCTTTAAAACCGCCCAAGCCATAAATAAAACACGCAAAATAGGGTAAAAACCTCTACAAAGATACTTACTTAAGTGCAATAATGCATGTGCATACAAGCTATGCAACCAACCACACTAAAACAAAAAAATAGCACAATATACAAAAGTG
>CAYYLE010000039.1:0-2942 GCA_964472375.1 uncultured Rickettsiales bacterium
ACCCTACTGTTACTTTTTTATCTTAAAAAAGTTAGGTAAATCAAAAAATGCATCTTTAGAAAGATTAGAAGATACACTTTCAGATTTATAAGAGCGAGTAGATAGCTTTTTGTCTATGCTCTCACCAAAACTCTTTTTAAAGCCAGAAACTTTAGAAGAAGAGTTATTATCACTGCTAGCTTTAGAAGATATTCTACTAAACAAGCTATCGCCGTCATCATTATCAAAAAAACCTTTACGAGAAGAATAAGGAGAAGCAGGCTTTTTATTTTCGCTTTGTTTTCTTATTTCTTCTGTTTGGTGGTTTTCTCTTGTGTTTTTGTTTTCAGCTCTTGCTTGTGGCTTAGAGCTTGGGCTTGCAGTATTGGTTACTTGCGATACTAAGGTAGTTTTTTTGCTTTTTATACGCACAGGCTGTTTTGTAGTTTCAACAGTCTTTGTGCCATAGTGCAAGCCTGTATTTTCAGCTGGTTTTTCTGCTTCACTGTTGCTGTATCTTGTTTTGCGAGTTATTTTTTCTGTTTTTTCACTTAATGCATCGTAGCTTGCCTTTGTTTGGCTATTTTCTGCATTTTCAAACCTATAATTTTGCACAAATTGAGAAGGTATCTCCCTTGCTGTTTCTTTATTTTCTTGCAACTCAATGCCTGTTGCAACCAAAGAAACCTTAATTTTATCCCCTAGGCTTTCATCTAAAACTGTGCCAAAATTGATTATAGCATCATCAGAAAGCTGTGCTTTTATTTTATTTACAATATCATCAATTTCATGCAGTGTTATATTATCACTACCTGCTATATTTATTAAAACCTTACTAGCACCTTTTAGCTCTACATCTTCTATTAAAGGGTTGCTTATTATTTGCTCTGAAACTGTTAAAGCTCTGTTTTCGCCCTCGCCTTCTGCAACACTAAATAAAGCCCTGCCCATATCACCAATCATGAACTTAACATCGTTAAAATCAAGGTTAATAACACCAGGTGATAACATTAAATCTGATATAGACTTAATGCAAGAAACCATAGCTTGGTCAATAATTTTAAATGAATCTAAGTAAGATGTATCAGGCTCAATAAGTTTAAAAAGCATTTGGTTAGAAACCACAATTAAGGTATCAACATACTTTAAAAGTTCTTCTACGCCTTTTTCGGCAATGCTTGATTTTTGCCTACCTTCAAAGTCAAAAGGTTTGGTTACAACACCAACGGTTAAAATATCCATCTCTTTAGCTATTTTAGCAATAATGCTAGATGCACCAGTACCTGTGCCACCGCCCATACCTGCGGTAATAAATAGCATATTAGAGTCTTTTATTGCTTCTCTTATTTCTTCTTCTGCTTCTTCTGCTGCCCTTACACCAACTTCAGGGTGAGAGCCTGCACCTAAACCGCCTGTAATTGTTTTGCCTAGCTGTACTTTAGTAGGTGCATGACATGATTCAAGAGCCTGCATATCAGTATTGCCTGCTATAAAGCGTACACCTTCTAGGTTTAATGCTATCATGTTGTTAATAGCATTATTACCAGCACCGCCTACACCAAACACGCTAATAATAGGGTGTAAAGAATGCCCTTGATTTTGGTTTGTTTCTCTTTCTTCTACAGCTGAAAAATTTATACTCATATTATAAAATCGCTCTTAATACTATCTCATTAATTTCTTTTCTATATTTTCGGCAAAATAACGCATACCGAAATCAAAATCTCTACTACTTAGGTAATATTTTATCATCCCGTATAATATATTGTCTGAAAAAGACAAATCACCTTTATATTTTGCAGCAGGTAGCCTTTTTACTATATTAAACGAAGAATAGTTAATAAAATCACAAGCTTCTTTACAAATATCTTCAAGCCCATTGTAAGATGCCCCAAGACCAGTAAGAATTATTTTATCAAGCATGCTTGTTTTATGGTTTTTCATTGCTTGTTTACTAACTTGCGAAAATATATTTTTATACCCTTGTTTTATTTTATAACCTACCAAACTAGACTGAATGTTATAAGCCTTTTTACCATGGGTAATGTGTATAGAAGCATCATCATTTTTATCTTCCATACTACTATAATAATCAAAAAGTTTTTTAGCTACAAGAAATGAAATACTAAGCTCTTTTGCAAGCTCTTTTACTATATCTTCAAGCCCAAAGTCTACAACGCCTGTTTTTAATAAAACATCATCTTTATACAAGCAATAACTTGTAGTATCATACGAAAGCTCAATACTTAAAGCACTAAGCCCTGATTCTTCTTTAGACATTGCACCATACCCCGATGCTAAAGGCGAATGCAAAACAAGCTCGGGACTTAGTGCAAAAAAGTTTAAAAGCTCAATTAAATTAACAAAACCAGAATAAGATGCACTAATCATATGCACATCTGCTTTTATGCGGTCTACATATAATCCATTTGGGTTATCTATTGCTACATCGTCAAATAGCATATTTTCGGCAAACAAGTGCAATAAAAAGTCTGAATAATCAACTCTTTCTTTAAAAACTTCAGGTGAAAATATACTATAAAGCTTATCGTTATCTACAACGCTATCTACACTACCAACATAAGGGTAAACCACATGCTTAGAAAGTGGCAACAAGCAGCCAACTACAACTTTGCTTAATCTTAAAGAGGTTTGTTTTTCAATCTCTTCAACAACTTTACCTAAGCTTTGTACTGCAAGGTTAATATCTACTATTGCACCTTTTCTTATACCAAGTGATTGATTTTTAGTATAGCCAATAACCTGAAAAGTATTGTCTTCTTTAAAAGATAGTACAATGCAAGTTATAGTATCACTTGCTATATCCATAAAAGTAACAATCTTTTTCTTTTCAAATAGCTTTTGTATTTTTTGCTTAAATTTCATCCTTTGGCTCATTTGGAATTATTGAAATCCTGTCAACGATTCTAGCATCAATAGATTTTATATTGCGTGAAAGAATA
>CAYYLE010000040.1:0-2925 GCA_964472375.1 uncultured Rickettsiales bacterium
ACAGCAACTGAAATTGCAAGATTTAAAGACCTTGCTTGCCCTTTCATTGGTATTTTTACTTTGTTTTTATATGCTTTATGAATATAATCAGGTAAGCCACTGCTTTCGCTACCAAAAAGCAACACTGTGTTTTCATTAAAATCAAAATCTTTATAAAAAATAGTAGCCTTAGTGCTTACAAGTACAACTTCTTTGTTGTTTTCTTTTAAAAACTCTTTATATACATCAAAGGATTCAAAGCGAGTGTAGTTTGCTAGCTTTACATAATCCATAGAAGACCTTTTAAAAGATTTATCTGAAAATACAAAACCACAAGGCTCTATAATATCAACATGAAAGCCAAAGCTTGCTGCTGTTCTTATTATTGTTCCTGTGTTTTGTGGAATATCAGGCTGAAAAAGTGCAACTCTTATCATAACTTTAAATAGATTGTTAAAAAAAATAGTATAATTTAAAAAACCAAAAGGTAACTAAAATAGTTAAGCACAAAAATGCAAAAAAATAAAGTAATAATAATAGTTGGCACAACAGCATCTGGTAAATCAGCCTATGCTATGGAGCTTGCTAAAAAGCAAGAAAGTGTAATTATTAATGCCGATAGTATGCAGATTTATAAAGAAATCCCTATTATATCTGCATCGCCATCTACTTACGATAAAAACAAAGTAGAACATAAACTATACAACTTTTTAAGCATAAAAGAGCATTTTTCGGTAGCAAAATGGATAGAGCTTGCAACAAAAGAAACTAAAAAAGCACTTTTAGAAAATAAGCAAGCTTTAATTGTAGGGGGAACTGGTTTTTATATAAAAAGCCTTTTAGAGGGCATCTCTCAAATTCCTGAAATTATGCCAAACTTTTATAAAGAACTAGAGCAAGAAATTGAAACAAAAGGACTAAAATACCTGTACAACCAACTACAAAAAATAGACCCTGAATTTTCTGTAACAATATCTGAAAATGATACACAAAGAATAACAAGAGCTCTTGCTGTTTTTAATGCTACAGGTAAAAACATTAGTTATTTTCATAAACAAGGTAATAAAAAAGTTTTTAACTACGAAAATGATGTTGTTTTAATAAACAGAGAAAGGCAAGAGCTTTACAAAAGAAGTAATGAAAGATTTGAAATAATGATAAAGCAAGGGGCAATAGAAGAAGCTAAAAATATACTAAAAGGCAACTATAACCTTACAAGTGGCATGAAAGCCCTAGGATTAGAACAGATAATTTTACACCTAAAAGGTGAAAAAACCTTAGAAGAAGCAAAGGAAGAAGCAAAAAAGCAAACTAGAAACTATATAAAAAGACAAAGTACTTTTTTTAAAAACCAGCTTAAACCTAGCAAAATAGTCAATATGTAACCTAAGTAAAGCAAACACTTAAAGTTAAAATATTATAAAGAATCTCTGCACGCACTCCCTTGAAAGGAATAAGCTTTCTATAAACTAGGGTTTGGGTTTTTAGCAAAGTTTAACACAACACCTAGTGCTATCATAGTTGAAACCATAGAAGTACCACCATAAGAAAGCAAAGGTAAAGGCAAACCCACAACAGGGAAAATACCAATAACCATACACATATTAATAGCTACATATAAAAATAAATTAAAGTTTATACCCGCTAAAACATTCCGCGTAAATAAAACCCTTGATTCCCTTGTGAGCAAAAATATAGAGAAAAACAATGAATAATAAACAAATATTAAAACAACCGAACCAACAAAGCCAAAGGTTTCATTAAACACTGTAAAAATAAAATCTGTATTTTCTTCGGGTAAAAAATTTAGTTTTGTTTGTGTTATTTGGTCTACACCTTTGCCAAAAATACCGCCTGACCCTATTGCAATACGAGACTGATTAACATGGTAACCCATACCCAATATATCTGTTGAAGGTGATAAAAATGTTTGTATTCTATCTTTTTGATAATCATGTAAATTAATATAAACAATAGGCGAAAGCACCAAGCTACAACCTAACAGCACATAAATATATTTTAACTTAAAGTTATTGAAAAATATTATAACACTACCTGAAAACAATATCATTGCAGATGTTCCTAAATCAGGCTGTAAAAAAGTGAAAATAAAAGGTGTTAAAACTATTGCAAAAGGAGGAAAAAACGCCTGTAAGCGGGTTAACTGAATGCTTGAAGTTTTGTGAAAATATTTAGCAAGCATGAAAATCACTGTAAACTTTGCAAGCTCGGAAGGTTGTAGCTGAAAAACACCAAAAAAGTTAATCCACCTTTTAGCACCGCCATAAACATCTCCATTCACTTCCACAACAAGCAATAAAAATACCGATGCATAATAGGCAAAATCTATCATTTTATAAACATAGTTTATCTTTACATATTGCAAAGTGAAAAGTATAGAAAAACCCAAAAAAAGCCTTAGTAGATGGGCTTTAAAGTTGTTTATACCTATAATATATTGTAAAGATGCCCCTATAAAAGCAAGCAAAAATATTAAAAATATTATAACAAAGTAATATTTTGTAACTTTTTTCATTAGCTATCCCTACTAAAGCCTTCATGTTTTACTAAAGATTTTATTATCTGTGCTGTAAAAGGCACAGCAGTTGCACCTGCTGAAATACCATGCTCTACAACCACTGTTATAGCATATTTAGGGTTTTTGTAAGGAAAATAACAAGTAAACAACCCATGGTCTCTGCTTCTTGCTGGCAAACCAAATGCACTATAGCCTCTTTTTCTTTGCTCTAGAGTTATTCTTCTTACCTGTGCTGTACCTGTTTTACCTACAACATCAAAGTTTGGATGCGTTATTCCAATCCTTCTTGCTGTACCTTTACGCATGTTTACAGATTGGTAAAGTCCTTTTCTTACAATTTGTAAGTATTCTTCATTTAGTTTAACAACTTGTTTAGCAGGTTTTTGACTGTATACAAAATCTTTACC
>CAYYLE010000041.1:0-2925 GCA_964472375.1 uncultured Rickettsiales bacterium
AAAAAAGAAATAAAACTAAAAGTGGCGGGAGTGACGGGGCTCGAACCCGCGACCTTCGGCGTGACAGGCCGACACTCTGAACCAACTGAGCTACACCCCCAATTTAGTTTCAAAAAATGGTGGGTGATAACGGACTTGAACCGCTGACCGTCTCGGTGTAAACGAGATGCTCTACCAACTGAGCTAATCACCCATTTATAAAAGTGCAATAAAACAAAAGTTTTAAAAAAGCATTTGTCTCACAACTTTTAAAGTTTAAAATAAACTAAAAAATAAGTCAACAAGTTTTTCTAACTTTTTTATATTTTTTACACAACATAGGATTAAAACCTTTTTATATCAGTGTTTTTATTCTTAACTACTTAAATAAAAAACATCTATAAAAACAAGCTATTTTTAGTATCTATTGTTTTTTTACATCGCTTGCATAGCAAACACTGCAGATATTGACTAGATTATATTTTTTTTATTTTTTACATAAGTGATTGAAAAAACACCAAATTTATAGGCTTAAAACAGTATAAAACCCTTAAAAATCTTCTTTTTATAAAAAGCCTCTACATTAAAAAACAAATTTTAAACAAAAATGCAATGGTTTACTTGAAAAAATTATAAGTCATAAGATACGCAAAATATTTTTACCACCTTATTTTCACTATTTTTGCTTTAATTTTTTGCAATCTTTGTGTGTGAAAAACACTAAATCTTTAAACCTTTCTTCAAAAACAAGCATAAAAAAAAAGGGCTTGCCTTTAACACAAAAGCACGCCCCCTTATTTTTTTTAAACTTACATAAAAACAAAGTAAGTTAAGTGTTTTAAACCCTGTTTTTATTAATAAAACATATTAACAAGCTAACCTTATAGCCCTTGCCCCTTACAAGGGTAAAGCTAAATTATTAAAAAACAACCTATTATAAGTAGTTCTATTTACTATGTTTTATTTACTTATAGATACCTTTAAAACATCATTAATATCATGTGCTAAGATAACATCAAGCCCTTTTATATCATCTTGATTGATTTCATCAAGGTCTTTTTTGTTTTCTTTAGGTATAATAACGGTTTTAATACCATAACGAAGGGCAGCTAAAAGCTTTTCTCTTAAGCCACCAATTGGTAAAACCCTGCCTCTTAAAGTTATTTCACCTGTCATTGCAACGCTTTTAGTTGCATTAACATCTTTAAGGCAAGAAACTAAAGCTGTAACTATTGCAATACCTGCTGATGGTCCATCTTTTGGTGTTGCACCTTCTGGCACATGTAAGTGAAGGTCAAATTTTTCAAACTTTTCTTTATCTATACCAAGTTCATTGTGCATAGATTTAACCAAAGAAAATGCAGCTTGTACTGATTCTTTCATTACATCGCCTAGTTTACCTGTCATCTGAATATTTCCTTTACCAGGCACTTTGGTAGCTTCAATATGAAGGATTTCACCTCCTACTTTTGTCCAAGCTAACCCTGTTGAAATACCTTTTCTTAGATTATTATCAAGCAAGCCTTGTTGATATTTTGCTGCACCTAAATAGTTAAATAAGTTATTTTCATCAACTTTTATTGATTTTATATCTTTGTTTGTATCTATTTCTTTAATAGCCTTACGCATTACTTTGGTTAATGCTCTGCTTAGGCTACGCACCCCTGCTTCTCTTGTGTAGTTACGAATAATAGCAATTATTGCATCTTCACTAATTTCAAGCTCTTGTTTTTTAATATTAAATTCTTTTTTGTAGTTAGGTACAAAATAGTTTTGGGCTATGTTTAGTTTTTCTTTTTCTGTATAGCCTGATAAACCAATAATCTCCATTCTATCAAGCAAAGGTTCAGGGATATTATAAGAGTTTGCAGTTGTTAAAAACATAACATTAGATAAATCATATTCAACCTCTATATAGTGGTCTACAAACTTATCATTTTGCTCGGGGTCTAAAACCTCAAGCAACGCTGAAGATGGGTCGCCTCTAAAATCGTAGCCCATTTTGTCAATTTCATCAAGTAGCACTAAAGCATTGTTAACCTTAGCTTTTTTAAGCACCTGAATAACCTTACCAGGCATTGCCCCTATGTATGTTCTTCTGTGTCCCCTTATTTCTGCTTCGTCTCTTACCCCACCTAGTGATATTCTTACAAACTCACGACCAGATGCTTTAGCAATAGACTGTGCAAGTGATGTTTTACCCACACCAGGAGGGCCAACAAGACACATTATTGGTCCTTTTACTTTGTCTACTCTTTTTTGCACAGCCAAATACTCAAGCACTTGCTCTTTTACCTTAGAAAGACCATAGTGGTTAGTATCAAGCTCTTTTTGGGCTTTATCAAGGTTAATATTAACCTTGCTTTTAACTCCCCAAGGAAGTGAAAGCACCCATTCTATATAGTTACGCACAACGCTAGCTTCAGCCGACATTGGGTTCATAGAAGATAGCTTATTTAACTCGCTACTTAGTTTTTCTTTCACATCTTTGTTAGCATCTAGTTTTTTTATCTTTTTTTCAAAGAGTTTAAGCTCATCTTTACTGCTATCTATCGCATTTAGTTCTTTTTTTATTGCCTTTAGTTGCTCGTTTAAAAAATATTCTTTTTGATTTTTCTCCATCTGCTTTTTAACTCTATCTTTAAGGCGTTTTTCAACCTTAATAAGCTCAATTTCAACCTCTAAAATAGCTAAAAGCATAATAAACTTTTTATATAGCTCTTTTTCTTCTAAAATCTTTTGTTTTTCAGAATTTTGAATATTTAAATGCGAAACAATACTATATAAAAACTGCCCATAGTTTTCAATTGCCGAAACTGAATTAACAACCAACGGCTTAATGCTAGAAAGTTTTTGTGCATAGTCTTTAAATGTTGAAAGAATATCTTCTCTTATTATCTTCATTGAAGATTCTGAATAGTTATCATCTCTTTCTATTTCTGTAAC
>CAYYLE010000042.1:0-2386 GCA_964472375.1 uncultured Rickettsiales bacterium
TTGTTTATATATAAAGGTTTTATTAAAACACCTTGTAGACCTTTATTTAGCTTGAGTTTTATAAAAAAGAATCAACACATACATATATAATATGTGCAGTTACAACCTTGTATATTTTGATTATGATTCCTAGTCTTTATAGCCTTATCTAATTCTTTTAAAAAAATCCTATTTGCTTCCCTTGTAGGAAATTAAGCTATAACCCTAGGTATAGCAAGGGTTTTTAAACACACCTAAAAAACATTAACTCTTTATACAATAGATTCTAACACCTTGCACAAAGCTTGTTTTCCTATCTTTAACATTTAGATTCTCAAGAAAGACAGGGAATCAGTTAAAAGGAATCTATTAAAACTATGCCTTGTCTTGGGGATTTGCATAATTATAATTGCCTTATTTACATGGGTTATATTTGTACAGAGCCTTGCAATAAGGCAAATAAAAGATTCTATAAAACTAGAAGAATCACTTTAGAGCTATTGTTTTAAATACTACATGGAGTGGAAATGTGATTCTTTGTCTTTGTAGAATCAACTAAATAAACTAATCATAAGGGCGTTATTTTTTAAAGAACTAAACTAACATAAGCTTTATGAAGGATTTACATAGATTTTTCACTTTCTTAGAAATAAAAAGTAACGGCTATGCTCTATTTATGTAGTTTTATGATTCTATTTTTTAAGAGATTCTACAAAGATAGTAATTGCCAACCTATTTATTTAAGATTCTAAATATTGTGTTTTTTAAAGCAACTAGGTTTTCTTAAATCATTCTTATCTAAGTTGCTTAAAGATTCTTATTTATTGTGATTCTTGCAAAAACACTTATTAAATAGAAAATAATTACAGCGTAAAACCAAAAGTAGCAATAAAGATTCTAATAAGAAGAAACTATTACAAGTAACTAAATATTATAAAGGATTTATAGAACCTTTTATTTAATAGATAAGATATTGACCAGTTGTAAACAAACAAGACAATAAAGACTTTTAAATAATGGATTTACTAACTTAAGAATCTTTCTTTTCTTAAAAGTTATTAATAAAATACAACTATCATTTTCTTGCCTTGTAAAAGATTCTTGTGCTTTAAAAAGATAGATACTTTACTTTCTACATCTACACAACTTGTATATTTTTTAAAAAATTAATATTGGCTGGTTAAAAAATATCGATTCTTTGCACTTTACTTCCTGACAGTTTGCACAAGAATATAAAAATAACCTCCTTACTTTATTTAATTCTTTTAAAAACAAACTGATTCTAAATTCTGCAACCCTATTAAACGAAATACTTAAAATATAGGCTTTTTAACTATCTACAACCTTTGTTGAAAAAATATAAACAAAATATGTAATGCAAAGTATTTTTACAATAAAGATAAGTTTAAAAAAATTAGGCAATAAACCCAAACTTTTGCAAACAAAATGCAACTAGATATTATATGAAAGAAAGATATTTATAAATAAACTTAAGACCATTTAACAAAATTATTAAATACGAAGACACTGTAAAAAAATTGAGATAAAAAATGTTTGCTTTTTAAAGGCAAGAGATTATAAAGAGTGTGAGAATAATATAGATTAAAAACTATAAAGTATTTAACACCAGTCTAAAAATAATTCTTAATTACTTTTAATTTATAAAGTTTTTATCTAAGTGATTTTTTAATTAAGTTACTTACACAAGTATTATTAATATAAAGATAGATACAAAATAAATAGATAAGATGGTTTTATGAAACATATTAGCAAGTGTTCAACAAAGCAGTATTGTAACTAAAAACAAAGAGTAAATATTTCTTTTTTATTGTCTGCTTGAAGTGTGTTTATCTACTTAAGCTACAAGTATTTTAAGTTTTACTATATTAGAAACTATAAAAAATCTACATGTATAGCAACAGATTAAATAGCAAAATAAAAACTGCTTAAAATTTTTGGGAAAAATATAAGTATTAATTGCTCTATTTAAAAAGGTCTTGCTTACACTACAATAATAAAATTATTACAGTTAAAGAAATTGGTAAAACCATATCTATACATTTACAAAAACCTCTTAAGTATCTCCAAATGCAAATACACAAAGCGATATTAACTAAAAAAATATAAAGTATAAACTAATGAAAAATAAAAGAAAAAGTGGTGGAGAAGAACGGACTCGAACCGATAACCCCCTGCTTGCAAAGCAGGTGCTCTACCAATTGAGCTACATCCCCACTTTTTAAAAAGCGGTAAAAAATAAGCTAGTAAAATGGTGGGCCTGGCTAGACTTGAACTAGCGACCTCACCCTTATCAGGGGTGCGCTCTAACCACCTGAGCTACAAGCCCACAAAATAAAAAACAAAAAGAAATGAAGACAGTGTAAACTGTAACTAAATTAAAAAGGAA
>CAYYLE010000043.1:0-2233 GCA_964472375.1 uncultured Rickettsiales bacterium
AAATTAATCAATACTAGAGTGATCAAAATAAATAATATGAGATTTGTCAGGACCTGTTGAAACTAAAGAAACATTAACACCTACAAGCTCTTGAATAGTTTTAATATATTGTATAAGCTCTTTAGGTAGCTTTGCAGCATCTGTTAAGCCATATGTTTTAGATTTCCAGCCTTTTACAGTTACATAAATAGGCTTAATAAGGCAAGAAACAGCATTATGAGGGATTTCCTGCACTATTTCGCCACCTACATCATAGCCTGTGCAAATTTTAATTTCATCAAGGTCATCTAGTACATCAACCTTAGTAAGTGCAAGGCTTGTTACACTGTTTACAAAAATGCTTTTTCTTATAGATACAGCATCAAACCAACCGCATCTTCTTTGTCTTTTTGTTACTGTGCCGTATTCTTTACCAACGGTAACAAAATGGTTGTGCATTTCTTCATCGTCTACTATTTCACTAGGAAAAGGACCATTACCAACCCTTGTAGTATAGCCTTTGACAACACCTAAGATTTTTTTAATATCTTTTAAGCCAAAGTTACCGCCTATTGATGCATAGCCAGAATAAATATTAGAAGATGTAACAAAAGGGTAAGTGCCGTGGTCAATATCTAATAAAGCCCCTTGAGCCCCTTCAAATAATACTATTTTGTTGTCATCTCTTGCTTGCTTTAAAACCTGCCAAGTTTTTGATACAAAAGGCTTAATTTTATCAGCAATTTCAAGCAATTCGTTGTATATATCTTGTGCGTTTATTTCTACATCTTGCTCTTGCAAATATGGTTTATGAAAAGCCACAAGGTCTTGTATTCTTCTTTTTAAATAGTCAGGGTATAATAAATCACCTACTTTTACAGCTCTTCTTGCTATTTTATCTTCATAAGAAGGTCCAATACCTTTTTTTGTTGTGCCGATAGATTTTTTAGATGTACTTTCTCTAATACCATCAATAATCTTATGTATAGGTAAAACTAAGGTTGTATTTTCATCAATTAAAAGATTTTTAGGTGTAATATCAATATTATGGCTTTGTACACTTTCAAGCTCTTTAAGTAAATCAAAAGGGTTTAAAACAACGCCCGAACCTATAATGCACAGCTTTTTTTCGTTTAAAATACCAGATGGTAAAAGATTAAGCTTAAAAACTTTATCTTCTATAATAATAGTATGCCCAGCATTATTGCCACCTTGATACCTTACTACAATATCAGCACGGTCGGCTAAAAGATTAGTTATTTTACCTTTGCCTTCATCACCAAATTGAAGACCCATAACTAAAGTATTTTCTAGTTTATCTTTTTCTATCATTGTTATTGTTAACCTTGTTTTGTAGAAATAAAAAGACTTTTTACTGTATAATATTACATAATAAAATTGTTAATTACAAACACAAACAAAAGGCATTTGCATGATATATATACACAACTTGCAAGAAAACCTTTCACTAGCTGATATACTAGAAAACAACAATTACTTTTTTATAAAAACAGAAAATGAGAAAGACCTAATTACAAACATAAAAAACAATGAAAATTGTATATTTTTTATAGATTATAAAAACATACAAGACAATACAGAACTAAACAAAGAAACCGCTAAAAACAAACAAAACACCTATATAGCAATAGTTTCAAGCTATATATACTTTAGCCAAAAAGACCTACACAAAGGCTATATAGTGCTAAAAAAACCATATTCTATACAAGACATTACAAAGGTGATAGAAGAGACATTGCAAAAGTGATAAAAAACCACCAAAAGCATCATCATTTACCTTAGGTGGTCTTGTATTTTTTTAATAAAATACTTTTAAATTATTTTTAAAGTAAAACTATTTTATTTTAGTTTCATTAAAAGGAACATGCTTTCTTAATACTCTATCATATTTATTAAATGATAGTTTTTCAGTAGTGTTTCTAGAGTTCTTTTTAGTTATATAGTAGCAACCTGTCTTAGCAGAGCTTACAAGTTTAACAAGAACAGTAGCAGGTTTTGCCATTTTATTTCCCCGAATTCTAATCAATCAACAAACAAGAATATATAATAAATATACATAAAAAGCAAGTAAAAAGTTTAATTATTAATTAAGTTTTTTTATAAAAACCCTTTACATGCAACAAAATTACTTGCTTGGCTTTGTGTATTTTGCTAGAAACAATGGTTTTTATACAAAACGATTTAAAGGTCTTAAAATCTATTGATAGATTAGTGTATAACGGTTATAGATGGG
>CAYYLE010000044.1:0-2194 GCA_964472375.1 uncultured Rickettsiales bacterium
GAATATGGCGTAAACCTTGAAAATAGGTCTCGCTTTATTTTAGAAACACTACAAAAAGTACGCAAAATATTGCCTTCTAAGTATGCTCTTACCGTGCGTTTTGGTGCGCTAGAGTTTGATAGAAGAGATGAAAAAACTCTAAAAGATTCTATAACCCTTGCAAGCCGATGTAAAGATGAAGGGCTTGACTTTGTAAATATAAGCATGGGGTTTGCAACATCAAATGCCAATACTTCCTTGGGGGTCGTGTTTTTTAGGCACCTTATGCAGAAAATACGCATTGAGGCAAAAATATCTGTTGCATAGGCTTGGGGGATTGATTAGCCTTATTTAAGTAAAAGTGCAACAACAAATAAACAATTAGATATTTTATGGTAGGTTGTGCAATGCTTGAAAACCCACGCTGGGTTTACCAAGCTGCAAAACAACTAAACATTAAAACATCATGGGTATTGCCAAAACAATACACCCATTGATTAGAAAAATACAAAACTAATATAAGCAAGGAGCAAAAACACATGAATATTGTAGATATTGCAAAAAATCGTTACTCAACCAAAGAATTTGACGAAACTAAAAAACTAAGTAAAGAAGATGTTCAAAAAGTAAAAGATTTACTTGTTTTTGCACCTTCTAGTATTAACCTACAACCTTGGAGCTTTATAATAGCAAAAACCAAAGAAGGCAAAGAAACTATTGCAAAGTCAACTCAAGGGGATTGTGCTTTTAACTTAAACAAAGTTTTAAAAGCTAGCTTGGTTGTCGTTTTTTGTTCACAATTGCATGCTGATAAAAACCATTTAGTAAAAGTAGCTGAAAAAGAGTGCAAAGATGGTCGCTTTAAAAAAGAAGAAACACAAGAAAATATTGAAAGACGCTACTATTTTATAAAATCAAATGATGAAAAAGGTCAATTTGCACAGTGGACATCAAGGCAAAACTATATAAACCTAGGTGCTTTTTTATTAGGTTTAGGTGCTTTAAACATTGATGCCGTAGCAATTGAAGGCTTTAACCCTGAAATTATAAACAAAGAATTTAACCTAGCAGAGAAAAACTTAAAAGCGGACTTTTTGGTAGCATTAGGATACCGCTCAAACGATGATTTTAATGCAAAATTGCCAAAATCTCGCTTAAAAGAAGATGAAATAATAACAACTATATAAAAAATTAAGCTTTTGCTTTATGAATATAGTTTGCTTTGCTCTTTTAAGTATCTATTTTTTAAATTTACAAGAGCTTAAAAGACAAGGCTTGTTTTGTTTGCATAAAATTTAATAAAAAACGGGAGAACAAAAATGGCTAAAATTGCTTTTTTGGGTTTAGGTGCTATGGGCAAACTAATGGCAAAAAACCTTATTTTAGAAGGTAATGATGTTACTGTTTGGAATAGAAGCCAAGAAGCTTGCAAAAGCTTAGTAGAGCAAGGGACAAAGCTTGCAAAAAGCCCAAAAGATGCTGCTTTAAACGCTGATTTTGTAATCTCTATGGTTAGAGACAATATAGCATCTGCAAATGTTTGGCTAAATGATGATGAAGGTGCAATACATGGGCTATGTGAAAACGCCATTGCTATTGAAAGCTCTACCATTACCCCTGATTGGTCTAAAAAACTAAGCAAAGCTTTTGAAGAAAAAAACCTAAACTTTATAGAAGCCCCCGTGTCAGGTTCTCTTATTCAGGCTGAAAGTAAGGCTCTTATTCACCTTGTAGGTGGTAGTGAAGAAAACTTTAATAAATCAGTTCCTGTTTTAAAAAACATGGGTTCTTTGGCTAACCACACTGGCCCTGTTGGTTCTGCTGCTGTTTTAAAGCTTGCTATTAATTCTTTAATGGGTATTCAAGTTAGTGCTATTGCAGAGCTTATTGCAATGATGAAAAACCAAGGTGTAGATATAGATAAAGCATTAGAGGCAATGTCTCAAACTTTAGTTTGGAGTGGAGTGATTAGAAATAGCTCTAAACTTATGCTAGAAAATAAAACTACTCCTATGTTTCCTGTTGATTTGCTTGAAAAAGACCTTAACTATACACTTTCGTGCGTTGAAGGTGATAAAAGCCTACCAATTGTAAAAGCAACCCAACAAGTGTTTAAAAAAGCTAAAAAAGAAGGCTTGCAATACAAAAATATGACTAGTATTTCTAATCTTTATAAGAATTAAGACTAAGTAAAAAAATACTGCCAAGAATTAAA
>CAYYLE010000045.1:0-2026 GCA_964472375.1 uncultured Rickettsiales bacterium
GATAGATAGATAGATAGATAGATAGATAGATAGATAGATAGAAAAATCATTTTGTCTGAAAAAGACTAGGGGGATGTAAAGAGTTTAACTACTTTAATTAAGCAAGGTAGCTTATATATAGTTTTTAAACAGATGGTTTGCTTTGTTGCACTTGTTTTTATTTAAGAGAGGGTAAAGCAATTAAGAGAATTAAAGCTTAAAAATACTTGTAATAGTAAAGTCTACACAGATTGGTGTAGTGTACAAAATATTGTAAGTTTAAGTGTAAATATCAATGCATAATACAAATGCAACAGGACCAAATATTTAAAATATAGCAAATCATGCTATAAGGGTTTAAACAAAAAGCTTAAAGCATGCAAACGGTTTTTTCTTACCTAAGAGATAAACTTCTTAATATTGTTAGCAACTTCTAAAGGTTTTTCCATAACTAAATTGTGGTTAGAGCCTTTGATAACAACTTTGCTAATATCTTTAAATTGGTTTTCAAAATCTTGCAGGTTGATTATTAAATCATTTTCACCTGTTATAGCTAGTATGTTCTCTTTGTTTTGTAAAACATAATCTTGAAGGTTGTAGCTTTCCATAAGGGCAAGGTCTTGCAATAAGGCATTTTTGTCTATTTTGTTTGCACTTGTTTCATATTTAACAACACCACTTCGTGAAACAAAGCCATTTAAGGCGGTAACAGTCTTTTTGTTATCAAAAAGCAGTTTTATGGTTTCTAGATGTCTTTTATTATGCTCATTACAGTTGTATTGCGCTAAAGAAGAAACAAAAACAAACTTTGCGAAGTCTTTAGAAAGACCCAAAAGCTTAGCACTGCCTAAACCAAACCCTAAGCCAAGTGTTTTGTTGTAGTCTATATTGCTTGGTAGTTTTGAGGCATTGTTATAGTAAGAGCTTTCTACAATATGTATATTTTCTACATTTGTAATTGTTTTAAGTTTTTTTGCTAGTTGTGTAACGCTTTTGTTATCAAAGGACCACTCATAGGCTATTAGAATATTTTTAATCATTTGTTCTTTACAAGTGGTATTAAAAACCACTTTTTTAGCTATATTTTGTTAATTATGTAAAAATTATATATAATAATTTAGCATACTTTGTTAATTTATTTATGTAAACAAATTTAAATTTTTAGAAAGTTTTTTAAATGAAAATAATATCTGGCTCAACATTTGTAGTATTGTTTGGTTTAAGTCTTCATTCTTTTAGTGCTTATGCTAATGAGGTTGATGATTTTTTAGGTGATATTTTGTCTTCTGGAGTAGAGCCAGAAGTGGTAGAACAGCCACAAGATTTAGAAACCCAAGAAGAAGGGTTAAATCAAGTACAACAAAGTCAAGAATCTTTGCAAGAGCAGATAGTAGAGGTAGAAACTGTTCCTAGTGTTCAGCAAGAAACAACATTAATAGATTCATCAATAGTTGATACAACCCCTTTAGAAAGCAGTGAAAATACTGAAGAACAAGTAAAAAATGATATAGAATATGCAGAGTATGAAGATATTGCAGAATATTATAATAGAAATGCAAGTGAAGACGGTTTTTTCTTTTATGAGTTAGGCGATGGTAACTCAACTGTTTTGCAAAATATAAATATTATATCTTCTCCTAGCTCTTCAGGGGCTGAAATTATTAAGGTTGTTAACTTGGCAACAGATGCTGAAAGTGAAGAAGTTCTAGAAACCCAAGCAAATGCAGATAAAGTTGAAGAGGTTGAACAAGTTGTTGCTCCTGCACAAAGGGTTGAAGTTGCTCCTACCCCTGCTCTTAATAGCAGAACAAGAGGTAGGTAGTAGCTATTTTTGCTTTTAATAAGCAGGTTTTTGTAAACAATATGCACTATTTTTGTTTATTTTGTAACTTTTATTTGCATATTTAGATAAAAATGTGTTATACTAACAAAGTTAAGAGCTATATAGTTTTATAGCCTTTCTTTATGCCGGTTTAGCTCAATTGGTAGAGCAACGCACTTGTAATGCGTAGGTTGTTGGTTCAAGTCCGACAACCGGCACCATTTT
>CAYYLE010000046.1:0-1935 GCA_964472375.1 uncultured Rickettsiales bacterium
TTGTATATGAAAGTGCAATAGGGATAACAATGGCTTTTGCTTCTGTATTAATTTATGGGGTTTTTGTTTAAAATGTATAGTTTATGTATTTTAAACAAGAAAACTTTATAAAGTATATGTTGCAATGAATAAAGATAGTTTAAGATTTTTTGATTTTTGTGCAGGGATAGGCTCTGCACATTTAGCTTTTAAAAACTTGGGTTGCAAGTGTGTTGGGTATAGTGAAATTGATGAAAAAGCTGAAAATACTTATAAAGCTTTTTACGGAGATAGCTACAAAAACTATGGTGATTTAACAGCTATAATACCTAATAAATTAATAGACTTTGATATTATGCTAGCTGGTTTTCCTTGTCAATCATTTTCAATAGTTGGTAAAAGAAAGGGCTTTGAAGATAAAAGAGGGCAGGTTATTTATAGCCTAGCCAATATACTAAAAGTAAAACAACCTAAGTTTTTTTTACTTGAAAATGTAAAGGGTTTAGTAAATCTTAATAAAGGCAAGATTTTAAAAGAGATACTATTGCTACTTGAAGAAAGTGGCTATAAGGTTTTTTACAAAGTGATTGAAAGCACTGATTTTAAAATACCTCAAGCACGAGAAAGAGTTTACTTTGTGGGAATAAGAAAAGATTTTTATAAAGGTGAGTTTGTTTTCCCCAAACCTTTAGAAGTTAAAGCAAACTTGCAAGATTTTTTAGTTAATGATAAAGATTTTATTATTAGCGATAGTGCTTATAAAACTTTTTTAAGATATCTTGACAACAAATACAATAAAGGAAGGTATAGCTTAGATGCTTTGCTAAGTAGAGATTATTTAGTTTTAGATACAAGACAAAGTGATTTAAGGCTATATGAGAATAAAATACCAACCTTGAGAACAGGTAGACAGGGTATATTTTATATGAAAGATAAAACAATAAGGAAGCTTAGCGGATTAGAGGCATTATTGCTACAAGGGTTTGACTTTGAAAAAGCAAAAATAGCACAAGATAATTTTTCACAAAGCTCAATACTTGCACAAGCAGGAAACGCAATGACAGTAAATGTTATGCAGGCAATAGGTAATAACATTTTAAAGTATTTATCATGAAAGATTTAGTAGCAATTGGTTCTAAAACTGCTAAAGATGGTTTTAAGAATGAAAATGATGTAGTTGATATATTTAATAATTGGAAAAATAACCCTTTAGCACAAGAATGGTTAAAGGCAATGAACTATAATCTTGATGAAATAGAAAGCGTAGTTGCAAGTAAAATTAAAGGTAGCTATAAAGCAGATTTACAAGTACAGATTAATATAGAAATAAAACTAAAAAAGTTATTAGATGTACAAAACTTACAGGTTAAGTTAGTTTCAAACCCTAGTGGATTTAACCAAATTGATAAAAGGTGGGTTGATAAATATTCACAAATGTGGGATATTCCGCAAGAAATTATTAAAATACTTAAGCATTTCACAGGAGAGATTGAGCCTTACACTAAAAATCCAAGAGATGAAAGAAGAATGTTTATGGATGAGTTTTCTGTAAAAGAACAAGAGCTACTTATAGAGTTTTTAAAAAGTAAGCAGTCTTTAATTGTTTCAGATATCTTAAAAGGTAGAGGGCAATTTTCAGCTGAATGGATGCTTGTGATTTTAAAAATTAAACAAGAAGAAATTAAATGGGCTTTAAAACCTATTAACTTTTGCTTAAACCTGTTTGGCAATGGCGATGTTTCTATTACTGATAGAGGTAGTATTAAGATAGCTAATATTACAGTGCAAAGAAAAGGAGGAGATGGAGGAAGAAAATCTGCTCAAATGTTGCAATTTAAAATAAACCCTTGTTTACTGTTCGATAACTAGAAGTTTTTCCAATTAATTTTCAATTTTATTGTTAGCTTATTTAAAAAAAGTGCTTATACTAGTTAAAACAATTTGTAAAAGTACTTA
>CAYYLE010000047.1:0-1860 GCA_964472375.1 uncultured Rickettsiales bacterium
TAAAGCCTTTCCATTTCAGAAGCTGTTTGTTGCTTGCTTGGTAATGCAAAAGCTTTATTTAAGTTGACTTCATCACTTTGTTGTGGTAAGTTAGCTTTAGGCGATGAAGTTTGAGGTTGAAATGCCTCATCGTAAGCTCTTGGTTCCCAGAGGGTCTGGCTTGAGGCTTCATTGCCGTCTATTTTATAAGCTGTAATTATTTCACCATCTCTACCAACTACAACCTTGTCATTATCTCTAGTTATATAAGTTCTTCTACCGTTAGGCTCAACTTCTACAAGTTTTGCATTTCTTATCTTATCTTCAAAATCAGGTGTAGCAACATTAGGGTGCTTTATTTCTACTTTTTTACCTACAAATCCCATGCCTTTACCTTTTCTTGCATTAAGGTCATAGTCGCCATATCTAAAATTAGCAGTAGTACCGTCGCTTAAATTTACATTTACATCACCACCTTGGTTTTTAAATACTTCCTCTAAGTTTTTAGGGTTTTTAATACTGTTCTTGCTAGCATTTTTTAATCTTTCATTTAAAGCATCTACAAAATTAACTGATTGATATGCAGGGCTATTTGCTTTATCTACTGCAACATCTGCTCTTGCTTCAGGTATTAGTGCTTCTTCTGCTTGCTTTTTTAAAATGTCAGCGTTGCTTTGGCTTATGCCAAATGCATCCATATCTACTTTTTTATAAGCTTTTTTGCTTGTTTATCTTCATTCATCGTGGATTCGAATCCCGCTCTATCTGGCTACTAAAGTCATTTTTGTCTGGATTATACAAACTTAGTTTTTTATCAGTTTTTTTTGGGTTGAAGTATAAAATAAATCTTCTTTAAACTCTTTAGCAAAGTCAATGCTTGCAAGCTTTTTCCACAGCTGTATTTTTCTCTTTTGTTTTTTTATCTAGCGTTCTTCTTGTAAGTCTTTTAACTCTTCTGTCAATATTTCCATTTACAGTATCAAAAATTCTTACAAATAAGTGTATATTGTCCTGATTTATTTCCTCTCTGCTTTTTACTCTTAATAAAGCAGCACCAATAGAGCCTACACCTAAATCTAACGCTAAATAATTCTTCATAAAACTTTTTAAACCTTTACACTACAATTTTTCACTTATAGTTATATCTTCTAATAAATATTTAAAAAATCACTAGCCATAAAGATAAGAAATTAAATAATACAAAAAATAAAAACTAATTTTCTACTTGTTGGGAAAAGTGTATTTAAAAAAATATTTAAGTAAATATGTAAGCAATACACAAAAGCCTATTAAATCATTAGAGTAAGACTAATAAAAAATACTAAACTTTCCCAATAAAGTAATAAAATAAAGCTTTATAAAAATAATATGGTTTATAAAATATACGCTACTTCAATTTTGTATCACAAATATTTACATAAATTAAAACAACAAAGACTAACAAAAGAGATTGAAAGCTAAATAAATCATAGTTTTAGCAAACTAAGTAAAATAGATATTTAATGAATAAGAATCAGCATTATAGACTTATTCTATAAAAAGACTAAACAAAAGCTTTTAAAACATCTTTATTTAGCTATTGCAACAAACTATCTAAATATCTACACAAAGTATATATAAAAGAAAAGTATAAACTTACTTTAGAATTTTTAAAAGAATACCTTAAGGTTTAGTCCTACTTATTTATAGTAAAAATGATTATTCTTTTTCTTATAGTAATAAACCAAGATGATTTAAAAACAAAAGTTTGAAGTAATTAAACTTATCTATAAATGGCACAAATTTGACATAGTTTGAAAATTACAAAAAATTAAAAAGTTCTGAAGCCTTTGAAAAACAAAGAGAATAAATGGTGTATCCGGCAGGATTCGAACCTGCGAC
>CAYYLE010000048.1:0-1525 GCA_964472375.1 uncultured Rickettsiales bacterium
TTAAAAAAAGTATTTTAATTGTAAAGATGTGTTTATATCATAAGCATCGGTTTTAGAACTAAAATTACTTATTAAAACACTATTGTATTTTATGCTACCTTTAACAGCAAAAGAGTTGTAGCTAGCTTGCAAAACACCTGGTAAAGTTCTAGGTCGTTTATTTTAATCATTTTTGGTTTTTACAGTGCTAGGTAGCTCTTTACTTGTATTGCTTGTATTTTCATTTAGCTTTAAGTTACTAAGCTAAACAAATAAACTAGGGGTAAAAGTACCATAGTTTGTTTTATAGTTTTTACCTATGTAAGATTTTATACTCAACCTATATCTAGGTATAGAATTAGCATCTACTAAGTAGTTAGCATCTTGTCCCTTTTCTTAATATTGGCTTAATCCTAACATAAGAGGTTTAAAAAAGTAGCCAATTTCAAAATCATAATTTTGTTTTTAAATAAGTACCGTATTTAAGCCTTGCATGACTTGTAATAGCACTACTTTCATAATTAATATTATAAGGTGTATTTCCAAGTGCTAACCATTTTTAAAAGTAAACCAATTGGTGCTAGCAATAGTAAGCTTACTATCAAGCTTCATGCTAGTATCTACATAAAATGTTTTAAGGACTTGGCAAAGATGGTGTTGGTTTTATATTTAAGTTCGCCTACTACATAAAAATTCTGCAATGAGTTTGAGTATGTATAGTAGACGCTAATTGTAGGGACTGTGCTTAACTCATTTTGGTGTCCTGTTTTTATATATGGGTATACATTAAGCACTGGTTCACCTCTGTAAGGCAACAACTTCACTGTTAACATTATGCAAATAAAGGTTACTTATAACAATTTCATTACTTTCAAATTTTATACCGCTACTATTTTATTAGGTTGGTTTTAGTTGTTGCAGGAGGGGGT
Organism: uncultured Rickettsiales bacterium; assembly: GCA_964472375.1. Taxonomy (GTDB): domain Bacteria; phylum Pseudomonadota; class Alphaproteobacteria; order WRAU01; family CAYYLE01; genus CAYYLE01. The sequence goes on from CAYYLE010000048.1 coordinate 909, forward strand.
GCTAAAGTATAAATCAGAAGAGCCACTTGTATTTGTATGGTTAAAAGTAGAGTTTTCAATAATTATGTTTTAATATGAAAAATGCATGATACCAATTAAGTTACCTGATTTCATATTTTCTATATGTAATGTATTACCATAAGATAAAAAAACCACTTAAATAATCAGTATCTGAAGTTATATTTTCTAGGTTGCAGTGTATTAAGATACTTATTGTAGCTGTTTCTTGGTTGCATAGTGTATTTGTTTCAGGGCAAGTTAAAAAACTTGGCATACTGAAAAAGCTGTTTTTCAAACTGTGTATAATTGTTTGCGTTTAGTTTTAAAGTAAACACAAGGTAAAACATAAAGCAGTATAATAAGTTTTTTACAAAATACTTAGGTGTGCATAAACTTTTGTAATAACAAAAAACTATGCAGTTTACTACATAAGAGCCACTTTGATTATTGTTTTTTATCAAAAAGTATGTTGGCAACCTTAATATCGTTGCTTTTTAAGAAGGCTAAAAGCTCTAAAAGCATTTGGGCTTTTGCGTTTTTATCGCTTGCTATAAGTAGGCTCTGGTTACTTGAAAGATAATTAGGTAAAATCGCTTCTAGCTCTTGCAAGCTAAGGT